>NZ_JBSFXO010000015.1:0-388711 GCF_053595415.1 Streptomyces sp. NPDC002499
GGAGCCACTGCGGGAACGTCGTCGCGGGCATCCACAGGCCGCCCAGCAGGGACAGGCCGAAGTAGGTGATCATCGTGATCGGGCGGACCGCGTCGCCGGTGGCGAGGTAGCCGATGGCCACGCCGAGCGCGGCGAAGACCAGGCTGCCGGCCCAGATCGCGCCGGTGAGCGAGAGCCACTGCCAGGCGTCCAGGCGTACGTCCTTCACCGTGGCCGCGACCAGGAAGACGATCACGATCGACGGCAGGCTGACCACGGCCGCGCTCGCGGTCTTCGCGATCACGTACCCGCGCCCCGGCAGCGGGGTCAGCCGCAGCTGCCGTACCCAGCCGCTCTCCCGCTCCTTGGCGATGCGCTCGCTGTTGCCCATCAGGACGGCCGTCAGGGCGCCGAAGGAGGCCATGGAGACCATCATGTAGGTCGCGACGTTCAGGCCGGTGCCGTCGATCTTGTCCGTGCGGCCGGCGCTGCCCGCGATCAGCAGGAACAGGGCCGAGGGGTAGATCACCGAGAAGAACAGGAACTTGCGGTTGCGCAGGGCGCGGGTGAGTTCCAGCTTGATCAGGCTGTTCACTTCGACTTCGCCTCCTCGGCGGCGGTGATGGCCACGAACGCCTGCTCCAGGCCGAGCCCGGCGACTTCGAGATTGCGGGGGTAGACGCCGAGGCCGTAGAGGGCGTGGACGGTCGCGTCGGCGTCGGTGGACTGGATGCGGACCGTCTGGCCGGAGATGTCGACCGACGTGAGGAACGGCAGCTCCCGGATCGGTGCCTCGTCGATCTCGCCCTCCAGGTCGAAGGCGACCTTGCGCGCGCCCGCCTTCGCCTTGATCTCGGCGGCGGTGCCGTCCGCGAGGAGCCGGCCGCGGTGCAGGACCAGCACGCGGTCCGCGATGGCGTCGGCCTCCTCCAGATAGTGCGTGGCGAACAGGACCGTGCGGCCCCGGTCGGCCTGCTCGCGCATGGTGGCCCAGAAGGCCTGGCGGGCGGAGACGTCCATGCCGGTGGTCGGCTCGTCCAGCACGATCAGATCGCTGTCGCCCGCGGTGGCGAGGGCGAAGCGGACGCGCTGGGCCTGGCCGCCGGAGAGCTTGTTGACCTTGCGGTCGGCGATCTGCGCGATGTCTGCGCGGGCCAGCACCTCGCTCAGCGGGTACGGCCTGGGGTGCAGATCGCAGGCGAGCCGGACCAGCTCGGCGACCGTGACCTCGTCCATCAGCCCGCCGCTCTGGAGCATCGCGCCCACCCGTCCGGCGACGATGGCCTCGCGCGGGCTGCTCCCGAACACCTTCACCGTGCCGCTGTCGGCCTGCCTCAGCCCCAGCAGCAGATCGAGGGTGGTCGACTTGCCGGCCCCGTTGGGCCCCAGCAGGGCCACCGTCTCCCCCGGGTGCAGAGCGAGCGTCAGCCCGTCCACGGCCCGTACGTCCCCGTAGATCTTGCTCACCTGGTCGAACCCGACCACCGGGGTGGTGGCCGTCGCCGCTGTCGTCGTCATGTGGACCATGGTGGCCGCCGGGCGCTCCCGCCCGGCAGTGTCGGCGGTCCTGAGTGCCGGATGACAGATGTCATACGACGAAGGGGCGCCCGGTGAGCACCGGGCGCCCCCTCACGGAGTCGACGTCAGCTGGGGTCGGTGTCGATGACCCCGATCCGCTCCGCCGCCGTCTTGCCGACCAGCGCCTTGCGCAGCGCGCCGGCGACGTCCTGGGGGGTGACGGCCGTCTTCTGGCCGGTGCCCCGGGTGATCAGCACGCCGTCGAAGGTGGCGCCGTACGCCTCCTTCAGCGCGTCGAGGTCGTACGTCTCCACCAGCTTGCCGTCCACCGCCTTGAAGCCGAGGATCTTCGGCAGGGACAGGGAACCGAACGGGATGCTGTGCAGCGCGTCGGTCTGCACGACGACCTGCGCGGACATCGCCGGCTTCGCGAAGTCCTTCATCTCGCGGTCGACCTCGGCGTTCGAGATCGCCGGCTGCTGGGTCGTGGTGGCGACCGTGACCGGTGTGGTCGTGCCGGTCTCCACCTGGGTGCGGTACGCCTGCACGACGGCGTCGGTCGACTTCGCGGCGTCGATGCCCTTGCCCGCCTTGCCGTAGACCGCGACCGGCTTGCCGGACTTGAACTCGATCGTGCCCTCGGTCACCGAGCCGGAGCCGCCGGCCGCGTCCTTCAGGGCGGCGGTCAGCTTCTCCTCGTCCACCGGCATGACCGGGTCGATGATCCGGTGGTTGCCGAAGAGGGAGCCGACGACGGAGACCGGGTTGTAGTCGCTCTGCGCGGCCGCGGCGACCGTGGCCTGCTCGTCGAACTGAAGGCCCGCCTGGTCCGGCGTGAGGGAGACGGTGCTGCCGCCGACGGAGAGCTTCAGCGGCTTGTTGACGCGGTTGCCGAAGGCCTCGTCGAGCTTCTTGACGGCGTCGTCGCGGGTGCCGCCGCCGATGTCGACGCCCAGCACGGTGGAGCCCTTGGGCACGTCGGTGTGGTTCATCAGCAGCCCGGCGCCGTAGGCACCGCCACCGATGACGAACAGGGCGACGACCAGGAGCACCAGCTTGCTGCGCCCCTTCTTCTTCTTGCCCGCCTTGCTCGACGCCGCGGCCGGCACGTCCTGCGCGACCGGCTCGGGCAGCTTGGGCGGGGTGTGCGGCAGCGGTCCGTCGGTGTGGGCGCCCGGTCCGAAGGGCGCGCCCTGGCCGGACGGGACGACCGGGATGCCGCTGGTGACGGTGTGCCCGGAGACGTTGTCGGGATTCGGGTAGCTCTGCGGGGGCCGGGCGGAGGCGGGAACCTGCGGGGTGAGGATCGCGGTGTCGTCGCTCAGCCCGCCGCCGGGACCGAGCCCGCGCGGTTGGGCGCCCGGACCCGTGCCGGGAGCGCCCATGGCACCAGGACCGCCAGGGCCGCCGGGCGCCGAGAAGTCGTGCGGGTTGCCCGGGCCGCCGTAGCCGCCCTGGCCGTTGGGGCCACCGGGGCCGGCGCCCAGCTGCGGGGCCATCGGCCCGTCGCCGGTGACCGGACCGCCGGTCGGTCCCGCGGGGCCGTGCGGGCCGCCGCCCGGGCCGCCGGGGCCGCCCGGTCCGTTGAAGCCGCTCGCGCCGCCGGGGCCGCCGTAGCCGCCCTGGGTGCCCGGGCCGCCCTGCTCCCCGCGCTCGCCCTCGGCGAAGTACGGCAGCTCGGCGCGGCGCGGTTCACCGCCACCGGGACGCGAGCCGGGGCCCAGCGGTCCCGCGGCGAGCGCCTCGGTGACGTCGAAGGAACCGGTGCCGCCGCCGTGTCCGGGGGCCACCGGGCCGCCGGTCGCCCCGGTGAGCCCCGAACCGTTGGTCCCGCCGGGCCGGGCACCGCTCGCGCCGCCGGGGCGGGAGCCGCCCGGCACGCTCATGGAGCCGACGACACCGCCGGGGCGACCCGCGCCGGGACGGGCACCGGGGGTCGGGGTCCCCGCGGGGGGCGTGGCGGGGGCGGCCGAACCGCCCGGGATTCCGGCGCCGTTGGTGGCACCGCCGCCCGAATCGGGCTTGCCCGCCGAGGACTTGCGGGGCGCGAACCAGTCGCTCGTCTTCTCCCCGCCGGGGCCGCCGGGAGCGCCGGGTCCGCCCTGTCCGGTGGGCGGCTCGCCGGAGCCCATGGACGGCAGCGCGGGCAGCGCCGGAGCCTCGGCCTCCGCAGCACTGCCGTCGGGGGCGTCCGCGTCCGTGACGGGGGTCCGTACGACGACCGGCGGAATGGGCCGCGACCCGGGGATGTTGATCCGGATCCGGGTCGTCAGCGTGGTCTCGGTCTTGCGTTCCTCCGGCTGCGCGGCCGAACGACCCGCGTCCGTACCGGCGTCGGGAACCGCGGGGGTCCCGTACGGCGGCGTACCCGACGGGTAGGCGGCCCCGCCGCGCCCGTTGGGCCCGGAGGACGGAGTGTCAGTTTCACGACTCAAGGCAGGTTCTCCCGGTTGGCTCCGCCGCCCGACACAACCTCAGCGGGCGGCTCGGCGGCGCGCACCACCATACTGGCCACGTCTGGCGCGTATCCCGCGACCGCCGAGTAAACCCACACGGCACTTGCACGCGCCCTTAACGGCGAAGTGGTACGTCACTTGCCAAGTCGGACGTCACGGGCGCCTGGTTGCCGCCCTTGCCCAAGGGTGGCGCAGATCACAGCGACGGCCATCCCTCCGAGGAGGAAGAGATAAGAGCCACCTCCTGCGGCGAACAGGAAGTCGCCCTCCGGTCTGCTGGCGGTGAGCAGGATGACGGAGACCATCCAGCCGGCGGCGGGCGCGATCGCCCCGCCCCGGCCGCCGATCGCCCAGCCGCCGCCGAGACAGAGCCCCGCCTCGCCGACGAGCGCGAGCAGCAGCCCGCCCGGGAACCAGCCGGACTGCACCAGCGCCCCGGCGCCCCCGACCACCGCGCCGAGCACGAAGAGCCCCACGTAGAGGAGCGCCCGCCCGAGAGAGGGCCGCTGCAAGGGCTGCGCGAGCAGGGAACCCCGGTCGCTCATGACGCCTCCTCGGTGCCGATGCCGGCGAACAGGTCGGTCTCGCGCCCACCGGGATCCCGCCGAGCTGCTCCGGCGCCCCCCACGCGTTCGTAGTACTCCGTCGTGAAGAGCGGCTGGGCCAGCTCGTTGGAGAGCGCGAAGTACGGTTCCGCGACGGCGATCTGGGTCGCGTGCGCGCGCATCGCGGCGGCCTTGGCGGCGGCGTACACCGTGCCGTCGATCTCGGTGGTGACGAGGTCGTCGGCCACCACGCCCGGCACGTCGTCGACGGCGGCGGACTTGGCGAAGGGCAGGCCGAGCAGGGCGCCCGAGAGGCGGGCGAACGCGGCCTCGGCGACCGGGCGCGGCACGCGGTTCCAGTAGACCTTGGGGATCCGCCACCCGGCGTCGGCGGCCAGCTCGGCGGCGCGCGTGGCGACGCGGTGGGCCTGGATGTGGTCGGGGTGGCCGTACCCGCCGTGTTCGTCGTAGGTGACGAGGACCTGGGGGCGTACCTCCAGGATGACCTCGACGAGGTGGCCTGCGGCTTCGTCCAGGTCGGCCTGCCAGAAGGCGGCGGGGTCGTCGTTGTCGGCGAGGCCCATCATTCCGGAGTCGCGGTAGCGTCCGGGGCCGCCGAGCTGACGGAAGTCCTCGACGCCGAGCGCGCGCAGGGCCGCCGCGAGCTCGCCCCGGCGGTACTCGCCCAGGGCGGTGCCGGTCAGGTGGCGCAGCTGCGGCGGGATGACCTCGCCGAGCTCGCCGAGGGTGCAGGTGACCAGGGTCACGTGGGCACCCTCGGCCGCGTACCGGGCCATGGTCGCGCCGTTGTTGATCGACTCGTCGTCCGGGTGCGCGTGCACCAGGAGCAGACGCCGAGCGGGCAGTTCCGTCATGGAGCCACCCTACGAGGCGCCACCGACAAGCCCGGCGCGGCCCGGGTCAGAACTTGAGGCTGCCGATCATCCCCGCGATGTTCGTCGTCAGCTCACTGATGGTGGGAGCGACGGTCGAGGAGGCGAGGTAGAAGCCGAGAAGGACGCACACCACGGCGTGCCCGCCCTTCAGACCCGACTTCTTGACCAACAGGAAGACGACGATCGCCAGCAGCACCACCGCCGAAATCGAAAGTGCCACGGCGGCTCACCTCCAAAGATCCCAAGTACGCGGGGTCGGACCAGTCGGACCAAGGGGCAGATGAATCCAGCAGATAAATCCATACGTCAGCCAGCGGATTCATACCCACCATGCGTCAGTGATCATAACTATCCACACGCGCGCATCGATCGGCGCACGGCCGCACAAGGGGGCGCATGGCCAATATGGTCGGAGCATGACGACGACGTCCGACTCTTTCCCCCGCCGACACGCCCGCACCCAGCGCTTCACGCTCGGTGCGCCGCGCGCGTTCTCGGTGGCGCCCGACGGTTCGCGGGTCGTGTTCCTGCGCTCCACCTCCGGTACGGACAGGGCGAATTCACTGTGGGTGCTGGATCCGACGGACGGCGGGGAGCGCGTCGCGGCGGACCCGCGCGCCCTGCTCGACGGGGCCGCCGAGGACCTCTCCCCGCAGGAGCGCGCCCGTCGTGAACGCAGTCGTGAGGGCGGCGCCGGCATCGTCGGCTATGCCACCGACGCGACCGTCGAGCTGGCCTCTTTCGCCTTGTCGGGACGGCTGTTCACGGCCGAACTGCGGGCCGGCACGGCACGTGAACTCACCGTCCCCGGACCGGTGATCGACCCGCGCCCGGCCCCCGACGGACGGCATGTCGCCTACGTGGCCGGCGGCGCCCTGCGGATCGTGGGCGCCGAGGGCGAGGGTGAACGGGCCCTCGCCGAGCCGGAGTCGGCGAACATCACCTATGGACTGGCCGAGTTCATCGCGGCCGAGGAGATGCAGCGCCAGCGCGGATTCTGGTGGTCGCCCGAGTCGGACCGGCTGCTGGTCGCGCGCGTGGACGACACGCCCGTGCAGCGCTGGTGGATCTCCGACCCGGCGCATCCCGAACGTGATCCACAGCACGTCCCGTATCCGGCGGCGGGCACCGCCAACGCGGAGGTGCGGCTGTTCGTGATCGGCCTGCACGGGGCCCGCACGGAGGTCGTCTGGGACCGGGCGCGGTATCCGTATCTGGCGCATGTGCACTGGTCAGACGCGGGTGCGCCGCTGCTCCTCGTACAGGCGCGCGACCAGCGCAGTCAGCTGTACCTGGCGGTGGATCCGGACACGGGAGCGACCCGTCTGGTGCACGCGGACGAAGATCCAATTTGGCTTGATCTTTTCCCCGGAGTGCCCTGCTGGAGCCCTTCGGGACGGCTCGTGCGGATCGCCGACGAAGGCGGCGCGCGGGTCCTGGCGGTCGGCGAACGCCCCCTGACCGGACCGCAGTTGCACGTGCGCGCGGTACTGGCGGTCGGGGACGACGACGTGCTGGTCTCGGCGTCGGCGGGCGCGGAGGCCGAGGCGTCCGAGATCGGCGAGGTGCACGTCTACCGCGTCAGCGAACTCGGCGTGGAGCGCTTGTCGCAGGAACCCGGCGTGCACACGGCGGTGCGCGCCGGAGGCGTGACCGTGCTGGTGTCCGCCTCGCTCGACCACCCGGGCGCGCAGGTACGGCTGCTGCGGGACGGCAAACAGTTCGCGACCGTGACCTCACATGCCGAAGATCCCGGTTTGTCCCCGCGTGTGACGCTTGTCGAGGGGGGCGCACGACGAATCCCGTGCGCCGTGCTCTTGCCGCGTGACTACGCCGGTGACACCTCCCTGCCGGTCCTCCTCGACCCCTACGGTGGTCCGCACGGTCAGCGAGTGGTCGCCGCGCGCAATCCGTATCTGACCTCGCAGTGGTTCGCCGACCAGGGGTTCGCGGTCGTCGTGGCCGACGGGCGGGGCACGCCGGGCCGCTCCCCCGCCTGGGAGAAGGCGGTGCGGGACGACCTCGCGGCGGTCGTCCTGCAGGACCAGGTCGACGCGCTCCAGGCGCTCGCCGCCGACTTCCCGCTCGACCTGAGCCGGGTCGCGATCCGCGGCTGGTCCTTCGGCGGCTATCTGGCGGCACTCGCGGCGCTGCGCCGCCCGGACGTCTTCCACGCGGCGGTGGTGGGCGCCCCGGTCACCGATCTGCGGCTGTACGACACCCACTACCAGGAGCGGTACATCGGCCACCCGGACGAGCAGCCGGAGGTCTACCGCCGCAACTCGGTCGTCCACGACGAGGGATTGGTCGACGCGGCCGAGCCGCACCGCCCGATGATGATCATCCACGGCCTGGTGGACGACAACGTCGTGGTCGCCCACTCACTGCGCCTGTCCTCCGCCCTGCTGGCCGCCGGCCGGCCGCACGAGGTGCTCCCGCTGTCCGGGGTGACCCACATGACCCCGCAGGAGGAGGTCGCCGAGAATCTGCTCCTGCTTCAGCTGGACTTCCTCAAACGATCATTGAAATAACCGCACAAATGCCCGCGAATCGCGTTTACACGCAGGCAACTTCGCGGAAGCGGTACCGATATACGGACGCGCCAGTCTGAACAGCGTACGGCCGTGCGGGTGCCGTAAACGGGCCGGGATGCGCCATGTCATCCCGGCCCGTTGCCGTCCTCTCCCGCCTTCTCCGGCCCCGGTTCGTCCGTCGGCTCGTCCGTCGGCACGACCTGCTTCTCCTCCGCGAAGTGGCAGGCCGAGTCGTGCGCGGCGGGACCGCTCATGAGCCGGAACTCCGCGGGCACCGCCAGCAGCGGCACCTCCAACTCGCAGCGTTCCTGGGCCTTCCAGCACCGGGTGCGGAAGCGGCAGCCGGACGGGACGTTCGTCGGTGACGGCACGTCACCCACGAGGATGATCCGCTCCCGGTGCTCGCGGGCCTCCGGGTCGGGCACGGGGACGGCGGACAGCAGCGCCTGGGTGTAGGGGTGCGTGGGATGGTCGTAGATCTCGGCGTCCTTGCCGATCTCCACGATCCGGCCCAGGTACATCACGCCGACCCGGTCCGAGATGTGCCGGACGATCGACAGGTCGTGGGCGATGAAGAGGTACGACAGCTCGAACTCGGTCTGCAACCGGTCGAGCAGGTTGATCACCTGGGCCTGGACGGAGACGTCGAGGGCGGAGACCGGTTCGTCGGCCACGATGATCTCGGGGCGCAGGGCCAACCCCCGTGCGATGCCGATGCGTTGGCGCTGGCCGCCGGAGAACTGGTGCGGATAGCGGTTGATGTACTCGGGGTTGAGCCCGACCACGTCCAGCAGGTCCTGGACCTTCTTGCGCCGGTCGCCCTTGGGGGCCACCTCGGGGTGGATCTCGTAGGGCTCCCCGATGATGTCGCCCACTGTCATACGGGGGTTGAGGGAGGTGTACGGGTCCTGGAAGACCATCTGGATGTTGCGGCGTACGGTGCGCAGGGCGCGGCCGGACAGGGTGGTGATGTCCTCGCCCTTGTACTTGATCGAACCGGCCGTCGGCTTCTCCAGGTTGACCAGCATCTTGGCGACCGTCGACTTGCCGCAGCCGGACTCGCCGACGATGCCGAGGGTTTCGCCCCTGCCGAGCGCGAAGTCGACGCCGTCGACGGCCTTGACGGCACCGATCTGCTTCTTGAACACGATGCCCTGGGTCAACGGATAGTGCTTGACCAGGCCGCTGACTTCCAGGATCGACTCAGCCATTGAGGCACTCCCTCCAGAAGTGACAGGCGCTCACCCGCTGGTCGTCCACCTCGTGCAGGGGCGGTACGTCCGTGCGGCACACGTCCTGGGCCATCGGGCAGCGGGGGTTGAAGGCACAACCGGGCGGGATGTTCATGAGGTTGGGCGGCAGTCCCTTGATGGCGTAGAGCTCCTGGCCCTTCTGGTCGAGCCGCGGGATCGACTCCAACAGGCCCTTGGTGTACGGGTGTGCGGGCGCCTTGTAGATGTCGTGCACCGGCGCCTGCTCGACGATCCGGCCCGCGTACATCACCGCGATCCGGTCGGCGACGTCGGCGACCACGCCGAGGTCGTGGGTGATGAGGATGAGCCCCATGTGCAGTTCGCGCTGCAACTCGGCGAGCAGATCCATGACCTGGGCCTGGACGGTGACGTCCAGGGCGGTCGTCGGCTCGTCGGCGATGATGAGCGCCGGCTCCAGGGCGAGCGCCATGGCGATCATGATGCGCTGGCGCATACCGCCGGAGAACTGGTGCGGGTAGTCGCGGACACGCTCCTTCGCGGCCGGGATGCGCACGCGGTCCATCAGCTCGACCGCCTTGGTGCGCGCGTCCTTCCGGGACATCCCGCGGTGCACGGTGAACATCTCGCCGAGCTGGTCGCCCACGGAGAGCACGGGGTTGAGGGAGGACAGCGCGTCCTGGAAGATCATCGCCATCTCGGCGCCGCGGACCTTCCTGCGCTCCTCCTCCTTGAGCTTGAGCAGGTCCTTGCCCCGGAAGAGGATCTCGCCGCCGGTGATCTTCCCGGGCGGCATGTCGAGGATCCCCATCACGGCCTGCGCGGCGACGGACTTCCCGGACCCGGACTCCCCCAGCACCGCAAGGGTCTCCCCCGCGTCCACCCCGTAGTCGACCCCGTTGACAGCCTTGGCGACCCCGTCCCGAGTCCTGAACTCCACATGCAGGTCCCGCACTTCGAGCAGCATGACGCCGACTCACCTCAACTTCGGATCGAGGGCGTCGCGGACCGCGTCGCCGAGCATGATGAACGCGGACACGGCGACCGCCGGCCCGGCCGAGGGCCTCCGGGCGGGCGGGGCGGCCGGCGCATCCGCATCCACCGCCCGGCCACCGGCCCCCGCCGGCTCCGGCACGAGGACCCGGAACGCCGGCCGCTGCCCGCACTCCTCCAGCACCGTCACGCCGTCACCTCAGCTTCGGATCGAGGGCGTCGCGGACCGCGTCGCCGAGCATGATGAACGCGAGCACCGTGATCGCCAGGGCGCCGGAGGGCCACAGGAGGGCGTGGGGGGCGTTGCGGACGTAGGTGGAGGCGGCCGAGATGTCGATGCCCCAGGAGACCGTGGGCGGTTTGAGGCCGACGCCGAGGTAGGACAGGGTCGCTTCCAGGGAGATGTACGTGCCGAGCGCGATGGTCGCCACGACGATCACCGGGGCGATCGCGTTGGGCGCGATGTGCCGCAGCAGGAGCCGGGAGTTGGAGGCGCCGAGGGCGCGGGCGGCCTGCACGTAGTCGTTCTGTTTGGCGGTGATGACCGAGCCTCGGGCGATCCGGGAGATCTGCGGCCAGCCCAGCAGCACCATGAAGCCGATCACCGGCCAGACCGTGTTGCTGGTGACGACGGAGAGCAGGACCAGGCCGCCCAGGACCACCGGGATCGCGAAGAAGATGTCGGTGATGCGGGACAGGACCGAGTCCCACGCCCCGCTGAAGAAGCCGGCGAGGCCGCCGAGGACCGAGCCGAGGACGGCGACCCCGAGCGTGGCGAGGACGCCGACCGTCACGGACGTACGGGCGCCGTAGACCGTGCGCGTGTAGACGTCGCAGCCCTGGCCGTCGTAGCCGAAGGGGTGGCCCGGCTGGGAGCCCTCCTGGGCCTTGGAGAGGTTGCACTTGAGGGGGTTGCCCGAGGCGATCAGGGAGGGCCAGATGGAGATGACGACGAGGAAGAGGATGACCAGCGCCGAGATGATGAAGACAGGGTTGCGGCGCAGGTCGCGCCAGGCGTCGGACCACAGGGAGCGGGGCCTGTCCTGCGGGCCGGTGCCGTCGGGACCGCCCGGCGACCGGTCCAGCGTCTCCGCCTCGCTCGTCGCGAGGTCCATCGGACCGCCCATGCCGGTGCCGGCGATCGCGAGTTCGGGATCGTGCGGCTGCTCAGGCATAGCGGATCCTCGGGTCGAGTACGGCGTACAAGAGGTCGACGAGCAGGTTGGCCACCAGGAAGACGAGGACGAGGACGGTGACGAAGCCGACGACGGTCTGGGTGTTCTGCCGGAGGATGCCCTGGTAGAGCTGGAAGCCGACGCCGTGGATGTTGAAGATCCGCTCGGTGACGATGGCGCCGCCCATCAGGGCGCCGATGTCGGTGCCGATGAAGGTGACGACGGGGATGAGTGAGTTGCGGAGCAGGTGGCGGATGATCACCCGGCGGCGGGGCAGGCCCTTGGCCACCGCCGTACGGACGTAGTCCGAGCGCCGGTTCTCCGCGATGGAGGTGCGGGTCAGCCGGGTCACGTAGGCCAGGGAGACGGAGGCCAGTACCAGGCCCGGCACGATCAGTTCGGAGAAGGTCGCCTCCGTGGAGACCGACGGTTTGATCCATCCCCACTCGACACCGAGCAGCAGCTGGAGCAGCAGGCCGGTGACGAAGGTGGGGACGGAGATCACGACGAGGGTGAGCAGCAGGACCACGGTGTCGACCGGCCGGCCCCGCCTGAGGCCGGTGACGACCCCGAGCGAGATGCCGATGACGATCTCGAAGAGGATCGCCACGATCGTCAGCCGGATGGTGACCGGGAACGCCGTCGACATCAGGTCGGTGACCTTCTGGCCGTTGAACGCCGTACCGAAGTCACCGGTGAAGACGTTCCCCATGTAGGTCAGGTACTGCTGCCAGACCGGCTTGTCGAGGCCGAACTCCTTCTTGAGCTGGGCCGCCGTCGCCGGGTCGCACTGCTTGTCGCCGCACAGGCCCGCGATGGGGTCGCCCATCACGTTCACCATCAGGAAGATCAGCAGCGTGGCCCCGATGAACACCGGGATCATCTGGAGCAGCCGCCTCACGACGTAGCGCCCCACGGCGGGTCAGCTGACCTTGATCTCGTTGTAGACGGGGACGCTGAAGGGGTTGAGCGCGACGTTGGAGAGCCGGTCCGACCAGCCGGCGCTGCCGTTCTGGTACCAGAGCGGGATCGCCGCCATGTTGTCGCGGACCACCTTCTCGGCGTCCTGGAAGAGCGAGATCGCCTTGCCGGTGTCGGTCTCGGTGTTGGCCTGGTTGACGAGCTTGTCGAAGTCCTTGTCGGACCACTTGCCGTCGTTGGACGAGGCGTTAGTGTAGTAGAGCGGCTGGAGGAAGTTCTGGATCAGCGGGTAGTCCATCTGCCAGCCGGCCCGGAACGGCCCCGACATCTTCTTCTGGGTGATCTGGCTGCGGAAGTCGGCGAAGGTGCCGACCGGGTTGCCGACACAGGCCTTGTCGTTGCCGAGCGCGTTGTTGATGGAGTTGCACACGGCGTCCACCCACTCCTTGTGCGAGCCCGTGTCCGCGTTGTAGCTGATCTTGACCTGGCCGTTGGGCAGTCCGCCGCCCTCCTGGATCAGCTTCTTGGCCTCGGTCGGGTCGTAGTCGCAGCCGTCCCCGCACAGCCCGTCCTGGAAGCCGCCCTCCTTGCCGAGGACCGGTGAGGTCCAGTCGGTGGCCGGGGTGCGGGTCTTCTGGAAGATCGTGTCGGTGATCTGCTTGCGGTTGATCGCCATGGACAGGCCCTTGCGGACCTTGTCCGAGCCGCTCTTGTTCCAGTCCTTGTCGTAGAACGGGAACGCGAGGGTCTGGATGATGCCGGCGGGGGTGTTCAGATAGCGGTCGCCGAGGTCGTTCTTGACGTTCTTGAGCTGGGCCGCCGGGACGTCGTCGACCAGGTCGAGGTTGCCGGCCATGAGGTCGGTGTAGGCGGTGTTGTTGTCGGTGTAGACCTTGAGGTCGACGCCGCCGTTCTCCGCCTTGTCCGTGCCCGGGTAGTCGGCCCAGGTCCGCAGGGACATCTGTGAGCCCTTGGCGTACGACTTCACCGTGTACGGCCCGTTGCCGATCGGCTTCTTCACCCAGGCCGCGTGGTTGTCGTAGAACGCCTTGGGCAGCGGCGCGAAGGCCGGGTAGCCGAGGGTGTCCGGGAACGTCGAGAACTTCTGCGTCAGCTGGACGGTGAAGGTCCTGGCGCCGGTGACCTTGAGGCCGCTGAGGGTGTCCGCGGTCTGCTTGGAGCCGTCGTCGGGGTGGGTCTTGTCGTAGCCCACGATGTACTGGAAGAAGTACGCGTTCTTCTGGTTGTTCTTCAGGCTCGCGCCGTAGTTCCAGGCGTCGACGAAGGACTTGGCGGTGACCGCCTCGCCGTTGCTGAAGGTCCAGCCGTCCTTGATCGTGACCGTGAAGTTCTGCGAGTCCGTGGTGTCGATCTTGTCGGCGAGCATGTCCTCGGCGGCGCCCGTCTTCGGGTTGTACCGCTTCAGCCCGCGGAAGATCATGTCGAGCACCTTGCCGCCCTGCACCTCGTTGGTGTTGGCCGGCTCCAGCGGGTTCTGCGGGTCTCCCCACGAGGAGCTGAGCACCGCGCTGCCGTCACCGCCGCCGCTGTCGCTGCCCCCGCCCCCGCAGCCCGTCACGGCGAGTGCGACCGCCGCCGCGCCTGCGGCCCATTTGGCGTGCGTGGCTCCGCGCATGGAGTGCCTCCTCAAGACTGCCAATCCGTTACCGGCCAATATCGACACAAAAAGGGCGCGCCGCACACCGGTCGAGACCGTTCGGGGGACCCGTCGTCCGGATGGCCGCCAGGGGTGACAGATGTTCACCCGTGTACACATTCCGATACACGCACGTCCGCATATCGAACGCGTTGCCCGTTTGGCGTAGTTGGTCGGAAATCAGGCACGGATCCATCACGGAGTGCTACGCGCGTAGTATCGACTTGGCCAAGCGGGCGCAAATATTGCAAAGAGAAACCCAACTCGACCGAGAATTTATTGACCTTGCATGAATTGCGTTGAAAAAGTCCGGCGTAGCCCGTAGGGGAGCGCCCTGCGGAGTCTCATCAGACCCTCCCTTGGGCCAGGAGCACCATGACCCCCCCAACTCCATCCACGGCCCCGCTCGAGGTGACCGACGAGAGCGTCGAGAAGTCGATCACTTCTCCCGACTCGAAGGCCAACGAGAGCAGGTCCCCGGGACAGCTCGCGTGGCGCCGCTTCAAACGGGACCGTACGGGTGTCATATCCGCGATCATCGTGGTCTTCTTCTTCGCGATCGCACTGGCCGCGCCCCTGATCTCCAAGCTGTACGGGAAGAACCCGTACACGACGTACGCGAGCCAGGACCCGAGCCTGCTCGACCCGTTCTCGTACCCGGCGGGCGCCAACGGCGGCATGAGCTCGCAGTTCTGGTTCGGCATCGAGCCGCAGCTGGGCCGCGACGTCTTCACCTTCCTGATCTACGGCATCCGGACCTCGCTGGGCATCGCCCTGGCGGCCACCCTGATCACGACCGCCCTCGGTGTCGTCATCGGCGTGACCGCGGGCTACCTGGGCGGCAGGACGGACTACATCGTCGGCCGGATCGTCGACATCGTGCTGTCGATCCCCTCGACGCTGTTCATCATCGCCTTCATGCCGGTGGTGTTCGGCCTGTTCGTCGCCGCCGACGACAACATCCCGACCTGGCTGCGGGCCACCGCGCTCATCGTCATGCTCTCGTTCTTCGGCTGGGCGTCGATCGCCCGCCTGCTGCGCGGCCAGGTACTGGGCCTGCGCGAGCGGGAGTTCGTCGAGGCCGCCAAGGTGACCGGGGCGTCGCCGGCGCGCATCGTCTTCAAGGAGCTGCTGCCGAACCTGTGGACCCCGATCCTCATCCAGTCCACGCTCATGCTCCCGGCCTACGTGACCGCTGAGGCGGGCTTCGCCTTTCTCGGTGTCGGCATGATCGACCCGACCCCGGACTGGGGCGTGATGATCCAGCGGGGCGCCCAGTTCTACACCCAGGACTTCACCTTCATGCTCTTCCCGGGCCTCTCCATGGTGATCTTCGTCCTGGCGTTCAACCTGCTCGGCGACTCGGCGCGCGACGCGCTCGACCCGAAGTCCAAGCGCTGACCCCTTCTCTCTTCCCCGGCCCGGTCAATGTCGTCCGGCTGGTCCCGTCCCACCCATAAGGCAGGGTTGCTGTGTCTTTTTCCCGTAGAAACTTCATGATCGCCACCGGTGTGGTCGCGGCGTCGAGCACGGTGCTGACCGCCTGCGGCGGCTCCAACTCGACCTCGAAGAACAAGATCCCCTCGGTCAGCAAGGCCAAGCAGAGCAAGATCGAGGTCGGCACGAAGGCCGACTCGACGGGCCCCGCCCCCGAGGTCGCCGGCGCGGTCAAGGGCGGGACGATCTACGGGCTCGACCAGTTCGACATGGACCACCTCGACCCGGCCCAGATCTACGTCTCCACCGAGATCCTCATCACCACCCCGATCATGCGTGGCCTGACCGGCTACAAGCTCGACGCCAAGGGCGGCGCCACCCTGGTCGGCGACGTGGCCACGGACGCCGGCACGGCCAAGGACGGCGGCAAGACCTGGTCGTTCACCATCAAGGACGGCATCAAGTGGGAGGACGGCTCCGACCTCTCCATGGACGACGTCCGCCACACCTTCGAGCGCCTCTTCGCCTCCTTCGTCACCGAGGGCCCGCGCTACGTCCAGCAGTTCCTGGTGGGCGGCGACAAGTACAAGGGCCCCTACGAGGGCAAGAGCCTCGACTCCATCGAGATCGACGGCAGGACTGTCACCTTCCGCCTCAACGAGGCCCGTGGTGACTTCAACTTCACGCTCGCCGAGCGGGCGTACTCCTTCGTGAAGAAGTCGAAGGACACCAAGGAGAAGTACGACAAGCAGCCGTTCTCCTGCGGCCCGTACAAGATCTCCGCCCGCGACGTCGGCAAGTCCCTGACGTACATCCGCAACGAGCACTGGGACGCGGCGACGGACCCGATCCGCAACGCCTACCCGGACAAGTACCTCTTCCAGTTCGGCTTCGAACTGCTGGCCTCGACCGACCGCTACATCGCGGACAAGGGCAACGACCAGTACACGATGTCGATCTTCAACGAGGTCGCCCCCGAGCGGATCGCCACGGTCCTCACCAACGCGAAGCTCAAGGAGCAGGTGCTCACCGCGGTCGACACGGTCACCTACTACTGGCCGATCAACACCACCCGGATCACGGACGTCAAGGTCCGTCAGGCCATCAACTACGCCTGGCCGAACCAGCAGTTGCAGACCATCCGCGGCGGCGCGTCCACCAGCGAGATAGCGACCACGATCTTCTCCCCGGTGACGCCCGGTTACACGGAGTTCGACCTCTACGGCAAGACCAAGAAGCCCGGCGGCGACCCGGTCAAGGCCAAGGCCCTCCTCAAGGAGGCCGGCAAGGTCGGCCAGAAGCTGGTCATCGCCTACCAGACGTCGGACAACGCGGTGAAGCAGGCCGTGGCGATCAAGAACGCGCTGGAGGCGGCCGGCTTCACGGTCGTCAACAAGCAGATCGACAAGTCGACCTTCTACACCCAGATCGGCAAGATCGACAACCAGTACGACCTGTTCGCGGCCGGCTGGAGCCCGGACTGGCCGGGCGGTTACTCGGTCTTCTATCCCTGCTGGGACGGCGCGAACATCGGCGACGGCCGCAGCAACTACGCGCAGCTGAAGAACGCGAGCGTCGACAAGGCCATCGCGGCCGCCTCGCTGATCACCGACGCGGACGAGGCCAACAAGGCCTGGGGCGCCATCGACAAGCAGGTCATGGAACTCGCGGCCTGTGTCCCGGACTACCACGCCATCCGCAACTGGATGCACGGCACGAAGGTCGGCGGCTTCGTCTACGACGCCGGAAACACCGGCATCGCGCTCACCAGGCTCTACGCCAAGGCGTAGGCGCCTGCGGCACCAGGGGGCGGTCCCGCACCGGGCCGCCCCCACCGGCTCCACACCCCTCACGCCCCGGCAACGGCGCCTCGCCCGGAAAGTCCTGACCCCATGTTCCGCTTCCTTGTCCGCCGTACGATCGGCGCGCTGGTCATTCTCCTGATCATCAGCGCCATCACCTTCTGGCTCTTCTACGCCGTCCCGCGTGACCCGGCCATGATGTCCTGCGGCAAGAACTGCACGCCGGCCTCGCTGGCGCAGATCCGGCACAACCTGGGCATCGACCATCCGATCCCGGTCCAGTACTGGTACTGGCTGAAGGGGATCTTCGTCGGTCGGGACTACAGCGGCTTCGGGAACTGCAACGCGCCGTGCCTGGGCTACTCCTTCGCCAACAACGAGCCCGTCTTCGGCACGATCATGGACCGGCTGCCGCTGACCCTCTCGCTCGCCTTCGGCTCGGCCGCCATCTTCCTGGTCTTCGGCGTCGGCACCGGCATGATCGCGGCGCTCAAGCAGGGCAAGTTCCTGGACAAGTTCGCGACCTCGGCCTCGCTGCTGGGCTCCTCGCTCCAGATCTACTTCGTCGGCTACATCGCGCTGTACTTCCTGGTCTTCAAGGCGGGCATCCTCGACCAGCCCTCGTACACGCCGCTGACCGACAACCCCGTCTCGTGGTTCTCCGGCCTGCTGCTGCCGTGGATCGTGCTGTCGATCATCTTCACCGCCAACTACACCCGCATGGCCCGCTCCCAGCTCGTCGAGCAGCTCAGCGAGGACTACGTCCGCACCGCCCGCGCCAAGGGTCTCTCGCGTGCGAACGTCTTCCTGCGCTTCGCCTGGCGCGGCGCCATGGGCCCGATCGTCACGGTGTTCGGCATCGACCTCGGCACGCTCATCGGCGGCGCGATCATCACCGAGCAGGTCTTCAGCCTCCAGGGCATCGGCCGGCTCGCGGTGACCTCCGTCAACCAGAGCGACCTGCCGATGCTGCTTGGCGTCACCGTGCTGGCCGCCGCCGCGATCGTGTTCTTCAACATCATCGTCGACGCCGCCTACGCCTTCATCGACCCGCGGATCCGGCTCGCCTGACCCTCCGCCCGTACCCCCTACCCCCGCATCACCCCCCAGGAGCGTCTCCGTGACGAGCACCGATCAGCAGCCCTTCCTCTCCGTCAGGGATCTGAAGGTCCACTTCTCCACCGAGGACGGCACCGTCAAGGCCGTCGACGGGCTCTCCTTCGACCTCGCCAAGGGCAAGACCCTCGGCATCGTCGGCGAGTCGGGCTCCGGCAAGTCCGTCACCAACCTGACGATCCTGGGCCTGCACGACCGCGACCGCACCGCGATCGAGGGCGAGATCCTGCTCGACGGCAAGGAGCTCCTCACCGCGAGCGAGCGGGAGCTGGAGCGGCTGCGCGGCAACAAGATGTCCATGATCTTCCAGGACGCGCTCGCCTCGCTGTCGCCGTACCACACGGTCGGCAAGCAGATCGCCGAGACCTACCGCAAGCACACCGGCGCCTCCAAGAAGGAGGCCCGGGAGCGCGCGATCGAGATGCTGAAGCGGGTCGGGATCCCCCAGCCCGAGATCCGGGTCGACGACTACCCGCACCTGTTCTCCGGCGGTATGCGCCAGCGCGCGATGATCGCCATGGCCCTGGTCTGCGACCCGGAACTGCTCATCGCCGACGAGCCGACCACGGCCCTCGACGTGACGGTCCAGGCGCAGATCATGGACCTGCTCAAGGACCTCCAGCAGGAGTTCGGCACCGCCATCGTGTTCATCACGCACGACCTCGGCGTCATCGCCGACATCGCGGACGACGTCCTGGTGATGTACGGCGGCCGGTGTGTGGAGCGCGGCACCAAGAAGGAGGTGCTGACGGACCCCCAGCACCCCTACACGCTCGGTCTGCTCAGCTCCATGCCGAGCCTCGAAGGACCGGTCGACGTGCCGCTGATGCCGATCCCGGGATCGCCGCCCTCGCTGCTCAACCCGCCGACCGGCTGCCACTTCCACCCGCGCTGCGCCTTCGCCGAGAAGGTCCCGGGCGGACGGTGCGCGAGCGAGCGGCCCGCGCTGGAGGTGGTCGACGGACGGGGCTCCGCCTGCCACCTCACCACCCAGCAGCGCCGGGAGCTCTTCGCCGACCTCGCCGCCGTAGCCCAGCACAACTGACGTACTAGAAACGGGACTTCCCATCATGAGCGACACGAACCCCCTCCTGGACGTCAGCGGGCTGACCAAGCACTTCCCGATCAAGGGCGGTTTCCCGATCCGGCGTACGGTCGGTGCCGTGCAGGCCGTCGACGGCCTGGACTTCCAGGTCGCCGAGGGCGAGAGCCTGGGCCTGGTCGGCGAGTCGGGCTGCGGCAAGTCGACGACCGGCCGGCTGATCACCCGCCTCCTGGAACCGACCGGCGGCAAGGTCACCTACCGCGGGCAGGACATCACCCACGCGGGCCGCAAGCAGCTGGCGCCGATCCGCTCCGAGATCCAGATGATCTTCCAGGACCCGTACGCCTCGCTGAACCCGCGGCAGACGGTCGGCAAGATCGTGTCCGGTCCGATGGAGATCAACGACATCAACCCGGCCGGCGGCCGTGAGGCCCGCGTCCGTGAGCTGTTGGAGATCGTCGGTCTCAACCCCGAGCACTACAACCGCTTCCCGCACGAGTTCTCCGGCGGTCAGCGTCAACGCATCGGCGTGGCACGGGCGTTGGCTCTGGAGCCGAAGCTGATCGTGGCGGACGAGCCGGTGTCGGCCCTGGACGTCTCGATCCAGGCGCAGGTGGTGAACCTGCTCCAGAAGGTCCAGCAGGAACTCGGCATCGCGTTCGTGTTCATCGCCCACGACCTGGCGATCGTCCGGCACTTCTCGCACCGCGTGGCGGTCATGTACCTCGGCAAGATCGTGGAGATCGCCGACCGCGACGACCTCTACGGCAACCCGCGCCACCCGTACACGCGGGCGCTGCTGTCCGCCGTACCCGAGGCGACGGTGGAGGACGACGGGCCGGTCCGCGAACGCATCCGCCTGGTCGGTGACGTGCCCTCCCCCATCTCCCCGCCCTCCGGCTGCCGCTTCCGCACCCGCTGCTGGAAGGCGACGGACAAGTGCGCGAGCGAGGCACCGCCGCTGGTCCAGGTCGAGGGCAACAAGCCCGGCCACCTCACCGCCTGCCACTACCCGGAGACCGAGGTCCTCGTCCCGGCCCCGCGTCTCTCCAAGAACCCCGAGGCGGCGGCCTGACAACACCCCTTTACCGTCAGCCGCCACCCTTCGCGGAACGGACTTTCCAGGCCCATTGACCCGAGCCCATGAACGTCCGCTCCCCGGGGAGAAGAAGGCCCGTACCGCACGCGCTCGCGTGGGGCACGGGCCTTCGCTCTGTACGGGGCTGTTCTCGCGGCGGCTCTACGGGTTGCCGCTCGACTCGGAGGCCGTTGCGTGCGACGGCAGCCCACCGGAAGGTTCCTCGTCCGCGGTGCGCAGCCTCCGTACCTGCGGTGACAGCAGTGCTCCCGCCGTCGCCACGACGATCGACGCCGCGCAGCCCGCCAGGGCCGTGTCCGTGCCCACTCTCGCCGCGACGGGGCCGGCGATCAGGAGGCCGAGGGGGGCGAAGGAGAGGGAGCCGAACCAGTCGTACGAGCTGACTCGGGACAGGGCCTGTTCGGGGATGCGGCGTTGGACCGTGGTGGTCCACAGGACGCCGTAGACGTCGCTGGCCACACCCGCGGCGAACATCGCCGTGGCGATCAGCCAGACCGGGGCCCGGAGGCTGAGCAGGATGATGGGCAGGGCGGCCGGAAACGTGCACAGCACCGCCACCAGGACGGGGCGGCTCACCCGTACCCGAGCCGCCAGGCCCGCTCCGGCGATCGTGCCCAGGGCCTGCGCGGCCACGATGACCGACCACGCCCGCGGGCCGCCGAGATGCTGTTCGGCCGCCAACGGACCCAGGACACCGACGTTGGCGTTGACCGCGGCGACGACCACCGCGTACTGGGCGACGACCACCCACAGCCACTGCCGGGAGGCGAACTCGTGCCAGCCCTCCCGGAGATCGGCCCAGCCGGACGCCTTCGCCCGAGGAGATGTGGTCACCCGCAACCGCGCCGTCAGCGCCGCGCTGGCCACGAACGAGGCCGCGTTCAGCGCGAGCGCCCACCCCGCGCCGACCAGGGCCACCGTCACGCCGGACAGGGCCAGGCCAAGGAGCATCGAGCCGTTGATGCCCATCCGCAGCAGGCCGTTGGCCCGTTGCAGACGGCTCGCGGGCACGAGCAGCGGTACGAGACCGTCCAGCGCCGGCGCGAACAGGGCGGTGGCCGTACCGGCCGCCACCGCGAACAGACACATGGCCGGCAGGGGCGCGTGCCCGGTCAGCACCATGGCCGCGAGGCCCGCGTACGCCCCGGCACCCAGCACATCCGCCGACGCCATCAGCCGCGACCGTGACATGCGGTCCGCGATGACCCCGCCGACCAGGATGAACACCAGTTGCGGCACCGCCTGACAGGCCAGCACCAGCGACAACGTGCCCGCGCCCGCCCCCGGCAGGGAGAGCACCGCGAACGCGAGTGCCACCCGCGCGAAGCCGTTGCCCAGCACGGAGATCACCCGTGCCCCGGCCAGCACCACGAACTGCCGGTCACGCCAGAGCGGCGCCCCGTCGGAAGACTCTGTCACCGTCACGAACAGGCACCCTACGACTCCGACCTGAGCCCGGCACGCACCCCCGCCGACGGTGTCGCGCCAACTCCCCGGCCGTTCCCGCCAGTTGAATTCGCGATCTTGTCATGTCCCGCCTGGCAGGTGTGCCACACTTCCCCGGTGGTCGACCGTGCCTTCGCCGATCCATCGCTCGCCGCGCTCTATGACGTGCTCAACTGCTGGGGCCCGGGCGACGACTTCTACCTGAAACTGGTGATGTCCGCGTCCTCCGTGCTCGACGTCGGCTGCGGCACGGGACGTCTGCTGGCCCGGGCCAGATCCGACGGACACCGGGGCCGGCTCATGGGCCTCGACCCGGCGGCCGCCATGCTCGTCCGGGCCCGCGACGCCGAACGGGACGTCGAGTGGGTGCTCGGGGACCTGCGCAGCCGGGCCTGGGACGGGGAGTTCGACCTCGTGGTGATGACCGGGCACGCGTTCCAGGAGATCGTCGCCGACGAGGAGATCCGCGCGGCACTGCGGTCCGTGCGCGCGGCCCTCGGCGCGGGCGGGCGGTTCGTGTTCGAGACGCGCAATCCCTCGGCGCGCGCCTGGGAGCGCTGGACCCCACAGCGCCGGTACGAGATCAGCGACCCGGACGGCACCGCCGTCCAGGTGTGGCACGAGGTCGAACTGCCCGTCCGCGGCGACCGGGTGACGTTCACCGAGACCTACGAGGGCGCACGGTGGAAGGGACCCCAGGTCTGCCGGTCCACCCTGCGCTTCCTCACCCCCGACGCCCTCGCCCGCTTCCTCACCGAGGCCGGCCTCACCGTCGTCGAGCAGTACGGCGACTGGGGGCGAGGACCGCTCGCCCCCGCCAGCCCCGAGATCGTCACCGTGGCACGGGCCGCCTACTGAGCCTCCGGCCCCTCCTCCAGCGCCGCCAGCGCCGGGTCGAGCACGATGTCCTCGTCGCGCCCCTCGATCGTCGGCTCCTCCGGGAAGTGGCAGGCCGTCAGATGGCCCTCGTGGTTGCCGGAGATCTGGATCAGCGGCGGCTCCTCGGCCGCGCACTTGTCCTGGGCCTTCCAGCAGCGGGTGCGGAACCGGCAGCCGGAGGGCGGGGAGATGGGCGACGGCACGTCGCCGGCCAGGCGGATGCGCTCGCGCTGGGCGCCGTCCGGCTCGTCGGAGAGGTTCACCTCGGGCACCGCGGAGAGCAGGGCGTGGGTGTACGGGTGCCGGGGGCGGGTGTAGATGGACTCGCGGTCGCCCACCTCGATGATCTTGCCGAGGTACATCACGGCCACCCGCTGCGAGAAGTGCCGTACCACCGCCAGGTCGTGGGCGATGAACAGGAACGCGATGCCCAGTTCCGCCTGGACCTTCTGGAGCAGGTTGACCACCTGCGCCTGGATGGAGACGTCGAGCGCGGAGACCGGCTCGTCCGCCACGATCAGCTTCGGCTCCAGGGCCAACGCCCGTGCCACGCCGATGCGTTGACGCTGGCCGCCGGAGAACTCGTGCGGGAAGCGGTTGTAGTGCTCGGGGTTGAGACCGACGATCTCCAGGAGTTCGCGGACCCGCTTCTCCCGGCCGCCCTCGGGCACGATGTCGTTGATCTCCATCGGGCCCGAGATGATCTTGCCGACCGTCTGCCGCGGGTTCAGCGACGAGTACGGGTCCTGGAAGATCATCTGGATCTCGGAGCGGATGGGTGCCAGCTCCTTGCGGCTGGCGTGGGTGATGTCCTTGCCCCGGTACGAGATCGTGCCGGCCGTCGGCTCCATGAGCCGCGTGATCAGCCGCCCGGTCGTCGACTTGCCGCAGCCCGACTCACCGACCAGACCGAAGCTCTCGCCGACGTGCACGGTCAGGTCGATGCCGTCGACCGCCTGCACGGCACCGACCGTACGGCGGATCGGGAAACCGCCCTTGACCGGGAAGTGCTTGGTGAGTCCTGCCACGTGGAGCAGGGGTTCGCCGGCCGACTCGGCGGCGGCTTCCCGCGGGGCGGGAAGGACGAGGTCCTCTTTCATGACGTCTCCTCCTAGCCCAGTCGGGGCTTGATCTCTTCGATGAAGATGGTGCGTTTCTGCTCCGCCGTGAGGTGGCACGCGGAGGCCCGGTCCGGGGCCAGCAGCGGACGTTCGGTCACGCAGCGATTGCCGCCGACCCGGTCCTGGAAGGTGCAACGCGGGTGGAAGCGGCAGCCGGACGGCGGGGTCAGCAGCGAGGGCGGGGCGCCGGGGATCGGGTTCAGCGGCTCGTCGAGCGCCGAGTCCAGCCGCGGCATGGAGTTCAACAGGCCCCAGGTGTAGGGGTGTTGCGGCGAGCGCAGCACCTCGTTCACTGTGCCCCGCTCCACCGCGCCGCCCGCGTACATCACCATGATGTCGTCGGCCATGTCGGCGATCACGCCGAGGTCGTGGGTGATGAAGACGATCGCGGTGCCGAACTCCCGCTGGAGGTCCCTGAGCAGGTCGAGGATCTGCGCCTGCACGGTGACGTCGAGGGCCGTGGTCGGCTCGTCGGCGATCAGCAGGTCGGGGTCGCAGACCAGCGCCATGGCGATCATCGCGCGCTGGCGCATACCGCCGGAGAACTGGTGCGGGTAGTCCTTCGCCCGCTCCTTGGGGTTGGGGATGCCGACCTTGCCGAGCATCTCCACCGCGCGCTCCCAGGCCACCCGCTTGGAGGCCCCGGTGTGCTTCATGAAGGGCTCGGCGATCTGCCGGCCCACCGTGTAGTACGGGGAGAGCGCGGTCAGCGGGTCCTGGAAGATCATCGCGGCCTTGTTGCCGCGCACCTTCTCCAGATCGGACTCGCGGGCGGTCGTCAACTCCTGGCCGTCCAGGAGGATCTCGCCCTCGACGGTGGTGAACTTCGGGTCGTGCAGGCCGAGGATCGTCAGGTTGGTGACGGACTTGCCGGAGCCCGACTCGCCGACGATGCCCAGCGTCCTGCCGCGCTGCACGTCGAAGGAGAGCCCGTCGACGGCCTTCACGATGCCGTCCTCGGTCTTGAAGCTGACGTGCAGGTCCCGCACCGAGAGGAAGGCGCCCGCGTCGGCCGGTACGGGTGCCCCGGCTTCCTTGGTCAGAGTGGTCACGACAGTCTCCTCTTACCCGGCCTAGGACAGCCGCACGCGCGGGTCGATGAACGCGTAGCAGGCATCGACGATGATGTTGAACAGCAGGATCATGGTGGCGGAGAACAGCATCACGCCCAGCAGCAGCGGCAGGTCGCTGAAGGACACGGCGTCCACCGCGAGATGGCCCAGGCCCGGCAGACCGAAGGTGTACTCCGTGATGATGGCGCCGCCGAGCAGCGAGCCGAGGTCGATGCCGAAGATGGTGACGATCGGGATCAGCGAGCCGCGCCAGGCGTAGCGGAAGAAGACGTACTTGCGGGACATGCCCTTGGCGCGGGCGGTCCGTACGTGTTCCTCCTGGAGTTGCTCGATCATCGACGAGCGCGCCATACGCGTGTACTGCGAGGCGAAGATCGTGGACAGCACCACCCACGGGATGATCAGCCCGTCGAACCAGGCGAGCGGATCGGAGGTGAAGTCGACGTAGGCGGGCTTGCTGAAGATGTGCGTCTGGTAGACGAGGATCGCCAGTGCCAGCGGGCCCAGGAAGTAGATCTGCATCGAACTGAGCACCATCGACGAGGCAGTCACGATCTTGTCGACCAGACTGCCGCGCTTCCAGGCGGCGATCATGCCGGTGCCCAGACCCACGATGAGGAAGACCACCGCGCCACCGATGGTGAGCGAGACGGTGGTGGGCAGCCGGTCGAGCAGCGTCGACCAGACCTGGTCGTTGGTGTGGTACGAGTACCCGAAGCAGGGGGCGGGGCAAGGGCCCTGGGCGAACTCGTTGCTGCCGAAGACGAGGTTGTGCAGGAAGATCCCGTACTGCTCGGGGATCGACTTGTCGAGGCCCAGCACATGGTGGATGTTGGCCAGGCTGGTGGGGTTGCACGTCTTGCCGCACATCAGCAGCGCCGGGTCACGGGGCATTCCGAAGAACAGCAGGAACGTCACGATGCTCAACAGAAAGAGAATGACGACGGCACCGAGGAACCGGCGGAAGAGGAAGCGCAGCATGACAGGGGCAGCTCTCTGACGTCGACGGGTGGGGCGGTACCCGGTGCGCGGCCCTGTGGGGCCGCGCACCGGGTACCGGTCCGACGGTGGTTACTTGATGAAGAGACGACGGGGGTCGACGCCGCCGATCACGTCGTCGTAGACGAAGCCGCCGACCTTGGAACCGGCGATCTGGGTCTGCTTGTAGTACGCGGTCGGGACCGCGTTGACGACCTTGGTGAGCAGGTACTGGTCGACCTGCTCCCACGCGGCCGCGGCCTTGACCGGGTCGGTGATCTTGTTGATCCGGTCGATCTCACTGTTCACGTGAGCGTCGTTGACCTGCGAGTAGTTCTGCGCGCCCTCGGCGATCCCCCGGCCGTCGTACAGCGGCGGGATGACGGTCGAGGCGGACGGCCAGTCGGCACCCCACGCGGTGTGGAAGATGTCGAACTGGTTGTCCAGCTTGCTGACCTGGTCGTAGTAGGTCTCGGCCGGGATCTCCTGGCGCTGGACGTCGAAGCCGGCCTTCTTCAGGCCCGCCGCCATGGCGGTGGAGTACTGCTGGCCCTCGGGGGTGTTGGTGTAGCCGAAGGTCAGCTTCATGTTGAGCTTGCCGGCCTCTTCGAGCAGCTTCTTGGCCTTGACCGGGTCACCCGCGGGCTTCTTCTTCTTGCCGAACGGGTCGAACTTCGCGTCGTAGCCGCTGACGGTCGGGCTCAGGAAGCCGCCGGCGACCTCCATGGCGTCGGTGCCGCCGAAGGCGCGGATGAACGGCGTGATCGGCAGCGCGTACGCGATGGCCTGACGGACCTTGATGTCCTTGAGCTCCGGCTTGCTCATGTTGATGTTCATCTGGCCCACGTAGGGCTGGTAGCCGGAGATCGTGCGGGACTTCATCTTCGGGTCCTTGAGCACGCTGGACAGGTTGCCCGCGTCGACCTGGTTGCTGAGGCTTATGCCGGTCGCGTCGGCGCCGCTGTCGGCCAGCAGGGCCTTGGTGGACTGCTCGAACTGCTGGTTGAACGTGAAGTCCCACTGGTCCACGTACTGGTTGCGGATCGGGTCCGTCTTCGGGTCCCAGTTGGTGTTCTTCACGAGCACCATCGACTTGCCGGACTTGAACGACTGGATCTTGTAGGGACCGGTCGTCACCGGGGCCTTGTCGTACTTCTCCTTGGTGTCGCCCTTGGCGGAGACCAAGGAGTAGCCCGCCATGGCGAGCGCGTACGGCAGGTCCGGGTGCGGCGACTTGAACTTGAAGACGACGGTCTTCTCGTCCGGCGTGTCCAGGACGGTGGCGGGCAGGTGCTTGCCCTTGTAGGGGCCGTCCGGCAGCAGCTTGCGGTAGTCGGCGCCGGAGGAGTCGGCCAGCCACTGCTGGATGTAGCTCGGGCCCTGGTTGATGAAGGGCGCGAACAGCCGCTCGAAGGTCTGCCGGACGTCGGCGGAGGTGATCGGCGTGCCGTTGGCGAACTTGAGTCCGTCCTTCAGCGTGTACTTCCAGGTCTTGCCGCCGTCCGTGGTGGTGCCGGAGTCGGTGGCGAGGTCGCCGACGACCTCGTGGCCCTTGCCGTCGGTGCCGGTCGCCTTGTAGCCGGTCAGGCCTCTGTGGATGAGCTGCGAGAGCGCCATCTCGTCGGAGACGTAGATCTGCCCCGGGTCGAGGTGGGCGAAGCTGTCGCGCTGCAGCACCTCCATCGTGCCGCCGCTCTTGGCGCCCGCCACCGCGGCCGCGGGTCCGTTCGAGTCCGACGCATCGCCGAACTTGATCGACGCCTGCTGGTTCTTGGCGTTCTCTTGGTCCTTCTTGTCGTTGTCGCTCGCGTCGCTGCCGCCCTTGCTGCAACCGGTGAGCACGAGTGCCCCGGCCGCGAACACTGACAAAGCGGCGTATGCGTGGCGTCCGCCCCTACTCATCACTGAAGTTTCCACCCATCTGTGTGTCACCAGTGCAATCAGGAATTACCGTGCGGTATCCGGGCGAGGACGCCCACAAACTGCCGTTCAGCGCGACGACTTGGGGTCGAAGGCGTCCCGGACAGAGTCCCCGAGCAGGTTGAACGCGACGACGAAGATGATCATCGAGACGCCGGGGAAGAACATGTAGGTGATGTCGTTCTGCTGTACGAGCTCGGTCGACGCCTTGGAGAACATCTGGCCCCAGTCGGGCGTCGGTTCGACGATCCCGACGCCGAGGAACGACAGACCGGCCTCGATCGTCACGAAGTTCGGCAGCATGTAGGTGGACTGCACCAGCAGCGGAGTCACCACATTGGGCAGGATCTCCCGGCGGATGATCCGCCACGGGGAGGCCCCGCTCACCTTGGCCGCCTCGATGAACTCCCGTTCCCGCAGGGCGAGTGTGGTGCCGCGCAGGATGCGCGCGAGGCTCATCCAGCCGAGCACCCACTGCACCACGATCAGCGCGACCACCCGGACATAGGTCGGGGTCTCGTCCGTCGGACTCACGAACAGCGAGACCACGACGGGCATGCTGGCGATGAAGAACAGCTGGGAGGGGAAGGCGAGCAGGAAGTCGATCACGCGGCCGATCGCGTAGTCGGTCCGGCCGCCGACGTAGCCCGCCGTCACACCGAGCAGGATGCCGGTGACGATCACGGCGAGGGTGACGGTGATCGAGATCATCAGCGAGGTGCGGATGCCGTAGATCAACTTGGTGAACACGTCGTAGCCGTTGCCGGGTTCCAAACCGAACCAGAACTCGCTGCTGATACCGCCGTTGGGCTGCACCGGCACGCCCGCGCTGTCGAACAGCTCGGGGCGTTCGTCCGCGTAGACGGTGTACGGGTCCTTGCCGTACAGCTTCGAGATCAGGGGCGCGGCGAGCGCGATCACGAAGAAGAAGAGCACGACGAAAGCCGAGATCACGCCGGTGCGGTCCCGCTTGAAGCGGATCCACATCAACTGGCCGGGCGAGCGGCCTTCGAGCTTCTCGGCCTCGGGCTGCGCCGGAGGCTGTGGGGCGCCGTCGACGACGACCGACGTACCGCCGCCGCCTTCAACGTCGAGAGGACTTGTCACAGTTGGCCCATTTCACAGGTGTGGGTGTGCCGAGCCGGCGACCGGCGCAGGGTGTGCGCGATCGCGGAACGGATCATGAAGAAGCGTGGGGGGAACCCCGAGGAGGCCGGGAAACCCGCAGCCGGACGCGCGTAGGCGTCGGCCCGCGTTAAACGGCCGTAGGCATCCTCAGACTGAACCGCCGTATGCGCGAGGGCAATTGGCGACGACGGACGGCGTGGCCCACCTGGTGTTCGTGACACCGCGCATGGGGCTCCTCCTCATGACTCCACGTATTCACCGAACGGGAGGGGGCACACGTCTGTCCTCCGACACCCCTGACGGAGGGGTCAGACACCCCCATGGTGCTCGCGAGCCGGTGCTGTCCCCACAGCACGAGACCCATTGACCCGAGCGCTACGCGGCTAACTATCTGCCATGAGCCATGCACCGACCACTGTCTTCAAATCTCAATTCGGTCACAGCTGACGCGTACATCTTCCAAAATCTGGACAAACTGTTCGGGAGGAGAAGGCCGCGAAACGGACGTGTTACATGGGTATCGGGCGGGGATCTCCGCAATACGGACACCGGTCGCCGAAAAATCGGTTGCAAAAAGCCCGGGCGCCCCCAAGATGGGGACGCCCGGGCCTTGTTTGGCCGATAGTCGACCTTCGTCAGCTGTGCTTGGCCCGGCTCGCGGAGCGGGCGCGCTCACGACCGTCCAGCACCACCTTGCGAATGCGAACGGACTCCGGGGTCACCTCGACGCACTCGTCGTCGCGGCAGAACTCCAGGGACTGCTCCAGGGAGAGCTTGCGCGGCGGGACGATCGCCTCGAACGAGTCGGCCGAGGAAGACCGCATGTTCGTGAGCTTCTTCTCCTTGGTGATGTTCACGTCCATGTCGTCGGAGCGCGAGTTCTCGCCGACGATCATGCCCTCGTACACCTCGGTGCCGGGGTCGGTGAACAGCACACCGCGCTCCTGGAGATTCGTCATCGCGAACGCGGTGACGGCACCGGCGCGGTCGGCGACCAGCGAGCCGTTGTTACGGGTGGTCAGCGTGCCGAACCACGGCTCGTGACCCTCGTGGATGGAGTGCGCGATGCCCGTGCCGCGCGTACCGGTCAGGAACTCGGTACGGAAGCCGATGAGCCCGCGGGAGGGCACGACGAACTCCATGCGGACCCAGCCCGAGCCGTGGTTGGACATGTTGTCCATCCGGCCCTTGCGGACGCCCATGAGCTGCGTGACCGCGCCCATGTGCTCCTCGGGCACGTCGATCGTCATGCGCTCGACCGGCTCGTAGACCTTGCCCTCGACGTCCTTGGTGACGACCTGGGGCTTGCCGACGGTCAGTTCGTAGCCCTCGCGGCGCATCTGCTCCACCAGGATGGCCAGCGCCAGCTCACCGCGGCCCTGCACCTCCCAGGCGTCGGGGCGCTCGGTGTCGAACACGCGGAGCGAGACGTTGCCGATCAGCTCGCGGTCCAGGCGGTCCTTGACCTGACGGGCGGTGACCTTGCGGTCCTTGACCGCGGCCTTCGCGGAGGCGCCCTTGCCGGTGCCGCCGCGGCCGACCAGCGGCGAGGTGTTGGTGCCGATGGTCATCGAGATGGCCGGCTCGTCGACCGTGATCAGCGGCAGCGGGATCGGGTTCTCGGGGTCGGCGAGCGTCTCGCCGATCATGATGTCCGGGATACCGGCCACGGCGCAGATGTCACCGGGGCCCGCCATCTCGGCCGGCTTGCGGGTGAGCGCCTCGGTCATCAGCAGCTCGGTGATGCGCACGCTGGACATCGTGCCGTCGCGCTTGATCCAGGTGACGGTCTGGCCCTTGCGCAGCTCGCCCTGCTCGACGCGGAGCAGCGCGATACGGCCGAGGAAGTTGTCGGCGTCCAGGTTGGTGACGTGCGCCTGGAGCGGGGCGGCCTCGTCGTACTGGGGGGCCGGGACGTGCGACAGGATCGTGGAGAAGAAGGGCTCCAGGCTGTCGCTGTCCTGCGGGACCGTGCCGTCGTCGGGCTTGGTCAGCGAGGCCACACCGTCGCGCGCGCACGCGTAGACGATGGGGAACTCGATCTGCTCCTCGTCCGCGTCCAGGTCCAGGAAGAGGTCGTAGGTCTCGTTGACGACCTCGTCGATCCGGGAGTCGGGGCGGTCCGTCTTGTTGATGCACAGGATGACCGGGAGGCGCTGCTGGAGCGCCTTGCGCAGCACGAAGCGGGTCTGCGGCAGCGGGCCCTCGGAGGCGTCGACGAGCAGCACCACCGCGTCCACCATCGACAGACCGCGCTCGACCTCGCCGCCGAAGTCGGCGTGGCCCGGGGTGTCGATGATGTTGATGGTGATGACATCGCTGCCATCCTTCGGGTGGTACTTGACGGCCGTGTTCTTGGCCAGGATCGTGATGCCCTTCTCACGCTCCAGGTCGTTCGAGTCCATCATGCGGTCGTCGAGCGACTCGGCGGCATGCGCGGCGAAGGCACCGGCCTGCTTGAGCATGGCATCGACCAGTGTGGTCTTGCCATGGTCGACGTGGGCGACGATGGCTACGTTGCGGATGTCGTGGCGCGTGGCCATGGTGTGGCGTTCTCCCGGAGTGTGAGGAAGGCCTACGCGTACGTCTGTGTTACGCGGACCCTGCCGGGCTGGACACGCCACGGCCTCACCCCATCCTACGGGCCTGAGCCAGGGGTGGCCTCCGCGGGCCGTTGCGCGGACCGCTCCGCGGGTCCGGCGGCCCCGGTCCCCCGCCCTCCGTGCGCAGGCCGCCGCCCCGCTGGGATGCGGGGCGGCGGCCTTGGTCACATTTGTCGGACGCGTACAGGCTCTAGTCCTTGTCCGGGCTCGCCGAGGGGCGCTTCGCGCCCTTCTTCAGGAAGCCCATGTCCTCGTAGACCGGGGTCTGGAAGCCGAAGGCGCCGGCGTTGACCAGGTCCTTCCGGCCGGCCGTGAGCTGGGGGCGCTGGTAGAGCGGGATGGAGCCGGCGGCGGCCCAGATGCGGGAGTCGGCCTTGCGCAGCAGGTCGGCGCTCTCGTCGCCGTCGAGGGTGCCGACGGCCTGGTCGAAGAGCTGGTCGACCTGGTCGGTGCCGACGCGCGTGTAGTTCTGCTCGACGTTCAGGGACCCGTCGGCGGCCGGCACCGGCTTGGCGTAGACGGGCCGGGCGTCGGTGGCGGGGAACGCGGAGGCGGGCCAGGAGTACAGCGCGAGGTCGTACTGGCCGGACGCGATGTGGTCCTTGAAGTAGCTGTCGTCGGAGACCTTGATGATCTCGGTCCGGATGCCGACCCGGTCCAGCATCGCGACGATCCGGTCGGCGACCGTGCGCAGCGTCGCGGACCCGGCCCCCGACGGGAGCACGAAGCGGAGCGTGAGCGGCTTGCCGTTCTTGGCCAGCGGCGCCGCCGCGGCACCCGGCGCGGGGGTGCCCTTGGGGGCGTACGCCCCGGGTGCGCCGCCCTGCTTCACCTGCTTCTCGGCGTACTGCTTGCCGTCGGCGAGGTGCGTGCCGCCCTTGTTCCCGCCGCTCTTCTTCCCGTGCGTGCCCTGGTGGTCCTTGGGGTCGGCCCTGCGCTCCCACTCGGGCTCCTGGGGCGCCTTGTCGTCCTCGCCGACGATGTACGTCCCCTCGTCGCCGCCCGCGGACTCGTCGTCGGCCTTCTTCCCCTCGGGCCCGGCGCCCTTCTCCCCCTTCTTCTTCTCTTCCTTCAGCGGTCCGCCGGACACCCACCCGGCGTCCGCGAGCAGCGCCTGCGCCTCGCCCGTGTCCTGGTCGCCCAGCGCGCCGCTGTTGTCGGCGTAGGCGGCCTGCCCGGAGAGCGCGAGATGACTGCCCACCGGCACGGCGGGCAGCCCCAACGGCCCGAGCACGGCCTTGGCGAGCGCCTTCCGGTCCAGGGCCCGGGCCACGGCCCGGCGCACCCGCTCGTCGGCGAGCGGCCCCTCCGAACCGTTGAGGGCGAGCTGGGTGAAGGCGGGCTCCAGCGACTTGCGCACCTCGAAGGCGCGCAGCGCCTCCTGCTGCTTCTCGTACTTGGCGCCCTTCTTGCCCTGCTTCTTCAGCTGCTTCAGGGACTTCGCGGCGGCCCGCCCGGAGCCGGGCTCCGCCATCGGCGAGGCGCCCTGCAACGGCGTGTTCGTGCCCCCGGTCCGCCCGGCAAGGGCGATCCGGTCGGCCGCCGAGGGGTCGATCTCGGCCAGGTCGATCTCCCCGTCGGCCAGCGCGGCGGCCCGCTCGTCGCGCGGTACGGCCTTCAGGACGATCCCGGAGAGCTTGGCGGGGTGGCCCCACCAGCGCGGATTGCGGGCGAGGGTGACCTGGTCGTCCTTGCGGTCGACCTTCTTGACGACGAAGGGCCCGGCCGTGACCTTGAGCTTCCTGCGCGCCCCGTCGTTGAACGAGTCCGGGGTGCCCATGACGCCCTTGGGGTACAGCGGCGAGAACAGCGACTTCCAGTCGGCGTACGCCCGCCCGAAGGTGACCCTGACCTCGAGGTCGTTGGCCCCGCGCTCGATCTTCTCGATGCGCTCGTACCCGGCGTTGCGGGCGGTCCAGTACGCACTGTCCTTCCCGGACAGGGCCCGCCACTGCGCGGCGAAGTCGGCGGCCCCGATCTCCCGGCCGTCGCTCCACACCGCCTGCTGGTTCAGCTTGTACAGCACGACCTGCTTGGGCTCGGTCTCGACGACCTTGGCGGACTCCAGGTAGTCGCCGTCGACCTGCGGACGCCCGTCCGCGTCCAGCCGGTACATGCTCGGCAGCGTCGCCTGCGCGATCCGCCCGGTGACCGGGTCGGCGTCCGACTGGAACGTGTTGAGCGTCTCCGGCACGTCGTCCACGGCCCACCGCAGCGTGCCGCCGTCGGCGACCAGCTCGCGGCCGGCCGGCGCGATCTCCTGTCCGGCGAGCGGCTTGCCCGCCGAGTCCTCGGAACTGCACCCGGCGACCGCCGGCACCGCGAGCACACCCGCGGTCAGGAAGGCGACCGAGCGCATGACCGCGCGCAGTCCGACGCCGTCGTGGGCCATCTCGTCTACCTCCGGGAGTGAGCCGCCGCAAACGATCACATTTGGCGGTATATGGAGCTGATCAGATCTATGCCGCCACTGAAGAGGAAAGGGTTCGCCAGAGCTGGCAGACACGGCGGGGAAAGACCGGAACCCCACCCATGCGGCGCAACATCCAGCCCGTCCGGCGCTTGAGGACGAGGCCCTTGGGCCGACGGGGGTCTGGGGGCGCAGCCCCCAGAACGCGCGCCCCCACCCACCTCGCACAAGACAACGCACCGAACCCAATACGTGCACACCGCTTCCCACCGAGAGGTGTGACGCGCAACACTCGCAGGCGCATGAACGTTTACGTCCAGGGCACAGCCGCCCGCGGAAGTGAGGAAACGTCATGTCCGTGCACGACGAACTGACGCATGTCCAGCGCAGTCTCGACGAGCTGTTCCGGTCGGTCGGCCGACTGGAGAAACAGCTCGGCACAGCAGGCCTGGAGATGCGGCGCGTCCGCGCCGACGCCAACCACCTGCGCGAGAGCGTCGCGCTGCTGCGCGACGCGGCCTCCGCGCCGACCGCCCCCAAACGCCCCGATCTCCTCCCCATGTCCGACGCCCCGTACGACAACAGCCTGTGGACGGACTCGGACGACGAGGGACTCGGCGCCCGCGACCGCCGAGCCCCCTGAACCCGACCGGAGTCATGAGTTGGCCACTGGTACGGAACCCCATCCGAACAGCGGCGGCGTACGCACCGGTACGCGCGCCGCGATCGACGCGAACCACCTGCGCACCGACCGGTGGTGGCTGGCCCCCGCCGTCACCGCCGCGGGACTGCTGGCGTTCATCGTGTACTCGACGTGGCGGGCCTTCGCCGACACGAACTACTACTCGGCGCCCTACGTCTCGCCGTTCTACTCGCCCTGTCTGGCCGACCGCTGCGCGACCATGCACAACGGCCCCAACGCGGACCTCTTCGGCAGCTGGTGGGGCATCTCCCCCGCGATCATCATCCTGATCTTCCCGCTGGGCTTCAGGCTGACCTGCTACTACTACCGCAAGGCCTACTACCGGGGCTTCTGGGCGTCCCCGCCGGCCTGCGCGGTGGCCGAGCCGCACAAGAAGTACTCGGGCGAGACGCGGTTCCCGCTGATCCTGCAGAACGTCCACCGGTACTTCTTCTACGCGGCCCTGCTGGTCGCGGGCACGCTCACCTACGACACCGTGCTGACCTTCCGGGACGAGGACTACCACTGGGGCCACATGGGCCTGGGCACCCTCGTCTTCCTGGCCAACATCGTGCTGATCTGGGCGTACACCCTGTCCTGCCACTCCTGCCGGCACATCGTCGGCGGCAAGCTCAAGCACTTCTCCAAGCATCCCGTCCGCTACAAGGCGTGGAAGTTCGTGGGGAAGCTGAACAACCGTCATATGCAGCTCGCCTGGGCGTCGTTGATCAGCGTGGCGCTCGCGGACTTCTACGTGTACCTGGTCGCCTCCGGCGCTTTCGATGATCCGAGGTTCTTCTGATGTCCGTGGTCGACCGACAGGAGTGGGACGTCGTCGTGGTCGGCGCCGGTGGCGCGGGCCTGCGGGCCGCCATCGAGGCGCGCGAGCGCGGCGCCCGTACGGCCGTGATCTGCAAGTCGCTGTTCGGCAAGGCGCACACGGTGATGGCCGAGGGCGGCATCGCGGCGGCGATGGGCAACGTCAACTCCGGTGACAACTGGGAGGTCCACTTCCGCGACACCATGCGCGGCGGCAAGTTCCTCAACCAGTGGCGGATGGCGGAGCTGCACGCGAGCGAAGCCCCGGACCGGGTATGGGAGTTGGAGACCTGGGGCGCCCTCTTCGACCGCACGAAGGACGGCCGCATCTCGCAGCGCAACTTCGGCGGCCACGAGTACCCGCGCCTCGCCCACGTCGGCGACCGCACCGGCCTGGAGCTGATCCGCACCCTTCAGCAGAAGATCGTGTCCCTCCAGCAGGAGGACTTCCGCGAGACCGGCGACTACGAGTCCCGCCTCAAGGTCTTCCAGGAATGCACGATCACAAGGGTGTTGAAAGAAGGCGACCGCGTCTCCGGGGTCTTCGGCTACGAACGCGAGTCGGGCCGTTTCTTCGTCATCGAGACGCCCTCCGTGGTCATCGCGACCGGTGGCATCGGCAAGTCCTTCAAGGTGACGTCGAACTCGTGGGAGTACACGGGCGACGGCCACGCGCTGGCGCTGCTGGCCGGGGCGCCGCTCCTCAACATGGAGTTCGTGCAGTTCCACCCGACGGGCATGGTCTGGCCGCCGTCCGTCAAGGGCATCCTGGTCACCGAGTCGGTCCGCGGTGACGGCGGGGTGCTGCGCAACTCCGACGGAAAACGCTTCATGTTCGACTACATCCCCGACGTCTTCAAGGAGAAGTACGCCCAGTCGGAGGAGGAGGGCGACCGCTGGTACGAGGACCCGGACCACAACCGGCGCCCACCGGAGCTGCTCCCGCGCGACGAGGTCGCCCGGGCCATCAACTCCGAGGTGAAGGCGGGCCGCGGCTCCCCCCACGGCGGTGTCTTCCTCGACGTCTCCACCCGCATGCCGGCCGAGGTCATCCGGCGCCGACTGCCGTCCATGTACCACCAGTTCAAGGAGCTGGCGGACGTCGACATCACGGCGGAGGCGATGGAGGTCGGGCCCACCTGTCACTACGTGATGGGCGGCATCGCGGTCGACTCCGACACGGCCGCCGCCCGCGGGGTGCCGGGGCTGTTCGCGGCCGGCGAGGTGGCCGGCGGCATGCACGGCTCCAACCGCCTGGGCGGCAACTCCCTCTCCGACCTGCTGGTGTTCGGCCGCCGGGCGGGCTGGCACGCGGCCGAGTACGCGGCCGGCCTCACCGACGCGCGCCCGCCGGTGGACGAGGACCAGATCGACACGGCGGCGGCGGAGGCCCTGCGCCCCTTCTCCGCGGAGGGCCCCGCCCCCGGCGAGGACGACGGCCGCCCGCCGGAGAACCCGTACACCCTGCACCAGGAGCTCCAGCAGGCCATGAACGACCTCGTCGGCATCATCCGCCGCGAGGGCGAGATGGAGCAGGCGCTGGAGAAACTCGCGGATCTTCGGGTACGGGCCCGGCGGGCCGGCGTCGAGGGGCACCGGCAGTTCAACCCCGGCTGGCACCTCTCCCTGGACCTGCGCAACATGCTGCTGGTCAGCGAGTGCGTGGCCCGGGCCGCGCTGGAGCGCACGGAGTCGCGCGGCGGCCACACCCGCGAGGACCACCCCGCGATGGACCGCAAGTGGCGCAACATCAATCTCCTGTGCGCGCTCACCGACCCCACGGGCGGTCTGTTCGCGACGGACCCCGTCAGCGGCCAGATCACCCTCACCCGCGAGACCACCGAACCCATCCGCGCCGACCTGCTCGCCCTCTTCGAGAAAGAGGAGCTGGTCAAGTACCTCGCCGAAGAGGAGCTCTACGAGTGAGCAGCTATGAGGCCGCCTTCAAGGTGTGGCGGGGTGACATCAAGGGCGGGGGCCTGGAGGACTTCAAGATCGAGGTCAACGACGGCGAGGTGGTGCTGGACATCATCCACCGCCTCCAGGCGACCCAGACCCCCGATCTCGCCGTGCGCTGGAACTGCAAGGCGGGCAAGTGCGGTTCGTGCTCCGCGGAGATCAACGGACGGCCGCGGCTGATGTGCATGACCCGCATGTCGGTCTTCACGCGGGACGAGACGATCACGGTGACGCCGCTGCGCGCCTTCCCGGTCATCCGCGACCTGGTCACGGACGTCGGCTTCAACTACCAGAAGGCCAGGGAGGTTCCGTCCTTCGTACCGCCCGCCGAGCTCGGTCCCGGCGAGTACCGCATGTTCCAGGAGGACGTGGACCGCTCGCAGGAGTTCCGCAAGTGCATCGAGTGCTTCCTGTGCCAGGACACCTGCCATGTGGTCCGTGACCACGAGGAGAACAAGACGGCCTTCGCCGGCCCGCGCTTCCTGATGCGGGTCGCGGAACTGGACATGCATCCCCTGGACGCGGCCGAGTCCACCGGCCTGGACCGCAAGGCCACCGCCCAGGAGGAACACGGCCTCGGCTACTGCAACATCACCAAGTGCTGCTCGGAGGTCTGCCCCGAGGGCATCCACATCACGGACAACGCGCTGATCCCCTTGAAGGAGAGGGCGGTCGACCGCAAGTACGACCCGCTGGTGTGGCTGGGCTCGAAGATCAGGAGGCGGTCGGCAGAAGGCTGAGTGCCTGCCCGAGGTTGTACTCGGCGATGCCGCGCATGAACTCCGGGTCCGGGAAGTCCCCGTCGAGCAGCCGGAGGGGACCGGCGACCAGGGAGAGATGCATGGCGAGGCGGTAGAGCCGGAGCCGGTCCTCGTCCAGGCCGGAAGTGCGGTCGCGGGTGCGGTCAGGGGTGCCGTCGGGGGTGCGCAGCACGTCGTAGTGCGGGCCGAAGCGGAACCGCAGGAAGACGTGCTCCCACTCCACGTCGAAGTACATCAGGCCCTCGATGTCGATCAGGGCCGGGTGTCCGTCGGCGGTCACCAGGACGTGGTCCGGGCCGAGTTCGCCGTGGATGAGGGTGTGCCGGTCGCGGGGGCGGACGGCGGCGGCCAGATCCCGTACGGCGTCCGCCAGTTCGGCACGGACGGCGGCCGCCCGTGGCTCGCGGGCGGCGATCTCCGCGATGTCGCCCAGGGCCCGCCCGGCGACCAGGCCCTCGCACGAACTCCCCGTCGGCACACCGCCGTTGTCGACGAGGGCCACCTTGCCGAAGGTCGGCCCCTGCTGGGCGTGCAGGACGGTGAGCAGGTCGGCGAACCGCTCCAACGTCCCGGCCGCCGCCCGGGGTTCGCGTCGCAGGGCCTCCTCCAGACTGTCGCCCCGCACGTCCTCGACGATCGCCGCGTCGGCCGGGAGGTGGGTGTGCGTGGCGTCGGCGTACCGGAGGGCGGGGGTGCGGACGCCGGCTGCCGCGAGGCGGTCGTGCGCCGCGGTGAACAGGCCGAGGCCGGTGCCGTGGGAGAAGGGGTCGCGCGGGTCGGGGGGCACGGCGTCCCAGTAGTCCTCGTCGGGCGACCAGACGTAGGCGACGGCGGTGGATTCGTCGTCGAGGGTCAGCCGGTAGACGCCCTTCTTGGAGCCGCCGCGGAGGCGGGTGACCGCGGTGAGGGCGCGGTGGGGTCCGAGGGCGGCCCGGGTGAGGGGGGCGAGGTCGGTACGGGTCAGGTGCGTGCGGGGTCGCTGCGTACGAGGTTGCTGGGGGCGGCTCACGACGTGTGTACCCAGTCCTTCCGGTAGGCCGTCCAGTCATCCTCCGTGGCGGCGAAGTCGACGTACAGGGCGACCCCGAAGCGGGCGCGGTCGGCGTCCGTGCGGGTCAGGCCCAGGCGGACGCCCCGGACGGCGGCCGGGACGGTCTCGGCGTGGCCCCAGTGGTCGAAGTTGCTCTCGTAGTAGAAGGGCAGGCCCATGAGGAGGTCGGTGGATTCCGGGGTGACCTCCAGGGCGAGCGAGGTCTGCTGGGCGACGTAGCCGCCGTAGAGGCTCTCCAGAGGTTGTGCCGTGTCGTAGGACATGACGGCGATCTGGTCGACCCGGCGGGCCACCTGGCCGAAGAACGCCTGCGACCACCACTTGGGGTGCGCGGTGAAGACGCCCCAGACCGAGTGGAGGGAGGGGAGCGGGTCGATCTGGTGGGCGGCGACGGAGAGGAGGGCGTGACGGGACTCGGTGACCGCGTGCAGTCTGTCGAGAAGGTCGAGGTAGTCGCCGTCGCCGGAGTGGAGGGGTTCGAGGTCGAAGTGGGCGCCCTCGAAGCCGGCGGCGAGGATCTGGCGGGTCGAGGCGACGATCGCGGTGCGGGTCGCCGCGCGTTCCAGGTGCAGGCCGTCCGGGCCCTCGGTGGCGAGTACGTCGCCCAGCCAGGCCTGGACGCGGACGCCGGGCAGTGCGCGGTGGACCGACTCGATCAGCCAGGCGGCCCTGGGGTAGTCCGACTCCGGGAGGGTGCCGTCGTGCTCCAGGGGTCCTGAATGGACGTACAGGTCGCGAATACCGGTGCCTTTGAGACGGCGGGCGAGGGCTGCCAGGTCCGCGTCCGTCTTCCGGCCGTCGACCCAGGCGTGGCCGAGCCAGATCGCGTCGCGGTTCCGGGTGTACGTGCCGCTTGCCGGGTCGCCGGTGTAGTTGAGGCGGAGGGCGGTCCCGGCCGCGAGCACGGGCAGGAGGAAGGCCAGGAACAGGGCGAGGGCGGTGAGTCCGAGACGGCGGCGCCATGGTCTGCGCGGGCTTTCCGGCTTTTCGGGAGCGGCGGCCCCCTCGACCGACTCCTCCTGCTGCTCCTGCTGCTGCTCCTGCTGCTCCTCTTGCTGCTCCGGCACGCCGTCCCCCTCCGTCATCGCCCTCGCCCGCCGCCTCCCCGGCCCCACCCTTGCCCCACCCCGGTCGCGCACCCGCATTCCTGCTCATACGCTCCGAAATGTGACGTCATCCTTGATTCGAGGTCGGCCGCGGCGGGCCGGGCGGGCTCATATATCCGTGCGGGTGGTGCACACCCTGGTGGGCGGTCTCGCCGGGGTGGTGTGGCTGGTGCTGCCGGGGATGACGATCAACGCCGCCGTGCCGGTTCCGGCGGCCCGGACGACCCAGGACACGGCGACAGCGACCGAGGCCGCGTCCGCCGCGCGGGCGGAGGACGAGAAGTCCACCGTCGACCTGGTGCTGCCGCTGGTCGCCGTGGGAGCCGCGATCGTGCTCGCCGGATACGGATACGTACGACGCACCCGCCGGGCGAAGAACCGCACCACCCCCGCGCGAATATCCGCCCTCCCCTCCCCCGCCGAACCTCCACTCCCCGAACTCGACGAGCGCGCAAGGGCGTTGCTCACTGAGGCCGACGACTGGGTGCGCACCAGCCGGGAGGAACTCGGGTTCGCGACGACACGGTTCGGAGAGCCGGCCGCCGAACCCTTCACGAAGGTGCTGCGGGACGCCGAGGCGGAACTCTCGGCCGCGTTCCGCATGCGCCGGCAGTACGACGACGGCGTCCCGGAGGACGGGACGGCCCGGCGGCACGCGCTCGCCGGCATCGTCGGCCGGTGCCAGGAGGCGGGGCGGGTACTGGACGCCGAGGCCCCCGCGTTCGACCGGCTGCGGGGACTGGAACGCGGCGTGGGCGAGGCCCTGGAAATCGCGGAGACCCGGTTCCGGGAACTGGCCGGCCGCACAGGCGCCACGGAGACGACGCTGACCGAGTTGGGCGACCGGTACGGCCCGGCGGCGGTCGACCGCGTCACGGGATACGTCGAACACGCCAAGGACCGCCTGGTGTTCACCACCTCCCGCCTCAACGAGTCCCGCCAGACCGCCTACCGGGGCGAGAGCCGACGAGCGATCCGCCACCTGCGCGAGGCCGAGGGCGCGGTGACGCAGGCGGCCGAGTTCATCGACGCCGTCGACCACCTCGCGACCGACCTCACGAGAGCCGAGGCGCTGCTCCCGACCGCACTGACGGGCGCGGAGACCGAACTCGCGGGGGCGCGGGCCGCTGCGCGGGCGGCGGGAGGCGGGGACGGTCCGACGGCGCGAGCCGCCGGCGCGCGCCGGCCTGCCGGGTCCGACCGGGCAGGGCAGTCCCATCCGGCCACGCAAGCCGCCGGAGCCCAGGGGAACCCAGCCGTCGACGCCGACGACACCGCGTCGCCCGCCGGCACCAGGACCGCGCCCGCCCTCACCCCCTCCGAGCTCCACGCCCGCCTCTCCCGGGCCGACCTCGTCCTGGCCGCCGTACGGGAAGAGGTGACCGGTGGGCCGTACGACCCGGTCGACGCCCTGCGCAGGGTCGTGGGGGCCGTGCTGCCGGTCACCGGCGGGTCGGCCGGGGTGCTGGCGGTGGCCGCGTCGTTCGTGGCGGGGTCGAGCGTGCGTGGCGCGGACGGTTTCGTCTCGACGCACCGGGGTGTCGTCGGTGCCGGCGCCCGGACCCGGCTCGCGGAGGCGGTACGGCTGCTCGGTGCGGAGCCCGCCGACCCGCTCGCCGCCGACGCCCTGGCCCGCGAGGCCCGTGCGCTCGCGGAGCGGGACGTGCGGGCGCACGGCAATCCGGTCGCGGGCGCGGCCGAGCATGCGAGCGGGCTCGCGGGGGCGGTCCTCGGCGAGGTCCTGCTGGACGGGGGCACGCCCCCGAGCTTCGGCGGGCCGCGCACCCGGGCCCGGCACGACGACGCCGACCTTCCCTGATCCGGCCGCCCGCCTCGGCCCCCGCCTCTGCTCTCTGTCCCCGCCCCCGGAGGGAACCGGTCAGAAAAGGCTCAGCAACGCCTCCGCCGGATCCGTCAGGCCCGTCTCCCCGTCCGGCAGCGGGAGTTCGAACCACACCGTCTTGCCGCGAGGCGTCCGGCGCGAACCCCAGGCCGCGCTCAGGAGGCCCACCAGCTGGAGGCCACGGCCGCCCTCGTCCGTGTCGCGGGCGCGGCGGCGGCGGGGTTGGACCAGGCCGGAGTCCCAGACCTCGCAGACGAGGGTGCGGTCGAGGAGGAGGCGGAGTCTGATGTCGCCCTCGCCGTAGCGGAGGGCGTTGGTGACCAGTTCGCTGACGAGCAGTTCCGTCGTGTCGACCAGCGGTTCGAGGTCCCAGGTCAGCAGCTGGCCACGGGCGTACTCGCGGGCCTTGCCGACGCTGCGCGGCTCGCGCGGGAGGGTCCAGTCGCCGACCGAGTCGGCGGGCAGGCCCTGGACGCGGGCCATGAGGAGGGCGATGTCGTCCTCGCCGTGGTGGCTGTCGAGGGTGTTGAGGACGTGGTCGCAGACGTCCTCCAGCGGAAGGGTGGGGTCCGTGAGCGCGCCGACGAAAGCCTGGAGGCCCTCGTCGAGCGGGTGGTCGCGGGATTCGACCAGTCCATCCGTGTAGAGCGCGAGCAGCGCGCCCTCGGGCAGTTCGACCTCCACTTCCTCGAACGGCTCCCCGCCGACCCCGAGCGGCATGCCGGGCGGCACGTCGAGCATCAGCGCGTCCTCGCCGGGTTCGACCAGGACGGGCGGCAGATGGCCCGCGTTGGCGAAGGTGCAGCGGCGGGTGACGGAGTCGTAGACGGCGTAGACGCAGGTCGCGAGGTACACCTCGGACAGGTCGGCCTCGCGGGGGCGGCGCGCGGCGCGCGTGGCCTGCTGGACACCGCCGGGGGCGCCGAGGCCGCGGGCGATCTCGTCCAACGCGCTGAGGACTTCCGCCGGTTCGAGGTCGAGCAGGGCCAGCGTGCGGACGGCGGAGCGGAGTTCACCCATCGCCACCGCCGCACGCAGCCCGCGGCCCATGACGTCGCCGACCACCAACGCCGTGCGGTGACCGGGCAGTTCGATGACGTCGAACCAGTCGCCGCCGACCTCGCTGGGCCGGTCGGCGGAGGAGTTGCCGGGCAGATAGCGACAGGCGATGTCCAGGCCGGAGGCGACCGGGTCGCCGGGCGGCAGCAACGACCGTTGCAGTATCAGCGCCCGCTCGTGCTCGCGCCGGTACAGCCGGGCGTTGTCGATACAGACCGCGGCCCGCGCGGCCAGCTCGACGGCGAGATCCCGGTCCCGGTCCCCGAACGGCTCGCTCCCCTTGGTCCGCGCGAACTGCGCGAGTCCTACGACGGTGTCGTGGGCGACCATCGGCACGGCCAGCGTGGACTGGACGAGGCCGCCCTCCTCGGGCGGGATGCTCTGCGTGCGGGCGGTGCGCAGGGCGTCCGCGCACAGCGAGTTGAACGAGAAGTGGTGCACGGCGCCGACCGGGACCGGGTCGCCTGAACCGGGCAGCGGCGCGTCCGAGACGGCACTGGCGAACGCGACCCGGCGCAGCTCCGCGCTGCCGTCGGCGAGGCCCGGCGGGGTCTCGTCACCGGCCAGCAGCCCCTGGTAGAGGTCGACGGTGGCGAGGTCGCAGAAGCCGGGGACGACGACGTCGAGGAGTTCGCGGGCCGTGGTCTCCAGGTCGAGGGAGTTGCCGATGCGGGCGCCCGCCTCGTTCAGAAGGGCGAGATTGCGCCGTGCGGCGGCCGCTTCCCGGGCGGCGGCGCGACGGGCGGTGATGTCGGTTCCGAGCCAGGCGATGCCGATGGGGCGGCCGCTGCCGCTGTGCACGCGGTAGAGGTTGATGGACCAGTGCCGGCGCTCGTCGGAGCCCGGCAGGAAGCCGGTGACGTGCATGTCGGTGATGGAGTCGCCGGTCTCCAGGACGCGCCGCAGGGTCGCGGTGACCCGCTCGGCCTCGGGGCGCGGCAGATAGTCGGACACGCCCATGCCGCGGTGGTCGTCGGGCGTACCGCCGAAGAGGCTGGCGAACCGCATGTTGGCGCGGCGGACCCGCAGGTCCGGGTCGATCAGCAGAAACCCGAAAGGAGATTGGCCGAAAATCGCCTGCGAGGCGGCGAGGTCGGTCTCGATGCTGCGCAGGGTGCGCACGTCCACGACGATGCAGACGGCGGCCTTCTCGCCCTCCTCGGTCCGCGTCGGCATGACGTAGACCTCGGCGAGGCCCTCCCGTCCGCCCTCGCCGTCGACCGTCTCCGGCACCCGGAAGGGGACCACTCCGGTCCACTCGCGCCCGTCGAGGATCTCGGCCATCTTCCGCTGGCCTTGCTCGCGCAGGTCGGAGTCGATGAACGCCTCGATGGGATCCATGCCCACGGCGTGCTCGGCGGGGATCCCGAAGAGCTGCTCGGCCCGCAGGCTCCACTGGTCGACCAGCCCGTCGGGGCCGATGGAGAAGGACGCGACCTTGATGTAGTCGTAGATCGAGCCGGGCGGGCTGCTCTGCCACATGGCGTCGTAGGGCGGCGCCTCGTCGGAGCCGAAGCCGATGTCGTGCCGACCCGCGCCGGAGAAGGACCCGGAGGAGGACAGCGCCGAGCCACCCGTGGCTCCACGCCTCACGTCGGCCGCGGCATCACCCGCGGCCTCCGTCCTCGCGCCGTCCGACGGGTCCTCGGACCCCGTGGCCTTCGCTGGTATCTCGCTCACGCGAACCGTCCCCTCCAGCTCACCGCGTCCGGCACCGGTCACCGGGGGCGGCTGCCCGCAGTATCCAGCACTACGGCGCCGCACAACACGGTGTTCACGATCACAGCACGGTCCCGACGGTTTTCGGTCCGGACCGTGACAACACTTCCAGTCTTCTAACCAGCCCACACGTCGTCGAATCACGCTCGTCGACAACTGCCACTGGCCTGAACCAGCCACTGGACAGCACGAAGGCCCCCGTACAGGGTTCCGCCGGACCGTTCCGGCCCGTGCACACAGGGTTCGTGCGCGGGATCCGCTGAAGGACACGCTCGGGGACGGGTGCGCGGTTCACCCGGGCACCGCCAGTTCGAACCACACCGTCTTGCCGGCCTCGCCGGGGCGGGTGCCCCAGCGGCGCGAGGAGAGGGCGACCAGCTGCAGACCCCGGCCGCTCTCGTCCTCGGCGCGGGCCACGCGCTCGCGGGGCGGGTCGGGCAGCGGGTCGGAGACCTCCACGAGCAGCACGCCCCCGAGCCGATCGGGACGGACCAGCCGGACGCCGATGGGGCCGGTGGCGTGCCGCAGGGAGTTGGTCACCAGCTCGCTGACCAGCAGCGCGGCGAGGTCACCGAGGGTGTCGAGGTCCCACTCGTGCAGTTGTCGGCGGACGGCGGCGCGGGCGCTGCGGACGGCGCCGGGCTCCGCGGGAAAGCTCCACTCGGCGCCTTCGCCTTCGGTGTCGCTCACGCCGATCACTTCCCAGGCCGACAAGCCCACGCATGTCCGGTTTCGTGGGGTTAATGGGCACATACCCGATATCCGGCGCGCAGTACCGTCCGTAGCGGCGCACTGTGGCACGAACGGCGTAGGGGGCGCCCGGTCCGGCGCCCCGGTCTCGCCGCGCGCTCGCCCCGCACCCCGCGCTGTTCCCCCGCCACCCGGACGCGTACTCCGTCGCTACTCGGACACGTACCCCGTCACGAGCCGGGCAGCCACTTCCCGGACGGCGGGCACGTCGGGGTCGAGCCAGTCCACGTCCCAGAGCTCGCCGGGGCCCAGCCAGCGCAGCTCGTCGTGGTCCTCGAGGGGCTCGGGTCCCGCGGAGCCGGGGAGCAGCCGGGCGGTCCACACCTGGAGGGCGTACGGCGGGCGCAGGGGCCACTGTCCGGGGACGCGCTCGACGGGCTCGGCGTCCACGCCGAGTTCCTCGCGCAGCTCGCGCACCAGGGCCGCCTCGGGTGCCTCGCCCTCCTCGACCTTGCCGCCGGGCAGCTCCCAGCGCCCGGCGAGTTCGGGGGGCGCGCTGCGGCGCGCGGCGAGCAGGCGACCGCCGTCGAGCAGGGCGGCTCCCACCACGATCCGTTCCGTCATGCGCGGGAGCCTACGGGAGCCCGAAGACCCGGGCCTCCCTGGAGTCCGACCCGGCAGCGGGCCTCAGTTGGCGGTGCTCGTACCGCTCTGTCCGTTCTGGCCGAGCTGCTCGACCCAGTACAGCTGCTTGTGTCCGCGGTCGTCGAGGCTGTCGGCGATCTTCTGGGCCTCGGCCCGGGTCGCGTACCTGCCGACGCGGTAGCGATTGCCGTTGTCGTCCTGCCGTATGACGAGCCAGGGAAGAGTGATCGTGCCGTCGTTCATCAAGCCCCGCCCCTCCGTCCCACCCCAGCAGCTCCGCCGCCCAACCGCGGCTCGTGCCGTGCCCCGCCCGCTAAGGAAACCGCAATCCGCATATGCCCGAGCCTACGCCTAACCTTCACGCAGCGAATACGGCTTTTCACAAAGAGGTACGCAACCGGCCAGAGTGAAGGGGGCGCGCGACACGGTACGCGCCGCCCGCGGCCACCGACGCATCCGGTCAGGGGCATCTCGGGCAGTCGTGAGCGACCTGCGAGAACGACCGGATTCCACCGGCGGTCGACGGGGTCGCAGGGGCGCGCGGCGGGGGTACGGACCGGGGCCCGCGGGGGCGGGCGCCGCAAAGGTGTGCGCTACTTCACCGGCAGGTGGTACGAGATCCGGTAGCGGTCGGCCGGGACCACCACGTCCGCGGTCTCGACGGGGCGGCCCGAGGCGTAGAACGTGCGCTGGATGACCAGGACGACATGTCCGGGGACGCCCCCCAGGGCATGCAGCTCCTCGGCGAGGCCGGGGCGGGCGCCGACCTCCTCGGTGACGTTGTCCACGATCACGTCGATCGCCGCCATGCGCTCGACGACGCCCATGCCGCCCAGCGGGCCCTCCTCGGGGAGCATCACCGGTGTGCGGCCGGTGACCGCGAGAGGCTCCCAGGAGGTGGAGAGCATCATCGCCTCGCCGGCCTCCCGGAACACGTAGCGCGTGCACATCACGCGGTCGCCGGGGTGCAGCCCGAGCCGCTCGGCGACGGCGCCGCTCGCCTCGGCCTGCTCGCTGCGGGACTCCCAGGTGCCGCGCGTCTCGCCGTCGGCCTGCTCCTGACGGAACGGTGTGGCCCCGCCGTCCGGGCGGTAGCCGGAGCGGGAGACGCTGCGCGGCACGGGCCGCTCGCGCACATACGTCCCCGAGCCGGAGCGGCCCTCGACCAGACCCTCGGCCATCAGCACCTTGCGGGCCTCCAGCGCGACCGTGTCCGAGACGCCGTACTCCTCGCGGATCCGGGCCTGGGACGGCAGGCGGGTGTGCGGTGGCAGCGACCCGTCGGTGATCTTCTTGCGGAGATCACCCGCGACGCGCAGGTACGCCGGCTGCTCACCGAAAGTCACTGGCCGCTCCCATCAGGTTGTACAGACAGCAACAGCGTGGCAACCGTGGGTTCGACCATGCAAGCAAAGGCCAGAGAATCACCCGATGTGATGACTTGTTCCGGGGAAAGCCTTTACGCAGGCACTTTCTCCCCGCTATGGGAGCCGTCACACCTCGAGACCGGAGTCACCTTCCCCGTCGCCCCCGCCGCCGTCCGTGTCCCCGTCCGAGGGCGGGGTGGTGGCCAGGCCCAGAGCTTCGCGGGCGGTGAGGGAGTGGTCCGGCGTGGAGAGCGTCAGGATCCGGTCGTACGACACGTAGAAGGCGTCCGCGTCCTCGGCCGCCGCCGCCCGCTCCCACTCCTTCTCGATGGTCCCCAGCTCCGCCGCGACCTTCCCGACCGGCTTGTCCGCCCCGGCCGGCCAGCGGTGTCCGCGCAGCTGACGTGCCTCCTGGGTGAGCGCGGTCGCCATCCGGTCCGCCCACTTCCGGTTGGCCGCGAGGTCGTCGTCGGGGCTGTCCACGGGCTGCCCGTCCATGGCCCTGTTCCCGAGGTTGACGGCCATGAGATAGGCCCGCTGGTCGGCGTCCAGGGTCGCCGCGTCGTTGCGCAGCGACCCGGTCAGGCTCGCCGTCTCGTCGGTGTTGCCGAACACGCAGGTGATCTCGCGGTCGCCCAGCCGCCAGCTGTCCCGGGTCGGGGTCAGGTAGTAGATGTCGACGTAGTCCGGTACGGCCCACTGGTCCATGGCGTAGTCGTAGCGGAGCGCGTAGCAGCGGGTGTCGGCGATGTCGGTGACCTTGTCGTCCCCGGGGTAGGCGGCGGAGTCCCCGTATCCGGGTATCCGGAGGGCCGCGAAGACCTCGCCGTCGTGCTCGCCCGCGCAGGTCACCTGGTCGACGTCGTAGGCGAAGCCCTCCAGGGAGCCGCTGGGCGCGTCGAAGCACTCGCCCTTGGCGAGGGTGTAGGCGCTGCCGTTGTCGCGGGCGCTGTCCTTGACACCGTCCCACATGTCGTTCAGGCCGCCGGTGGCCAGCACCAGTACCCACAGCGTGAGGCCGAGGGCCGACAGCGCGGACCCGGTGACGGCCATCCCCCTGCCCCGCTCGCCCTTCCGCTTGATCTGCGCGAGCGCGACCAGACCCAGCACGAGCCCGACGCCCGGGACGCAGCACAGGATGCCGAGCACCAGGGAGGCTATGGCCACGCCGTTGACGGGGGCGGGCTGCCCGTACGGGCCGTACGGGCCCTGGCCCTGGCCCCAGGGCTGCTGCGGGTACGGGTAGCCGTAGGGACCCTGCTGGTACGGCCCTTGGGGCTGCGGGGGCCCTGGGGGCGGGGGTATGGACAAGAGTGCCGCGCTCCTGGGGTGGGCTGTGCTGAACGGTCGTACGACTGGCGCATGGTAAGCGGGAGACGGGCGGGGACGGAATGGGGCCCGACCCCCGGTCCGCCCCTGGTCCGCGCAGGTCAGTCCGTCGGCTCCTTGACCGGCTCGCCCGCGAGTCTGCGCTGCTCCTCCTCGACGATCCGGCGCGCGATGCCGCCGTCGGTGACGTCGATGGCGTCCGGGGTGGACTCGGCGGTGTCGCTGCGGCGGGCGTAGGCGTCGAAGAGGCGGGTCTTGTTCTCCAGGATGCGCAGCAGGCGTTCGTCCACGCTGTCGGTCGCGAGCAGGCGGTGCACCTGGACCGGGCGGACCTGACCCATGCGGTGGGCGCGGGCCACGGCCTGGTGTTCCAGGGTGGGTTTGACCTGCGGCTCGCACAGGATCACCACGGACGCGGCCTGGAGGTTGAGCCCGACGCCCCCGGCCTCGATCTGCGAGAGCAGCACCGCGTGACCCTCGGCGGCCGTGAACTCGTCGACCATCCGCTGCCTGCGGGCGGCCGGGACGGAGCCGGAGACGGGCCCGAACTGCGGCTCCGGCAGGGCCTGTCGGACCGTTTCCAGGACATCGCGGAAGTAGGAGAACACGACCACCTTGAGGTCGTTCGCCGCGGCCTCCGCGACCAGTTCGCGCAGCCGCTGGAGCTTCGCGGACTTCTCCGCGTCGACGTAGGCGGCCCGGCGCATCGCCATGAAGTTCCCCTCGGCGACGGCCGCGCGGTAGGCCAGCCGGTCCGCGGCGCCGAACGCCTCCCACTCGTCGACCTGGAGCAGCGCGGGCAGCTCGGTGAGCACGTCCTGCTGGTTGCGGCGCAGGTAGGCGGGCGCGACGGACTTGCGGAAGGCGTACGGGCCGGCCACCGCGGCGCTGTCGCGTATCTGCGGGACCAGCTCCGGGCGCAGGTAGCGGACCAGGGCGCGGAACTCCTCGACGCGGTTCTCCATGGGGGTGCCGGTGAGGAACAGGACGCGGTCGCACTGCCCGGTCCAGCCGGCGATCGCGCGGGCGCGGCGGGTGTCGGGGTTCTTCACGTAGTGCGCCTCGTCGACGACGAGCATCGCGGGCCCGGTGCCGTTCGGGGCGGGCAGGGTGTGCAGCACGTCGAAGGTGGTGAGGGCGACGCCGCCGCGCTCGCGCCACTCGGCGTAGGCGTCCTGGCGGTCCGGGCCGTGCACCGGCAGGGCCCGGAGTGTGCTGCGGGAGCCGATCTCGCGGGTCCAGTTGATGAGCACGCTGGCCGGGCAGACCACCAGGAAGTGGCTGTCCCCGCGCGCGGCGAGGTGGGCCAGCGCGGCGATGGCCTGGACGGTCTTGCCCAGGCCCATCTCGTCGCCGAGGACGACCCGGCGCTGGGCGAGGGCGAACCGGGCGCCGAAGGACTGGTAGCCGCGCAGCGAGACCCGGCGGTGGGTGTCGTCCAGCGGCTGGGCGCGCACCCGCTCGGCGACGTCCGCCGGCAGGAAGCCCTCGGCGGCGGCCTCGTCACTGCGGTGCTCGCCGGCCTCGGCGAGCTGGCTGTAGTACTCGGCGGAGCGCAGCTCGAAGTCGACCCAGGCCTCGATGTCGGCGGCCGGGCCGCGCAGCAGGTCGGTGGAGGCCTGGGCCAGTTGGAGGCCGGTGCTGCGGGCGGCGGGCCCTGAGGTCAGCTCGCGCAGCTCCGCCGTCGCCGCGAGGGCGGCCTCTCTGCGGCGGCGGCCGGCGAGCGCGAGGCGGACCCGGCTCGTCGCCGGGCGGGCGGCGGGCAGCAGTTCGCGGAGTCTGCGGTCGAGGCGTGCGGCGGTGTCCACGGCGCGGCGCAGCTCGGGTCCGGCCTCGACCAGTCGGTGCAGGGCGACGACGAGGGCGGTGGTGCGGGGTTCGGGGTGATCGACGTCGACCCGGACCGCGACGGTCTGCTCGACCTCGCGGGCGATCTGCCGGGCGGCGGCGAGCACTTGGTCGGCGGTCTGCGCGCCGACGCCGGGAATCTGGCGCAGGTCGTAACGGCTCGCGTCGTGCACCGCACGCACAGTGGTCAGCCCCGCCGCCTCGACGGCCGCCAGCCGCAGCCGGCCCTCCGTGGCGTCCTTGAGCCGAGCGACCGGGATGGACCCGAGCGCCTCGGCGACGAGCTCGTCCCGCAGCGGCGCCATCGCGGACCGCACGGCCTCCAGCGCGCGGGCGTGATCGTCGAGCACGGCACGCGCGGCCCCGTACAGCCGCGTGCCCTCCGCGAACACCCCCCGGGCCCGCCGCCCCACCGGCGCGTCCGTCTCCGACGCCCCCGCCACCTCCTCGCCCCGCGCCATTCCGTCCCTCAATCGCCGTCCACCCCGTTGAGCCCATCTTGACACCGGGAACTGACAACGGGGCGGGTCCGGGACAGAGGGCCTGCCCGGTGGGCGGGGGTGACTTGAGGGCAGGGACGACTTGCGAGCGAGGGCGACCTGAGGGCCGGGCGGCCCGAGGGAGAGGTCAGGTCGGGCTAGCGGTGCGGCCCGGGTCTCACCCTGGCGCGGACAAGGCCAGTCGCACCAGTCCCGGAAGCCTCAGCGGGCGGCCCGCGGCGCGGGCCGGCTCGTCCGCGGCCCTCTCAGTCCCCTGACTCTCCCAGGTCACCCGGATCTCCCGTGCCGATCGAGCCGCCGACGTCGCGAAACCCGGTCGCCCTGGTGCGCTTCTGCCAGGTCTCGACCTCCTCGCGCACCTGGTCGAGGTGGTCGAGGACCGCGCTGACGCCGTCGTCGCCGAGGGGCAGACGGAGCGGGGTGCTGCCCGATTCCAGGGCGGCCAGGATCAGGGCCGCCGCCTTGGCCGGGTCGCCGGCCTCGCCGTCGAAGCCGGCCCGCACCATCGCGCGCGTGCCGCCCACCGTGGCGTACACGCGGCTGTCGGCGCTGGCCCGCGTCCCGTCGTACAACGACGTACGGAAGGCACCCGGCTCCACGACGAGGACCTTGATGCCGTACTCCGCGACCTCGCCGACGAGCGCCTCGGACATGCCCTCCAGGGCGAACTTGCTGCCGCTGTACGCCGAGAAGCCGGGGTAGGAGGTCTGCCCGCCCTGGCTGCTCATCTGCACGATCGCGCCCGAGCGCCGTGCGCGCATGTGGGGCAGGACCGCGCGGACCAGCGCCGCCGGGCCGAACACGTGCACGTCGAAGAGGTCGCGCAGTTCCTCGTCGGTGGTCTCCTCGAAGGCGCCGACATGGCCGCGGCCCGCGTTGTTGACCAGGACGTCGATCCGTCCGTGCCGCGCGACCACGTCCCGTACCGCGGGCTCCGCGGCGGTCGTGTCGGCGACGTCGAGCCGGAGCGCCTCCACCTGGTCGGGGTGGGCGGCCACGAGGTCGGCCATGGCCTCGGGCCTGCGCGCCGCGCCGATCACCACGTCACCGTCGGCCACGGCCGCTTCCACGAGCGCCCGGCCGAGCCCGCTGCTCGCGCCGGTCACCAGCCACACCTTGTTCATGTCGCTCTCCGTCCCCGTCCCCGTCACTGGGTCGTCCGTGAACCACCGTGCCGCCAGGGATGGTTGCCCGTCCAAGACCTTCGGTGATAACCGATGGGCATGACCACGGACGTACATGTGCGGGACCTGCGCTACTTCGTCACGGTGGCCGAGGAACTGCACTTCACGCGCGCGGCCGAGCTGCTCTACGTCTCGCAGCCCGCGCTGAGCAAGCAGATCCGGGCCCTGGAGCGGCAGTTGGGCGTCGAGCTGCTGCGCCGCGACCGGCACGGGGTCACGCTCACGGCGGCGGGCGCGGCCCTACTGCCGTACGCGCGCCGGGTGTTGGCCGACTGGGCCGAGGCCGCGGTCGCGGTGGCCGAGGCGCGGGCCGCGGAGCGCAGCACGCTGGTGGTGGGCATGAGCACCAGCCCGGGCCGCGGCGGCCTGCTGCCCGCGATCCGCTCCCGCTTCACGGCCGCGCACCCCGAGGCGGTGGTGCGGCTGCGCCAGGTGAGTTGGGAGGATCCGACCGCGGGCCTCGCGGCCGGGGACGCCGATGTCGCCTTCGTCTGGCTGCCGTTGCCGGACGAGACCCGCTACGCGTGGACGGTCGTCGCCGAGGAGCCCCGGTTAGTCGCCCTCCCCCGCACCCACCCGCTCGCCGCCCGCGCCGGGATCGACTTCGCCGACCTGGCCGACGAGCCCTTCCTCGCCCTCCCGCACAGCGCGGGCCCGCTGCGCGACCACTGGCTCGCCCTGTCCGACCGCGACGGCCGCCCGCCCCGGATCGGCGCGGAGGTCGCGGGCACGGAGGAGACGTACGAGGCCCTCGTCGCGGGCCTCGGCATCTGCCTGGTGGCAGCGGGCAACGCCCCGCTGATCACCCTGGGCGACGTCGTCACCCGCCCGGTGCGCGGCATCTCCCCCAGCCGTTACGCCCTCGCCTGGCGCCGGGACGACGACCGGCCCCTGGTACGGGCGTACGCGGAGGTCTGCCGGCAGGTGAAGGGCGATGCGTAGCGCCCGGCTACGGCTTGGCCCGCACCAGTCCGGCGTCGTACGCCATGATCACCGCCTGGATGCGGTCGCGGGCGCCGATCTTGGCGAGGACGCGGCCGACGTGTTTCTTGACCGTGGACTCCGTCAGGACGAGGTGGTCGGCGATCTCCGTGTTGGTCCAGCCCTGGGCGACGGCGACGAGAACCTCGCGCTCGCGGTCGCTGAGGGCGCGCAGCACGGGGTGGTCCTGGGCGGGCGGTTCGGCGGGGGCGAGGACCTGGTGGGCGTAGGCGTCCAGGAGGCGACGGGTCAGGCGGGGGGCCACGACGGCGTCGCCGGTGGCGACCGCGCGGATGCCGGCGACGAGTTCCTCGGGGCGCGCGTCCTTGAGCAGGAAGCCGCTGGCTCCGGCCCGCAGGCCCTCGTAGGCGTACTCGTCGAGGTCGAAGGTGGTCACGATGAGGATGCGGGTGCGGCCGCCGGCCGCGACGATCCGGCGAGTGGCCTCCAGTCCGTCCATGCCGGGCATGCGGATGTCCATGAGGACGACGTCGGGCCGGAGTTCGGCGGCCATCCGCACAGCCTCGGCACCGTGCTCGGCCTCCCCGACCGCGGTCAGTCCCGGAGTCCCCTCGATGAGCATCCGAACGCCCATGCGCTGCAACGGCTGGTCGTCGGCGACGAGCACGGTGGTCATGACAGCGGGTCTCCCGGCAGTACGTCGAGCACGGTGGTCATGACAGCGGCTCTCCCGGCAATACGTCGAACACGACACCCGCGATCCAACCTCGGCCGGCGCCACCCGGACCGCGAACACCCCCGCGCCACAGCGGCTGGTCGGCGGCGATGAGCACGGTGGTCATGGCTGATGGTCTCCTGGTGGTACGTCGAGTACGACGTCCACGGTCCAGCCGTGGCCGGTGTCGGCCGGGCCGGCGACGACGGTGCCGCCGTACATGGCGGCCCGTTGGCGGATGCCGACGAGGCCGTGACCGGGGTCGGCGGGGTCGCCCTCGGGGCCCGCCTGCTTCGCGCGCGGAAGCGCGCCCGGTGGTACGCCGGTGTCGGCGACCCTGATCCGGGCCTGTCCCGCCTCGACCGCGACGGTGACCTCGGCACTCGCGCCGGTGCCCGCGTGCTTGAGGGTGTTGGTGAGGGACTCCTGGACGACGCGGTACACGGTGAGCTGCACACCGCTGCCCAGCGCGTCGAGGTCGCCCACCGTCCTGTAGGTGACCGACAGGCCGGCCGCGCGCACGCGTGCGACGAGGGGGTCCAGGTCGTCGATCCCGGGCTGCGGACCGAGCAGGCGCTCGTCCGGCTGGCCCTCGCGCAACACGCCGAGCACCCGGCGCAGTTCGTTCATGGCCTGGCGGCCGGTGTCGCCGAGGACGCGCAGTGCCTCGGCGGATCGCTCGCCCCGGTTGGCGGCGAGGGTCGCGGCGCCGTCGGCGACGCTGACCATGACGGAGAGGTTGTGGCCGACGATGTCGTGCATCTCGCGGGCGACCCGGGAGCGTTCGGCGGCGGCGGTGAGCCGGACACGCTGCTCCTGCTCGATCTCGAGCCGTCTGGCCCGGTCCTCCAGCGCCGCCATGTACATCCGCTGGACGCGCAGGGCCAGCCCGACGGCGACGGACGCCGTCACCGTGCCCAGCAGCAGGAAAGTGCCGAGCACCGGGTGGTCCCCCTTGCCGGGGACCAGCACGAAGGCGGCCAGCAGCAGCTCGCTCGCGGTCAGCGCGACCGCCCAGCCCAGCATCCGCAGGGACCCGTGGCGGGCCAGCGTGTACAGGGCGACGAGCCCGGCAAGACCGGTGGGCAGCCACACCTCAAGCGACCACTGGAGCAGCGACACGAGCGCGATGACGAAGAACGTGATCGTCGGGGCCCTGCGCCGCCAGAACAGCGGAGCGACGTGCGCGGCGACGAAGAAGCACAGGACGATGACCGGGAACCGGACGCGGGGGTCGTCGTCGAAGGGCGACCGCTCGGTTCCGCCGCGGATCAGGACGGGCAGCGTGATGAACACGATGAGCAGTGCCAGGGCCGTGTCGACCAGCCACGGGTGCCGGGCGCCCAGCCACGGCCGGTGCCCCCGGTCGCCCAGCAGCCGGGCCAGCAGCGAGTGCGTCCACACGCTGTCGGACCCGGGGAGCGGCGGGCGGGCCGTCCCCGGGCCGAGGTCCGGGGCGGCTGCCGCGCGGTGCGGACTCATGACCACCATTGTCCGGTACCGATCACGCGTCCGTGCTGATGAGCCGGCCGGCCGCCCCGACGAGTGCCAGGGCCACCCAGCCGGCGAAGACCGCGAGCCCCGCTCCCGGGGACAGGGAGCCGGACGACTGGTGCAGGGCGTAGACCGCCTGGCCCGCGTTGCTGGGGAAGTACGGGCTGAGGGTGTCGTCCCACGAGTCGGGCAGCAGGGAGGCGAGTCCCGGCAGGATCAGCAGGATGCCGACCAGGGCCGCGATGGCCCCGGCGGAGGAGCGGATCAGCATGCCGAGGGCCACGCCGAACACGGCGACCAGGGCGAGGTAGAGCCCGGCACCGGCCAGACTGCGCAGCACACCGTCGTCGCCCAGGGACAGGGCGATGTCCGTGCCGTCCAGACCCGGCGCGCCGAACTCGAAGGCGGCCAGGGCGCCGACCGCGGTGAGCACCAGGGCGACCGGCCCGATCACGGCGGCCTTGGCCCACAGGACCGGCAACCGGCGCGGGACCGCGGTGAGCGTGGAGCGGATCATGCCGGTGGTGTACTCGCCGGCGGAGAGCAGGACGCCGAGCACTCCGATGGCGAGGGAGGCGAAGGTCGCCCCGGTCAGGGCCAGGCTCACCGCGTCGCTGTCGCCGCTGTCGCCACCGGGACCGGGCCGTCCGCCGCCCCCGACGGCGTCGGGGCTGTAGGTGTGGGCGGCGATCGTCCCGAAGAGGACGAGCAGGAAGACGGCGACGCCCAGGGTGATCCAAGTGGAGCGCAGGGACCAGAACTTGGCCCACTCCGAGCGCAGGACGCGCGCTCCGGTCACCTTGCGCACGGTCGTGCGGGGCGGCGCCGGGGTAGAAGCCGGATTCGGGTTCGCGGAAAGGTCGGTGACGGTCATCATGCAGCCTTTCGTGCGGCGCCGGCCGGAGCACTCTGGTACTCGACGGAGTCGCGGGTGAGGTCCATGAACGCCGATTCCAAGGAGGCGGCCTGCGGGGTGAGTTCGTACAGCGCGACCCCGTGGGCGGCCGCGATGGCGCCGATCTCCCGGGCGTCGCGTCCGCGGACCATGAGTTCCTCGGTGGACGACGAGGTGATCGTGATGTCGGGACCGATCAGCAGGGAGCGCAGCTTGGCGGTGTCGGCGGTGGCGACCTTCACCGCTCCGCTGCCGGCGTCCCGGGTGAAGTCGTCGACCGTGGTGTCGGCGAGCAGCCGGCCGCGGCCGATGATCACCAGGTGGTCGGCGATCTGCGCGGTCTCGCTCATCAGGTGCGAGGAGAGCATCACGGCCCGTCCCTCGTCGGCCAGTTGGCGCAGCAGGTTGCGCACCCACAGCACGCCCTCGGGGTCGAGTCCGTTGACCGGTTCGTCGAGCATGACGATCGACGGGTCGCCGAGCAGCGCCGCGGCGATGCCGAGCCGCTGTCCCATGCCGAGCGAGAAGGCGCCCACCCGCTTTCCGGCCACGCTGCTCAGTCCGGCGAGTTCGATGACCTCGTCCACCCGGGCGCGGGAGATGCCGTGGGTGTAGGCGAGGGCCATCAGGTGGTTGAACGCGGTGCGCCCCGGGTGCACCGACTTGGCCTCCAGCAGCGCGCCGACCTCGTGCAGGGGCGCCGAATGGCGGGCGTAGGACCGGCCGTTGACGGTGACCGAGCCGTCGGTGGGCGAGTCCAGTCCTACGACCATGCGCATGGTCGTGGACTTGCCCGCGCCGTTGGGACCGAGGAAGCCGGTCACCTCGCCGGCCTTGGCGGTGAAGCTCAGATTGTCGACGACCGTCTTGTCCCCGTAGCGCTTCGTCAACTGCCGTACCTCGATCATGGGGGCGCCTTCCCTGCCTGAACCCGGCCGCGGATACGCCGCGGTGTCCGAGTTCGACGCTATGGGCGCGACCGGCGCGGCCCGTGGGCCCCAGGGGGACTCTTCGGCGGGCGAGTGGTACCGCGGTACCACCACGAGGTCGGCCCGACTCCTCCTTCAGGTGGGCGGCCCCGTCCCTCACGTCCCCGCGAGCAGCGCGGCCACCCCGACCTCGAAGCGCTCGTCGAAGGACGCCGGCGCGAGATGTCCGGCCACGCGGTGCAGGGAGGGGTGGGTCGTCTCGGAGATCGCGCGGGCCAGGATGTCGCCCAGGGGGCGGTGGTCGACCGCCTGCTCCTCCTGGGTGAGGCCCAGGGCGAAGTAGATGACCGCCCACGAGGTCCACGCGGCCTCCCGGTCCCCCAGGCCGCACGCCAGCAGCGCCTCCACCAGGGCCTCCGCGAAGGACAGGGTGCCCGGTTCGGCGGGGTAGGTGCCGACCACCAGGGCCGCGCCGTCGCGATGGGAGAGCAGGGCGCGGCGGAAGCGGCGGGCGAGTTCGCGGGCCCGTTCGGCGGGGGCGGCCGGCAGGTCGGTCAGCGGGATCTCGCCGAGTACGGCGTCCGCCATCAGGTCCAGCATCCGGGCCTTGGTCTTCACATGCCACTGCACGGTGTTGATCCGCACGCCGAGCCGGTCGGCGACCGCGCGCGTGGACACCGCGTCCAGCCCTTTGTCGTCCAGCAGGTCCAGTCCCGCGCGGATCACGGTGGCCGGATCCAGCCGGTCGCTCTGTTGCGTCTTGGTCACCGACCTAGTTTACTGCACGGCGAGAGTTCTTGGTCAGTGACCAAGAGCCTTACCCGATCAGGCGACTCGGCGGCAGAAGAAGGTGGTCACGTGGCAGCACAGCAGGCATCCGTGCGGCAGGCGTCGGTGCAGCAGGCGTCCGCACAGCAGACGGAAACGACGCAGGTGGTCATCGCCGGAGGCGGCCCCGTCGGGCTCTGGCTCGCCGCCGACCTGCGGCTGAACGACATCTCCGTCACCGTCCTGGAGCTCCGCACCGAGATCGACGACCGCTCCAAGGCGCTCACCGTGCACCCGCGCGGCGTCGAGGTGCTGGCCTCCCGCGGCATCCATCAGCGCTTCCTCGACGAGAGCCTGAAGATCTCCACGGGCCACTTCGCCAACCTGTCCGACCGGCTCGACTTCTCCGTCATGGACACCCCGTTCCCGTACACCCTCTTCATCCCCCAGGCCCGCACCGAGGCGCTCTTCGAGGAGTACGCCCTCGGGCTCGGCGCCACCGTCCGGCGCGGGCATCGCGTCACCGGCCTCACCGAGCACGCGGACGCGGTGACCGTCCAAGTGGCGGGACCGCAGGGGCCGTACGAGATCCGGGCGGAGTACGTCGCCGGCTGCGACGGCACCCGGAGCACCGTGCGCGAGGCGGCCGGCATCGAGTTCCCCGGCACGGACTCCCGCTACCTCGGGTGGCTCGGTGACGTCCTCTTCGACCACCCGCCGGCGCCCGGCTTCAACCGCTTCACCGAGCGCGGCGGCCTGATGATCGTGCCGCTGCCCGACAACCGGTGGCGCATCGCCGGCACCAGCCCCGACAGCGAGACCACCGAGTGGCCCGGCGACCTCACCATGGACGAACTGCGGCGGAAGGTCGTCGACATCGCCGGCGAGGACTTCGGCATGCGCGACCCGTCCTGGCTCTCGCGCTACGGCAACGCCACGCGCCTGGCCACCGAGTACCGGCGTGGCCGCGTCGTCCTCGCGGGCGACGCCGCGCACCAGCACTACCCCACCGGCGGTGTCGGCATGAACGTCGGTGTCCAGGACGCCTTCAACCTCGGCTGGAAGCTGGCCGCGACGATCGACGGCTGGGCCTCGGAGGGGCTGTTGGACAGCTACCACACCGACCGCCACCCGGTCGGAGAACAGTTGATGGAGCACAGCCGCGCGCAGACCTACCTGTTCCACGCGTTCACGCCCGAGGGCCTGGCCCTGCGCGACCTGCTGAGCCGAATGGTCCCGGAATCAAGGGAGTTCAGCGATGTACTGGCCGGCCGCCTCACCGCCCTGGACGTCGCCTACCCGAGCGCCGACCCCGCGGCCCACCCGGTGACCGGCACCCGCGCCCCCGACTTCGCCCTCCCCGGCACGGACAGCACCCTCTTCGGCGCACTGCGGGCGGACTCGTACGTCCTGCTCGACCTCACGGCCGCGGGCGCGCTCACCGACCGCGCCCAGGACCGCGTCACCGTCCACGGCGGGGCGCCCGACCGGACGCGGGACGCCTGGAAGGACGTACGCGCCGCCCTCATCCGCCCCGACGGCCACGTCACATGGGCCTGGACGGAGGAGGACGACACGAAGCTGGCGGCGCAGGTGGACGCCGTCGTCGCCACGGCTCTGGGCCGCTAGAGAGGAACCGGACTCATGGATCTCGGACTGAAGGACAGGGTGTACGTCCTCACCGGCGCCACCCGGGGACTGGGTTACGCCGTCGCCCGTGAACTGGTCGCCGACGGCGCGAAGGTGGTCGTCACGGGCCGCGACGAGAAGCGCGCGGTCGAGGCGGCGGCCGAGCTGGGCCCGAACGCGGCGGAAGTCGCCGTGGACAACGCCGACCCGCAGGCACCCCACCAACTGATCGCCACCGCACGGGAGTTGTTCGGCGCCTTCGACGGCATCCTGATCAGCGTCGGCGGCCCGCCCGCGGGCACCGTGGCCGACACCACCGACGAACAGTGGCGGGCGGCCTTCGAGTCGGTGTTCCTGGGCGCGGTACGGCTGGCGAGGGCGGCCGCGGCGGAACTGCCGGAGGACGGCTCCATCGGCCTCGTCCTGTCCGGCACGGCCCACGAACCGGCCCCCGGGATGGTCATCTCCAACGGACTGCGCCCCGGCCTGGCCGGCTTCACCAAGTCCCTCGCGGACGAACTGGGCCCACGCGGAATCCGCGTCTTCGGCCTGCTCCCGGGCCGCATCGGCACGGAGCGCATGCGCGAGCTGGACGGCCTGTCCCCTGACCCGGAGGGCAGACGAGCCGCCAACGAGGCGGCGATTCCGCTACGACGATATGGGTCACCGGAGGAGTTCGGCCGGGCGGGGGCGTTCGTACTGTCACCGGCGGCTTCGTATGTGACCGGGGTGATGGTGTCGGTGGATGGTGGGGCGCGGCGGGGGTTCTGAGGCGGGGCGGGGGTGTTGATGGAGTGGCATTGAGGGCGGCGTGGACGGGCAAAGGGTGCGGGATGTTACGGGGATCCCGCACCCTTTACCGGTCGGGTCACGCCACTCATCCACACTCCGCACATCAGCTCGCGGAGCAGGAGCCCGTGGGCCAGGTCCAGTTGCCGTTCGACTGGATGGTGACGCCTCAGCCGGTGGGGGCGACGGCGCGGCCGGTCTGCGGGGAGATCGTCCCGGCGCAGAGATTGCGGGCGGCCAGGCCCTGGGCGATACGCGGGATCGCCGCGACCGTGTTGGCCGGCCAGTCGTGCATGAGGATCACCTGGCCGTTGGTGAGCCGACCGGCCGCCTGGACGATCGCGTCGGTGCTCGCGCCGTTCCAGTCCTGCGAGTCGACGTTCCAAATGATCTCCGTCAGGCCGTACTTGGCCTCGACGGCCTTCACCGTCGCGTTGGTCTCGCCGTAGGGAGGCCGGAACAGTCTGGGTGTGCCGCCGCCCGCGCTCGCGATGGCCTGCTGGGTCCGGGAGATCTCCGAGTCGACCGTCGCCTGGCTCTGCTGCGTCAGGTGCGGGTGGCTGTAACTGTGGTTGCCGACCCACATCCCGGCGTCGACCTGCGCCTTGACCTGCGAGGGGTAGGTGGCGGCGTACCGGCCCTCGTTGAACATCGTGGCCCGAAGGCCGTTCTGCTTCAGCGCGTTGAGCAGGGTGGGGGTGTTGCCGGACGGTCCGTCGTCGAAGGTGAGCCCGACGTACCCGTTGCAGGCGGCGGCCCGCGCCGGGGTGGCCGCGCCGACGGTACGGGTGCCCGCGGCGGTCAGGGCGACGACGGCCACCAGCCCGGCGACCAGGGAGCGTGAACGTAACGAGAGGTGCGATGCGTCTCTCATCCGAAGTGGTCCTCCAGCCTCGGTAGTTGAGGGGTCAGGTCGCCGTGCAGGAGACGCTGGGCCAGGTCCAGTTGCCGTTCGGCTGGATGGTGGCGCCCCAACTGTTGCCGCTGCCATTGGGTTTGGCGGTCAGCACCTGGCTGCTCGGATAGGTGGCGGCGATGTTCCAGGTGGAGAGGACTTTGGCCGGGGCGGGCACGTTCATGGTCACGGTCCAGCTACTGGCCCCGGAGACCGAGACGTTGAGGTTGTACCGATCGCTCCACTGCGTGCCGGCGGACAAGGTGGCGGCACAACCACTACTACCGCCGCCCGAACCGGTGCCGCCCACGGTGATGTTGGAGTTCCCGCTGCTCTGATAACCCTCGGTGGCGAGGATCATGTAGTAGCTGAAGCTGCCCAGAGGCATCCCGGCCCGGGCCCATGCGTCGAAGTGGTTGCCGGTGGTGATGGTGCCGCCGGTCCGCTTCGACTGCCGGACGCTCCAGTACTGGTCGAAGGTCTTCGTGCCTTCCACGGAGGGGGCGTTGTACCGCGTCGTCTTGTAGATGTCGTACGTCCCGCCGTCACTGGTGACGGTGCCCTTGTACGTTCCCGTGGGCCGGTAGGTGCCCCAGTTGTCCACGATGTAGTACTCGACGAGCGGGTTCGACGTCCATCCGTACAGCGCCAGATAGCCGTTGCCGGACGGATTGAAGGTCCCCGAGTACGTCACGCTCCGGCGCCCGCCGGTACTCCAGCCCTTGCCGGCCACGAAGTTGCCGGTGTTGCTCCATGAGGTGCTGTAGTTGCCACCGGCTCCGAGGTTCATGGAGACCGTCCCCTGGGAGTCGGTCCAGAACGAGTAGTAGTAGCCGTTGTCGGTACCGGTCTGATTCGTGGTGACAACCGTGTCGGCACTCGCGGTGCCGGGCAGGGTCATCGCCGCGAGAAGAGCCAGCAGCAGGGCACAGGCACCGCCGGCCAACAGCCTGAAGTTCGTCGTACGTGCGGGTGTGTTGTCCATGCGGCGTCAGTTTTGAACTGGCCCTGACAGCTGTCAATAGTTTCGGTGTCGCGAGCGAAATATTCGCCACCTGAATAGCACTGCGCGCTGATGGATAACCGCAGATCAACGCGGTTCGCAAGCGATCCATGGCATGACTCACCGCACGGCGCACAAAGCTTCAAGATCTATACATCGAATGTTGCGATCGAATGTTTCGAAGCCTTTCCGAGCGGCCTGAGCAGGGGCCGTCGCTCCTCAGGGAGGACAAGCAGTCACGGCTTTCAGAGTCGTCACCTTGGTGAGATCGACGGTGACCTCGCCTCCCGAGGTCTTGAGGACGAGCCGTCCGGCGGCAACGCGGACCGTAGTGCCGCAGATCGGGCCCGAAGGCGTCGTGATCTCCAGGGAAGGGGACTCCTTCTCCGGTCCGTACCAGGTCATGCCCACAGCCGCCACCAACAGCAGGGCGCAGGTGGCGGCAAGGCGGACCCCCGAGGCGAGAGACCGGACCGAGTCCAGGGCTTCCGTATGCTCGGCGAGCGGTCCTGGTGCCAGATCACGGACTTCAGTAAGGGCCGGGCGCCCGTGCGCGGCACGGATCAACCGGAACGCGCCCAGGCCACCCGTGGCGAGGGCGAGGAGAAGGACGCAGCCGACGGCGATCGCCCAGTCACCGGCGAGTTGGCCCACGTCCGACCGCCCCTTGATGAGGCTGAAGCCGACGAGGCCCACCAGCAGGCCGCCCAGACCGTTGCGCCAGGCGGCAGCGGTCTCCCGCACCCTTTGCAGTTCGGTGGTGAGCAGTTGGCGGCGCTCCTGCGCGTGGTAGAGGTCGGCGGCGGTGGCCGGCGGCCCCGCAGCGAGGCGTCCGGTCACCTGGATCCGTTCTTGATGACCAGCGTCCAATAGGCTCCGCACCCGGTCCGTCCCGTCGGCCGGCCGGGGTGTTCCCCGCCGCACTCGCAGACCATCGGTTCGATACGGTCCTCGGCGGGCCGACGCCTGTTCCCCCAGGGCAGTCCCGGCATACCCGGCAGGCCTTTGAAGACGTTGTCGACGACGGGTACGTCACAGCGATGGCCGCAGCGCGGGCAGGGGCCACTGAGCAGACTGCCGGCCCGGCCCGCCTCCTGGAGGACGAAGGTGGTTGCCACGAGAGATCCGTACTCCGGGGCGGTGATCTCCTGGTAGGCCTTCTCGGCGGCGACTTCTGGCATGGGGACCTCCTGGCCCTGGGTCACGGTCCGGTGTGGATGAACGGCACCCACGCACTCAACGCTCGTCGGCCGCGCAGTTCGGTGGTCGCACGATGGAGGGCATGTGCCGACCGTGCGGGATCGAAGACTCCCGTGCTGGTCAGGTCGGCGTACACCGCCTCGGTCACCTCGGCGGCGACCTCGTCATAGACCGACCAGAGCGTCCCGATGACATGGCGGTAACCGGCGTAGTGCAGCGCGGCGGTCAGTGTGATGGCCTCGTCGGGCAGGACCAGTCCCCCGGTCGCGGTCTGGCACGCGGAGAGGTAGGCGAAATCGCCCCGGAAGTGCCCGGTGCTGATGTCACCGATGGTGAGGCGTCCGTCCGACAGCAGCAGTCCGCCCTGGGAGGGCTGCAACAGGTCCTGGGCTCCGTGGCAGCTGAAATGAACCCATCGGTGCCGGGGCAGTTCGGCCCGGACCCGCTCCACGACGGCGTCCTCGGCATCGAGAAGAGTGCTCTGTCCGGCGAACAGGTCGGTGAGAAAGGCCCGTTCACGGTGCACGTTCGGCAACGACGCGACGTCCGGGACATCACTCGCCGTGACGAGCAACAGACGGGAGTCCGACTCGTCGGTCGATTCCTTGCGTGCCTCGACCAGGGCACGAAGCGTGGGTGTCGTAGAAGGGACAACCCGGTCGAGAACGCCGTCTCCGTCTCGGCCCGCGGCGTGCAGCGGCAGCAGCGCGAGAAGCCCTGTCGGACACCACCAGAGGCGAGGCAGGTCTGTGTCTCCCTCCGCCCGAGCGCCATGGCCGAGGGCCGACAGCACTGGTCCGGCGATGGCGTCCCACATCCACTCGGTCAGGGCCGTGAGCATGCTCTCGATCTCACCCAGCACCCGGTAGTAGGCCCGGCGAGCCTCGCTGACCTCTCTGCTCGCGTCGAAGGACTGCTCGCCCGCCTCGAACCGGAGCCTTGCCTGTTGGAGGCGGTGTGCCGACTCGGCGAGCCGACCGAGCGTCTCCAAATACTCACGGACCCGATCGGCGACGTCCGCCGCGGTCAGCGTCGGGAGTTCCTGGACGGTCACACCCTCCGGGCGGAGCAGGAGCGCGTCACAGCGCCAGCCACTGACGTTGACCACGACCACGGGGCCGCGATCCGCGACTCCGAAGAGAGCCTCGGGCTCCGGGTGCGAGAGGAAGCCCTCGAAACCAGGCAGGGCGCGCACCTCGGCCAACGTCGCCTCAAGTTGGAGCGAAAGCTCCATATTCCCCACGGGGTCGAATGAACGCCTGGACACTGGGACAAGGCTAGCCGGAACGGACGGGGTGCATGAGCGAGAACGACCAAGAGGCCTTACGCGCCCAAGTGATGGAATCCGTCATGGTGTTGCGTGAGGCGATCCACCAAGCGGCCGTCCATCAGGACTACGCCCACCTGCACACGGAGAAAGTACAGGCAGCTCTCGGCCGGATCCTGGTGTCGAATCTGGGGGAACGGCTGGGCGGTTCCCTGCCTCACCTCGTCGCCGCGTTGGAAGCCGCCGCGAAGTTGTATCTCGCCCGCCACTCGGCAACGCCCTATGACCCGACGAACGAGCTGGTCGGCGCCGTGGGTCTGTACAAGATCCTCGCGATGGTTCCCGATGTGCAGCAACCGACTCAGGTCCGGTGGATCCTCACCGCGCTCGAAGGACGCGAGCCCGAGACGGGCGACGATCCCGCCGATCTCAGCAACGCCGCGTCCACCGTGCTGGCGTACTCCAGAGCGACCGAGGACGAGTCGGTGGTGCCGGTGGCCCTGAAACTCCTCAGACGTGCGGTCGCCGCATGCCCTCCTGGTCACCCCTACCGCAAGGACATCCTCAACAACCATCTGGGCGCGCTGAGTTGGGCACGCGAGGAAGGGAGCGCGGAGCCCGACGAAGAGATCGTCGAGGTCCTCGACGCGCTCCTCAAAGAGGAGGGTGGCGACGGGGACGACGAGCATGCCGCGATCCGGAAGGCGACGATCGGCGGAACGCTGACGGAGGAGGCCACACGCACGGGTGACCTTGCCACCTTCGATCGGGCGATCGCCATCCTGCGGGAAGCGGTCACGGCCATGTCCGACGGGATGGACGGCAAGGCGGGGTTCACCGAGAACCTCGGGCGGGCGCACCTCAACCGCTGGCTCGTGTCGGAGAGTTCCGCCGACCATGCCGAGGCCGTGTCCGTGCTCCTCGAGTCCATGAGGATCACTGACGCCGACGATCCGTTCCGCGTCACGCGTATGGGCTTCCTGGCGCACGCGCTCATGGCCGAGCGGGGCAGCGCGGACAAGGAACAAGTGATCGCCGTCCTGCGGGAGATGAGCGACATCGGACCGGGCATCCGTCCGTCCACGCTCGCGATGCTCGCCAACAGCTGGTACCTGGCCTGGATCCAGTTCGAGGATCCGGCACTGCTCGACACCGTGATCGATCTCGTGAAACAGGTCGGCGACTCCGAGCGGGGCGTACCCGCCGAGGAGCGGGCCCGGCGTCTGGGCGATGTTCTCTGGGCGCGCTGGGACCACAAGCGCGACCTCTCCGACATCGACGAGATCATCAGCGCTTTGGGGTCACATCTCTCCGGCATGGAACTGGGCGATTCGAAGTCCCTCAACCGGCTGGCCCGCGCGATGCGCGCGCGGTGGGAGAGCAGCGGCGACAGCGTTGCGATCGAACACGCCATCGCGCTTCTCTCCTTGGCCGTCGAGCGAGCCCCCGACGGTTCGGGCGAGAAGGCGATGTACCTGAACAACCTGGGATCGATGATGCTGCGTGCCGGGACCCTCAGCAGGGACCGGAAGGAGATCGAACGGGCGCTCGCGCTGGGGAGGAGGGCGGTCGCGGAGGCGCCGGCCGACGATCCCGGGCTACCGATGTATCTGCACAACCACAGTGCGGCACATGGGCTGATGTGGAGGGTGACGCGCGAACGCACGTGGCTGGCAGACGGACTTCGCTTGGCCCGCGCGGCGGTGGACGCCACTCCTCAGGACCATCCGGACCGCCTGGGCCACCTCTCGAATCTGGGCGGCCAGCTCCTCATGCTCGGTACCCATGACGACGATCTCCGGCTGGTGGAAGAGGCCGTCACCGTGCTGGTCCCCTGCGCCGACTCGGCGAACGCCGCGGATCCGGCCTACGGCGTGCTCTGCATTCATCTGGCCCAGGCGTTTCAGCGGCTCGGCGAAGCGGTGGGCGACCCCGGCCTCGACCTACGTGCCCGTGACCTGTTCCGCGCTGCCTCCCGGTCCGCTCCGCCCCGGACCGCCGACCTGGTCGCCTACCGACGCCTGTGGGGCAAAGTCGCCGCGCAAGCCGGCAACTGGACTGAGACAGCGCAGGCTCTCACCGGGGCAGTCGAACTTCTCGCGGATCACCTCGGGCCCAGGGTCTCCCGTGTCGACCAGGAACGAAGTCTGGCGGACTTCAGCGGCCTCGCCACGGACGCCGTCGCGGCCTGCGTGGAGGTCGGCCGTCCCGAGGACGCCGTCGGGGTTCTCGAAAAGGGGCGTGGCATCCTCCTGGCGCAGTCCCTTCGCGGAGACGACGAGATGGTCAGGCTGGCCGCCGCACATCCCGATCTGGCCCGGCGTATCGAGAACCTGCGCAACCTGCTGGCCGAAAGCCGCGATCCCGGTCTGTGATCGCTTTGCCTGGCCCCAGGGCCGGCAGCTCGTGGTGTCAACTGCCGTAAAGAGTGGGCAGATCGACGAGGAGGACATCGTCACGGCGGTCGGCCAGGCCCACGAGGTCGGGGTAGAAGCCATGCAGGGAGTACAGGGCCAGAACGGTGGCGCCGGTGTCGTACCCCTGATCCGCGAGCAGGGCACGGACACGTTCCAGGCGCTCCAGGTCACCGGTCCCACGACGGGCGGCGGTCGCCTTGGCCTCGCCCAGCAGTGCGATCCGCGCGCGGGGAGCCTGTGGGCGCTCGCCGGCGGCCAGGGCGATGACGTCGACCTCGTGCTTCGTCCGGGCGGCCTGATCGGCGACCTCGGTGGTACCGACCGGGCCGGGCAGTCCGTCGGGCAACAGAGTGTGGGCGTAGCGACGGGTGAAGTCGCGGGCCAGGTCCTCGAAGTGCGGTCCGAGGATCTTGGAGTTGAAGGTGGGAGCGGCCTGTTGCCACACCTGCTCGGCGAAGCCCTGCTCCACGGCGGCGGCCTGCGGGAGGGTGATGAGCTGGTTGAAACGGATGACGGGGTCGGCGAGCGTGATGACGGGGTGCCGGGAGCGGAGGATGTCCTGTTCCCGCTGGATGTAGCCGGTGGATTCCAGCACTCCGAGCGGGTGAGCGACGGCGTTGCGCGGGCGCTCCAGGGCGGCACCGATCTTGCTGGGGGTGGTGGCGCCCTGCGCGATCGCGGTGAGGATGTCGTAGTACAGAGTGTGCTGCGTGATCCTCGGATCCTCGCGCAGCAGGTACTCGGTCTCGGTACGCGAGTACACCGCCCGCCCAGGATCGAGCAGCGTCCGGGTGAGCCAGGCGTCGAAGCCGTCGTCCGGATGCGGCCGGGCGGCCACCGGCCGGTAGCCGGGGGCCCCGCCCAGGACCGCGTGCACCTTCAGCGCGGTCAGCGGGTCGGTGATCTGCCAGAACGTCCGGCTGTCGCGGTAGTCGAAGGGGCCCAGCCGTAGATCGACCACGGCACGTCCGCGCAGTGGCTTGGTCCCCGACAGCAGTTCGTGCATGACGCTCATCGCGGAGCCGCACAGGATCAGGCGTGGCCCCGGCCCGGCACCGGGCGGGGCACCCCGCTGGCGTTCGTCGTAGAGCTGTTGCAACAGCCCCGGGATTTCAGGCGAGTGCTGGAGCAGGTACGGCAACTCGTCGATCACCAGGAGCGGGTGCGAGGAACGGGCGGTCACCTCAAGGGCGTTGGACAGAACGTCACGCCAGTCGGTCAGGCGCAGGCTACCCGCCCGCAGACCGGCGTGGGCGGCGACCGCGTCACTGAACCGCTGGATCGCGGGCAGCCGCCCCTCCTCCCGGACCGCTGTCACATACAGGCCGCCGACCTGCTCGGACAGAGCCTGCAGAAGGTACGACTTCCCGTGCCGCCGCCGCCCGGACACGATGCCGAGCCGCATCGCCGGGTCCGGATCGGTGAGGAACTCCGCGAGCAGATCCCACTCCCGGTCCCGATCGACCACGTCGTCCGGCTTGACCAGCAGGCTCTTCTCCACCCACGCTCCCGCAACTCGACTTCGACAGGTTTCGTCTAAGTCTACTTCGACACTTTGTGTCGTGCTGGGGCTCACCATCGCCCTCGGCCCCGAGCAGTGGCAACCTCACTGCTCAGCGCCGAAAAGGCCGAGGCCAGGCCCGCCCCAAGGGCTACCCTGAATCTCTTGATTCAGGGGATGAGGGGCGGGACCTCCATGCGGACACTGCATGTTCACCATGTCAAAGATTCACTCAGGCAGGACTTCACCGGTCTTATCGACTTAAGCGATGTGACGGGCAACCAGAGCGCCCAGTCCGACACCATCTTCCTCAGCAGGGCACTGGCAGCTCGCGCCGTCCAGCGCTTCACGGGTTGTTCCCCGGACGAGGCCGCCACCGCCGTGACCGATGGGTTTCACGACAACGGTATCGACGCTCTGGCCATCGACGACGAAAATCGGCGGATCGTCATCGTCCAGTCGAAGTTGGACAGTTCAGGAAACGCCGGGCTCTCCCAGGCCGATGCGCTCAAGATCCGGAACGGCTGCAGCGACCTGTTCAACATGAAGTTCGACCGCTTTTCGCCGAGACTCCAAGCGCGTCGCACGGAAATCACTGCGGCTTTGAGCGATGCCGCAGTCACCTTCATCGTGGTTGTCGCCACTACGGGCCGAAGCACCCTGCCGACGGAAGCCCAGCACGTGTTCGACGACTTCCTGGCGGAAGCCAACGAAAATGACCCGGTGGTCACCCTGGAAGTACTTGGCCTGCGGGAATTCCACTCCATGGTGGTCGAAGGAACAGCAGGACCACGGATCGAGCTGGCCGTTCCCATCGAGCAGTGGGGGAAAGTCGACCTTCCCTATCAGGCGTACTACGGACTTGTTCAAGCAACGGAAATCGCCTCTTGGTTCGAACAACACGGCGATAGGCTCTTCTCGCAGAATCTGCGCAAGTCACTCGGCAACACCGAGGTGAACGAGGGCTTGACTCACACGCTGCTGACTCAGGGCGAGAACTTCTGGTATTTCAACAACGGAATCACCGCGCTCTGCGAGTCCATCAGGAAGACGCCTCGCGGTGGCTCCACCCATGCCTACGGGGACTTCGCGATCGAGGGCGTGAGCGTGGTCAATGGGGCACAGACCGTGGCGAGCATCCACCGAGCCGCAAAGAAGGAGGAAAAGTCTCTCGAGGAAGCCCGCGTATGGGTTCGATTCATCTCGCTCGAGGGATGTCCTCCCGATTTCGCCACGGATGTAACCCGGGCGACGAACACCCAGAACAGTGTCGAGAGCCGCGACTTCGTCGCACTTGATCAACAACAGGAACGCATTCGTCGGGACATGCTTCTGTCTCTGCACAAGCAGTACTCGGTCAAGCGCGGCGAAAATGTGCCCGCGGAGAGCGACGGGTGCACCGTCGAAGACGCCATCGTCGCCCTCGCCTGCGCCCACAACAATCCGTACTACACGGTCCTGGCGAAGAGTGCGGTTGGCCGACTGTCCGAAAACACCGAACGGGCGCCTTACATAAATCTGTTCAACAACGGAACCAGCGCGCACCGGGTATGGCGTTGCGTTCAGGTGATGCGTGCCGTCGAGGCAGACCTCGCCGATCGCCGGAAGAATCTCGTCGACAGGGAGTTCGCGGTGGCCGCGCACGGGAACCGACTTGTGCTGCAGCTGGTCTTCAACCAACTCAGACTGGACAAGATCAACGATGCGAACTACGACTGGACCAAGGAGATGAAGCGAGTCCACAAAGTGACCGGCATCGCCCTTGAACACCTCGCTGAGGCAATCGAGAACACCTACTCGAACAACTATCTCGCACCGCTCTTCAAGAACACCACAAAATGCCGCGACCTGGTCGCCCAAGTCGAGGCCAAGTTGGGTTCCGACTGACGAGCTGTTCAACACGAGAAACAGCACGGGGCCGACTCCTGGAAGAGTCGGCCCCATTTGATCTGGATTTTTACCAGGTCGCCGGTGCGGTGTTATGTCACCAAGCTCAGACGTTGAACCTGAACTCCACCACGTCCCCGTCCTGCATCACGTACTCCTTGCCCTCCATCCGCGCTTTCCCCTTCGCCCGAGCCTCCGCCACCGAGCCCATCTCCACCAGGTCGGCGAAGGAGATGACCTCCGCCTTGATGAAGCCCTTCTGGAAGTCGGTGTGGATCACGCCGGCCGCCTCGGGGGCCGTCGCGCCCTTCTTGATGGTCCAGGCGCGGGATTCCTTGGGGCCGGCCGTGAGGTAGGTCTGCAGGCCGAGGGTGTCGAAGCCGACGCGGGCGAGGGTCGCGAGGCCGGGCTCGTCGGCGCCGACCGACTCCAGCAGCTCCATCGCGTCCTCCTCGTCCAGCTCGGCGAGGTCCTGCTCCAGCTTGGCGTTGAGGAAGATCGCCTCGGCGGGGGCGACCAGGGCACGCTGTTCGGTCTTGAAGTCCTCGTCGACCAGTTCGTCCTCGTCGACGTTGAAGACGTAGAGGAAGGGCTTGGTCGTCAGCAGGTGCAGGTCGTGGAGGAGTTCCTCTTTGCCCGAGCCCTGGACGATGCCCTGCGAGAAGAGGGTGTCGCCGCGCTCCAGGATGTCCTTCGCCGCCTCGACCGCCGCGACCTTCGGGACGATGTCCTTCTTGATCCGCGAGTCCTTCTGGAGGCGCGGCAGGACCTTCTCGATGGTCTGGAGGTCGGCGAGGATCAGCTCGGTGTTGATCGTCTCGATGTCGTCCTTGGGCGAGACCTTGCCGTCGACGTGCACGACGTTCTCGTCCTTGAAGGCGCGGATGACCTGGCAGATCGCGTCGGACTCACGGATGTTCGCCAGGAACTTGTTGCCCAGGCCCTCGCCCTCGGAGGCGCCCTTCACGATGCCCGCGATGTCGACGAAGTCGACGGTCGCCGGGATGACCTTCTGGGAGGAGAAGATCTCGGCCAGCTTCGTCAGGCGCGCGTCGGGGACGCCGACCACACCGACGTTGGGCTCGATCGTGGCGAACGGGTAGTTGGCCGCGAGCACGTCGTTCTTGGTCAGGGCGTTGAACAGGGTCGACTTGCCGACATTCGGCAGACCGACGATTCCGATCGTGAGCGACACGTTGCGACTTCCCGTACGTGAGAGACATCAAGGGGCTGGGACTGGGGCTGGCACTGGGATTGCGGGCCCGGTCCTTCTTCGGTACGCGGTTCTTCTTCAGTGCGCGGGCGGGCCGATCCACCAGTCTACGGCGTGCCCGACCCCGCCCCGGCTACGAGTCGAACGCTTGGCCAAGGTCCGCCCCCCGGCGTGTCCCGGAAGCGATTCGGCACATAAACCGACCTAAGTTTGTCCAGTGGAGCAACACAGGACGCGACCCCCGCAGCACGGACCGCGACGCGGCACACCCCCGCTGCCCCCGCAGGCGACACGCGGCGAGAGCGGCAGGAGCGGGAGCGGCGGCGCGCGCCCGGGGCAGCGGCGCCCCGCGAACCGCCCGGCCGCCCGCCCGACGACGCCCGTACGCCGGCCCGGTCCGCCGCTGATCGAGGCAGTGCGGCGGATGCCCAACCCCCGGCTGACGGGGCTGGGCGGCGGGCTGTTCTGCGGGGCGGTGATGTTCGTGCTCGGCGGCCTGGACGCGCTGCTGTTCGGGTCGTCCCTGACCGTCTACGGCGTGCTGTTCCTGCCGGTGTGCGTGCTGACCGCGTGCTGGGTGCGGCGGGGCGACCTGGTGACCGCCCCGGTCGTCGTACCGATCGCCTTCGCCTTCGGCCTGCTGCCCGTCGCCGACAGCAACGGCGGGATCCTCGGCCGCCTGATGGGCCTGGTGACGGCCCTCGCCACCCAGGCCGGCTGGCTGTACGGCGGCACCCTCGTCGCGGGCCTGATCGCCTCCGCCCGCAAGATCCACCTGATGCGCCAACGGACGGCGACGGCACGGGCCGCCCGCCGGTGACCTACCGGGGCACAGCCCGCCGGTGACCTGACCGGACCGCCGCCCGCCGACCGCCGGTGAGCCGACCGGACGGGACGGGCACCCGCCGGCCGCCGGAGGCGACCCGACCCGACAACCGACTACCGGTCGCCGTCCCGCCCCGCCGCGTGCATCGCCGCGCCCACGATCCCCGCGTTGTTCTGCAGCTGCGCCGGGACGATCTCCGCCTTGATGTCCTCGATGAAGTGCAGGAACTTGTCTGCCTTGCGGCTGACTCCGCCGCCGATGATGAACAGCTCGGGCGTGAAGAGCATCTCGACATGGGCCAGGTACTTCTGGACGCGGTGCGCCCAGTGCTCCCAGGTCAGCTCGCCGTCCTCCTTGGCCTTGCTGGAGGCGCGCGTCTCCGCGTCGTGGCCGTGCAGCTCCAGATGGCCCAGCTCGGTGTTCGGAACGAGGACGCCGTCCACGAACACCGCGCTGCCGATGCCGGTGCCGAAGGTCAACAGGATGACCGTGCCCTTGCGGTCGCGGCCCGCGCCGAAGGCCATCTCGGCGACGCCCGCCGCGTCCGCGTCATTGACGACCGTCACGTCGTGCCCGCCGAGCCGGTCGCTGAACAGCACGCGCGCGTCCGTGTCGATCCAGCTCTTGTCGACGTTGGCCGCCGTACGGATCGTCGACCCGCCCGTCACCACGCCCGGGAACGTCAGCCCGACCGGGCCCGTCCAGCCGAAGTGCTCGACGACCTCCTTGACGCCGTCCGCCACTCCGTCGGGCGTCGCCGGGTACGGAGTGAGCACCTTGAAGCGCTCCTCCGCCAGGTCGCCCTTGTCCAAATCCACAGGGGCGCCCTTGATCCCGGACCCACCGATGTCCACACCGAAGATCTGCATGGCTCTACGTTACGACGATGGACTGACAGTCACTCAGCGGAGGCGGTATCCGTAACGGATCCCGCACTGGATCCAGTACCCGATCCCGTACCCGACCCCGTTCCGGATCCGCCGCGCTCCGCGACCAGCGCGGCCGCCTCGTCACGCAGGTCCCGGCGCAGCTCCTTGGGCAGGGAGAACGTGATGGACTCCTCGGCCGCCCGGACCAGTTCGACGTCCTCGAAGCCGCGCTGCGAGAGCCACTCCAGGACCTGCTCGACCAGGATCTCCGGCACCGAGGCGCCGGAGGTGACACCGACCGTGGAGACACCCTCCAGCCAGGCCTCGTCGATCTCGTCGGCGAAGTCCACCAGGTAGGCCTCGCGGGAGCCGGCGAGCTTGGCGACCTCGACGAGCCGTACGGAGTTGGAGGAGTTCTTCGAGCCGACCACGATCACCAGCTCGGCCTCCTCGCCCATCTGCTTCACGGCGAGCTGGCGGTTCTGCGTGGCGTAGCAGATGTCGTCGCTGGGCGGCGAGATGAGCTGCGGGAACTTCGTCTTGAGGGCGTCGACCGTCTCCATCGTCTCGTCGACGGAGAGCGTGGTCTGCGAGAGCCACACGACCTTGGACGGGTCGCGGACCTCCACCTTGGAGACGTCGGACGGGCCGTCGACCAGCGTGATGTGGTCGGGGGCCTCGCCGGACGTGCCGATGACCTCCTCGTGGCCCTCGTGTCCGATCAGGAGGATGTCGTAGTCGTCGTTGGCGAAGCGGACGGCTTCCTTGTGGACCTTGGTGACCAGCGGGCAGGTCGCGTCGATGGTGGCGAGCCGGCCCCGCGCGGCCTCCTCGTGGACGACGGGGGCCACACCGTGCGCGGAGAACATGACGATGTTCCCCTCGGGGACCTCCTCCGTCCGCTCGACGAAGACGGCGCCCTTCTTCTCAAGGGTCTGCACGACGTACTTGTTGTGCACGATCTCGTGCCGGACATAGATCGGAGCCCCGTACTGCTCCAGGGCTTTCTCGACGGCGATCACGGCGCGGTCCACACCCGCGCAGTAGCCCCGGGGGGCGGCGAGCAGGACACGGCGGCCAGGCGAAGCAGTCATGAGAACCATCGTAAGGCCGCGCCCGACGGGTCAAAGATCGCCTCCTTGGGGAGACTGGCCGTGCGGTGGGAGGGGTGGGGAAGGACTCGACGGGCGAGGCACAGGCGGAGGCACGATGTCCGGGACCGGTACGACGGCACGAACGGACGAGGCGGGGCACGACCTGCGGCGGAGCCTCGGCTTCCGGGACCTCGTCGTCTACGGGCTGCTGTTCATCGCCCCGATGGCTCCCGTCGGCGTGTTCGGCACCCTGGACGCGAAGTCGCACGGGGCCGTGGCACTGGTCTACGTCGTCGCGACGATCGCGATGGCGTTCACCGCTTTCAGCTACGCGCAGATGGTGCGGGTGGTCCCCCTGGCGGGGTCGGTGTTCGCCTACGCGCGCGTGGCGCTCGGCAAGGAGGCGGGGTTCGTCGCCGGCTGGATGGCGATGCTGGACTACCTGCTCATCCCGGCGGTGGCGTACCTGTTCTCCGGGATCGCGATGAATTCGCTCGTCCCGGAGGTCTCGCGCTGGGTGTGGACGGCGATCGCGGTCGTCGTCACGACCCTGCTGAACCTGTGGGGCGTACGGGCCGCGGCCCGGGTCGGCTTCCTGGTCCTGGCGACGGAGATCGTGGTGCTGCTGATCTTCGTCGTCTCCGCGGTGGTGGTCCTCGCGCGGGACGGGGCCGAGCGGGGGTGGCTGTCGCCGCTGTCCGGGGACGGCACGCAGGGGGCGTTCGCGCTGTCGGCGGTGATCGGCGCGGTGTCGGTGGCGGTGCTGTCGTATCTCGGCTTCGACGCGATCGCGTCCTTCGCGGAGGAGGTCACGGGCGGCTCGGAGAAGGTCGCCCGCGCGGTGCTGTTCTGCCTGGCGCTTGCGGGTGTGCTGTTCGTGGCGCAGTCGTACCTGGTCGCGCTCCTGGAGCCGACGACGTCCGCCCAACTGGCCGCCGATCCGGGCAAGCAGGGGACGGCCTTCTACGACGCCGTGGACGTCTCCGTCGGTACCTGGCTGCACGATCTGGTGGCCGTCAGCAAGGCGATCGGCGCGGCCTTCGCGGCGCTGGCCGGACAGGCGGCCGCGGGGCGGCTGCTGTTCGCCATGGGCCGGGAGCGGAGGCTGCCCCGGGCGCTGTCGAAGACGGACTCCGGGGTGCCGCGGATCGCGCTGCTCTGCGCGGCCGTCATCACCCTGGTCGCCGCGGTCTGGGCGGCTCGCCGGGACGACGGCATGGACCACCTGGTGTCGGTGGTCGACATCGGCGCGTTGACGGCCTTCACCCTGCTGCACGCGAGCGTGGTGAGCTGGTTCGCGGTACGCCGGGCCGGCGGACCGGTCGTCTGGTGGCGGCACGTGCTGATGCCGGTGCTCGGGGCGGCGATCACGATCGCGGTGATCGTGGAGGCGTCGGGGACGGCCCAGGTGGTGGGCGCGGTGTGGCTGGCGATCGGGTTGGCGGTGCTGATCGCGCAACGCGGGCGGGGGCCGGCGGAGGCGGGCTGAGTCGGCGGGGCTCGGCGGAGGCAGGCCGAGCCGGGAGGGCTCGACGGAAGCAGGCCGAGCCGGCAGGGCTCGACGGAAGCAGGCCGAGCCGACGGGGCCTGGCGGAGGCGTCCCGCCCCGGCATCCCGCCCCAACGACCGCTCCCGCCCAGCCCACCGCACGCGTCCGGCCCGTTGTCGGTGCCTGCGGATACGCTCACCTGCATGGCTCTCAACACGTCCGCGGAAGCGCCGCTCCCCGTCGGTGAGGTCTCCCGGCTGATCGGGGGGTGGATCGACCGGCTGGGGGCGGTGTGGGTCGAGGGGCAGATCACCCAGCTGTCGCGGCGACCCGGCGCCGGTGTGGTGTTTCTGACGCTGCGTGATCCCTCGTACGACATCTCGATCAGCGTGACCTGCTTCCGGCAGGTGTTCGACACGGTCGCCGATGTGGTGAGCGAGGGCGCGCGGGTCGTCGTACAGGCGAAGCCCGAGTGGTACGCGCCGCGGGGGCAGTTGTCGTTGCGGGCCACCGAGATAAGGCCGGTCGGGGTCGGGGAACTGCTCGCGCGGCTGGAGCAGTTGAAGAAGTCGCTGGCCGCCGAAGGGCTGTTCGCGGCGGAGCAGAAGAAGGCGCTGCCGTTTCTGCCGCAGTTGATCGGGCTGGTCTGCGGGCGGGCCTCCGCCGCGGAGCGGGACGTGCTGGAGAACGCGCGGCACCGCTGGCCCGCCGTCCGCTTCGAGGTGCGCAATGTCGCCGTGCAGGGCGTGCACGCGGTGCCGCAGGTCGTGCAGGCCGTGAAGGAGCTCGACGAGACCGAGGACGTCGACGTGATCATCGTCGCGCGCGGCGGCGGCAGCGTGGAGGACCTGCTGCCCTTCTCCGACGAGCAGCTCGTGCGCGTGGTCGCCGAGTGCCGTACGCCGGTCGTGTCCGCCATCGGGCACGAGCCCGACAACCCGCTCCTGGACTACGTGGCCGACCTGCGGGCCTCCACCCCCACCGACGCCGCCAAGAAGGTCGTACCGGACGTGGGCGAGGAGCACGAGCGCGTGCGGCAGCTGCGGGACCGGGCCCGGCGCTCGGTGCGGGCCTTCGTCGAGCGGGAGGAGCGCGGGCTCGCGCAGGCGCTGGCGCGGCCCTCGATAGAGGATCCGCACCGGATGGTGGACGAGCGGGCCGACCATGTCGCGTCCCTGCTCGACCGGGGGCGGCGCACCCTGGGGCATCTCCTGGACCGCGCCGACTCCGAGCTGACGCACACGCACGCGCGCGTGGTGGCGCTCTCCCCCGCCGCCACCCTCAAGCGCGGGTACGCGGTGCTGCAGAAGGCCGACGGTCATGTGGTCCGCGCGCCGGACGACGTGACGGCGGCGGAGTCCCTGCGGGCGCGGGTCGCCGAGGGCGAGTTCACGGTTCGAGTCGACGCGGGCGATGCATAGGGTGGGCGGAATGACCAGCAAGGTGGCGGAAGAGACGCTCGGGTACGAGCAGGCGCGGGACGAGCTGATCGAGGTCGTACGACGCCTCGAGGCGGGCGGTACGACGCTGGAGGAGTCCCTGGCGCTCTGGGAGCGCGGCGAGGAGCTGGCCAAGGTGTGCCGGCGCTGGCTGGACGGGGCCCGGGCGCGGCTGGACGCGGCGCTGGCGGAGGAAGAGGGCGGGGCGGCGGAAGAAGCCGACGCCGAGTAGGTACGGCACCGAGTACGGAGCAGGGGCGGCACCGCGCGGAACGGTGCCGCCCCTGCCGTATGCGCCGACGCGCCATCCGGTCACGTATGTGAAGCGGATCACGTCACCCCGCTTTTTGTTGAACCTTGAACTTCATCTGGCGTACCTTCATGCCGTAAGCAGATCCGGACCACGGTCCGGTTATCCGGTTCCAGGTTACCCCCCGAGGAAGTCCGCATGTCTCTCGCTCTCGCCCCCGCCGCCCAGGACCTGCTGTTCCGCGAGGCCCGCACCGCCAACACCTTCACCGACGAGCCGGTGACCGACGAGCAGGTGCAGGCGATCTACGACCTGGTGAAGTACGGCCCGACCTCGATGAACCAGTCGCCGCTGCGCATCACCCTGGTCCGCTCCCCCGAGGCCCGCGAGCGCCTCGTGCAGCACCTGGCCGAGGGCAACCAGAAGAAGACCGCCGCCGCCCCGCTGGTCGCGATCCTCTCCGCGGACAACGAGTTCCACGAGGAACTGCCCACCCTCTTCCCGCACTTCCCGCAGGCCAAGGACGCCGTCTTCGGCGAGCGCACGGTCCGCGAGGCCAACGCCTCCCTGAACGCCGCCCTCCAGGCCGCGTACTTCATCATCGGCATCCGCGCCGCCGGCCTGGCCGCGGGACCGATGACCGGTCTCGACTTCGCGGGCGTCCAGAAGGAGTTCCTGGACGACGACCACACGCCGTTCGTCGTCATCAACATCGGCAAGCCGGGCCCGGACGCCTGGTTCCCGCGCTCCCCGCGGCTGTCGTACGACGAGGTCGTCACCACGGTCTGAGGACGGACCCCACACGCGTGAAGGCCCCCGGCGCATCAGCCGGGGGCCTTCGTCGCACGTGGGCGGCAGGTCACTCCGTCTTCAGCGCCTGCGCCATCTCCGTCAGCTGCGCGTACGAGCCCGTGCCCGCGACCACCGTCGTCGAGCCCTTCTCCGACAGCACGAGGGCGTCGTACCGGCCGCCGGTGTACCGCGTCCAGGTGCGGCCGTCGATCCGCTGGGTGGCCTTCGTCGCCTCGGCGCCCTGGCTGGCGGCGTCTATGAACGCGCCCGGCTTCTGAGTCGACTGCTCGACCTGCACGTACTGACCACCGGGGGCGTTGAAGCCGAGGTGCCAGGCGTCGAACTCGTCGCCGCGGAAGCGGACGGAGGTCGCCTTCCAGCCCGTGGACAGGCCCTCCGGGGCGGCCACCGGATAGGAGGCGGCGCGGCGCGCGGTGAGCAGTTCGACGCGGTAGTCGACCGGCTTGATGTCCGGGGGTGAGTCGTCGTGCGGAATGAAGACGTAGATGACCGCCGCCGCGATCATGATCAGGCCCAGGGACAGAATCATGTCCCGGACCGTCTTCTGCCTGCCGGTCCTGCCGGTCGCGCCGGTCTTGCCGGTCTCGCTGTTCGAACCTGCCACGCGCCCCATCGTCGCAGGTGCCCGGTCCGCTCATCCGTGGGGGGCCCTGCTCATTTTGTCGGACTGACGATAGAGTCGATGGTCGAACCCTCATCCGGCCGTCGTCGTATCAGAAAGGTGCGCCTCGATGACCGAGCATCATCACTTGCCGACCGAACTCGAAGTTCCCAGCGAAGCCCCCGACCGCAACCTCGCCCTTGAGCTCGTCCGAGTGACCGAAGCCGCCGCGATGGCCGCGGGCCGCTGGGTCGGGCGCGGCGACAAGAACGGCGCGGACGGTGCCGCGGTGCGCGCCATGCGGACGCTCGTCTCCACCGTCTCGATGAACGGCGTCGTCGTCATCGGCGAGGGCGAGAAGGACGAGGCGCCGATGCTCTTCAACGGCGAGCGCGTCGGTGACGGCACCGGGCCCGAGTGCGACATCGCCGTCGACCCGATCGACGGGACCACGCTCAACGCCAAGGGCATGCCGAACGCGATCGCCGTGCTGGCCGCCGCGGACCGGGGTTCGATGTTCGACCCGTCCGCCGTGTTCTACATGGACAAGCTGGTCACCGGGCCCGAGGCCGCGGAGTTCGTCGACATCGAGGCCCCGATCTCGGTGAACGTACGCAGGGTCGCCAAGGCCAAGCGGGTCACCCCCGAGGACGTCACCGTCGTCGTCCTGGACCGGCCGCGGCACGACGGGATCATCAAGGAGATCCGGGAGACCGGTGCGCGGATCAAGCTGATCTCCGACGGCGATGTCGCGGGCTCGATCCTGGCGCTGCGCGAGGGCACCGGCGTGGACCTGCTGCTCGGTATCGGCGGCACCCCCGAGGGCATCATCTCGGCCTGTGCCGTGAAGTGCCTGGGCGGTGTGATCCAGGGCAAGTTGTGGCCGAAGGACGACGCCGAGCGGCAGCGGGCGCTGGACGCCGGGCACGACCTGGACCGGGTGCTCACCAACAACGACCTGGTGTCGGGCGAGAACGTGTTCTTCGTCGCGACCGGGATCACGGACGGCGAGCTGCTGCGGGGTGTGCGCTACCGCTCGGAGACCGCCACGACCGACTCCATCGTGATGCGGTCCAAGTCCGGCACGGTCCGGCGGATCGACTCGGAGCACCGGCTGAGCAAGCTGCGGGCGTACAGCGCGATCGACTTCGACCGCGCCAAGTAGGGCCCCACAACGGCTTGTTCGCAACGCGAAGGGCGCCCCCGGTGCGGTGGGGGCGCCCTTCGCGTGTGTCAGCCTGCCTGCGCTATGCGGCCCGAAGCCCTCGCCGCCTTCTTCAACTCCATGTCGCGGCGGCGCCTGCGGGCCAGGACCACTCGGCGTTCCGCCGCGGTGAGACCGCCCCAGACTCCGTAGGGCTCGGGTTGCAGCAGTGCGTGTTCTCGGCACTCGACCATGACCGGACAGCCGGCACACACGCGCTTCGCGGCCGCCTCCCGGGAGAGTCGGGCGGCGGTGGGTTCCTTGGACGGTGCGAAGAACAGGCCGGCCTCGTCGCGCCGGCACACCGCCTCGGTGTGCCAGGGTGCGTCTTGGTCCCTGTCCCGCACTGGCACCCGCTGGGCCGGAACGGCAGCGACCTGCAGGGACGAATGCGGCGGTTGCAGCACGGTCTACTCCTGACGACGGCTTCGCGAGCGAGAGACGATGCAGCAAGGCCTACCCGCTGTGCGCGTGCCTATGCACTGAGTTCCGAACCGCTGGAATTCGGGGCGCCGGAGCCCCGTGCCCACCCGACCGCGGGTGGACCAACTCCCTCCGGAAACCGTTCGATTCGCAACCGTCAACGGCCCAAGTGCTTGCGCAAATTCTTGTCGACCTTGCGCTGAACCCGATCGATGATGTCCGCGACGAGCTTGCCGCGCTTCGGTCGGCCTTCGACATTGCCCAGTACGGCCCACCCGTCGACGTACACGACGGGCGCCTCCTGGTCCTCCGCGTCGAGGTTGTCCACCTCGAAGTTGCCGAGCACGCCGCCGCCGGTGCCGCGCAGCGACACGTTCTCCGGAACGCGGATCTGGATGTCGCCGAAGACGGAGACGACCTTGATCATGACCTGTTGGTACTCGAAGATCGCCTCGCTGAGGTCTATCTCCACCGAGCCGAAGATCGCGTACGCGTGGATCCGGCGCCCGGCGCGCCAGCGGCCCTTGCGGACGGCGGCGCTGAACACCGCCACCACGTTGTCGTCGGCCTCCGCCGGGACCGTGTCCGGGGCGGGCCGGTCGGCGGCGAAGGAGGGGGCGGCGCGGCGGTGCGCGACCGGCAGGTCCCGGACGAAGACCTCCAGCTCGCCCACCGTCTTGGCGGCGAGCACGCCCTCGACCCGCTCGGCGTGCTCGTCGGGCGTGAGCCGGCCCTCGGCCATGGCCTCGCGCAGGATGTCGGCGATACGGTCCCGGTCCGCGTCCGAGGCGCGCAGCTCGACGACCTCGGGGTCGGCGGCGCGCGGTGCCCTGTCCTGCTGCTGAGGCTGCTTCTGAAGGTCCACGACAGCAGCGTACCGAAACGCGATAGATCGCGACTAGGGGGTGTGGATAACCAAGTCCGGCCAACTGAGGATTACCTCACAAGGACCGTGTCAGTGGCAGGTTCTACGCTGGTGAGCGCCCGCCAGTGTCGGTGGGTGACCGTCCGTCGAGTGAGGAATGGGCTGAGATGCCTGAGTTCGCGTACACCGATCTGCTCCCCATGGGAGAGGACACCACCCCCTACCGGCTGGTGACCTCCGAGGGTGTCTCCACCTTCGAGGCCGACGGGCGGACCTTCCTCAAGGTGGAGCCGGAGGCGCTGCGCAAGCTCGCCGAGGAGGCCATCCACGACATCCAGCACTATCTGCGGCCCGCGCACCTGGCGCAGCTGCGGCGCATCATCGACGACCCCGAGGCGTCGAGCAACGACAAGTTCGTGGCCCTCGACCTGCTGAAGAACGCGAACATCGCGGCCGCGGGCGTGCTGCCGATGTGCCAGGACACCGGTACGGCGATCGTCATGGGCAAGCGCGGGCAGAACGTCCTCACGGAGGGCGGCGACGAGTCGGCCCTGTCGCGCGGCATCTACGACGCGTACCTGAACCTCAATCTGCGGTACTCGCAGATGGCTCCGCTGACGATGTGGGACGAGAAGAACACCGGGTCGAACCTGCCGGCCCAGATCGAGCTGTACGCGACGGACGGCGGCGCCTACAAGTTCCTGTTCATGGCCAAGGGCGGCGGCTCGGCCAACAAGTCGTTCCTCTACCAGGAGACGAAGGCGGTCCTCAACGAGGGCTCCATGATGAAGTTCCTGGAGGAGAAGATCCGTTCGCTGGGTACGGCGGCCTGTCCGCCGTACCACCTGGCGATCGTCGTCGGCGGGACCAGCGCGGAGTACGCCCTGAAGACCGCGAAGTACGCCTCCGCGCACTACCTGGACGAGATCCCGGCCGAAGGCTCGGAGCTGGGGCACGGCTTCCGGGACAAGGAGCTGGAGCAGAAGGTCTTCGAGCTGACGCAGCGGATCGGCATCGGGGCGCAGTTCGGCGGCAAGTACTTCTGCCACGACGTGCGCGTGGTGCGGCTGCCGCGGCACGGGGCGTCCTGCCCGGTCGCCATCGCCGTCTCCTGCTCCGCCGACCGCCAGGCGCTGGCCAAGGTCACGCCCGAGGGCGTCTTCCTGGAGCAGCTGGAGACGGACCCCGCGCGGTTCCTGCCGGAGACGACGGACGAGCACCTGGACGAGTCCTCGGACGTCGTCCGCATCGACCTCAACCAGCCGATGGACGACATCCTCGCCGAACTGACCAAGTACCCGGTGAAGACCCGGCTCTCGCTCTCCGGCCCGCTGGTCGTGGCCCGTGACATCGCGCACGCCAAGATCAAGGAACGCCTGGACGCGGGCGAGGAGATGCCGCAGTACCTGAAGGACCACCCGGTGTACTACGCGGGTCCGGCGAAGACCCCCGAGGGTTACGCGTCGGGTTCCTTCGGTCCCACGACGGCCGGGCGCATGGACTCCTACGTCGAGCAGTTCCAGGCCGCGGGCGGCTCCAAGGTGATGCTGGCCAAGGGCAACCGCAGCAAACAGGTCACGGACGCGTGCGACGCGCACGGCGGCTTCTACCTCGGCTCCATCGGCGGCCCGGCCGCCCGGCTCGCCCAGGACTGCATCAAGAAGGTCGAGGTCGTCGAGTACGAGGAGCTCGGCATGGAGGCGGTCTGGAAGATCGAGGTCGAGGACTTCCCGGCGTTCGTCGTCGTCGACGACAAGGGCAACGACTTCTTCCAGGACCCGGCCCCGGCGCCGACGTTCACGACGATCCCGGTGCGCGGGCCCGGCCTCGCGTGACCGTGTGATCCTTTGACGGACGCCCGCCCCTGATTGACGCAGGGGCGGGCGTCGTCGTTCCGGGTCGGGACCGGTCAGCCGGCGCAGAGCACGATGTCGATCGTGTCGCCCGGCTTGATGGCCGTCGGGGCGTGCGGCGACACCTCGACCACCGAGCCCGGCTTGCAGTTCTTGACCGCCTTCTTCGTGACGCTGCCGAGCTTCGTCTGGGTCTTCTCCAGGACGGCCTTGGCCATCTGCAGGTCGTAGCCGCCGACCTCCAGCCGCGTGTGGGTGCCGTCGGCGAAGGTGTAGAGCAGGGTGGTGGCGTCGCTGCCGGTGACGGTGGTGGCGGCCGGGCTGCTGGTGCTCGACGCCGGGGTCGAACTGCTGTTGCTCGCCACCGAGGTGGCCAGGGCCGTGCCGCCGCCCGCCGCGATGAGCGCGGCGGCGACCGCCGCGATGCCGGCGGTACGGCGGCGACGGGTGCGGCGCTCGATCCGGGGGGCGTCGAACTCGGGGGTCTCGGCGGAGTCGGCGAGTCGGTTCATGGCGTTCATCAGTTCCTCTTCGAAAGGTGTGCGGCCGGAAGGCCGTGCGTCGCCGTACGAGGTCATCGGATTCCTTCCGTGTGCCGCGGGGCCGAAGGGCCGGAGAGTGCGGGGAACTGGCTTCTGAGCTTCTCGATGCCCCGGGCCAGCTGGGAGCGGACCGTGCTCGGCGTGATGCCGAGGTCGGCCGCTATCTCGCCGTCCGAGAGATCGTGGAAGTACCGGAGCACCACCACCGTCCGCATCCGCATGGGCAGTTGCTGCAGCGCGCGCACCAACTGGTCCCTGCTGTCCACCTGTCCGTACTCGTCCCCCGGGGCGGCGGTGTCGCCGGTCTCCGGGTGCGGAGTCGTGGTCAGGCGGCGGAATCTCCGCCAGCGGTCGTTGGCCAGGTTCACCATGATCCGCCGGACGTAGGCGTCCGGAGCGTCCTTCGAGGCGATGACGCGCCACTTGCGGCAGGCCTTCTCCAGGGTCTCCTGGACCAGGTCCTCCGCCGCCTCACGGTTGCCCGTGAGGACGAGGGCGCCCCGGAACAGCGCGGTCGATCGAGCGGCCACGAATTCCTGGAAGTCCGATGCCGGAAAAGCCGGTGCCGGGAAGTCCGCCGCCGTGAAGTCCGGTGCCTTGAAGTCCCTCTCCACACGCTCCTCCCTTCCTGTCACCCCTTCTCGACGTGGACATCTCCGCTTCTGCTGCACGGCCGTTCTGAGACCTGGGTCACAGGCCGGAAACCCGTTCGGGCGAAGGACGCGAAGAACGGCCCCGGTCCGGAACATCCGGGCCGCCCCGTTCGCTGTACGGGACATGAGCGACTACCGCATCGAGCACGACTCCATGGGCGAGGTCCGCGTGCCCGCCGACGCCAAGTGGCGGGCGCAGACGCAGCGGGCCGTAGAGAACTTCCCCGTCTCCGGGCAGCGGATCGAGCGCGCGCACATCGAGGCGCTGGCGCGGATCAAGGGAGCCGCGGCGAAGGTGAACGCCCGGCTCGGGGTGCTCGACAAGGACATCGCCGAGGCGATCCAGGAGGCGGCGGCGGAGGTCGCGCGCGGGGACTGGGACGACCAGTTCCCGGTCGACGTGTTCCAGACCGGCTCCGGCACCTCCTCGAACATGAACACCAACGAGGTCATCGCGACCCTGGCGACCGAGCGCCTTGGCCGGGACGTCCATCCGAACGACCATGTGAACGCCTCCCAGTCCTCCAACGACGTCTTCCCGTCCTCCCTGCACATCGCCGCCACCGCCGCCGTCACCCGCGACCTCGTGCCGGCCCTGGAGCACCTCGCCGCCTCCCTGGAGCGCAAGGCCGAGGAGTTCGCGGACGTGGTGAAGTCGGGGCGGACCCATCTGATGGACGCGACGCCCGTGACGCTGGGCCAGGAGTTCGGCGGGTACGCGGCCCAGGTGCGGTACGGCGTCGAGCGGCTGCACGCCTCGCTGCCCCGGCTGGCCGAGCTGCCGCTGGGCGGCACGGCGGTGGGCACCGGCATCAACACCCCGCCCGGCTTCTCCGCGGCCGTCATCGAGGAGGTCGCCCGCGCCACGGAGCTCCCGCTCACCGAGGCCCGCAACCACTTCGAGGCCCAGGGCGCCCGGGACGGCGTCGTCGAGACCAGCGGACAGCTGCGGACGATCGCCGGCTCCCTCACCAAGATCTCCAACGACCTTCGGTGGATGGCCTCCGGGCCGCGCACCGGCCTCGCCGAGATCTCCCTCCCCGACCTCCAGCCCGGTTCCTCGATCATGCCCGGCAAGGTCAACCCGGTCGTCCCGGAGGCCGTGCTCATGGTCGCCGCGCAGGTCGTGGGCAACGACGCGACGGTGGCCGCCGCGGGCGCCGCCGGCAACTTCGAGCTGAACGTGATGCTGCCGGTGATCGCGAAGAACGTCCTGGAGTCGGTCCGGCTGCTGGCCAACGTCTCCCGCCTGCTGGCCGACCGCACGATCGACGGCATCGTGGCGCACCGCGAGCGGGCCCGCGAGTACGCCGAGTCCTCCCCGTCCGTGGTGACCCCGCTGAACAAGTACATCGGGTACGAGGAGGCCGCCAAGGTCGCCAAGAAGGCGCTGGCCGAGCGGAAGACCATCCGCCAGGTGGTGCTGGAGGGCCCGTACGTCGAACGCGGCGACCTCACCGTCGAACAGCTCGACGAGGCCCTGGATGTCCTGCGCATGACGCACCCGTAACCGATTGCGAACCAGAACCAGAGTGTTCGTGAACCGTGACGCGGACCGCAGCGTCGTATGCCTGTGGCACCTAATATCTGTGCATGGCAGAGGGCGGAGCGGTGAGAGCTGAAGCGGAAACGGGCGGTTCGGCGGGATTCTGGGCCCCCGGGAGTCAGATCCTGTGGCGGTACCGGGAGAACGCGGGCCGGGGTTTTCACATCGCGCGCCCCGTCACGGTCGTGAGTGACGACGCCGAGCTGCTCGCCGTGTGGCTCGCGCCCGGCACCGAGTGCGTGAAGCCGGTGCTCAGCGACGGTACGCCGGTGCACCAGGAGCCGCTGGAGTCGCGCTACACCAAGCCGCGCACGGTCCAGCTCGACACCTGGTTCGGCACGGGCGTGCTGAAGCTGGCGCGGCCGGGTGAGCCCTGGTCGGTGTGGCTGTTCTGGGAGCCGGGCTGGCGGTTCAAGAACTGGTACGTGAACCTGGAGACGCCGCTGGTGCGGTGGGCCGGCGGCGTCGACTCCGAGGACCACTTCCTCGACATCTCCGTGCACCCGGACCGCAGTTGGCACTGGCGGGACGAGGACGAGTTCGCGCAGGCCCAGCGGGACGGGCTGATGGACGCCGAAGTCGCCGAGCGGGTACGGGAAGCGGGGCGTTCGGCGGTGGAGGTGATCCGCGCCTGGGGCCCGCCGTTCGGCGACGGATGGCAGCACTGGCGCCCGGATCCGTCCTGGGATGTACCGTCACTCCCGGAGGGCTGGGACCGTATGCCCGCGCACATGTCCACATGAGACCCTTGATGCGCCCCCGGTCCGCAACCGTAGGATCGTCCTCCGCAAGGGCGCGCAGTAGCAACTCCCGGAGCATGCGCTGGGCTTGACCGATCGTCACCGAGGGGCGGCAGGACGTGAGCGAGGGGTACGAGGGCAAGACCGAAAGGGCCTGCGTGGACGCGGGTCCTGGCCCTGGGAGCCGCAGACGGTGCGCCGGTGGCGCAGGAACAGCTTCTGACCACGCGGGAATTCCGTTCCTGGGACACGTATTCCGGGTATCGGGTTTTCTGCGGGACGAACTGCGCGCGCGGCGCGCAGCCCCGGACGGACGGATTCGACACGCGTGACGGAGCACCCCATCTCCTTCGAGCGCCCACAGCCGGGCGTCGACCCCGCTGACCCCCGCGGGGCGCTCCTGCACACCCCGACACCGGCGACGGCATCGCCCTCGGCCGCCTTACCCGCACAGGCGCGCACGGGCGAGACACCGTCGACACCGGGCACGGCTCATCCGTGCGACAAGGACAAGGACAAGGGCACCGGTACGGCCACGGGCAAGAGCACGGGCAAGGGCACGGATTCGGCCACTTCCGCGGACGCGGCCGGCTCCGAGCACTCGCAGCCGGCCGTCGCGGAACCGGACACGCACCGGCCGCGGCCCGCGCCCGAGGGCATCCCCGCCCAGCCCGGCGCCGAGCAGGCGGGGCCGCAGGGCTCCGGCGACTCCGAGCGCCGTACCGGACAGGGACTGCCGCCCGGGCGGCCCACGCCCATGCGGCGGGACGGGGACCGGCTGCGGTTCGTGGGCGCCGCCACCCGGCGGATCGCCCGCGGCATCGACCTCGACGAGATCGTCATGGGGCTGTGCCGGGCCACCGTGCCGACGTTCTCGGACGCGATCCTGGTCTATCTGCGCGACCCGCTGCCGGTCGGCGACGAGCGGCCCACAGGGCCGCTGCTGCTGCGGCTACGCCGCACCGACCGGATACCGGCGGAGCGGGACAGCGAGGCCGGGTTCACGCCCGCACTCCAGCCGGAGCCCGCGGAGGTGACCGAACTGGATCTGCTCGGCGCCGAGTTGTGCGAGGTCCGCCCCGGCAGCGCGCTCGCCGAGGTGCTGCGCGGGGTCCGCCCGGTCTTCACGGACGCCCCCGCGGCCCGCGCCGCCCTGCCCGAACTGCTGGGCGACGGCTGCGAGTTCAGCGTGCCCGGCGGCCAGCGCGCGATCCTCGCCCCGCTGCGCGGCCGGCGCCGGGTGATCGGCGCCGCGCTCTTCCTGCGCCGCCCCGACCGCATCGCCTTCGAGCCGGACGACCTGCTGGTCGCGGCCCAACTGGCCACGCACAGCGCGCTCGGCATCGACAAGGCGGTGCTGTACGGCCGCGAGGCCTACATCGCCGACGAGTTGCAGCGCACGATGCTGCCCGAGACGCTCCCGCGCCCCACGGGCGTCCGGCTGGCCTCCCGCTACCTCCCGGCCGCCGAGACGGCCCGGGTGGGCGGCGACTGGTACGACGCCATCCCGCTGCCCGGCAGCCGCGTGGCGCTCGTCGTCGGTGACGTCATGGGTCACTCCATGACCTCCGCGGCGATCATGGGCCAGCTGCGCACGACGGCCCAGACGCTGGCCGGCCTCGACCTGCCCCCGCAGGAGGTCCTGCACCACCTGGACGAACAGGCCCAGCGCCTGGGCACCGACCGCATGGCGACCTGCCTCTACGCGGTCTACGACCCGGTCTCGCACCGCATCACCATCGCCAACGCCGGCCACCCGCCGCCCGTCCTGCTCCACCTGGGCGGCCGGGCCGAGGTGCTGCGGGTGCCGCCGGGCGCCCCGATCGGCGTCGGCGGCGTGGACTTCGAGGCCGTCGAACTGGACGCGCCCGCGGGCGCCACCCTGCTCCTCTACACCGACGGCCTGGTCGAGTCCCGTCTGCGGGACGTCTGGACCGGCATAGAGCAGCTGCGCGAGAAGCTCGCCGCGACCGCGCAGTTGACCGGCCCCGACCATCCGCCGCCGCTGGAGGCCCTCTGCGACGAGGTGCTCGACATGCTCGGCCCGGGCGACCGGGACGACGACATCGCGCTGCTCGCCGCCCGCTTCGACGGGATCGCGCCCAGCGACGTGGCGTACTGGTTCCTCGAACCGGAGGACGCGGCCCCCGGCCGGGCCCGCCGGCTGGCCCGGCGGGCGCTGTCCCGCTGGGGCATGGAGGACATGAGCGACTCGGTCGAGCTGCTGGTCAGCGAGGTCGTGACCAACGCCGTGCGGTACGCCTCCCGGCCGGTCACCCTGCGGCTGCTGCGGACCGACGTGCTGCGCTGCGAGGTCGGCGACGACGTGCCTCAGCTGCCGCGGCTGCGGCAGGCGCGGGCCACCGACGAGGGCGGTCGCGGGCTGTATCTGGTGAACAAACTGGCCAGACGGTGGGGAGCGACCCGGCTCAGCACCGGCAAGGTGGTCTGGTTCGAGCTGAACCGCAACCCGAGCTGAACCACGAGCCGAGCTGAACCACGAGCCGAGCTGAACCACGACCCGAACCGGTCCAGAACCGCATCAATTCTGGATCGCGTCCAAAAGTTGCCGACATCATGTTGGAGGCGTTGACTGCTGGGGTACGCGAAGCGCCTGACCGACCCCTCACCCGAGGATGGGAGGACAATCGTGACGCAGGCACCCCAGCAGATTCCGTACACGACGACCAACGCGGGCATCCCCGTCGAGAGCGACGAACACTCGCTCACCGTCGGGCCCGACGGCCCGATCCTGCTCCAGGACCACTACCTCATCGAGAAGATGGCCCAGTTCAACCGGGAGCGGGTCCCCGAGCGGGTGGTCCATGCCAAGGGCAGCGGCGCGTACGGGACGTTCGAAGTCACCAACGACGTCAGCCAGTTCACCAGGGCGGACCTCTTCCAGCCCGGCAAACGCACCGAGATGCTGGCCCGGTTCTCGACCGTGGCCGGCGAGCAGGGCTCGCCCGACACCTGGCGCGACCCCCGCGGCTTCGCGCTCAAGTTCTACACAGAGCACGGCAATTACGACATGGTGGGCAACAACACCCCGGTCTTCTTCGTCCGGGACACCATCAAGTTCCAGGACTTCATCCGCTCGCAGAAGCGCCACCCGGCGACCGGGCTGCGCAGCAACGACATGCAGTGGGACTTCTGGACCCTCTCCCCCGAGTCGGCACACCAGGTGACCTGGCTGATGGGCGACCGGGGCATCCCGAAGACGTACCGCCACATGAACGGCTACAGCTCCCACACCTACATGTGGATCAACGGCGCCGGTGAGCGGTTCTGGGTGAAGTACCACTTCAAGACCGACCAGGGCATCGAGTACCTCACCCAGGCCGAGGCCGACGAACTGGCCGGGTCCGACGGCGACAAGCACCGCCGGGACCTCTACGAGTCGATCGAGTCCGGGAACGCGCCGAGCTGGAGCCTGAAGGTCCAGATCATGCCGTTCGAGGACGCGGCGGACTACCGCTTCAACCCCTTCGACCTGACGAAGGTCTGGCCGCACGGGGACTACCCGCTGATCGACGTCGGCCGCATGACCCTGAACCGGAATCCGGACGACTACTTCGTCCACATCGAGCAGGCCGCCTTCGAGCCCTCGAACCTGGTGCCCGGTATCGGTCCCTCGCCGGACAAGATGCTGCTGGGCCGGCTGTTCTCCTACCCGGACACCCACCGGTACCGGATCGGCCCCAACTACACCCAGCTGCCGCCGAACCGACCGCACTCCCCGGTCAACTCGTACGCCAAGGACGGCCCGATGCGCTACGAGGCGTCCGACGCGGCCCGGCCGTACGCGCCGAACTCCTACGGCGGCCCCGCGGCGGACTACGCGCGGTTCGGTGATCCGGCGAGCTGGCAGACCGCCGGTGAACTGGTCCGTGAGGCGACGAAGCCGCACCGCGAGGACGACGACTTCGGCCAGGCCGGCACGATGGTCCGCGAAGTCTTCGACGACGCGGCCCGCGACCGGCTGGTGTCGAACGTCAGCGGGCATCTGAAGGCCGACGTGTCCCGCCCGGTCCTCGACCGCGCCCTGCAGTACTGGCGCGCCATCGACAAGGAGATCGGCGAGCGGATCGCCGCCGAGGTCGACGGGGACTGACGTCCCCGCCGACGTCGTACCTACTGGTCGTCGTCGCCCAGCGGGTTCTCCGGTTCCGTCGGTGTCTCCACCGGTGTGGAGGCCGGTGGGGACGTGGTCGGCGACTGGCTCGGCGTCTCGACCGGCGCCGAGGTGGTCGGCGACTGGCTGGGCGGCGCCGAACTCGTCGGCGGCTTGGACGTCGTCGCCGACTCGCTGGGCGTCTCGCTGGGCGTCTCGGAGACCGTCGGCGTCGTGCTCGGCTGGACGGCCGCGCCCTGCGTGGTGTCCAGGTCGAACTTGTTGTTCGCCTTGGTCACTCCGAACATGTACGTCGCCCAGATCTGCGCCGGGTAGCCACCACCGTTGATGCGGCCGGGGGCGGGGATGAGACCGGTCGCACCGGTCAGTGTGACCTGTGCGCCGCCCTTCTTGCCCTCACCGAACAGGCCCACCGACGTGACCAAGTCAGGCGTGTAGCCGGTGAACCAGGCCGACTTGTTGTTGTCGGACGTACCCGTCTTGCCCGCGACCTGCTGGCCGTCGCGCTTCTCGTTGTCCCGCACCGACTTCTTCGCCGTACCGTCGTCGACCACACCCGTCAGCACCGACGTGACCGTGTCGGCGGCCTCGCGGCTGACGATCTGGGCGCCGATCGGATCCGGCAGCTTCACCTGGCGCTTGCTGTTCTCGACCGACTTGATGATGGTCGGGGTGACCTGTCTGCCGTGGTTGTCGAGGGTCGCGTACACACCGGCCATCTGCCACGGGCTCGCGCCCATGGTGCCCAGCGTCTGCGCGGGCACCGCCTTGAGGTCGGCGGTGTCCATGCCCATCTGACTGCCGACCTTGAGCACCTTGTCCATGCCGACGTCCACGCCCATCTGCGCGAAGACGGAGTTGACGGACTTGTTCATCGCCGTCTGGACGGTGATGTCGCCGTAGTTCTGGTCGTCCTCGTTCTCCGGGGCGAAGCCGACCTTGGTGCCGTTGTCGACGACCTGGCGCTTGCTGGTGCCGTCGTAGATCGTGTTCGCGGAGATCGCCTTGCCGGACTGGGTCTTGGCGTCCTCGTCGAGGGCGGCGGCGAGGATGACCGGCTTGAACGTCGACGCGGGCTGGTAGTCCACGCGGGTCGCGTTGGAGCGGTAGTGCTTGTAGTAGTCCGTGCCGCCGTACAGCGCGACGACCGCGCCCGTCTTCGGGTTCACCGACACCGCGCCGGCCTGGACGTCCCCGTCGACCTTGCGCTTCTTCGGGTCCAGCTTGCTGGTCAGCTGCGACTTGGCGGCGGCCTCCAGCGCCTTCTGCCGCTTCTTGTCGATGTTCAGCGTGATGGTCCAGCCGCCCGCCTTGACCATGGTCAGGGCGTCGTTGACGTTGTCCGCCGTGCCCTGCGTGACGAGCTGCTTGGCGAGCTGGTCGTTGGCCGCGTCCACCAGGTAGCCGGTCTGGCCGCCCATACCGGGCGCGGCCTTGGGCTCCTTGGGCACCGGGAACTTCATCTCCGCGCGCTTGGCCTCGTCGAGCCAGCCCTGGCCGACCATGTTGTCCAGTACGTAGTTCCAGCGCGCCTTCACCAGTTTCTGGCCGGTGGGCGAGGCGACGGCCCAGTCGTACTGGCTCGGCGCCTGGAGCAGCGCGGCGAGGTAGGCGCCCTGCTGGACGTTGAGGTCCTCGGCGTCGACGCGGTAGTAAGCCTGGGCGGCGGCCTGGATGCCGTACGCGCCGCGGCCGTAGTAGCTGGTGTTGATGTAGCCGGCGAGGATGTAGTCCTTGGACTTCTCGCGGTCCAGCTTGAGCGAGATGACCAGTTCCTTCAGCTTGCGCGTGACGGTCTGGTCGGCCGTGAGGTAGTAGTTCTTGACGTACTGCTGGGTGATCGTCGAACCGCCCTGGGTGCCCTTGCCGGACAGCGTGTTGAGCAGACCGCGGGCGGTGCCCTTCAGGTCGACGCCGCCGTCCTGGTAGAAGGTCTTGTTCTCGGCGGCGACGAACGTGTACTGGACCTTCTTGGGCACCTTGGCCAGGTCCACGATCTCGCGGTTGCGCTCGCCGTCACGGGTCAGCAGGCTGCCGTCGCTGTACTTGTAGACGTTGCTCTGCAGCTGCGCGTCGGCGTTGCCCGCCGGGATGTCGATCATCATGTACATCGCGATGAAGGCGCCCATGCCGAGCAGACAGAACCCGAAGACGGCCCCGACGATCTTCTTCCACGTGAACATCCGGCGCAGGAAGCTCTTGTCGTTCTTACCTTTGCCGGTCTTGCCCTTGCCCCGCCCCTTGGCCTCGGCCTGGGCCGCCTTGCGGGCCGCGGCCCGGCCGCCGATGACGGTGGGTTCGGCCTCGGCGGTGGCCGTGGTCGCCGTGGACGTCGTCCCGGAGGGGCCCGTGGGGGCCGTCGACGCCGTCTCTTCGGACGAGCGCGTAGGGGGCGCCGCGCGGCGACCGCCGCGCTGTCGCGCTCGTCTCTCTTCCGCCCGTCCCATTGGTCCGTTCCGCTCCGCTTCGGTCATGTGTGCTCACACGTCACACAGGTTCGCCGCTCAAGTCAGCTCAGAAAGCTAACACCGGGAGTTGTGACACAGGTCCGCCGATCCGTCCTTTCTCGGACGTGAGAATCAGCACCCGTCCCAACGGAACCGACGGCCGAGAGGCGTGAAGGGTTGCCCCACGGGGTAAAGTGATATCACTTAGCTAGAGCCGCGATATGCACGGCGAAGACGTACGAAACCGTACGAGAACGGGGGCCCCACCATGTCCGCACACGACTCCGCACACGACTCCGCACCCACCGCCGACACACCCGCCGACCTGCCCGAGATGCCCGCGCCGCACGTGCGGGAGTTCACCGCGCACAGCATCGGGGGCGGGCTCGTGCTGCTGCTCGGGCTGGCCGGGATCCTGGCCGCCGTCGGCCTGTTCGTGGCCGCCTCCGTGAGCGCCGGCTTCGCCGTCGGCGGTGTCCTCGTCCTGCTCGCGTCCCTGATCTCGCTGCTCGGACTGAACACGGTCGCGCCCGGCGAGGCGCGCGTGGTCCAGCTCTTCGGCCGCTACCGCGGCACGATCCGCCAGGACGGGCTGCGCTGGGTGAATCCCTTCACCTCGCGCTCCAAGATCTCCACCCGGGTCCGCAACCACGAGACCGCCGTCCTCAAGGTCAACGACGCCTACGGCAACCCGATCGAGCTCGCCGCGGTGGTGGTCTGGAAGGTGCGGGACACCGCGCAGGCCACCTTCGAGGTCGACAACTACCTGGAGTTCGTGGCCACCCAGACCGAGGCCGCGGTCCGTCACATCGCCATCGAGTACCCCTACGACGCCCACGACGAGGGCGGCCTCTCGCTGCGCGGCAACGCGGAGGAGATCACCGAGAAGCTCGCCGTCGAACTGCACGCACGCGTGGAGGCGGCCGGCGTCCAGATCATCGAGTCGCGCTTCACGCATCTCGCGTACGCTCCCGAGATCGCCTCGGCGATGCTCCAGCGGCAGCAGGCCGGCGCGGTCGTCGCGGCCCGGCGGCAGATCGTGGACGGAGCGGTGGGCATGGTCGAGGCGGCGCTCGCGCGGATCTCGGAGCGGGACATCGTGGAGCTGGACAACGAGCGCAAGGCGGCGATGGTGTCGAACCTGATGGTGGTGCTGTGCGGCGACCGCGCGCCCCAGCCCGTCCTCAACACCGGGACTCTCTACCAGTGACGGATCCCTCCGAGGGGTCGGCCCCTCAAAGTCGGCCGCAGCAGCGCAAGCAGGTGCTGCTGCGGCTGGACCCGTCCGTCTACGAGGCCCTCGCCCGCTGGGCCGGCGACGAACTGCGGTCCGCCAACGCGCAGATCGAGTTCCTGCTGCGGAGGGCGCTGAAGGAGGCCGGCCGCCTGCCGGACCAGGCGGGACCGATCCCGCGCAGAGGCCGCCCGCCCACCGACCGCGAGACCTGACCCCGGACAGCCGGAGCCAGAGCAGCCGGAGCCAGGGCGGCCAGAGCCAGGGCGACCGAATCCATGTAGCAGAACCGTGACAATCGGCCCCCACCTGCGCACCCGTACACCCCGCCATGATCTACACACACCGCGTATACATGAGGCGTATACACCGTGTGTAGAGTGCTCCGCATGTCCATCGGTCACACCCTCCTGGGGCTCCTGGAGTCCGGCCCGCGCCACGGTTACGACCTCAAGCGGGCCTTCGACGAGAAGTTCGGTCACGACCGGCCGCTGCACTACGGCCAGGTCTACTCGACGATGTCCCGGCTGCTGAAGAACGGGCTCGTGGAAGTCGACGGCATCGAGGCCGGCGGCGGCCCCGAGCGCAAGCGCTACGCGATCACCGACGCCGGCATCACCGACGTGGAGCGGTGGCTGGCGACGCCGGAGAAGCCGGAGGAGTACCTCCAGTCGACCCTCTACACCAAGGTCGTCCTGGCGCTGCTCACCCATCGCGAGGCCGCCGACATCCTCGACAGCCAGCGCTCCGAGCACCTGCGCAGCATGCGCATCCTGACCGACCGCAAGCGCCGGGGCGATCTGGCGGACCAACTGGTCTGCGACCACGCCCTGTTCCACCTGGAAGCCGATCTGCGCTGGCTGGAGCTGACGGCCGCGCGGCTCGACAAGCTCCGTGAGGCGGTGGCCAAGTGACTCCTCCGCCCGGTTCCCTGCTGGCCGCCCAGGACCTGCGCAAGGCCTACGGCCCCACGCTCGCGCTCGACGGCGCCGAGTTCTCCATCCACCCCGGCGAGGTCGTCGCCGTGATGGGCCCCTCCGGGTCCGGCAAGTCAACGCTGCTGCACTGCCTCGCCGGCATCGTGCCGCCCGACTCGGGCTCGATCACTTACCAGGGTCGCGAGATGGCGACCATGAGCGACGCGCAGCGCAGTCAGCTGCGGCGCTCCGAGTTCGGCTTCGTCTTCCAGTTCGGCCAGCTCGTGCCCGAACTCACCTGTGTGGAGAACGTCGCCCTGCCGCTGCGGCTGAACGGCACCTCCCGCAAGGAGGCCGAGCGGGCCGCGCTGACCTGGATGGAGCGCCTGGAGGTCGACGACCTCGGCAGGAAGCGCCCCGGCGAGGTGTCCGGCGGACAGGGGCAGCGCGTCGCCGTCGCTCGCTCGCTGGTCACCGGTCCGCGCGTGCTGTTCGCCGACGAGCCGACGGGCGCGCTCGACTCGCTCAACGGCGAGCGCGTCATGGAACTGCTCACCGACGCGGCCCGGTCCACGAACGCGGCCGTCGTCCTGGTCACGCACGAGGCGCGGGTGGCCGCGTACTCCGACCGCGAGATCGTCGTACGGGACGGCAAGTCCCGGGACATGGAGCGGGCCGTATGAAGGCGGGGCAGTGGGTCAGGGACCTGGCCATGGGGGTGCGGTTCGCCTTCGCCGGCGGGCGCGAGGGCTGGGTACGGGCCCTGCTGACCGCGGTCGGCGTGGGGCTCGGGGTGGCGCTGCTGCTGCTGACCACCGCCCTGCCGAACGCGCTGAACGTGCGGCACGACCGGGAGGCCGCGCGCAGCGACATCACGTACACCGCGAAGAGGATCAAGAAGGCCGACGACACCGTGATCGTCGCGAGTGTCGGTACGACCTTCCGCGACAAGGACGTCCGGGGCCGGGCGCTGGAGCCGGAGGGCCCGAAGGCCCCGCTGCCGCCCGGTGTGGCGAAGTTCCCGGGGGTGGGCGAGATCGTCGTCTCCCCCGCGCTGAAGAGGCTTCTGGAGTCCTCCGACGGGAAGCTGCTGCGGGAGCGGCTGCCGCAGAAGATCATCGGGACGATCGGCGAGAGCGGGCTGGTCGGTTCGGCCGAACTCGCCTTCTACCGGGGCGCCGACGGTCTCGCGCCGAAGGTCGACGGCGGCCGGGTCGAGCGCATCGACCACTTCGGGGACCCGAACCCGTCGTCCGACGCGATGGACCCCGTGCTGCTCCTGCTGGTCCTGGTCGTGTTCGTGGCGCTGCTGATGCCGGTCGCGGTCTTCATCGCGGCGGCCGTGCGGTTCGGCGGCGAGCGGCGCGACCGGCGGCTCGCGGCGCTGCGCCTTGTCGGCTCCGACAGCCGGATGACCCGGCGGATCGCGGCCGGTGAGGCGCTCGCTGGCTCGGTGCTCGGCCTGGTGCTCGGTGCCGGGTTCTTCATGATCGGCCGGCAGATCGCGGGCTCCATGGAGGTCTTCGACGTCAGTGTGTTCCCGAGCTATCTGAACCCCTCCCCCGCCCTGGCCCTGCTGGTCGCCCTCGCGGTGCCGGCGGCCGCGGTGCTGGTGACGCTGTTCGCCCTGCGCGGGGTGGTCATCGAGCCGCTCGGCGTGGTGCGTACGGCGAAGCCGGCCCGGCGCCGGCTGTGGTGGCGGCTGCTGCTGCCGCTGGCGGGGCTCGCGATGCTCTACCCGATGATCGGGCAGGGCCGTACCAACGGCGACTTCAACCAGTACCTCGTCACCGGCGGCGTGATGCTGCTCCTGGTCGGCATCACCGCGCTGCTGCCGTGGATCGTGGAGGCGGTCGTCGCCCGGCTCGGCCCGGGCGGGGTCGCCTGGCAACTGGCCGTGCGCAGGCTCCAGTTGAGCAGCGGCTCGGCGGCCCGGATGGTCAACGGCATCGCGGTGGCGGTGGCCGGGGCGATCGCGCTGCAGATGCTGTTCGCGGGCGTGGACGGCGACTACACCAAGAACACCGGCCTCGACGTGACGCGGGCGCAGATGCAGGTGACGCTGCCGAGCGGGGTGTCGACCGCGCAGGCCGCCGCGAAGTTCCGGGCGACCGAGGGCGTGCGCGCGGTCAACGTCTATTCCGACGGCACCCTCGGCGACCGGCGCTCGGACCCCCAGCACTCCAGCTCGATGACCGTCGGCAGCTGTACGGCGCTGCGCGAGGTGGCCCGGCTGTCCTCGTGCCACGACGGCGACGTCTTCGCCGTCCGCGACGTCGAGTACGACAACGACACGCCCAAGCTCGCCAAGGCGGGCGGGACGCTGTACGTCGACCCGAGCTACGAGGGTGACTCCACGCGCGGCAAGGAGCTGCCCTGGCCGCTGCCGGCCGACGTGAAGACCGCCGATTCGCGCAAGGACATGACCGGCTACGAGCGGGGCGGCTTCCTGGTCACCCCGAAGGCGCTGCCGGCCGCCACCCTGGCGGGCCTGAGCGGGCAGGTCTATCTCAGCCTCGACCAGTCGGTGCCCGATGTGCAGGACCTGGTCCGCAACACGGCGACCGCCGTCGACCCGATGACGGATCCGATGACGTGGTCGGCCACCCAGCGGTCGGACAAGTACACCTCCATCCGCACCGGCCTGTTCGTCGGCGCCGCGGCTGTGCTGGCGCTGATCGGGGCGAGTCTGCTGGTGTCCCAGCTGGAGCAGCTGCGCGAGCGCAAGAAGCTCCTCTCCGCACTGGTCGCCTTCGGTACCCGGCGGCGCACGCTGAGCCTGTCCGTGCTGTGGCAGACGGCGATCCCGATCACCCTGGGGCTGGCGCTCGCGTCGGCGGTCGGGCTGACACTGGGCGCGGTGCTGCTGAGGATGACGGACACGACGGTGCGCGTGGACTGGACGAGCGTGCTGCAGATGACGGGCGTCGGCGCGGGGATCGTCCTGGCCGTGACCCTGCTCAGCCTGCCGCCGCTGCTGCGCATGATGCGGCCGGACGGACTGCGCACGGAGTAGCAGCCGCCCGCAGCCCCCCGCTCGCTCCGGTCAGAGTCCGTACTCCCGTACCACCCGGCGGACCTGGGCGAAGAGCATGCCCACGTTCACCGACTTGCGGCACACGACCACGGCGACGACGTCCTGTTGCTCGGTCATCCGCACGAACAGATGGGTGAGGTTCTCGCTGTTGACGAGGATCTCCTGGAAGAAGTGGTGGTCACTGGTGATCCCGCGACGCTCCTTGAAGACGTCCTCGATCATCACGACCGTACGGCCCTGGAACAGGTCGAGGGTCGCGCCCGCCAGCAGGTCGAGGATCTCTGGCGGGTGGTTGTCCACCGTCTCGTACGACAGCAGCATCCCGGTGGACATGTCGACCACGCCCGAGGCCACACAGTCGGGGGCATCGGTGCGGAGTGCTTTGACCAGGCCCATCACCTGGTCGGAGAAACCTGGGGTCATGCGCTTCGTCGCCATCCCTTCAGACTCCTTCTGGTGCTTTTTCCGGTGCTTTCTCGGTGAGGATCAGGTCGATGCGGTGCAGCGCCTGCCGGGTCGCCCGGTGCAGGTGGTCCACGTCGATGCCCTCGTCTCCGAGTACGACCATGAGGGCGGCGTCACCGACGGCGTAGAAGGCCGCGCAGCCGTGGCTGCCGTAGGTCACCGTCCGTCGCAAGGTGCCGCGGTCCGTCGCCGCCGCGGTGCGCCGGGCGAGGCCGAGGCCGGCCGCGGCGAGGGCGGCGAGGCCCTCCGGGTCGATGGAGTCGGCGGTGTCGGCGGCGATGAGCAGTCCGTCGGCGGCCGCGAGCGCCGTGTCGGTGATGCCGGCCACCTGTTCGCGCAGTCCGCGCATTTCCAGGGTCAGCGCTTCATGGTCCATGGAATCAACTCCCCATATTCTGTTCGCAATTGATCGGTCTTTTCATCTCGGAGTTCTTTCATTTCGAGGTTCCGTTCCGCAGCCGGAAGAACCCTTTCCAGCTCGCGCCGTGCTTCTCCGGGGCGAGCGAGGGGGTGAGTGATTCCGTGATGCCGCTGGCGCCGGGGCTGCGCCGGGGCAGTTCGACGGCGCGCGGCGCGGTGGGCACGGGCGGTGCGGGCGCGGGCGGCGGGGTGCGCTGCCGGACCCCGCCCGGCGGGGTGCGGACGACGATCGGCGTGGGCGGTCCCGGGGTTTCCAGGAGCCCCTCGGCGAGCATGCGGGCCACCTCGACGGTGACGGTGTAGACCCCACGTCCGGTGCGGAAGGCCAGGTCACGGGCGGTACGGCGACCGTCCGCCTGGGCGAGCAGCTCGCTGCGCAACTCGGTGAGCGGGCCGTCGGCCCACCCGGCCGCGGGCACGGGCCGTTCCCGGTCGGGATGGACGGGCCGGGGCATGGCGGCGACCGCGGCGAGCTTGCGGGAGGCGTCCTGGAGCAGCCGTCCGGGCGGCTCACCGACGGTGACCGGGGCCGGCGGCCCCACCTCCCCCTCGGTGCGCTCACAGCCGTGGACACCGCCCGCGGCGATCGCGAACGCGGCGTCCTGCAAGGCCATCACGCACACCACCCGCAGCTGCGCGGCCCCCGCGTACCCGTGCGCGATCAGCCCGGCGACCGGCCAGCGCGCGCCCCCCGCCTCCCGCACCAGCGCGGCCCACTGCTCCCCGTCGATACGCCCCGAGCGCAGCAGCAGCGCCTCGGGCCCCGGCGCCCCCGGCGACTCGACGGCGACCACGAGCCCGTCCCGCAGATGGAAGACCCCGCCGGGCGCCCCCGCCACCCGCAACTCCCCCGTCAGCCCCTCCCGTCCGCACGCGACCAGGGACCGCGCCAGGAGGTCGTACCCCGACATCACGCCCCCCTGCCGTGTCGCACATACGCCTGACGCGTAGCGCTCAGGGGGGAAGGTGTATCAGTCCGGGCGCATATTCCGGCCGGGGGTTTCCAACCTGTCTTCAGGTGACGGAAGTTGCGCCGGAGGACGTGTCAATTCACTTCGTTCGACGCCGCATTTGAGCGATCCGAGGGCGGGTCGGTATCGGCCGTCGGAGGCGAATCCTCGAGGTTCCGCTGTTCCGGTTCCTGTTCGAGGCTCTCGTCCCGTTCCGGTTCCTGCTCCTCTTCCTGCTGTTCCTCCGAATACCGTTTCAGGTAGCTGACCACCGTGTTCGACACCGCCACCAGCGGTACGGCGACCACCGCGCCGCCGATGCCGGCGACCATGCCGCCCGCCGCGACCGACAGGACGACCGCGAGGGGGTGGACGCGGACCGCGCGGCCGAGGATGAAGGGCTGGAGGATGTGGCCCTCGATCTGCTGGACGGCGAGGACCACGGCGAGGGTCATCACCGCGGTGAACACGCCCTGGGTGACCAGCGCGACGACCACCGCGAGCGCGCCGGAGGCGACCGCGCCGACCAGCGGGATGAAGGAGAACAGGAAGATGAACACGGCCAGCGGGACGGCCATGGGCACGTCGAGGAAGTAGATGCCGACGCCGATGAAGGTCGCGTCGATGAGGGCGACGATCACCGTGCCGCGGACGTAGGCCGTCAGCGTGTGCCAGGCGCGCGGTCCCGCACCCGCCACGCCGGGCCGGGCGTCCGCGGGAACCAGCTTGAGCACCCAGCCCCAGATCCGCTCACCGTCGTACAGCAGGAAGAGCGTCGAGAAGAACGCCAGCAGGATCCCCGTGAGGGCCTCGATGACGACCTGGACGCCCTCCAGGCCCACCGAGGTGATCTGGTCGGTGTTGGCGCCGACCGCGTCGCGCAGGTTCTTGGCGATCTGGTTGATCTGCTTGTCGGTGACGTGGAACGGGCTCTTCAGCAGCCAGTTGCGCAGGTCGTCGATGCCGTTCTGGATCTGGTCGGAGAGGTTGTCGATGTTCTCCATGACCTGCCAGGTCACGAACCAGCCGATCAGGCCCATCACACAGAAGCCGAGGATCGCGGTGAGCGCGGTGGCAAGGCCGCCCGGCACCCCGCGCCGCTTCAGCCGCGCCACCGTCGGCTGCAGCAGCGCCGTGATGAGCAGCGCGATCACGAAGGCGAGGATGACGAGTTGGACGGCGCTGATGACCCGCATCAGCACCCACACGGTGCCCGCGAGCACCAGCAGCCGCCAGCCGGCCTCGGCCGCCACCCGTACGCCCCAGGGCACCGCCTGGGCGGGATCGGGGCGGACGGTGAGCTGGCGGGGCGCGGAGGGGCGTTTGACGGTCACGACGGGCGCGGCCGGCGGACGGTCGGCCGGCGGGTCCTCGGACTCGGCGCCCTCGGCGGTCTTCGGCTTGGCGCGGTCCGCGGGTTGCCGGGCCGGTTCCGTCGCGACGGGCGGCGGCGGTACGTCGGAGTCGGAGCTCTCCCGCTCCACCTCGGCCCGGCGCTGATCCAGCCGCTCACTCAGATCCGTGAGTCCGGCGCCGATCCGGCCGAGCCATCCAGGCACGCGCGACATGATTCGCCCTCTACCCCCGTCCGTGCCCACCACTCCTCCCTGGAGTCGTCGCGTCCGACCGTACAGGGCGAAAGCCCCTCCCCTAAGGACGGGGAGGGGCTGCGCGAGGTTGAGAGGTGCGGCCGTCGGTTTCGGGGCGACGGCTCAGGCGTGGCGGCCTAGTACCAGTTGTTGGCCTGCCAGAAGGACCAGGCTTCGCACGGGCTGCCGTAGCGGCCGTCCATGTAGCTCAGGCCCCACTTGATCTGGGTGGCCGGGTTGGTCTGCCAGTCGGAGCCCGCCGAGGAGTACTTGGAGGCGGGCAGTGCCTGGAAGAGACCGTAGGCACCGGAGGACGCGTTGACCGCGTTCATGTTCCAGCCGGACTCGTGGTCCACGATGTTGCTGAAGCACTGGAACTGGGCGCTCGGCACCATCTGGCGGGCGATCGCCTGGATCTGGGCGACCGAGTACGAGCTCTGTACCGGGAAGGAGGAAGCGTCACGCGTGCTGGTGCGGCTCGCGGCCTTCTTGGCCTCGGCGCGCTCCTTGGCTTCCTTCTCCGCCTTCTCGGCGTCGGCCTTCTTCTGCAGGGCGGTCTTGGCGGCCTGCTTGCGAGCCAGCTCCTCGGCGCCCTTCTTGGCGCTCGCGTCGGCCGCGATGGCCTGCGCGTCCGCCTGCTGCGTCAGGGACGCCAGCTGCACGTGGGCCTGCTGGCCCGCGGGTATGTCCGCGAGGAGCGTCGCATCGGTTGCCGTCGCCTCTGCGTCGTTGTTCTGCGCCACGCTGCCCGAGGCAACGCCCACGACGCTTCCGACGGCGGTGACCGCGGTGGCCGAGACCACTGCGAATCCCCGGACCGAGATCCGGCTCACACGGTTTCCTTCCAGCATCGCCCGCTTCGGTGACCCTGGCGGACGCAATCGTGCCCCTGAACACTGGCCTCCCAACTGCGGGGTCACGGGAGGCACGGGCCCGGTGGGCAACTCCCACGAGGGGAGCGCCGCTTGGTGCTCGGGCGGCATACGACGACGCTGTTCAGTTGGCTGTGATGCTGCTGTGGCGTTGTACCGCTGGGGGCACAGGTGTGTCGTATGCGGGGCCTGACAGGAGTGAGACTCTGCCGTAACCGGACGTCGGGTGGCAATTCTGAGTTGCGTGTGAAAGCTCACATCCCGTTTGGCGCCGGTGAATTCGAGAAACAGGGCCACGCGAAGGCGCCGCCCGGCTAGGCTCTTGGCCTTTCCGGACGGCGCCAACCAACGAGTAGCTACCGCAAGTTGAGCACTTGGGTCAGATCTGCCCGTCCTCCAGCATTTCGGTCACAAGGGCCGCGATCTGGGACCTCTCGGACCGGTTCAGCGTGACATGCGCGAAGAGCGGATGTCCCTTCAGTTTCTCCACGACGGCGACCACACCGTCGTAGCGACCGACCCGCAGATTGTCCCGCTGGGCGACGTCATGGGTCAGGATCACCCGTGAATTCGCGCCGATCCGGGACAGAACGGTCAGCAGGACATTCCTTTCCAGTGACTGCGCCTCGTCCACGATCACGAACGCGTCGTGCAGCGAGCGTCCGCGGATGTGGGTCAGGGGCAGCACTTCGAGCATCCCGCGCGCCGTGACCTCTTCGATGACCTCGCGGCTGGTGACCGCGGAGAGCGTGTCGAAGACCGCCTGCGCCCAGGGGCCCATCTTCTCGGCCTCGGAACCCGGCAGATAGCCGAGCTCCTGTCCGCCCACCGCGTACAGCGGCCGGAAGACCATCACTTTCTGGTGCTGGCGGCGCTCCAGGACCGCCTCAAGACCCGCGCAGAGCGCGAGCGCCGACTTGCCGGTGCCGGCCCGGCCTCCCATCGACACGATCCCGACGTCCGGGTCGAGCAGCAGATCCAGCGCGATGCGCTGCTCCGCGCTGCGGCCCTTGATGCCGAACGCCTCCCGGTCGCCGCGCACGAGGCGGACGTTGCCCTCGGACGTCACCCGGCCCAGCGCGTTGCCGCGCTCGGACTGGATGGTGAGCCCGGTGTGCACGGGAAGGTCGGCGGCCTCGGGCACGTACACGTGCCCTTCCTCGAAGAGGATGTCCACCTGCTCGCCGGCCAGGGTCAGTTCGGACATTCCGGTCCAGCCGGAGGAGCCCGTGATGGCGAGTTCCGCGCGGTACTCCTCGGCGAGGAGCCCGACGGACGAGGCCTTGATCCTGAGCGGCAGGTCCTTGGACACGACCGTGACGTCGAACCCCTCGGCCTGCAGATTGCGGGCGACCGCGAGGATGCGGGAGTCGTTGTCCCCCAGGCGGTAGCCGCTGGGCAGCACGCTGGGGTCCGAGTGGTTGAGCTCGACACGGATGGTCCCGCCCAGCTCCCCGATCGGGATGGGGGCATCGAGGCGACCGAACTTCACCCGGTAGTCGTCGAGCAGGCGCAGGGCCTGCCTGGCGAAGTACCCGAGCTCGGGATGGTGCCGCTTGGCCTCCAGTTCCGTGACCACGACGATGGGGAGCACTACTTCGTGCTCCTCGAAGCGGGTCATGGCGTTCGGGTCGGCCAGCAGGACGCTGGTGTCGAGAACATAGGTGCGCCGGTCTGGCATACGGCGCTTTGTGCTGGTCACCACGGAAGGACGTACCCCCTCGGATGAGGTCGGGGAGCGACGGAGTGGAGCTGGACCGGTCGACGGCCGCTATGCACGGGCCGAGAACCGGCCCTCCACTGCTTCTTCCGTGCCGTGACCGCACGGTCGAGCTGGTGCAAAGGGCCTCCCGGGCGGACGGCCCCGTGCCGTCCGCTGAGATCCGACACCCGTGGTTCGGGCGTCGACCTGCTTGGCTTATGCCCTCGAACATGCGCCGCCATGCCACGGCATATGACGGCGCCCCGGTGAACTCCTTGTTACTTCCGCCCCAAAAGGGATGGTCCCGTCGTCTCCCGGACCGCCCCGCCGGCCCCTGCCGGCCCGCCGTCAGCCTCCGTAGCGGCGGTGGCGCAGCGCGTAGTCGCGCAGTGCGCGCAGGAAGTCGACCTTGCGGAAGGCCGGCCAGAAGACCTCACAGAAGTAGTACTCCGAGTGGGCCGACTGCCACAGCATGAATCCGGACAGCCGCTGTTCGCCGCTGGTCCGGATCACCAGATCGGGGTCGGGCTGCGCACCCGTGTAGAGGTGGCGGCTGATCATGTCGACGGAGACGGCGTCGGCGAGCTCCTCCATGGAGTGGCCCTTGTCGTGGGCGTCGAGGACCATCGAGCGCACGGCGTCGGCGATCTCCTGCCGGCCGCCGTAACCGATGGCCACGTTGACCACTATCCCGTCGACCAGCGCGGTGGCCTCCTCGGCCTCCTTCAGCGCGGTCTGCATCTGGCCGGGCAGCAGGTCGGGGGTGCCGACGTGGTGCACGCGCCAGCGGCCGTCGGCGGCGAGGGTGCGCACGACGTCCTCGATGATGCCGAGGAGCGGGCCGAGCTCGTCCTGGGGCCGGTCGAAGTTGTCCGTCGACAGCAGCCAGAGAGTGACGACCTCGACATCCGTCTCGGTGCACCAGCCGAGGAACTCCTCGATCTTCTCCGCGCCGGCCCGGTGGCCGTGCACGGTGGTGGAGCCCGCGGCCTTCGCCCAGCGGCGGTTGCCGTCCATGATGACGCCGATGTGCTTGGGCACCTGAGCGTGGTCCAGGTGGCCTTCCACCCGGCGTGCGTAGAGCCTGACCAGCAGGCCGCGCAGCTTGTCGCGCAGGTTCACGTGATGTCAGCCCCTCCGTACGGTGGCGGTCCCCGCGTCGGCAGCGTACCGCTGCCTGGCCGCACCCGAGTTGGGGGGTCCGGCGGTCGAGGACGCGGTGGTGCGAGACGCGGTGCTTGAAGTTGCGGTGCTTGAGGATGCGTCGCCGAGTGCAGGACGGCGGGGGCCGGTCGAGCGGTTCCCGCAACCCCCGGGTGCCTGCCGTGAGCGTCCGCTCCGGGTATCCCTGTCCGCCCACATAAAACGGGCCGGTCCGTGGGGGGGATACGGACCGGCCCGAGGGGGGGTTTCCACCATAACCCTTCGTAAGTGATGCTGCGTGCATCGGCGTGCCACAACTACTCTCCGGAATCGAACGGCGACGCGCCGATGGCCGTACAAGGGCCCTTTCGTAGCGCGCACATGGCCGAAACACAGCGGATTCCCAGGCGTTTTACCCGTCCCCCGGGTGGGTGACCCCGTCGGCGAACGCTCACTTGACGCGCACATGGGCACAAACGGACGGTCACGGAACCACAGAAAAATCGGCACCGCGCAGCCCCCTCCACTGCGCGGTGCCGCCCGCGCAGCTTTGCTCACGCGAATTACCTTGGTACGAACTTACGTGAGCCATAGGCCCAGATGCGAGCCGACCTCGATAACAATGTGGAAACCCCGCCCCTGCCTGCGAATACGCCGTAGGCGGGCGCTGTGGGGGTGTTATGCCATGGCGGACACCTCCCGTCCTACTCCCCCTCTACCGTCGGTCCATGACCCTGACGATCACGTGGAAACAGGCGAGCGCGCGTCGCATGGAGCGGCAGTTCCTGGCCAACCCGGCGCCGGCGGGCACACCGGTCGCCGATGTGGTGAGCGCCATGCTCGCCACGCACGCGCAAGTGCTGTCGGCGGCGGAGGTGTCGGTGGGGGTGCGCGCGGTCGGGCTGACGCGCGCGGATGTACGGACGGGGTTGTGGGGAGACGAGACGTCGGCATCGTCGACGGATTCGGCGTCGGCGTCGTTGGTGAAGGCGTACGGTCCGCGCGGGACCGTGCATCTGCTGCCGACGCGCGAACTGCCCCTGTGGTGCTCGGCGTTGCCCGCGGTACCGGGCGGGGCCAGTCCGTTCGCGCCGGACGTGCGGGTCACCGAGGAGCAGGCGCGGGAGATCGTGACGGCGATCGGGGACGCGCTCGACGGGACCTGTCTGACCATCGACGAACTGGGCGAGGCGGTGGTCGCCCGCACCGGGCCCTGGGCCGGCGACCGGGTGATGCCCGCCTTCCAGGATCTGTGGCCGCGCTGGCGCCAAGTGATGCACCGGGCCGGCCAGTCGGGCGCCCTCTGCTTCGGGCCGAACCGGGGCCGCAAGGTGACGTACACCCGCCCACCGCACTTCGCCCCGCAGCCCGCGGACGAGGCGCTGCGTGAGCTGGTGCGCCGCTATCTGCACGCCTACGGCCCGTCGACACCGGCGCACTTCGCCAAGTGGCTCGCGGCGCGGGGTGGTTGGGCGGCGGAACTGTTCGGGGAGCTGGCGGCGGCGGGGGAGATCGAGGAGGTGGTCCTGGAGGGAGCGGTCTTGGGAGGGGCGGTCTTGGAGGGGGTGGCGCCCAAGGGCGCCGGGGACGGGAGCGGCAACGGGAGTGGGAGAGGGAACGGGGTCGCTTGGGTCGTGGCCGGCGACACCGTGTTCTCCTCCGAACCCGCGCGCGGGGTGCGGTTGTTGCCGTACTTCGATGCGTACGCCATCGCCGCGCAGCCTCGGGAGCTGCTGTTCCCGGGGGCCGCGTACCGAAGGGCCCTCGCGGGCGGCCAGGCCGGCAACTTCCCTGTGCTGCTGGTCGACGGGATCGTGGCCGGGGTCTGGCACCAACGGCGCCGGGGACGTCGTACGACGGTCACGGTCGAGCCGCTCGGGCGGCTGACGGCGGGCCAGGAACGGGAGTTGGGCGAGCGGGTCCGACGCGTGGGGGAAGTGCTGGAGGCGGAGGCGGAATTAGTGATCGGGGCGGTGACGACGGGGCCGCACGCGTGACGGGCGTGAGGGCTCTCAGGCGAGGGGCTTGCGGGCGTCGAAGAGGTGGCGGGTGCTGTGCGCGACGAACGGGCCCTCGGACTCGATGCGTTCGTGCAGGGAGCGGAGTCGGTCCTCGTACTTCTCCACGGTGAAGTCGGGGACCATCCAGATCACCTTGCGCAGGAAGTGGACAACGGCGGCGATGTCGTAGAACTCGATCCGCAGCTGCTCGGCGCGCAGTTCGACGACTTCGAGACCGGCGGCCTCGGCGGCGGCGCGCTCGCGGTCGGGGTGGCGGGCGTTGCGGGTCGCGTCGGGCTGGGCGCCGAGGAAGTGCTCGACCAGTTCGTAGACGCTGCTTGGGCCGACGTGCTGGGCAAAGTACGTGCCGCCGGGGCGGAGCACGCGGGCGATCTCGTGCCAGTGCGCGCGCACCGGGTGCCGGCTCACGACCAGGTCGAAGGCGGCGTCGGCGAAGGGCAGCGGCGCGTCCTCCCCGGAGGCGACGACGGCGACGCCGTGCGGGCGGAGCAGGGCGGTGGCCTTGGCGACGTTCGGCGGCCAGCCCTCGGTGGCGGCGGTGAGGAGGGGGCGCGGGGCGGCGCCGGGCAACGGGCGGGGGACGGAGCCGAGGGCGAACCCGAGGACCTCCCCTCCCCCGGTCTGGATGTCGAGCGCGGCGGTCGCCTCCGCGAGACGCTCCGCCATCGAACTGGCGTACCCCCAGGAGGGCCGCGCCTCGCTGGCCCGCCCCTCGAACCACGAGAAGTCCCAGCCTGCGGTGGGGACGGCGACGCCTTCGGCGACCAGGTCTTCGAAAGTGCGCGGGTGTACGTCCATGTGGTCATCGTGACAGGGCGTTGTCAGTGGGCGCTGCTAATTTTTCGAGCATGACGACTGGTAACGCATCGGGCACGGTGGCGGGGAGCACGGCGGGCGAAGGTGCCCCGTCCGCAGGCACGACGGCAATGGGCATGCCGTACGCGGGCAGTGAGAAGGAGACGTTGCGGGAGAGTCTCGACCGGCACCGGGACGCGGTGCTGTGGAAGCTGGAGGGGATGGACGACGAGGGGCTGCGGCGCCCGATGACCCCGTCGGGCACGACTCTGCTCGGCCTGGTGAAGCACCTGGCGTCGGTCGAGTACGGGTGGTTCGTGGAGACCTTCGGCGGCGAGGTCGAGCCGCTGTGGTTCGACCCGTACAGCGACGAGGACATGCGCGCGGACCAGGACGAGACGACCGGACAGATCATCGAGTTCTACGGCCGCGCCCGCGCCGCCGCCGACCTCATGATCGCCGGGCGATCACTGGACGACCTGGGCCGGCCCCCGTGGCGCGAGCACTCCGTGTCGATGCGCTGGACCCTGGTCCACATGATCGAGGAGACGGCGAGACACGCGGGGCACATGGACATCGTGCGGGAGCTGCTCGACGGGGCGGCCGGGGACCATCGCCGGGGCTGAGGTGTCGGCCTGGGCGATGGTCGCGGCGGGAGGGGTTACGGGACGGGGGTTGCGGGACGAGGGGTTACGGAACGGGGTCCACGGATTGGCGGCCCGTGGATTGGGGGCCCGCGGATTGAGGGCTACGGGACGAGGGGCCGGACCTCCTCCGCCACGAACCGTACGAATCCCTCGGGGTCGGGCTCGTCGCCCGTCGGCTGGATGATCACCGTGTCGGCACCGGCGTCGGCGAGCCGCTGAACGGCCTTGGCGACGGCTCCGGCGTCCCCGGCGACACCGAGGTCGGGGACGGACTCGACACCCTCGGCGGCGAGTTCGGCGCGGAGGCGGGCGGGGGCGTCGGGACCGGTGGCGGCGAGGAGGTAGACGACGACCTCGTGCCGGGGGGTTGGGGGCTGGGGGGAGCTGGTGGCGGAGGAGGGGTCGGAGGAGGCGGGATCGGCGGAGGAGAGGTCTGCGGGGGCTGGACCGGTGGCCTTCTGCCGCTGCTCGTTCCTCCCGTTGATCCCCTCGTCGATGAGTTGGCGGGCCCGGCGTACGCCCTCGGGCGAAGTACTGGCGGTCAGGACGGTGCCGTCGGCGGCCTCACCGGCGAGGCGGAGCGTACGGGGTCCGGTGGCGCCGGCGAGAACGGGGACGGGTTCGGCGGGCGGCCAGTCGAGCGCGACGTCGTCCAGTTTCACGTACCGCCCGCTGGTGGTGACCCGCTCACCGGCCAGCAGGGCGCGCAGCGCGTCGAGATGCTCCCGCAGCAGGGTCACGGGTGACTCGACGCGGGCGCCGACCTGGCCCATCCAGTCCTGCACGCCGTGGCCGACGGCGAGGATCGGGCGGCCGGGGAACATGCGGTGCAGGGCGGCGGCCTCCATGGCGGTGACGGCGACGTTGCGCAGCGGGACGGGCAGCAGCCCCACGCCGATCCGCACGCGTTCGGTCCAGGCGAGGGCCGCCGCGGCGGTGGAGATCCCGCCCTCCCGGAAGCAGTCCTCCCACAACCACAGTTCCTCCAGCCCAGTCTCATCAGCGAGCCGGGCGACGGAACGCAGTCGCTCAGGGGGCAGTTGGGGCCGGAACACAGCGCCGAGTCCAGTCATGGACCTTTCCTACCCGGCGCGGGGAGCAGGAACAACACCTTTACACCCCTGACAAACCGTCGCTGCCCCCGTCCCTGCTCATGCCCATGCCGTAACGGAGCAGCACGACGCCGTTGCCGAAGACACGGTTCTCGAGGAGGCGGAGGGAGGTGGCGATGTCGGTCGCCTCCGGGAAGAGCCGCGTCCCCTGCCCGACCAGCGCGGGATGGACGTACAACCGCAGCTCCTCGACCAGCCCGAGCCGCAGAAACTCCCCACCGACACCGGCCCCACCGACCCAGAGGTCCCCACGGGTGCCCTCTTTGAGCGCGGCGACCTCCTCGGGCACGATCTCCCGCACCACCGTGGCGTTCCACTCGGCCCGCGCGAGCGTCCGCGAGTACACGACCTTCGGCAGCTCCCGCCAGATCCCGGCGAACTCGGCGGTCACGGCGTCGGCCTCGGGGTCGGCGTCGGCGGTGGGCCAGAAGTCCGCCATCAGCTCATACATGACCCGCCCACTGAGCAACGCGCCCAGCTGTCCGATCTCGTCGTTGAAGTGCTGGTGGAGTTCGTCGTCGACGGTGTGCCAGGAGATGTCTTTGTCGGGGCCTTCGATGTAGCCGTCGAGGGACACGGACATCATCAACACGATTTTCGGCATCTGACACTTCTCCTTCTCCCGGCTCACGTCCTCGCAATCATCCCTGGGAGTCCGCCGCGAACGGATCGTCGAAACTCACCAGTTCCGCGATCTGGCGTAGGAGCCGGCGGAAATGGTCCCGGTGGGGTGTGGCAGTTGTGCTGAGGGTGAGGAGCGCCAGGCTCGTGCCGTCAGGGTGCGGAAGGTGTGCGTGGAGTTGAAGCAAGGGCTCCTGCGGAAAGCCCGAGTCCACCCGGGGAGTGCGGACGCTCTCACTGAACGAGGCCGGGCCACAGGGCATTTCGGCGTACTCGACATGTGTGTGGCCTTCCGCGGCGGTGATTGCACGGGCTGCGGTCACGCCTCGGGGAGCCCATGCGGTGTTCACCCAGGTGACGGTGAACAGGGAGCACACCATGCCCGCGTCTCCGTCTCCGGTGTCGTTGCGGTGCAGACCCAGGGAGCAGTGAACGGTGCCGTCCGAGCGCAAGGTGGCGAACAACCGCTCGGCGAAGAGGAGATCAGCGACGAAACGCTGTCGCGCCGGCTCGTCGGGTGCTGTGGCCAGGAGAGGTTCCATCGCCTCCCGCAGTGCCTCGGTCTTCCGGGAAGCGGGCTCGGCAGAGAGGGAGTCGAGGGGCAACGAGACGAATCCCGGCGGCTTGAGGAACCAGATGCCGTCTCCCTCTGTCCTGGCGCTGGGGTGAATGACGAGGTTCGGCAGGGGTGCCGTCATGGTTCGCGGGACTCCGTGCGGGTGCGTTGTCGGTTGCGCTAGAGGTGCGGTTGCGGAACGTGGCCGACCTGTACGGCGCCGGCGCGTTGGGCGCGCTCGATGTCCGCGGATGCGGCATCCCAGTTCTCCGGAGTGCAACGGCGGTCGAACACCGGGCGCTGATAGAGGAGATGGAGGCGCTTGGGCGTCTTGCCACCCCGAGCGGGCGCGGCGATGACCGCGAAGAAGCGCGGGTCGCCCGCGAACCAGAGGGGTTCGATCTCTGCTCTGCGCCCGGGCTTGGTGCGGGGGCCGTCCATGCGCCTCAGCCACCAGTAGGACCGCTGGTGCTTGATGAACACCAACGGGATCCTCGCCTCCGGATCAGCCGGATTCCGAAACTCGAACCACATGCCGTCGTCCTGGGCACCGGGGTATTTCCCGATCCCGCTGGGCACGCCTTCGAGGGCCTGCCATGCGTACGCGCGCAGGATGCGGCGCATCCGAAAGGCCCAGGGAAAATAGGTGAATTGATTGACGAACCGGTAGAAGCCGTAGAGGAAATACGGCACGAAGAACCAGACAATCCAGTTGGGTGTGTACGTCGAGAGGCCCAGCAGCGCGATCCAGCCCGTGGGCCAGCCGACGAGTCCGATCACGTTCATGGCCATGTGCCTCGCCCAAGCATGACGGGTCGGCGGATGATCCCACGCCACAGGATGGTGGATCGCATTCATGTCAGGCGGTCGCCTTCCCACTCGTTGTCGTTTCAGGGATTTGAGCAGCTTGGGGCCTATTGGAATACACGCCGAGCAAGGTCCACCGTCTCCGCCACGTCGACAGGCCCCAGTAGGAGGCCGTCCGCCGCAGTACCGGAATTGGCCACCCCGTCGCTCTCCAGGGAGTCGAAACGACTGGCGGCCACGCCGTACGAGGCGGTGGTGAAACCGGCCCACGGAGCGACCGTTTCGACGACCTCGACGGTCCTGGTCAGACGCGGTGCCTTCTCCACCACCCACGACGTGAACGGATTGTGCAGTTCGGTGAACTCCTTGGCTTCGGCGACGGTCCTGTCCCCGGCGGCGAGAAACCTCTGGCCGAGCGTCAGCGCCTCACCGGCCTCGCCCACTCCCCTGACCAACAAGGGCGCTCCCTTGCTGACGGCCCCCAGGCCGGGCAGCATCCCAAGGCCGTCCGCCGCGACACCGATTGCGTTGCTCCAGAAGTCGGCGTCGAATTCCCCATGCCGGACGCCGTCCCACAGGGACGTGCGGACCTCCGGTTTCATCAGTCTCCCCACGACCGCTCCCGCGCTCAACGCGGACGCGGCCAGAAGCAGTACGGCCGCGGCGGTGCCGCCGGTGACGACGAACAGGGCCGCGATGGCGAGGCCGGCCGCGACCCAACTGAGAATGTCCGGCAGGTTGTCGACAAACCAGTCGAGCGCGTCCTCGAAGAAGCCCGGCTCGTGCGGCGCCAGCCTCCTGGTGGCATCGCGGATCTTGCCGGCCCGGTGCCGGGCCTTCTCCTCATGCTCCTCGGCGAGCTTCTTCGCTCTGCCGATGACCTTGTCGAGTTCGGCCTGCGCCTCCGCCACGGCCGTATTCGCGTGGGTCAACGCCGCTTTCGCGTCGCCGTGCCGGGAGCCCTTCTCGTGGGCGCCGAGGTCGTTCTCCGCATCACTCGCGCGGCCCTTCGCCCGGGCGAGCACGGCCCGCGCGTCCTTCGCATCGTCATCCAGGCGCTTGGCCCGCCGCTGGAACTCGTCGAGTCCGTCCTCCCATCGGGCAAGTTGCTTGGCAGCCTTGTGGATCGAGTGCGCGGCGTTCTTCAGATTGAGCGGCAACGGACCGTCGCCGAGTTGCTCCCGGAAGGCGACGGCGGCGTCGCCCCGCCAGTAGCTGCCGTCCAACAACTTGGTGACCAGGCCGTGGGTCTCCTCCAGGACCTTGGCGCAGTTCGTGAGCTTCTTCCGCAGATCACAAACGGTGTCCGTGTTGCCCGGCGCGGGGTTGAACCCCAGATGCGGGTAGTCCGGATTGGCCATCGGCCGCGATGACTTGAGGCCCTGCGGCTTGTCGAGGTCGGCGCGGGACCGGGGGTCGAGAGCTGCGCCCGGTCGTTCGACACCGGGGGTGTACGTCACTTCGCACCACTCGCCCCGACACCGCCGCCGCGAGCCTTCTTCAGCGCCTCCTCCAGCGCCTTGTCGACCTCTCGGTAGCTGTCCCGGCTCTTGCCGATGATCTCGGCGAGGCCCTCCGTCTGCTCGCCGATCTGCTCTGTGCCGTCCTTCCAGTCCTCCTGGAAGTCCTCGCAGGCGGAGTCCAGATCGTCTGTCCCGAGCCCGGCGACGGTCGCATCGCTCAAGGCCCTGCGCAGTCCGCTGAGTGAGTTGCTCGACTTCTTCAACAGCTTCATGAAATGCGCGAGTTCGTCGCCGTCGACGACCAAGCGTTCCGCCATGCCCCGGTCCCTCTCCCCAGTTGATCAGCACCGATGGGAGGAACGACCGGGTCCGGGTTTTGTGACGGACGGTGGGGTGCTCCCCTCTTTAGGGGGAGCGCTTACCGGACAGCGGGGGGTGCGGCGGAGTGGAGTGGGTTGCCGGGGTCAGCGGTTGACGGCCTGGATCTCCTGTACGACGACGTTCTGGGTGGCGCCGAAGGTGCCGGGGTCGAGGTCGCCGCCCGGGGAGTTCGTGCCGGTCCAGCTGATGTTCCAGGTGATCGTGGCCCGCAGCGGGTAGGTGCCGTCGCCCGAGGAGCGCAGATACTTCACGCCGCAGGGCGGGGTCTCGCCGGCCTTGCCCTTGGCGTAGGGCTCGCCGATGCGGTCGCCGTCGAGCGGGCAGACGCCGGACGCGGGGTAGGTCTGGGCGTCCGCGGTGCCGGGTTCGATCTTCACCGAGACCGGTGTGGCGGTGGTCGTCGCGGAGATTTGCAGCAGCGGGACGCTCGCCGTGACCGAGACGGGCTTGAACTTGGCCGCGTCCAGCCAGGCCCAGGTCGGGAGATTCACCTTCGTGGTGTTCGCCGGGGCGAGGTCCATCTTCGTGGAGGGGACGCGGATCTCGGCGTAGGCGAGTTGGGCGAGCATCTCGGGCGTGACCGCCTCGGGGATGTTGGCCGGCGGGGCGTCGCCGGTGGCGACCCAGAAGTAGGGCTTCTTGCAGTTCAGCGCGGCGGGGTCGCCCTCGCGTCCCTGGGTGACGTAGGAGTCCCACCAGAAGCCCTTGCCGGCCTGCTCCTTGTTGAAGTCCTTGTAGGGCTTGCCCTCTTCGTATGTCGCGCGCTGCTTGGCGTCCCACTCGTAGCCCGTCGAACCGGCTTCCCAGATCGGCTTGAGGTACTTCTCGAGCTGCTCGGGGGTGTACTTCGGGGCGTAGTAGCAGGCGGGCGGGGTCCAGGTTGTCGTGGAGGTGACCGGGCCCACGGATGCGCCGGAGCCGTTCTTGGAACGGTCGTAGACGATGGCTCCCGCGGTCGAGGTGAGCTTGTCGCCCTCGTTGCCGCCCTGCTCCTGGGTCTCGGAACCGGTGCCTTTTCCGCCGGGCACGAAATCGGCCCAGGCCGACGGGCTGGACGTGAACACCAGAACGCCTGCCATGACGGCGGTGCCGAGCGAGATCCTCGTTATGGCTGGCACTGAGCCGCCCCCCTTGTGGAAATGATCTGCGACGTCTGCCAGACACCGTCGGGGTTCTTGTCCAACGTGGTGTTGTAGAAGACGTAGCTGTTCTTGGTCACCGGCGTTTTGGAGACCTTCCCGGTCTTCTTGTCCTTGCTGAAGCCCTTGCTCTCGTCCGCGCAGAAGGTCAGACCGGCCGATGTCTTGCCCTTGAGCGTCACCTCGCGGTCGTAGTACCGGGCCGAGCCCGTCATCGTGGCCCCGGCGTCCTTGAACTCGGCGACCCACGACAGCGCGGCTTCCAGCGCCTTGCCGGTGTTGTAGTAACCGACGGCCTCGCCCTTGGGATCGGTTCCCGTGATCGCGGCGTCGACGGCACGCATACGCTCCGCGTTGTCCGACAGCACCGCGTCCTTGACGGCGTCGCCGGTCTTCGCGTCCTCGAAGTCGAGCGTCAGGTCGGACGGCAGCGTGATCTTCGGGCGGTCCGACGCCGTCGACGTCGAGGGCGTCGGGGATGCCGACGGCTCCTTGCTGGTGTCGGCGCCTGCGATCTTGTCGTTCTTGCCGGAGCTGTCGTCGTTGCCGCATGCGGACAGCGACAGGGCCGCAGCGGCGGTCAGCGTGATCGCTGCGAGCAGTGTGGGGCGGCGGGTCACGGTCGGCTCCTGGTGGGGCGAGGCTTCTCTCGAGCGAAGCAACGCTATCCAGCGGCATGGAGCGACACCAGGGTGACACCCGTCGACCCAGGGAGCGTATGAGGTCAAATCCCCCACACCCGGGACCACTTGAGTCATTACAGTTACATAACGCGCCAACGTGTTCACGGTGCAGCGATGTGAGCCGATCATTCCACTCATGAACAAGCAAAGGTGAATGTGTTCAGGGTTGGCACTTGTCGCTACCGCGCAGCGAAGTCAACTTCGCCACGGCCCAGACGCCCTTGGCGTTCTTACGGAGTTGCGTGGTGTAGAGGACGTAGTTGTCCTTGGAGGCCGGCGTCACGTCCGTCTTGCCGGTCTTGAGGCTTCGGTTGTAGGCCTTGTTCTGGTCTTCGCAGTAGACGAAGCCCGCCGTACCGTCGTCGCCGACCTTGACCTTCGCCTCGAAATAGCGCTTGGCGCCGGTGATGCGGTCCTTGTAGTCCACGAATTCCTGGATGAACTTCCGGCTTCCCGCCGCAGCTTCACCCTCGGAGTAGTACCTGTACGCCTCACTGAGCGGATCCTGCTCGGCGATGGCCATGTCCACTGCCTTGATGAACTGCTCGCTGTCGGCCATCACCGCGTCCTCGTCCTTGTCGCCCGTCTTCTTCCAGTCGAAGGCGTACGAGAGGTCCGACGGCAGCTCGATCTTCGGGCGGTCCGACGCCGTCGACGTCGAGGGGGTCGGGGACGCCGACGGCCCCTTGCCAGAGATGTCGGAAGTGCCGAAGGTGTCGTCGTTGCCACATGCGGACAGCGACAGGGCCGCGATGGCCGTCAGTGCGATCGCTGGGAGCAGGGCGGGACGGCGGTTCACGGTTGGCTCCTGTGGGGCGGGGCTCGGGTGGAGTGGGCAACGTTAGCCAGTGGGGCGTTTCGGTGCGGGTACGTTCGGTTCGGACGGTAGGCGGGCTGGGTGGAGGTTCTGGGTATGGCGCGGCGGTGGCCGGACGGGCGTGGGGAGTTGGTCGTGGGGGCGGAGGGTGGAGTCGGGGGTGTCTCCGTTCCGTTGGAGGTCGCCACGTCCTATCGGGCCCGTACCAAAGGGCTGTTGGGGCGGGACTCCGTCGACGGGGCGATTCTGCTGTCGCCCGCGAACGGCGTGCACACCTTTCGGATGCGGATCCCGATCGACGTCGCCTATCTCGACCGCCGCCTCAAGGTCATCGCCGTACACACCATGAAACCCGGGCGGTTGGGACTGCCTCGACTCCGTTCCCGGCATGTACTGGAGGCTGAAGCCGGGGCGATGGCGGGGTGGGGGCTGCGGGTGGGGGTGCGAGTGGAGGTATCCGTCGGCTGACTGGCCGGGGCGGGGCTTGGTATGGGGCGTTCCACGGGAGCGATCGGGCGCGCGAAGAGGCCCGTCCCGGGTAGTGGGGCGGGCCTCCGGCTTGCCGAGTGGTGCGTTGGGGCGTCCGCGGTCAGCTCTCCGTCCGCGGGAACGACACCTCCACCCGGCGGTTCTTCTTGCGGCCGTCCTCCGTGGAGTTGTCGGCGATGGGGTACTGCTCGCCGTAGCCGCGGACCTCGAAGGTGACGTTGGGGTCGTTGAGTTCCTGGTCGAGGACGTCCTGGACGGCGTTGGCGCGTTGGCGGGAGAGGACGTCGCCGTGGGCCGAGGAGCCGAGGTTGTCGGTGAAGCCGAAGACCCGGATCTTTGTCGCGTTCTGGTTTTTGATCTCCGTCGCGATGGAGGAGATGCGGGCTCTCGAGTCGGCGCTCAACTTCGCGCTGTTCTTGCTGAACAGGACCTCGGCCTGGAGGGCGAACTTGACGTCGGAGTTGGTGTCCTCGCGGCGTTCGTCGCCGCTCTGGTCCTCCACGACGGATTTGATGTCGAGGACTTTGGGGGTGGCGAGGGTGGCGCCTTCGGGGAGTTTGAGGTCGGGGTCGTTGGGGTCTACCTGGACGGGGGCGGAGGCGGAGGGTTCGGTGCCCGGGGGGACGCTGGGGGTGTCGTCCGCGTGGGCCCCCACCGCGCCGTAGACGTTGGCGGCGACCATGACGGTGGCCGCGGTGACGGCCACCAGCAGCCGTGGGGCCGTCGAACGGGTGTGGGTACGGGTCATTGCCGGCCTCACCCGGAGATCTTGATCGTGGCGCTGGAGAACGTCGGGAGCTGGAGGGAGACCTCGGTCGTACTCGCCGGTGGCGCCGGGAACTGCATGAAGACCGAGAGCTCCTCGCCCGCCTTCAGGATCGAGAAGCCCGTGGTCGTCAGCGGGCGGCCCTCGGTGTCCCGTAGGACGTAGTAGCGCTTCTTCTCCTTGGAGTCCACGAGGGTGGCGCCGCCCAACGACCTTCCGTGCGCGACGACTTCGGTCTCGTCCCCGCGCAGGGCGGACGGCACGGTCACCGAGTTCGCGCTGTCGTTCTTCAACGTGCCGTTCACGGTGACGAATCCGCCGGAGTCGCGGTCCGCGGAGGTGACCTGGAGGAACAGGCCGTCCGAGCCCTTCAGTTCGGCCAGGGGGTCGTCCGACTGGCCTTCCTGGGCGCTGGGGTCGGATCCGTCGTCCTTGGCATCACCCTTGGAAGCAGAAGCCGTTGTCTCCGGCTTCTTGTCGTCACCGCTGCCGCCGCAGCCCGCCATGCCGACGGCCAGGCCGGCCGCGACGGTCAGTGCGACCATCCCCCTGCGAGCCCGCGCAGTGAACCGAATGCTCATGCTTCTGCTTCCTTCGTCACTCGTCGTTCGCTATTGGTCGGCCAGATGGACGTCGAACAGGTCCTCGGGGTGCGGAAGTTCGGTGAGGTGCTCCGGGTCCAGGTCCCAGAACGCCCCGTCGTCGCAGGTGAGCCGTGGCAGCACGACGTCTCCCGCGTCACCGTCCCCCGGCTCGCCCTCTCCCGGATCGTCGTCCCCAGGGTCCTCGGCAGGGGGCTCCGTGGCAGGGGGCTCCGTGGCAGGGGGGTCGAAGGTGCACAGGGACTGGATGACGGCGGTGGCGTCCGTGGTGGACCGCTTGTCCTCCGTACCGGGGATGACGGATTTCCCGACGGTCCGGTTGGTCCTCACCTGGACCGTGAAGCCGAGCAGTCCCTGCGGTACGCAGCTCAGCACGGTCGCGTCGTTCTGTGCCGCGAGCTGGTCCGCGCGCCCGCAGGAGGGGGCGAGACCCCCGACGTCGCCGTCGAAGATGTCCTGCCACTTCGTCGGGTCGAGGACGTCCGCCACCCACAGGTCCGCGAGCTGGTCCCGCCTGTCCTGGGCCGCCGCGAGGGCCGCCGCGTCGGCAGCCGTCTGGGCTCCGTTCCGATTCGCCGCGGCCTGGCCGACCGCAAGGTACGCGAACGCGAGGAAGAGCAGGCCCCCGACCACCGTGATGTAGATGGGGAACGCCTGCCCTGCGTCGCCGAGGTCGCGCCTGCGCATCAGCCCGTGATTTTGCCGATCTGCGTGGTGATCGCGTCGGCGATCGTGCCGCCGAAGTCCGTGCTGAGCAGAACCAGGATGATCGCCACGACCACCGCGATGATGCCCAGATACTCGACCGCCGTCTGGCCCTTGTCGTCGCGAGCGGCGCGGGTCCGCAGGTACGCGACGGTGGTGTTGATCCAGTTGCTCATGGTGTTCCCCTCCGGGTTCGGTGCCGGTGGCGCTGTCGTCACGAGAAACGTACGACGGAACACCCCGCCCGTCAGAGGGCCCCAGGGCCCAAATCCGGATCCGCTCCAGGCTCGGGACCCATGTCTTGCTCCCCTTCGTCCCCACCGGTCACCCCAATCCCCGTGCCGTGCCGAGCCACTTGGCGGCGGCCTCGGAGCGGCTGCTGCTGTGGAGCTTGGCGAAGATGCGGTTGATGTGGTTCTTGACCGTCTTCTCACTGATGAAGCACATGGCGGCGATCTGCTGGTTGTTCATGCCGGACGCGATGAGTTCCATGATCTCCGCCTCCCTCGTGCTCAGTTGGTACCTCGACCGGTCGGGAGCTGCCGGACGGCCGCTCGACCATCCAGACGACGACTGTCCCACATCCGGTTGCACTTGCGAAAGGTTTTCTGAAGAAATAGTGGAGACGACGGACGGCGAGTACCTGAAACTGCCTGCGGGGAGGGGTTCTTGAGGTGGAGCATGGATGACCACGGAGCGACTTGATCCGTATGCAATCGCACTTCCTACGACGTTCCGTACCGCCTCTACCAGTTGGTCCACCGTGAACTCGCCGTGGACCAGATAGCCGGCCGCGCCCCGGCGGAGGGCCTCCTGGACGATCTCCGGCTCGCTGCTGTACGTGAGCATCATGACCGGGGCGATCCCGACCAGGTACGGAAGCGCCGAGAGGCCGTCGACGCCGGGCATGCGGACGTCCAGGAGGACGACGTCCGGGCGGAGTCGACGTGCCGCCTCGTACGCCTCGCGGCCGTCGGCGGCCTCGGCCACGACCGTGATGTCCGCGCGGCCGGTGAGCAGGGCCGTCAGGCCCGCCCGGACCACCGGGTTGTCGTCGGCCACCACGACGCGCAGAGTCGTGTCGTCCGGCATGGGGCGGCCTCCTTTCGTGTCGTGGGGGGAGTTATGAGGGCGAGGCCGTGAGGGCGGCCAGCGGGAGTTCCAGGCGGACTTCCGTGCCCCGTTCGTGGTCGCCCCGGCCGATGCGGATGCGGGCGCCCACCGAGGCGGCCCGCTCGACCATGCCGACCAGGCCGAAGTGGCCCGTTCTGCGGAGCTGTTCGAGGGAGGCGTCGGGCGGGAGGCCGCGCCCGTCGTCGTACACGCTGACGCACAGCGACTCGCCGTGCACGCCCGCGCTCACGTCGACGCGGGTGGGGCGCCCGTGCCGGTGGGCGTTCTCCATCGCCTCCGAGGCGATGGTGAGGAGTTGGCGGGCCACCGCGGGCGGCACGGGCGGCACGCAGTGGTCGCCGGTGGGGCGGTAGTGGGCCGTCACTCCGGTGCGGGCGCCGAAGTCCCGGGTGCGGGCGGCCAGTTCGACGAGGACGTCGGTGGCGTGCTCCGGGTCGGACTCGCGGCGCAGGTCGGCGAGGAGTTCCCGGGACTCGGCGGCGGCTCTGCGGACCGAGCGGGCCACCAGTTCCGCCTGCTGTTTGACCCGTGCCGGGTCCACGCGGTCGGCGCCCGCCGACGCCACGAGACCCTCCGCGGCCAGGGCCACACCGTGCAGGGTCTTGGCCACCGAGTCGTGCATCTCCCGGGCGAGGCGGGCCCGTTCGGCGCTGACCGCCTCGGCGACGGCGAGACGGGCCTGGACCGTGGTCAGTGCCTGGGTGGCGGCACCGAAACGGAGCATCAGCAGTCGCAGGGTGACCCCCACGGCCCCGGTGATGACACAGAAGCCCGGCAGGAGCAGGGCCTCGGTGACCGTCGGGTGGAGGTCCTTCGAACTCGCGTAGACCGTCACGAGGATGAGCCCCTGGAGGGACGCGAAGAGACCGGCCCCTCGCCAGCCGTAGACGAGGCCCGCGAGCAGCGGGGTGCAGACGCTGACGTAGGCGAGGGTGCTGTCGGGGCCTGCGGCGACCAGGAGCAGCGCGGCGAAGAGCGTGTCCACGGCCAGCAGGGTCGGGTGCCGCAGCAGGAGGGAGCCGAAGCGCTCCCAGTCGCGGAACAGGACGTACGACCCCATGAACGTGACCAGCACGGCCGCCGCCACCAGATGGGCCCCGAGGCCGGGGGCCGCATTGAGGAGGGCGGCGGGGGCGGCCAGCGCGATCATGGCCAGGCGGAAGCCGAAGACCTGGCGGCACATCGCCTGAAGGGCGTTGATCTGGATGGGGATCGGCGGTGCGGCTGAGCCGGAGCCCACGCCACCCGCACCTCCCTCGTCGTCAGACGCGAGTGGGCCCTGCGGCGGCCGAGCGGCGTCGGCGGTCGCCGGACCGGGCCCTGGGACGGCTGCCGTCGCGGGCGGCCACGCCTCCCGCCGCGGTCCCGGCTGGGACGGCACCGCCCCGATCAGGACGTTGGACCTCTCCCAGCCCGGAGGCAGCGCCGGAGTCGCCGACGTCACCGGGATGTCGACGGCACCGGTGCGCACGTCGGGCGCGAGGACCGTGCCCGTGGGGGGCGTCGTGATCTCCGGTGTCCGCGGGCGCCGTCGCCGCAGCCGGGTACGCTCCTTCGTCGCCATGGCCGTCGTCCCCCTAGTTGCCCGTGATCGTGCCGAAGTCCGTGCCGGAGCCGAGGATCAGACCCGCGCCGAGCAGGATCATCGTGGCCGGGACCATGAAGGTGGTGATCACCAAGGTGGCCCTGGGGACCGCACGGGCCGCCTTGCGACGGGCGTTCTGCGCGTCCGTGCGGCGCATGTCCTTCGCCAGGGACACGAGCGTGTCGACGATGGGGGCGCCGAGTTCCTCGCCCTGTTGCAGCGCCGTCACGAACATCGCCACCTGCTCGGAGTCGTTGCGCTTGCGCAGTTCCGCGAAGGCCTCGCGGCGGCCCATGCCGAGGTCCATCTGACGCAGGGTGATGCGCAGTTCGTCCGCCCAGGGACCCTCGTACTTCATGGAGACCCGGTCCAGGGCCTGCCGGAAGCCGAGGCCGGCGCTCACCACGACCGCGAGGACGTCCAGGAAGTCCGGCAGCGTGCGCTCGATGACGTCCTTGCGGATGCGGATCGCCGACCAGATGCCGACCTCCGTCCAGAACGCGCCGAAGGCGAGGAGGAGCAGCGCCAGGAGGAGGTGCCCCTTCGTGATCATCACCAGAGCGCCGAATACGCCCAGGAAGCCGTAGACCGCGCGGCGGGCCGCGTAGCGGTTGATCGTCAGGCCACCGGGGTTTCCCGCGAGGTCGATCTTGCGGCGGTACTTGGCGACCAGTTTGGGGCCCATCAGCCGCAGGACCGCCGGCGCGTACCGCATCCCGAGCCGGTCGATGACCGAGTCGACCGCGCCTGTACGGGTGGAGCCGACCTCGAGGGCCAGTACCAGGTCGCCCGGCAGTTTCACGTCGGCCCGGTACATGCGGATGCCCGCGAAGACGCCCCAGACGCTGAGACCCATCGCCAGTGCGAGCAGTAGTGCCATCGGTTGTCCTCCTTCCCGGTTTCCTCAGACGTCGATACGGGACATGCGGCGGATCAGGATGAAGCCCACGGCGTACATCGAGAACGCGATGATCACGGCGGCCTGGCCGACAGGCGATCCCGTCATGCGCTCCAGGGCTCCGGCCTTGATGCTGTCCATCAGAAGCAACGACCCGAGACCCAGCACCGGCACCGCATAAGAAGTCATATTCACCTGCGACAACTGCGTCCGAACCTCCCGTCGCGTCTCCTTCCGCTCCTCCAGCGTCTCCGTGAGGTTCCGCAGGGCCGTCACCACCTGGCCGCCCGCCCGGTTGGAGAGGACCAGCGTCGTGACGAGGACGACCAGTTCGCGGGACGGGAGGCGTTCCGCCATTTCGCCGAGCGCGTCGTCCATGGAGACGCCGAGGGCCAATTGGTTCGCCACCTTGGCCAACTCCTCACCCGCGGGCGCCTCCAGTTCCTCCGCCGCCATGCCTATCGCAGTCCTCAGCGCCAGCCCCGCCTGCGTCGCGTTGGCCATGATGCGGGCCAGTTCGGGGAGTTGGTTGATGAACTTCTCGATGCGTTTCTGGCGCTGCCAGTTGAGGAACTGGACGGCCGCCCAGATGCCGAGGAGGCCGGCGATGGGGCCGAAGAAGGGGGCCAGGGAGGCCTGGCCGATGAGGAAGAGGCCGGCCACCGTGGCGAGCATGTAGACGAAGAACTCGCCCGGCGTGATGTCCAAGCCCGTCGCCGCCAGGCGGAGTTCGAGTTTGCGGCCCAGCCGCGTACGCCGCACCCGGCGGTCCACGTTCACGAAACGCCGGCGTCGGACGCCCGTCGGGATCTGGCCCGTGGCCGAGAGGCGGTCGACCAGGGCCTGGCGCTGGGCCCTGCCCTTTGTGTAGACGTGCAGGCCCACCACGGCGAGGACACACGTCAGCAACGTGATGCCGGTGGTGAGCGTGACGAGCTGGTCCAGTTCCATCGGTCGGTCCTACCTGGCTTCTCGGGTGGTCAGCTGCGCCGCGGAGTTGGCCACTCCGAACGCCTGCGGGACGGGCTGGCTCGCCATGTAGAGGCGGTCGGCGGTGCGGCGCGGCAGGGGGGAGTACTCGAAGACGCCGTAGACCCGGCCGTCCGCCGCCATCGGCTGCGCGTGGAAGCGGGCCACGGTGGCCAGTCGGTACGGTTCGCTGCCGTGGCTGTCGAGGATCGCGATCTCGGTGATCCGGCGGGCGCCGTCGGCGAACCGGGTGAGCTGGATGATCACGTCGATCGCGCTGTTGATCTGGTCGTGCAGCGCCTCGAACGGGACCTCGACCTCCGACATCGACGCCAGCGTCTTCAGACGCATCAGCGCGTCCTCCGCGCTGTTGGCGTGCACCGTGGCCAGCGAACCGTCGTGGCCCGTCGACATCGCCTGGAGCATGTCCAGGGACTCGCCGCCGCGGACCTCACCGACCACGATCCGGTCGGGGCGCATACGGAGGGAGTTGCGGACCAGGTCGCGGATGGTGACCTGGCCCTGGCCCTCCACGTTCGGCGGGCGGGACTCCAGGCGGATCACATGGGCCTGCTGGAGCTGGAGTTCGGCCGAGTCCTCGATCGTGATGATGCGTTCCGACTCGGGGATCAGGCCCGAGAGGGCGTTGAGGAGAGTTGTCTTGCCGGTGCCTGTCGCGCCGGAGACTATGACGTTGAACTTCGCCTGCACCAAGCCCGCCAGCAGGTACACCATGTGCTCGTCGAGCGAGCCCAGGCCGACCATCTCGTGCAGTGTGAACGAGCGCGGGAAGCGGCGGATCGTGAGGGTCGCGCCGGTCAAGGACAGCGGCGGGATGATCACGTTGACGCGCTCACCGGACGGGAGGCGCGCGTCGACCATCGGATTCGACTCGTCCACCCGCCTGTTGACCGTCGACACGATCCGCTCGATCGTCTGCATCAGCTGGTCGTGGGACGGGAAGCGCAGCGGGAGCTGTTCCACGCGGCCGCCTCGCTCCACGAAGATCGCGTCCGGGCCGTTCACCATGATCTCGGTGATCGACGCGTCCTCCAGGAGCGGTTCGAGGATGCCCAGGCCCAGCGCCTCGTCCACGACCCGGCGGATGAGCTGCGAGCGTTCGACCGTCGACAGGACCGGGCCCTCGCGGCTGATGATGTGCCCGAGCACGCGTTCCAGGCGGGCCCTTCGCTCGGCCGCCGCCAGCGAACTCATCTCCGCGAGGTCGATCTCCTCAAGGAGCTTGGCCCGGTACGACGCCACCAGGTGGCCGTCCTCGCCCCGGCTGCCGTTCTCCTCCGGGGTGTTGATGCGGGACCGCAGACTCATGGTGCACCTCGTTCAGTGGTCGAGCGGCATGGTGGCGGTCTTCTGCGCGGGGTCGAAGTCCCAGCCCGGGACGATGGACGGGATCTGGACGGTGGCGGTGACGGTGACCGTGTCGGCGCCGTACGCCTCACCGCAGTCGATCTGGTCCGCGAGCCAACTGCTCACCGCGTTCTCGCACCCCGTCTGGGCGCTCTCCTGCAACGAGGCCGCCCGCGCCCCCGCCCGGGCCGCGGTGCCCGCCTGCTGCGCGGTGTAGGCGATGAGCCCGATCTGTACGCCGGCCATCGCGACCAGGATCAGGACCGGGATGAAACCCAGGTACTCGATGGCGACTTGGCCCAGGTCACGCCGACCGCGGCCACGCCGGCCCCGATCGCGTCGCCCCTTGCCCCCGCCGCTCTCACCTTCGTACGACATCTCAGTCCTTCACCTCCTCCACCGCACCCGCGTGGCCCGTCACGGGGAAGGGGAAGCCGATCGCGCCGGGGAAGAGGACCGGTACCTCCAGGGTGACGGTGGCCCTCACGTAGCCGCCACTGGTCTCGCACTCCACCTCGCCGCTCCACGCGTTAGGGAGCTTGTCCAGACCCGCCTGTTGGCACGCTGCGTTCCTGGCACCGCCCGGCGCGACCTCCGTCCCCGCCCGTACCGCCTCGTCCGCAGCATTCCCCGCAAGGGTGAACGTGTATCCCAACAGGACGAACTGCCACACCAGCACCAGCGTGACGATGATCAGCGGGGTCATGCCGAGCAGCTCGACGCTCACCTGACCCGCGTCCCGCCGAACCGCCGGCAGCGCCGCCGGCCCCCTCACCGCTCCAACTCCTTGCGTCGCCGCAGCGTCAGCGCGCTCCGGTCGCCGCCGCGGGAGCCGCCCTTGGAGCCGCCGCGGGAGCGGCCGTTGCGGTGTTGGGGGCCCTCGGAGCCCTTGACCAGGCCCAGTTCGCCCGCGAGGGTCCACAGGGCCTGCTTGACGGTGCTCCTGTTGTCCAGTTCGTGGACCCGGCCCGCGTCGACCGCGCTCTGGAGTTCCTTGAAGTTGGCGGGGATCACGGTCGCGGCGAGGCCGGTGCCGGTGATCTTCTGGATCAGCGGCGGCTGGATCTCCGTACCGCGGGTGTGGCGGTTGACGACGACGGTGGTCTCCTCGGCCTTGCGGACCTGGAGGCGGTCCCACATGCGGACGGCGCGCTTGGCGCCGCGGACGGAGACCACGTCGGGGGTGGTGACCAGGAGCGCGGTGTCGGCCATCTCCACCACCGCCGCGCCGGCGCCGCTGAGTTGGGCGCCGCAGTCGACGACGACGACCTCGTAGCGGGAGCGCAGGGCGCCGACGATCTGGCGGGCGGCGCGGTCGGTGACCTCCTCGCCGCGTTCGCCGTCGGCGGGGGCGAGCAGGAGGGTGAGGCCGGTGTCGTGGCGGAAGACGGCGTCGGCCAGGACGCGCGGGGTGATGTCCGTGATGGTGGCGAGGTCGACGACCGAGCGGCGGAACTGGACGTCCAGGTAGGAGGCGACGTCCCCGGTCTGGAGATCCATGTCGAGCAGGACGGCGCCGCGGCCCGACGCCTGGGCGGCGAGGGCGATCTGGATGGCGGTGGTGGTCGTGCCGACACCGCCCTTCGCGCCGCTGACCGTGACGACGGTGCCGCCGACGCCGGTGAACACGTCGCCGGCGGCGCCCAGATGCCGGCGTACGCCCACCGACCACTGGGCCACCGCGTGCACCCGGCTGGCGAGTTCCTCGTAGCCGAGCGGCAGGGCGATCAGGCCGCGGGCGCCGTAGTCCATGGCGGCCTGGAAGAGGCCGGGGCTGACGTCGGAGGTGACGAGGATGACGCCGACCGCCGGGAAGCGCAGGCTGACCTCGCGGACGAGTTCCAGGGCGGGGACGGGCCCGATGCGCTCGTGGACGACGACGACTTCGGGCAGCTCGTCGATGGACTCGCCGGCCAGCCGGGCGAGGGTGTCGATGAGCTGGGTGGAGTCGGTCACCGGGGCGACCGGTTCGGCGTCCGGCAGCTGGCTCAGCAGTGTGGTGAGGGAGCGGACCGCGTCCACGTCGCCGACTGCCGGGAGGATCCTCGTGGGCATGGCGGCCTCTCACTTGTCCTTGGCGAGTTCGTAGGTGCGGTCCTGCTCGGGCACCGTGCCGGTCTCCCCCGGCGCGACCAGCGCGAGCCGTACCCGCTTGGCGAAGGACTCGGCGTACGTGATCCGCTGGGCGTCCAGCGCGGAGAGCGCGAACGTGATCGGTACGGCCTCGGTGGCGTCCCGGGTGCGGTCGTCGGCGTCGGGCTGGAGCGGGGTGAGGTCGCCGACGTCGAGGACGGACGCGTTCGTCACGATGATCTTGGAGAGGTCGGGATCGCCCTCCCGCTGACCCTCGAAGGTGGCGTACACGTTGACCTTCGAGCCCGCCGTGATCTTGCCGGCCACGCCCGTCGCCGCGTCGATCATGATGGCGACCTCCTGCTGCCCGGGCTGGAGGGCGGGCTGGTCGACGATCATGTCGCTCTGGAGCAGGGAGCCCTGCTTGAGCGTGGTCACGGCGATCTTGTCGCGGATGTCGGCGAGATCGGTGACCGCGTTCTCCGACAGCCACCGCTTGGGCATCTCGGTCTTCTCGAACTGGGCCGAGGTGAGCCTGGTGTACGGCTTGATGTCCTTCTTGACCTCGTACGCCGTGACCTCGGGGCCGACCTTGGACTTCACGTCGTTGATGACGGACAGCACGCCGGCGAACGCGCCCAGGGCGCAGAGGACCGACAGAAGCAGGAGTAGCACGCCGCGGCGCTGACGGGAGTTCATGAACCGTACAACCTCGTTGGGGGGCTCGGTCGAGCGGAATCGGGGACGGGAGGCCGGGGGCGGTTCAGCCCGCGGGCAGTTGGTTCTCGTGGACGGGTGAGACCGGCGCGGTGGCGGAACAGAAGACGCAGCGGTCGCCGATGACGTCGATGCCGCACCAGTGACAACTGCCCTGCCGGACCGACGTGACCAGCTGGTAGAGCACCGACAGGTCCGGCAGATAGGCGGCGAACTCGACCAGCTTCCCGGTCTCCCACCACACCGCGGACTCGGCGGGCAGCGCGGTCTCCCGCAGGCCCTGCACGCTCCACTGCTTGGCCAGGGTCGCGGTGACCCAGTCCGACTGCAGCTGTCCCTTGGCCACTTGCATCCAGGTGCCGAACTCGGGGCCGGCGAGGGTGGCTCCGGGACCGATCTTCACCAGTTGCGGCTCGGGGTGCGCGAGGGCGGCGAACTGGCTGCCCGGCACCCACGACTTGGCGTGCGACTTCAGCGGGACGGGGACCCGGTCGAGCCGCGCGACGGAACCGAGCAGCGCGCCCGCGTGGATGTAGTGCGTGAGCAGCCGGCCCGCGGAGGCGAGCACCCCGGGACTGAGGTCGCAGGAGGCCAGCTGTCTCAACTGACGGGCCAGGACGGCGAGTCCGAGCGGGGGCAGTTCGGGACGGAACAGGGCGATCCGGTCGCTCTCCAGCAGACCGCGGATGGTGAGCAGTCGCCGCACCACGGTGTGCGGGGTGGCCTGCGAGTACACCACGATGAGATGCCCGTGCTGGTCCAGCAGCGACTGGACGGTGAACAGCGCCTGGTCGAGGGGCTGTTTGTCCAGGTCAGGCAGGACGACAGCGGGCAGCGTCCGGTCGTCGTGCGGCGGCAGCGCGAGGTCTGCGCCGGTCACGGCAATGGCAGTTGGCACGCCCGCTCCCCGTGTTACGCCGTCGGCGGACCGAGATCACTCCGATACACCGAGTTGACTTCACTGCGTGACTACCTCAGCACTGTAACCACGCCTCTGTGACCGGAGAACAGCGTTTCTGTAGCTGGTAGGGAACTCGCCATGCACAAGACGCGCCAAAACGGAGCAGGTTGGTCATCTTGCCGCTCCTTGTGGAGCGAGTCGACCTTCCCCCAAGTTGGTCTGGACCTCTTGACAGCCGGATTGGTCTGGACCAGCTTATTGTCATGTCCCCACTTAGAAGATCGGCACGGCTCTGGTCGGGAGTCGTCACCGCTGCCCTCGCCCTCTCCCTCGCGGGCGCGGGCCAGGCGTCCGCCGCGGACGTCAACAACGCCAAGAACGCCGGCTACGAGTCCGGCCTGAGCAACTGGACCTGTTCGGCAGGCAGCGGCACCACCGTCTCCTCGCCGGTGCACGGCGGCTCGGCCGCGCTCAAGGCGACGCCCGCCGGGCAGGACAACGCCCAGTGCACCCAGTCGGTCGCCGTGAAGCCCAACTCGACGTACACGCTGAGCGCCTGGGTGCAGGGCGGCTACACCTACCTGGGCGTGACCGGCACGGGCACCACCGACGTGTCGACGTGGACGCCCGACTCCACGTCCTGGAAGCAGCTGTCGACGACCTTCACCACGGGTGGCTCCACCACCTCGGTGACCGTCTACACGCACGGCTGGTACGGCCAGGCCGCCTACTTCGCGGACGACCTCTCGGTGTTCGGCCCCGACGGCGGCGGGGGCGGCGACCCGGCCCCGACGATCCCCGCGGCGCCGGCCGGCCTCGCGGTCTCGGGCACGAGCTCCTCCTCGGTCTCCCTCGCCTGGAACGCGGTCTCCAACGCCACCGGGTACAACGTCTACCAGGGCGGTACGAAGGTGACGTCGGTGACCGGCGCCTCGGCCACCGTGACCGGCCTCGCGGCCTCCACCTCGTACTCCTTCCAGGTCACCGCGACCAACTCGGCCGGTGAGTCGACCAAGTCGGCGACCGTGACGGGCACCACCACCGCGACCGGCGGCGGGGGCGGCGGCACCCTGCCCAAGCACGCCGTCACCGGCTACTGGCAGAACTTCAACAACGGGGCGACGGTCCAGAGGATCTCCGCCGTCCAGTCGCAGTACGACATCATCGCGGTGTCCTTCGCGGACGCGACGGGCACGCCGGGCGCCGTGACCTTCAACCTGGACTCGGCGGGTCTGGGCGGCTACACGGTCGACCAGTTCAAGGCCGACATCAAGGCGAAGCAGGCGGCCGGCAAGAAGGTCATCATCTCGATCGGCGGCCAGAACGGCACGGTGTCGATCAACGACTCGACCTCCGCGACGAACTTCGCCAACTCGGTGTACTCGCTGATGCAGACGTACGGCTTCAACGGCGTCGACATCGACCTGGAGAACGGCCTCAACGCGACCTACATGTCGCAGGCGCTGCGCTCGCTGTCGTCCAAGGCGGGCTCGTCGCTGATCATCACGATGGCCCCGCAGACCATCGACATGCAGTCGACGTCGAACGCCTACTTCCAGACGGCCCTGAACATCAAGGACATCCTCACGGTCGTCAACATGCAGTACTACAACAGCGGTTCGATGCTGGGCTGCGACGGCAAGGTCTACTCGCAGGGCTCGGTGGACTTCCTCACCGCCCTGGCCTGCATCCAGTTGCAGGGCGGCCTCGCCCCCTCGCAGGTGGGCCTCGGCCTGCCGGCCTCGACCAGCGGCGCGGGCAGCGGCTATGTCTCGCCGACGATCGTGAACAACGCGCTGGACTGCCTCGCCAAGGGCACCAACTGCGGTTCCTTCAAGCCGTCCAAGACGTATCCCGACCTGCGGGGTGCGATGACCTGGTCGACGAACTGGGACGCCTCGGCGGGCAACGCGTGGTCCAACTCGGTGGGCGCGCACGTGCACGCGCTGCCGTAGCGCGAAGCGGGACCCGGACAGAGAGGAATCGGGAGAAGAATCGAGATCGGTGGGCCGGGGGATGAAACATTTCCCCCGGCCCACCGCATCAATGAAGTGAGTACGGTGCCGAACGGCGCCGTGGGAGGGGGGCTCGGATGAGACAGCGCCGGGCGGAGGAGTACGCGGAGTTCGCCTCGGCACGTGCCGGGCATCTCTACCGGTCCGCCTGTCTGCTGACCGCCGGGGACACCCATCTCGCCGAGGATCTCGTGCAGGAGACCCTCGGGCGGCTGTACATCAGCTGGGGACGGGTGTCGCGGGTCGGGAATCCGGCGGGGTACGCGCAGACGGTCCTGACGCGGACGTTCCTCGCGCACCAGCGGCGGCGCAGCAGCACCGAGCGGGCCACCGACGTGCTCCCCGACCTGCCGGGGCGCGCCTTCGACGGGGACACCTCCCTGCGGCTGACCCTGCTGGAGGCGCTGGGCCGGCTGCCCGCCAAGGACCGGGCCGTGGTCGTCCTGCGCTACTGGGAGGACCGCTCGATCGAGGAGACAGCCGACGTCATGAACACCAGCTCGGCGGCGGTCCGCACGCGCTGTGTCCGGGCGCTCGGGCACCTGCGGGAGCTGCTCGGCAAGGACCTCGGCGAGTACGCGCGCCCCTGAGCACCGCGTCCATGAACACGGCGTCCATGAACACCGGCGTTCCCGAACACCCCCTCACTTCACGCTTCTTCACTTCACCCCCTTCGCGAAACGGTGGTTCCGCCATGCCCGTCGAACAGCACAGCGATCCCTTCGAGGAGATCCTCGCCGCCGGTCTGAGAGAGGCCGGCGACGCCTTCGAGACCGACCGGGCCGCGCTCGTCACTGCCGGTTCGGTGCGCGGGCGCCGGCGTCTGCTGCTGCGCCGGGCCGCCGTGACGGGCGGCGTCGCGGGCATCGCGCTGGTCGGCGTGGGCGGAGCGCTGCTCCTGCCCGACGCCGGCACCACCCTCCAGAACCAGGCCTCGGCGACCTCGCCGGTCTCCACGACCGCGACTCCCGGCAAGGACACGCGCAGTCTGGACGTCGGCTCCTCACTGGCCAAGACGCTCGAAGGGCTGTTGCCGAAGGGCGAGTTCGACCAGACGGCGACCTGGGGCGTCAAGGGGTCGACGGCGTTCACGGGCATCGTCTACGACGACGGCAAGGGGGCGTCGGCCATCGGGCTGACCATCGGCCGTGTCGATCCGGAGAGCCAGGAGGCCGCCCAGTTCACCCAGTGCCCGGGCAAGGCGCTGACGCACTACGACGCCTGCCGCACCGAGAAGCTGGCCGACGGCTCACGGCTCATGATCTACCAGGGCTACGAGTATCCCGACCGGCGCGTGGACACCAAGTGGTGGTCCGCCGAACTCGTCACACCCCAGGGACACCACGTCACCCTCAACGAGTGGAACTCCGCCGCCGAGAAGGACTCGCCGATCACCCGGCCCCGACCACCGCTGTCCCCGGCACAGTTGAAGAAGATCGTCACCGCGTCCGTCTGGCGTGACGCCGTGGACTCGCTGCCCGCGGGCTCCACGAGGCCCGCGGCCCCGTCGAGCCCGACGGCCACCGTCGTCGAGGGCGAGCCGGTCGTCCCGACGCTCAAGAGCCTGCTGCCGAAGGGGTTCAAGGTCACCGAGACCGGCCCCGGTGACGACGTCGGGTACGGCTACCTCGTGGTCGACGACGGCAAGGGCAAGACCTTCGTGCAGGTCAACGTCCAGCCCGACATGTCCGATGTCGCGGACGACCTCTTCGGCGCCGACTCCGAGACCCTGCCCGACGGCACCAAGGTCGCCGAGCACCAGGGGCCCGGCGAGAAGGGCGGCGAAGGGGTCGTCATGTGGACGGTGGACACGATGCGGCCCGACGGCTACCGGGTGGTGATCAGCGCCTTCAACTCCGGTGCCCAGGACACCCCGGCGACCCGCGCGACCCCGGCCCTGACCATGGCGCAGCTCCGCGCGATCGCGCTCGACACCACGTGGTTGTAGCCGGGCACGCCCCGGGCCGGAGCCCGGGGCGTGCCGGGAGGGTCCGCGTCAGAAGAAGTCCGCCCACGGCTGGTCCCAGACCTGCTTCACGCACAGCACCAGGAACAGCACCCCGGCCAGTGCCAGCATCGCGTTGCTGAGCGGTCCGTTGCGCCATTCGGCCGGGGTGCGGCTGGAGTTGAGGAGCCAGATGAGAGTGGCGGCGAGGAAGGGCAGGAAGGCCGCGCCCAGCACGCCGTAGAGGATGATCAGTCGGAAGGGCTGGCCCTGGAAGAGCAGGACGATCGGCGGGAAGGTCAGCCAGAGCAGATAGGCGCGGAAGGGCCAGGAGCGTTCGCGGGCGCCGGAGGCGACCTCCTCGCCGCGGACCGTCGACCGCGCCCGGGAGCGGGCCACGAAGTCGGCGAACATCAGGCTCACGCCGTGCCAGACGCCGATCAGTGAGGTGAAGGACGTGGCGAAGAAGCCGATCAGGAAGAACTTGGCCGTCGCCGAACCGTATTCGGCCTCCAGGATGTCGCTCAGCTGGATCAGGCCCTTGTCGCCGCTGGCGATGGCCACGTTCGCGGAGTGCAGCAGTTCCGCGCCGACGAAGAGCATCGCGACCACGAAGATGCCGGTGGTGGCGTAGGCGACGCGGTTGTCGAACCGCATCACCTTCATCCAGCCGGTGTTGGTCCAGCCCTTCGCGTTGACCCAGTAGCCGTACGCGGCCAGCGTGATCGTGCCGCCGACCCCGCCGATCAGGCCCAGGGTGTTGAGGATCGAGTCCTTCTCGTCGGGCAGGACGGGCAGCAGGCCGGCGAATGCGTCGCCGAGGTTCGGGGTGACCCGGATCGCGAGGTAGACGGTCACCACGAACATGACGCCCACCAGGACCGTCATGACCTTCTCGAAGACCTCGTACTTGTTGAACCAGACGAAGACGAGTCCGACCAGCCCGCAGGCGATGCCCCACCATTCGAGGTCCATCACGTGCGGGAACAGCGCCTGAAGGGGCAGCGCGCTCGACGACATCGCCGCCGCGCCGTAGACGAAGCCCCAGATCACGGCGTAGACGACGAAGAACCAGGTGGTCCAGCGGCCGAGACTCGCCCAGCCGTCGAACAGGGTGCGGCCGGTGGACAGATGCCAGCGTCCGGCCGCCTCCGCGAGGGAGATCTTGACCAGGCAGCCGACGATCGCCGCCCACAGGAGGGTGTAGCCGAAGTTGCTGCCCGCGATGAGCGTCGCGACCAGGTCACCGGCGCCGACGCCGGTGGCCGCGACCACGATCCCGGGTCCGATGTACCGCCAACTCGATTTACGTGGGGTGGAGTCGATGCCGGATGCTGCCTCGGTGTCAGTGGGGTTGCCCGTGGTGTCCGTCATGTGGGTCAAGAAAGCGCAAAGGGGCGCCTGGGGCAAGAGGGCCTGCACGTACGGCTATCCGTACTGGAGTCGGACCGTGGCCCCTTTCGAGTCGTCGCGCACGTCCACGTACGCGCAGACCTGGCGGGTGAACCACAGTCCCTGCCCGGGGTCCAACTCGCCGTCGGGCGGCGGCACGAAGCCCGCGAGGGGGTCGTCCACCCGCCGCTCGGCGCGCAGTTCGCAGACGACGGCGGGCGCCCGGCCCCACAGCAGCGCGCCGGTCACGGGGCCGAGCGAGGCCAGCGCGGCGGCGACGGCCTCGGCGAACAGCTCCGCGTCCGCGGGCGCGAGCCCCAGGGCGGCGGCCCGGGTGCGTACGGCGGCGGGGTGGGGCCGCGGGAGCAGGGCCGCGCCGGCCGTGGGCGGTCCCTGTGCCACGGCGTCGAGTTCGGCGGCGAGGACGACCGGGTCCGCGTAGACACCGGTGTCCGGGTGGGCGCGGCGGGCCGCTCCGACGATGGCGGCGCCGGCGGTGCGGGTGTCGTACGCGCACAGGACCGTCGCGGCCGTCGGCGCGAACAGGAGGTTGGCGAGGGCCTCGTAGCGGATCCACTCGGCGGTCTCACGTGTCGAGCGTCCGGCGCGTCCGCCCCAGTCGGGCTCCATGAGGATGTGGCAGGAGCCCTCGGGTGCGGCCCGGGAGTCGAGGTGACTCGCCAGCTGGGCGACGGCGTTGGCGGCCGAACCGGTGTACCAGTCCGCGTGCAGGACCAGGCGCACATGCCGGGCGTCATCGCCGAGGGCGTCGCGCAACAGGTCCAGCCGTTCGGGGCCGGCGACGGCCACCGGCGGGGGTTCACCCGGCGCGGCGAGGCCTTCGGCGAGGAAGGGCAGGGCGGCGGCCACGAACGCGTCGTCCGCGGCGAACACGGCCATGCGGTGGTCGAACGGGCCGTGATCCGGCGGGCGTTGATCGGACGAGGAGGTGCGGGTCATGGTTCTCCTCCGGCTGGGGGGGTCTGACCGGTGGGCTGCGGCTCCCCTTCCGCCATGTCCAACTGTCCCTCCCGGCCCGGCAGTTGCGCAGCTCCCGCTCACACCCGCGAGTGCACTTCGCCGGGGACCGCGCCGGCGAGGACCCCCGCGCGTACACTGCGCGGCCGTTTTCCGAACGGTTCACGCCAAGGATTCTTGGGCCGTACTTGACCAGCTCATGACATACGACCACGATGGGCCCGCCACGCGCACAGCTCGCGTACAGCACCCGTACAGCCAACGGCACCCGCACCAGCACGTCCCTGGACCACCCCCGCTCCACTCCCCCACTTCCGGAGACCCCGGAACCCCAGGAGAAACCAGGAGACTTCATGCGACTTCGGATACGAGGCTCAGGCGCCCGGAGCGGCAGACGCACCGCCGCTCTCGCCGCCCTCCTCGCGCTGACCCTCGCGGCACCCCTCTCCGCGAACGCCGACAGCGCCGACAGCCCCGGCTCGGCGAAGGCGGCACCCGCCGCCGACGACATCCGGCAGTACGAGATCCACGTCGACCACAACACCCCGGTCACCCGCACCGCGATCGCCGCGGCCGGGGTGAGCGTGGACGAGGCCGACGAGGAGACGGTGGTCGTCTCCGGCCGGACCGCGCAGATCAAGAAGCTGCGCGCGCAGGGCTACGAGGTCACGCCGCTCGGCTCGGCACCGGACCGGTCCGCGGGTGAGGCGCGGCTGTTCGACTTCCCCACGGCCGACTCGAGGTACCACAACTACGCCGAGACGAACACGGAGATCGACCAACGCCTCGCCGCCTACCCGAACATCATGAGCAAGCGGGTGATCGGCACGTCGTACCAGGGCCGGAACATCGTCGCGATCAAGATCAGCGACAACGTGGCGACCGACGAGAGCGAGCCCGAGGTCCTCTTCACCTTCCACCAGCACGCGCGCGAGCACCTCACGGTGGAGATGGCGCTGTATCTGCTGCGGGAGTTGGGGGCCGGCTACGGCAGCGACTCCCGGATCACCAACATGGTCAACAACCGCGAGATCTGGATCGTCCCCGACCTCAACCCGGACGGCGGCGAGTACGACATCGCCACCGGCTCCTACCGCTCGTGGCGCAAGAACCGGCAGCCCAACTCCGGTTCCTCGTACGTCGGTACGGACCTGAACCGGAACTGGGACTACAGGTTCGGCTGCTGCGGCGGGTCCTCGGGCTCGACCTCGTCCGAGACCTACCGGGGTGCGTCCGCCGAGTCGGCGCCCGAGGTGAAGGTCGTCGCGAACTTCGTCCGCGGCCGGGTCGTCGGCGGCAAGCAGCAGATCACCGCGGGAATCGACTTCCACACCTACAGCCAGCTGGTGCTCTGGCCGTTCGGGTACACGTACTCCGACACGACGACCGGGATGACGGCGGACGACTACAACGCCTTCAAGACGGTCGGCCAGAAGATGGCCGCGAGCAACGGGTACACGCCCGAGCAGTCGAGCGACCTGTACATCACGGACGGGTCGATCGACGACTATCTCTGGGGTACGCAGAAGATCTTCTCGTACACCTTCGAGATGTACCCGGCGTCCAGTTCCGGGGGCGGGTTCTATCCGCCCGACGAGGTCATCGAACGCGAGACCTCCCGGAACCGGGACGCGGTGCTGCAACTGCTGGAGAACTCCGACTGCATGTACCGCTCGATCGGCAAGGAAGCGCAGTACTGCTCCTAGTCGACGTCCTTGGCCGGTGACTTGACGTCGGTCTTGGACACGGCGTCGGCCTCGGCTTCGGTCGCGACCTCGTCCTTGTCCTCGGCTTCGGTCGCGGCCTCGACCTCGGTCTGGCCCTCGTCCTCAGCCTGGTCCTCGACCTCGACCTCGTCCTCGGCGTCGCCTTCTTCGAAGTAGGCGTCGAGGACGGCGTCCAGCTGCTCCTCCCACTCACCGAAGCGTGCCCTGGACGCGGCCTCGATCTCGATCGGGTACCAGCGGCGTTCAGGGGTGTGCACGGTGATGGTGAACCGCTTGCCGAAGCGCGGGGTCTCCGTCTCCACGGCGCCGATCTCGTCCCAGCGGAACTCGCACTGCTGGTCGTCCAGGCTGAGCCGGACGCCCTTCTCGTCGGCGACGATCCGCGCGCGCCGGTCGGAGGCCTCGAAGACGGGCCCGTCGACGGACTCCTCCGCGTCCTCGCCGTCGGCGTCGTCGGACCCGGCGTCGGCTTCGGCCTCCGCCTCCGTGTCCGCCTCGTTGTCGGTCCCGGGCTGCTCCGCCGCCGCGTCCTCGGCCTCGTCCGGCTCCTTCGCCTTCGCCGGCTCATCGGACACGGGCGACGTGAGCCCGGGGATGAATGCCGGGTCGAACCCGGCGCCCTCCAGGGGCTGGCTGCTCGAACCTATGCGCTGCTCCACAGCGGGAAGTATGGTCGACGATCCTGTGGTGGACACAGCCAGCCCCGACTTTGTTATCGGACGCCTACACGAACGCACCGAACACACCGGACACCGCAGCCCCTACACGAACAAGCTCACCACCGCCGCCACCGCGAAGCCCGCCACCGACAGGACCGACTCCAGGACCGTCCATGTCTTGAGGGTGTCCCGTTCGGTGATGCCGAAGTACTTGGCGACCATCCAGAAGCCGCCGTCGTTGACGTGCGAGGCGAAGATGGAGCCGGCCGAGATCGCCATGATGACGAGGGCGACGAAGGCCTGGGAGTGGTCGCCCTCCGCCAGCAGCGGGGCCACGATGCCCGCCGTCGTCACGATCGCCACCGTCGCCGAGCCCTGGGCCACGCGCAGGACGAGCGAGATCAGGTAGGCGAGGACGAGCACCGGGAGGCCGACGTCGTTGAAGGTGTCCGAGAGGGCCTGGGCGACCCCGCTGGCCTTGAGGATCGCGCCGAAGATCCCGCCCGCGCCGACGACGAGCAGGATGTTGCCGACCGGCTTCAGGGAGGCCGTCGAGACGGTCTCCAGGGACTTGCGGGACCAGCCGCGCCGGATGCCCAGCAGGTAGTAGGCGAGGAAGAGGGCGATCGTCAGCGCCACGAAGGGGTGGCCGAAGAACTCGATGACCGAGCGGCCCGTGGAGGGGTCCAGGGCGATCGAGGAGAAGGTCGCCGCCAGGATGAGGATCAGCGGGGTGCCGATGATGCCGAGCACCGTGCCCAGCGGCACCGGCGTCTCGCGCGGCTCCACGCCCGACTCACGCTGCTCGTCGATGACCGCCTGCTTGGCCTCGGCCGCCGCCTCCACCATGTCCTGCGGTACGGCGACGAAGATGCGGTTGCCGACCCAGGCCGAGAAGACCCAGGCGGCGAGCACCGCGGGGAGCCCGCAGACGATGCCCATCAGGATGACCCAGCCGAGGTCCACGTGGAGCAGACCGGCGGCGGCCACCGGACCGGGGTGCGGGGGCAGGAAGGCGTGGGTCATCGACAGGCCCGCCAGCAGCGGCAGGCAGTAGAGCAGGATCGACTTGCCGCCCCGCTTGGCCGCCGCGTACACGATCGGGGCCAGGACGAAGATGCCGACGTCGAAGAAGACCGGGATACCGAAGATCAGGCCGGTCAGACCCATGGCGAGCGGCGCGCGCTTCTCGCCGAAGAGGTTGAGCAGCCGGGACGCCAACACCTCGGCGCCGCCGCTGACTTCGAGGATCGCGCCGAGCATCGTGCCCAGGCCGATGATGATCGCGACATGGCCGAGGATGCCGCCCATCCCGGCCTCGATGGTCGACACGGCGTCCGACTTCTGGACGGTGCCGAAGAGTTCGGTGACCGAGAGACCGGCGAGCAGGCCGACGGCTATGGAGACCGCGAGCAGGGCGACGAACGGCTGGAGCCTGACCTTGATGATCAGGAAGAGCAGGAGCGCGATGCCGATGGCGGCGACGGTCAGCAGACCGGCGGTGCCGTCGATGAGAAGGAGCAGACCGCCGGTGTGGGGTGGCGGGGTGGGGGCTGTCGCTGCGAGCGGATGGGACATGGGTGGGGGTCCTCTGGCTAAGTACACGGGACTTTCGGGGCATGGGGGATCGCGGCACGGCACCTGGGGAGGTGCCATGCCGTGTACGGCGTGCGGGAGTTGAGGGGGCGTCAGCTCAGGACGGCGAGCGCGTCGATCTCGATGAGCAGACCCGCGGGGAGGCCGACGTAGACCGTCGTACGGGCCGCCGGCGGCGCGGTGAGGCCCTGCTCCTCGAAGTACGCGTTGTAGAGCGCGTTCATCTCGGCGAAGTGGTCGACGTCGGTGAGGTAGACGCGGATCATCATCGCGTCGTCCCAGCTCGCGCCGCCCTCCTCCAGGATCGCCTTGACGTTGGCGAGGGTCTGGAGGGTCTGCTCGCGCAGGGTGGGGCCGGCCGGCGTGGGCGGCTTGCCCTCCTCGGCCGGGAGGAAGCCGACCTGGCCGGCGACCTGGAGAATGTTGCCCTTCCTCACGCCGTGCGAGAACTTCGCGGGCGGAGCGGTGTGGGTCTTGGGGGTGAGGGCGATCTTGTCGGTCATACGGTGTTCCTGTCTGGTGGTGATGCCGGTGCTGATGCGGGCGTTCTTCCGGAGTACTCCCCGCTGATCGCGTCGGCCGTGCGGCGCACCAGCGGTAGCAGGGTGAGGAGTTCGTCGGCGGTCACCACGACGTTGGGCGCGGAGACCGACATGGCGGCGGCGACCTTGCCGTCCGCGCCGCGGATGGGTGCGGCGACGCAGTTGATGGACTCCTCGTGGCCGCCGAGGTCGGTGGCCCAGCCCTGGTCGCGCACCTTGTCCAACTCCTTCAGAAAAGCAGGGGCGTTGGGCGTGGACCGGGCCGTGTACATGGGGTATTCGAGCTCGTCGGCGAGCACCCGCCGCTCGCCCTCGGGCAGATCGGCCAGGAGCAGCTTGGCGACGGCGGCGACGGTGATGGCGACGGGCTTGCCGATCCGCGAGTACATCCGCACCGGGTAGCGGCTCTCCACCTTGTCGATGTAGAGCACCTCGTGCTCCTCGTACACGGCGAGGTGCACGGTGTGCCCGCACTGCTCGTTTAGGCGTACGAGGTGGGGATGGGCGATCTCGCGGATGTCGAGGTTCTCCATGGCCTCCTGGGCGAGCGCGATCAGGCGGGCGCCGAGGCGGTAGCGCTGGTCGGACTGGCGGTAGACCAGGCCGTGTTCGTGCAGGGTGCGCAGCAGCCGCAGGGCCGTGGACTTGTGGACACCGAGCCGCTCGGCCACCTGGCCGAGGTCGGCGGGCCCCTCGGCGAGCAGCGGCAGGATGCTCAGCGCACGGTCGACGGTCTGGCTCATGGCGTACGTACCTCCTCGTCGGCCCGCTCTGCGGCTGCTGTCCAGCCGGGGCCGAGTCGAAGTCTCTCCCACGCCGTGTCGTCGAGGGCGACCAGCCGGTCGGCGTGGTCGCGGGAGGGGGGCACGGCGAGGTCGCCGGGGACGGTGAGGGCGGCGGCGGCCATGAGGTGGCCGTGCCGGATGCGGTCGCGGACGGGCAGTGCGCGCAGGGTGGCGGAGAGGAAGCCGGCGGCGAAGGCGTCCCCGGCCCCGACGGCGGCGACGACGTCGACGTGCGGGGCGGGGACGAAGGTGGCGCCGGTCCGGTCGTAGACGGTCGCGCCCTGTCCGCCCTGCTTAACGACGAGCACCGAGGGGTCGGGGAACGCGTCGCGCACCGCGTCGGGGCCCACCAGCCCCCACACGTCCTGTGCCTCGTCCTCGCCGACGAAGACGAGGTCGGCGGCGCGGGCCAGCTCCAGCGTGGTCTGCGGGCCGTCGGCGGTGCGCCACAGCCCGGGCCGGTGGTTGACGTCGAAGGAGACGAGCGGGCGGTCGTGGCGCAGGACGGTCAGCTCGCGCATGAGGTCCGCGCAGCCTTCGGCCAGGGCCGCGGTGATCCCGGACAGATGCAGCACGCGTCCGGCGCGTACGGCGGCCAGGTCCACGTTGTCCACGGTCATCGCGGAGGCGGCGGAACCGGCCCGGTAGTAGGCGACCTCGTGGGCGTCGGTGGCCCGGTCGCCGGCCGTACGGAAGTACACGCCCGTCGGCCGCTCGGGGTCCCGTCCCACGGCGGTGACGTCGACGCCGTACGCGCCGATCGTCTCGACCAGGTGGTCGCCGAACCCGTCGGCCCCGACCCGGCTGACCCACCGGACCGTGTGGCCGGCCGCCGCGAGGACACAGGCCACGTTCGACTCCGCGCCGCCGATGGCACGGTCGAAGGAGGGCACGTCGGCGAGGCGGCCCGGCCGGGTGGGCAGGAAGGTCACCATGGACTCGCCGAGCGCTACGACGTCCACGACGTCGGGGGCCTTGCCGGGTCCGGTGACGGTCACGATGGTCGTAGCTCCTGGGTGAAAGGGTTCCGGCGGCTCCGTTGACCCCGCGTTGGCCGAGATGTTAGACAGCCGTAAGCGCTATACGCAATGGCCATTGCAGATATCGCAACAGACCAGATCAGGGAGGCCCCATGGACACCGAGGCGCTCGACCGACTCGCCGAGGAGCGCGTCGACCACCGATTCAAGGGCCTCCCGCCGGACGCCGACGGCCTGACCGTCGGCGAGCTGACCGCCGAGCGCCGCAACCTCTTCACCGGCGGCTTCACCACGCCCCTGCTCGCCCTGTCCGCCGAGCGCCTGGAGCACAACCTCGCGCTGATGGAGACGTACGCGACCCGGCACGGCCTCGCCTTCGCCCCGCACGGCAAGACCTCCATGGCCCCGCAGCTCTTCCGCCGCCAGCTCGACCGCGGCGCCTGGGGCATCACCCTCGCCCTCCCCCACCAGCTCCGCGTGGCCCGCGCCTACGGCTTCCAGCGGCTCTTCCTCGCCAACGAACTCCTCGACCCGGCGGCCCTGCGCTGGATCGCCGGTCAGTTGGCGGCCGACCCGGACTTCCGCCTGATCTGCTACGTCGACTCCGTACCCGGCGTCGAGCTGATGGCCGCGGCGCTCGAGGGGTCCGCGCGCCCGCTGGACGTCGTCGTCGAACTCGCCGCAGGGGAGGGCGCCCGCACCGGCGTCCGCACCGAGGCGGAGTGCGCGGCCGTCGCCGACGCGGTGGCCGCCACCGGCACCCTGCGGCTGGCCGGCGTCGCGGGCTACGAGGGCGAGGTCCCGGGGGCCGACCCGGAGCGGGTACGCGGCTATCTGCGCCGACTGGTCGCCCTGGCCGCCGACTTCGACAAGGCGGGCCGCTTCGCGGGCCTGGACGAGATCGTGGTCAGCGCCGGCGGCAGCGCTTGGTTCGACGCGGTGGCCGACGTGTTCGCGGAGATCCCCGAACTCTCCGTTCCCGTACTGAAGTTGCTGCGCTCGGGCGCCTACGTCTCGCACGACGACGGCCACTACCGCAAGCTGACCCCCTTCAACCGGGTTCCCGAAGAGGGCGCGCTGGAGCCCGCGTTCCGCCTGTGGACGCAGGTCGTCTCCCGCCCCTCCCCCGAGCAGGCCTTCGCCAACGGGGGCAAGCGCGACGCGGCCTACGACCTCGACCTGCCCTTCCCCCAGGTCGTCCGCCGGGACGGCACCGAACACCCGGCCACCGGCATCTCGGTGCCCGCCCTGTCCGACCAGCACACCTGGCTGACCACCACCCCCGAGGCCGATCTGCGGGTCGGCGACTGGCTGGGCCTGGGTCTGTCCCACCCGTGCACGACCTTCGACAAGTGGCCGCTGATCCCGCTGGCCGAGGCGGACGGGACGGTCGTCGACTACATCCGCACGTTCTTCTAGGAGGGTTCGTGGAGCAGCTCGTCATCCGGGACGCGGACGTCGTCGACGGTTCCGGCGCACCCTCGTACCGCGCCGACGTGGTGATCGACGAGGGCCGGATCGTCTCGATCGTCCAGGAGGCCGCGGCGGCGGGCTGCCAACGCCCGAAGGCGGTACGGGAGTTGGACGCGGAGGGCCTGGTCCTCTCCCCCGGCTTCATCGACATGCACGCGCACAGCGACCTGGCCCTGCTGCGCGACCCGGACCACAGCGCGAAGGCCGCGCAGGGGGTCACGCTCGAAGTCCTGGGCCAGGACGGGCTGTCGTACGCGCCCGTCGACGACCGCACGCTCGCCGAGGTCCGCCGCTCGATCAGCGGGTGGAACGGGTACGGCGACGACATCGACTTCGACTGGCGGTCGGTCGGCGAGTACCTGGACCGCCTTGACCACGGTTTCGAGGGCCGCGGGATCGCGGTCAACGCGGCCTATCTGATCCCGCAGGGCACGGTCCGCATGCTCGCCGTCGGCTGGGAGGACCGCGAGGCCACGCCCCAGGAGCTGGACCGCATGCGGCAGTTGGTGGCGGAGGGCATGGAGCAGGGCGCGGTCGGCCTGTCGTCCGGGCTGACGTACACCCCCGGGATGTACGCCAAGGACGCCGAACTGACGGAACTCTGCCGGGTGGTGGCGTCCTACGACGGCTACTACTGCCCGCACCACCGCTCGTACGGCGCGGGCGCGCTGGAGGCCTACGAGGAGATGGTGGAGCTGACCCGTGAGGCGGGCTGCCCGCTCCATCTCGCCCACGCCACCATGAACTTCGGCGTGAACAAGGGCCGGGCGCCGGAGTTGCTGACGCTCCTGGACGAGGCGCTGGCGTCCGGGGCGGACATCACCCTCGACACGTACCCCTACACCCCCGGCTGCACCACCCTCGTGGCGATGCTGCCCAGTTGGGCGAGCGAGGGCGGCCCGGAGGCGATCCTGAAGCGCCTCGCCGACGACGTGACGGCGGAGCGGATCCGGCACCACGTGGAGGTCGTCGGCTCGGACGGCTGCCACGGCGTACCCATCGAGTGGGACACGATCGAGATCTCGGGCGTGGGCACGGACGCCCTGGCGGACCATGTGGGCCGCACGGTCCAGCAGTCGGCGGACGTCCGCGGCGAGACCCCGTGGGCGGTGGCCCGCCAGCTGCTCCTCGCGGACCGCCTGGGACCCACGATCCTCCAGCACGTGGGCCACGAGGAGAACGTGCGGGCCATCATGCGCCACCCGGTGCACACCGGCGGCTCGGACGGCATCCTCCAGGGCGCGAAGCCGCACCCACGGGCGTACGGCACCTTCCCGCAGTATCTCGGGCGGTACGTACGGGAGTTGGGCGTGCTGTCGCTGGAGGAGTGCGTCGCGCACCTCACCTCGCGCCCGGCGGCCCGGCTGCGGCTGCCGGACCGGGGCCTGGTCCGCGAGGGCCACCGGGCGGACCTCGTCCTCTTCGACCCGGCGACGGTGGCGGCGGGCTCGACCTTCGACGACCCGCGCAGGCTGCCGACGGGCATTCCGCACGTCCTGGTCGACGGGCGGTTCGTGATCGAGGACGGACGGCGGACGGACGTACTGGCAGGGCGGGCGGTGCGGCGGACCACCCGCCCCTGACCGCTTACGGGTTGGGGCTCACGGCTTGGCCCTACGGCTTGGGCAGGGTGCAGGAACTGGCGTTCAGGTTCAGCTTGTTGCCCGTGGTGAAGCAGGCGGGGATGTTGTAGATCTCCTGCGCGTAGTTGATGCCCTGGCGGACGGTCACGGTGCCGTTCGCGTCGACCTCGCAGGGGTTGTTCTCGGTGCAGCGCTGGCCGTCCTCGTTGCCGGTGTTGTTGACGGCGACGACCTGCCCGGTGGCGTTGTCGAGCACCGGCGAACCGGACGTGCCGCCGATGGTCTGGCAGGCGGAGGTGTAACGCACCGAGTCCTTCCAGGTCCAGTCGCCCTCCTTGAGGCGGTAGACGAACCCGTCGATGTTGCAGGCGTAGGTCCGCTTCCAGTACCCGGAGACGACGGTGATCGCGGTACCGGCGGTCGGGTGGGTGCTCTGCACGGTGAGCGGGCTGATCCCGTAGGTGCTCTGGATCGACGCGTACGTGGTGGTGAGCTGGTAGATCGTGACGTCCGTGTCCGTCATGGTCGCGTAGGCGACCTTGCTGGCACGCAGCGTCCCGACCCTGGTAGCCGAGGCGTTGAGGAGTCCGAAGGTACGGGTGGAGGCCTGGTCGACGATGACCTCGCCGGCCTCCGGGAAGCCGGTCTCCAGGCAGTGGCCGTTCGTCAGCACCAGGGCCGGGTCGGTGGACACGGAGTTCGGGAAGCGGATGACGGACCCGGAGCAGTTGCTGAGCGAGACGGTGCCGGCGAAGTTGACGGCCTGGATGGTGGGCGCGGCGGCCTTCTCGACGGCCGCCTTCGCGACCGGCGCCGTGGTGGGCGCGGCGACCGCGGGTGCCATGCCCGCCCCGGCGATGGCCAGGGTGAAGAGCGTGGCAAGGAGAGGCTTCTTCATGTGGGGGTCCCCTCTGGAAACGCGAGCGCCCGGAGATCTTCCGGCCGCTTTCACGTTTTTGTCATGGACATCTTCACGACAAGGGGGTGCCACGACAAGAAGGCATGCGCGAGTTGTGTACAGCTGATCTACGCGCGACACGTGCCACGTCTCATGTGGTGGAAAGCACGACCCGCGTGCCTTTACCGGGCCGTAAGCTCCCAGACATGCAGGTGATCCAGTCGACCAAGCTCGCCAACGTCTGTTACGAGATCCGGGGTCCGGTTCTTGAGGAGGCGATGCGGCTGGAAGCGGCCGGGCACCGCATTCTCAAGCTGAACACCGGCAACCCCGCCGCCTTCGGCTTCGAATGCCCGCCGGAGATCCTGGAGGACATCCTCCGCAACGTCTCCTCGGCGCACGGGTACGGCGACGCGAAGGGCCTGCTGGCAGCGCGCCGGGCGGTCGTCATGCACAACCAGACCCTCGGCATCGAGACGGACGTCGAGCACGTCTTCATCGGCAACGGCGTGTCCGAGCTGATCGTGATGGCGATGCAGGGTCTGCTCGACGACGGCGACGAGGTGCTGGTCCCCGCACCGGACTACCCGCTGTGGACGGCCGCGGTCTCGTTGTCCGGCGGCACCGCCGTGCACTACCGCTGCGACGAGCAGTCCGACTGGATGCCGGACCTCGCGGACGTGGAGCGCAAGGTCACCGACCGCACCAAGGCGATCGTCATCATCAACCCCAACAACCCGACGGGGGCGGTGTACGACGAGGCGATGATCAAGGGGCTCACCGACATCGCCCGGCGCCACAATCTGCTGGTCTGCTCCGACGAGATCTACGACAAGATCCTGTACGACGACGCCACGCACACGCCGACCGCGGCCGTCGCCCCGGACCTGCTGACGCTGACCTTCAACGGCATGTCGAAGGCGTACCGGGTGGCCGGCTACCGGGTGGGCTGGATGGCGATCTCCGGGCCGCGCGCGCACGCCGACTCCTACATCGAGGGTCTGACGATCCTCGCGAACATGCGGCTGTGCGCGAACATGCCGGGGCAGCACGGGGTGGTCGCCGCGCTCAGCGGGCGGCAGACGATCAATGACCTGGTGCTGCCGGGTGGGCGGCTGCGGGAGCAGCGGGATGTGGCGTACGAGCTGCTCACGCAGATTCCGGGGGTGAGCTGCGTAAAGCCGAAGGGCGCGCTGTACCTGTTCCCGCGTCTCGATCCCAAGGTGTTCAAGATCAAGGACGACCGGCGGATGGTCCTGGATCTGCTGCGCCAGGAGAAGATCATGGTCGTCCAGGGCACGGGGTTCAACTGGCCCGAGCCGGATCACTTCCGGGTGGTGACGCTGCCGACGGCCGGGGATCTGCGGGATGCGGTGGGGCGGATCGGGAACTTCCTCGACGGGTACGGTCAACTTTAAACTTTAGACGAGATCTAAGGTAGGATGGCTTCCTGACAGTCACTGGAGGCCATCCCATGTACGAGCCGATCCGTACGAAGTCGGTCCACAGCACGGTGGCCGGTGCGGCCGATTTCCCTCACCGGTCGCGTGAGGACGAGCTTGACATCCAACTGGCGGGGCATCTGGGCGCGTTGCTGGCGGTGACGGACGAGCTGCGTGGACTGGAGCCCTCCAGTGACCTCGACCAGGCCGCGGAGAGGCTTGCCGCGCAGGTGGGTCGGTTGCGGGGCGGGGTGACGCCGGTCCGCCTGTCCGTGACCGCGCCCGACGACGACCTCACGGTCCTGCACCGGCGGGCGCATGCCCTTGCGGGGCGGGCGCTGGTGGTGGCGGCATCCCGGGCGGACACGGCGGCGGCGATTCTTTCGGCCCAGCGTATGGACGCGCATGCGCTGGCGCTGGCCTCGCCGGAACTGGCGTCGCGCTGAGCGTTCGCGCGGTATCGCCGTAGGGGTTGAGGTCGCGTTGCGGCCGCGGGTGCGTCGTGGCTGGTCGCGCAGTTCCCCGCGCCCCTGAGGGCGTTGCAGCACCGGATGCCTCATTGCGCCGCCCCCTCTTGTCCCCGCCCAATCTCTTCCGCCGCCCCCCTTAATCCCGCCAACTCTTCTCCGCCGCAACGGCGATCAACCACCGCGGCGCGCCCCGGCGGTGCCGAACCGGCCTCGCTCGCCCGGCCGTTGTGTACCGGGACCGCCACTTCACCCTCCGTTCACCCGGTAAGCCCTGGAACATGGGGTTCCGGGAGCACGCTCCCCGGCGTGAGACGAATCGCAGGAATCGTCCTCGCTGTTCTGCTGATCGGCGGCGTGGTGGCAGCCGTCGTCGCAGGGCGGCACACGGAGGACAAGGGCACGGCAACGAAGACCGTGCGTGGCGTGATCGGGTCGGAGAAGGCGGACTTCTTCGCCGATCCCGACGTGGTGAAGGCCCTCGCCGCCAAGGGCTACACCGTGAAGGCCGAGACCTCCGGGTCCTGGGCCATGGAGGGGCTGGACCTGGAGGGGTACGACTTCGCCTTTCCCTCCAGCCAGGCACCCGCCGTCGAGCTCGCCGCCCGCTACAAGGTGCGCGGCACCCTCCCCCGCCCCTTCTACTCGCCCCTCGTCGTCGTGGCCCACCGCAGCGCAGCCCAGGTGCTCGCCGCCAACGGCCTCGCCACGCTCGACACCGAGCACCGCGGCACCCTGAAGATGGCCGCCTATCTCGACGCCGCCAAGCACGACCGCAGTTGGCAGCAGCTCAAGGGGGCAGCGAAGTACGGGGAGTTGAGCGGGACTCTCTTCATCTCCAGTACCGATCCCGCCTCCTCCAACTCCGGCGCCCTCTACCTCGCCGCCGCCTCCTACGTGGCCAACGGCGGACGGGTCGTAGCAAGTGCGGGCGATCTCGATCGGACCGAGCCCCTGCTCAAGAAGCTCGTCACCGTGCAGGGCGCCCAGCAGTCCAGTTCGGACGCCGTCTTCCGGGACTTCGTCAGCGGGGCCGGGAATCCGCTCGTGCTGGTCTACGAGTCCCAGGTCGCCGCCCTGTTGGCGGACGGACAGCAGCCCGGCGACCTCGTCGTGCTCTACCCGGACACCACCGTCAACAGCGACCACACCGTCGTACCGCTCACCGACAACGGCCAGGCCCTCGCCCAACTCCTGTCCACCGACCCGGAGTTGCGCAAGCTCGCCGTCCGGCACGGTTTTCGGCCGCAGGGTTCCGCCACCGAGTTCGCCTCGGCCGGCACCTATCTCAAGCAGGAACTGACCGGCGTCCGGCAGGCGCCCGTGCCCACCTCCGCGGTGCTGCACGAGATGGCCCGCCGGGCGAAGGGATAACGGGGGAAGAAACATGAACGCTCACAACACCAGTCAGAACAGCAGCCACAGCAGCGACGACACCTTCACCCTCACCCCGCCCGAACCCGTCGCCGCCGTGCCGCGGGAGAAGGCCGGCGGCCTCGTGCCCGTCGCCGACAGCGTCCGTACGGACATGGCGCAGAAGGCCACCGCGTACGTCGACGGACTCGCCGCGCTCGACGCCCGCTCGCCCGAGTTCGCCGGCAAGGTCGGCGAGATCACCGCCCTGGGCGCCGGCGAGATGCGCACCGCGACCGCGCAGTCCAACCGGATGCTGGAGAGGACCGTCCGCTCCCTGCCGGACAAGGGCGGGGACGCGCAGTCCCAGGTCGCCGGTTCGCTCGTCGAACTCCGGCGCGTGGTCGAGGACCTGGATCCGCGTGACGTGCCCGCCGGCAAGGGACGGAAGTTCCTGTCCCGGCTGCCCGGCGGCAACAAGCTGCGCGACCACGTCGCCAAGTACGCCTCCGCACAAGGGACCTTGAACAAGATCGTCGGCTCCCTGCGCGGCGGCCAGGACGAACTGCGGCGCGACAACGCCGCGTTGCAGACCGAGCGGGTCCGCCTGTGGGAGACCATGGGCAAGCTGCAGGAGTACGTCGTGCTCACCGAGGCCCTCGACGCGGCCGTCGAGCAGCACATCGCCGGCGTCGCCGAGCCGGAGACGGCCGACGGTCTCCGCGCCGACGTGCTCTTCCCCGTCCGGCAGAAGCACCAGGACCTGCTCACCCAACTCGCCGTCTGCGCCCAGGGCTACCTCGCCATGGACGTCGTACGCCGCAACAACGAGGAGCTGATCAAGGGCGTCGACCGGGCGGCCACGACCACCGTGTCGGCGCTGCGGATCTCCGTGATGCTGGCCTCCGCGCTGGACAACCAGAAGAAGGTCGTCGAGCAGGTCAACGCGTTGCGCGGGACCACCGAGGACCTGATCCGGGGCAACGCCGAGATGCTCGCCACGCAGAGCGGGGAGATCCAGCGGATCGCCGCCGACCCGGCCGTGGGCGCCGAGACGCTGCGCTCCGCCTTCCAGCAGATCTACCGCACGCTGGACGCGATCGACACGTACAAGGTCCAGGCGACCGAGGTGATGGCCTCGACCGTCGAGTCCCTGACCGCCGAACTCCAGTCCGCGAGCGGCTACTTGGCGCGCAGCCGGTCCCGGAGCGCGCTCGAAGGGGGGCTCTCATGAGACGGGGTCTCGTCCTTCTCGGCGCCTCGGTCGCCCTGGTGACCGCCTGCACGACTACGCCCAAGGCGGCCGAACCCGCCGATGGCCAGTCTCCGCAGCCTGGCACCTTGCGCATCCTCGCCTCCAGCGAACTCGCCGACATGACACCGGTGTTGGACCAGGTCCGCAAGGACACCGGGCTCACCGTCCGCCCCACCTACATGGGCACCCTGGACGCCGTGGACCTGCTCGCCAAGGGCGGGACCGACGGGCTGTACGACGCGGTGTGGCTGTCGTCGGACGACTATCTGCGGCTGCGGCCCGAGGCGGCGAAGAGGGTCGTGTCGGAGACGTCGATCATGTCCAGCCCGGTCGCGATCGGGGTGAAGGCGGCCGTGGTGGAGGAGTTGGGCTGGCAGCCCGATCACGTCACCTGGTCGCAGGTCGAGCGGGCCGTGCAGGAGGGCCGGCTCAGCTACGGCATGACCGACCCGGCCCGCTCCAACTCCGGTTTCGCCACGCTCGTCTCGGTCGCCTCCGCCCTCTCCGGCGCCCAGTCCGCGCTCACCGACGCGGACGTCACCAAGGCCACGCCGAACTTGAAGGAGTTCTTCAAGGGGCAGCAGCTGACCTCGGGTTCGTCGGGCTGGCTGGCGACCGCGTACGAGCGGCGCGGGGACGTCGACGCGATGCTCAACTACGAGTCCGTCCTCAAGGGCGTCCCCGGTCTGACCGTGATCCGCCCCACCGACGGCGTGGTCACCGCCGACTACCCGCTCTCCTCCCTCGCCGCCACGAGCGCGGCGACCCGCGAGGAGGTCCGCCGCCTGACCGAGGCCCTGCGCACCCCGGCGATCCAGCGGCAGATCACCGAGCGCACCCACCGCCGCCCGGTCGTCCCCTCGGTGCACCCCGCGGCGGGCCTCGACACCAGCCGTCGCCGTGAACTGCCCTTCCCCGGCAGCCGATCCGTCGCCGACGGACTGCTCGACGCCTACGAGAACAAGCTGCGCCGCCCCTCCCGCACGGTCTACGTCCTCGACACCTCGGGCTCGATGAAGGGCGACCGCCTGAACCGGCTGAAGAAGGCGCTCACCGACCTCACCGCGGACTTCCGGGACCGCGAGGAGGTGACGCTGATGCCGTTCGGCTCGGACGTGAAGAGCGTCCGCACCCACGTCATCGACCCGGCCGACCCGCAGACCGGCCTCGACGGCGTCCGCACGGACACCAAGGCGCTCAGCGCCCAGGGCGACACCGCGATCTTCTCCTCGCTGGAGAAGGCGTACGACCATCTCGGCGCCGACGACGACGCGTTCACGTCGATCGTGCTGATGACGGACGGTGAGAACACGACCGGCGCCAGGTCCGGGGATTTCGACGCCTTCTACCGCGGGCTCGGCGCGCAGCAGCGGCGGACCCCCGTCTTCCCGATCCTCTTCGGCGACTCCGACCGGGCGGAGCTGGAGCACATCGCCGACCTGACCGGCGGCCGCCTCTTCGACGCCCAGAAGGGCTCGCTGGACGGCGCCTTCGAGGAGATCCGTGGCTACCAGTAGGTTCGTGGGGTTCCTGGAGTCCCGCAAGAACATCACGGGCAGCGCCTGCGGACTGGCCGGCCTGGCGCTGACCTTCGTCGGCGCGGCGGGACCGTACTGGCCCGTCGTGGTCGTCGGCCTGTACGGCGCGGGCGCGCTCATCGCCCCGCCGGAGCGCCCGGCGCCGCCCGCCTTCCCGGACCCGTCCGCCCAACTCGACGAGGTGCGCGAGGACTTCGAGCGCCTCGGCGCCTATCTCGCCGGCGTCGAACTGCCGCCGGCCGCCGCGGGCCGGCTCACCGAACTGACCGAGCTGCTGGCCGCGTTGCTCGACCCGGGCTGGGCCCCGGAGTTGCTGGGCCAGGACCCCGAGGGCCTGCACACCCTCTCCCGGGCGGTGCGCCAGGACATCCCCGAGGCCGTCGACACCTTCGTACGCACCCGGTGGTGGAGCCGGATGGCGCCGGGCCAGGAGCCGCCGGAACGCCATCTGGAACGGCAGTTGACGCTCCTCCAGGAGGAGGCGGACCGACTGGCCTCGTCCCTGCGCGAGACGGAGGCCCGACGGCAGGAGTCGCACACGCGGTATCTGGAGGAGCGGGGTCGGGGGGCCTGAGTACCGGCCTGTGGAGCGGCTCACTCTCACTAGAGGCTTGCGAGGACCACGATCAGCACCAGCACCACGACCAGCAGCACCGCCACCTTCAGTGCCCTCAACCGCCCGCCGCCCGGCGCCTCTTGCGCGACCGGTGCCGGAACAGGTGGTGGCAGTGGGACCGGTGGCGGGCCGTTGAACACGTCGTGTCCGGTCACGGCCGCGCGCGTGCACCACGGGCAGGTCGGCAGGTGGGAACCGTAGGTATGCAGGGGGCGGTTCGGGCAGCTGCGCAGGCGGGCCCGTTCCCGGTCGAGCGCCCGTAGCCAGGCCTCCGCCGGGGGGCGGGCGGCGGGGGCGTGCACGCCAGGGCCGAAGGCGGCGCGGGCCAGGGTGAGCAACTCCGGTGGCAGGACGGACGGGTCGACCGTGCCGCGCGGGATGACGACCGACTCGGGGCGCACCACGTAGGAGCAGCTGGCGGCGATGTTGTCCTTGACCGTGGACTCGGAGGTGCTCTCGTGCGGGACGCCTCCGAAGGGGTGGTTTCCGGCCGTCAGCAGTTGGTAGACGAGGACCGCGAGGGCGAAGTCGTCGCTGGCGCGGGTGGCGGGGGCGCCGGACTGCCGCTCGGGGGACGAGTAGTCGGTGGTGTGCATCAGGCACGGGAAGGGCTCGCCGGTGACCGCGTCCGTGAAGGCGATGGAGTCGCAGTCGAGGAAGGTGACGAAGCCGTTGGCGTCGACGACCACGTTGCTGCTGGAGAAGTCGCCGATGACGAGATGGTCGTGGTGCATGCGGGCGGTCATGAAGGCGAGGTTCCAGGAGACGCCGAGCAGGAACCGCCAGTCCGCCCGCTCCGGGAACAGCCGCAGCCGCTGGGCGCGGGTGAACAGGCCGACCAGCTGGACGTGTTCGGGCTCGCCGAAGCGGTGCATGGCGTAGCCGAGGAACTCGCCCTCGGCGCCGCGGGCGATCGCCGTCGGCCAGGCCAGTTCGGGCGGCTGGGACCGGTCGGTGGGGCGGGCGGCGAGTGGGGACATGGTCAGCATCCGGGCCAACCGCCGTTCCTGGTCGGGTCCCGGCGCCTCCCGGTAGAGCTTGACGACCGTGCCGTGGTCGCCCTCGACCGGGAAGACGGCAGCCTGACCGCCGCCCTTGAGCGGGAGTTCGGCGAGCTGGGCCTGCTTGCCGTCCAGGTACACCACCCGACCGCTCATCCCCGTACCTCCCGCACGGCCCGCAGCAGGGTCTTGTCGTCGGCGTTCAGCGCGGTCAGCCGGTCCGACCTGAGGAGCGCGGCCAGGTTCTCGTGCGCGCTGTCGGAGACCGGGCCCGGGGTGGTGTCCAGCGAGCGGAAGACGGCGTCCACGAAAGAGGCGTTGGGCGTGGGCGCGCCCCCGGCCGAGCGGGACAGGGCGGCCTGCGCGAGGCCGTCGGTGGACAGCAGCACCCCGTCGACGCGCGGGTCGCACACGCAGTCGGTGTGGATCCGGCGGCCCGCGTCCGGCGAGGTCAGGAAGACCGTCTCGTTGCTGTACTCGCTGACCGCGGCCGGCTGCGGCAGCGCGTGGAACTGCCGCTCCCCGTCCTCGGTCCCGGCCCGCAGCACCACGAAGCCGTCGCCGACGGTGAGATGACCGAGCCAGCCGGGGGTCAGGACCACGACGGTCAGGGTGGTCGCGAAGTCGGTGGCCGAGGCTCCCGTGGTGTCCAGGAACACCTTGGTGACGTCGTGGAAGGCGTCCGCGAGCAGGTCGTGCACGGCCTCGCCGGGCGGGGTGTCGGCAGCGGCCGATGACCTTCGTACGAAATGTTCGACGGCCAGGTCCACCGCGAGCCGGGAGCCCTCCTCCGAGCGTGGCCTGCTGCCCGCGCCGTCCGCGACGGCGAGCACCGCGACCTGCCCGGACACGGTGTGCGCGCACGCGTCCTGGCAGGGCTTGCCGTCCCTGCGGTGCCGGTAGCCCTCGACGCTCATGCCGTGGATCCGCCAGCCGGTCCGGCCCGCGCCCATCGCCTAGCTCTCCCAGGCCGGGCGCTGGGTCTTGAACTGGCTGAAGATCTTCTCGAAGACCTCGTCGCCCGCGCCCTTCTGCTCCGCGTTGGCGCTCGCCGACATCATCTGGAGCAGTTCGCGGAACGGGAAGCCCTGGATACGGGCGTTGAAGGTCGGCGCGAAGGCGCGCAGCACCTGTTCGCCGACGTCGGTGATGCCGCCGACGCCGATCGCGTAGAGCCGGAAGCGGCGGGCGCGCTGCTCCTCGGCGAGGACGGGGACAAGGCGCTGCCAGGAGTCGGTGCGGCGGCCGGTGCCGTCGGTGGGCAGTCCGTCGGTGACCAGGCAGATCTGCGGGCGGTAGTACTGGAGCCCGGAGGCGCGCAGTTCGGCCTTGCGGGCCGCGACCACGTGCATGGACAGTTCCAGCGCCTCGGTCATCAACGTCACGCCGGCGGCGGCCAGTCGGGGCGGCCGGAAGGTGTGGGCGGGCACGAACGGGCTCACCGGCGTCCCCGGCGGCAGCGGCTGCGGGCCGCGCCAGGCGGCGACGCCCTGTCCCCCGAAGGTGACCAGCGCGACCTCGACGGAGTAGCTGAGCGCCACGTCGTCGTGGAGCTCGCGGGTCCACTCCACGAGGGCGTCGTTGAGCGTCTGGATCGGCGGGCCCGCCATCGAGCTGGACGTGTCGAGGCACAGCACCAGCGGCAGCCGCTGAGCGTTGTTCTCGAACTCGATGTCGGCGTACTCCGCCGGCAGGGTGGGCGGGTATTCGCTGGACATGGGCCTCTCCTGGTGGAACCGGTACGTCAGCGGGCGGGTCGCCCCGCGGCGGGCGGGAAGGCGTGCAGGACCTCCGCGTCCTTGTCCGGGGCGTCGGTGACGTCGACGGGCGAGCCGGGCGCGGGCGGCGCCTGTCCGGGCTCCGCCCACACCGCCCGGTACAGGACGCGGTCGAGTTCGACGTATCCCTGCGGGTGCAGATCGGTACGGACGACGGCGGACCGGGTGGGCCCACCGCGGTCGCGGGCCCGGTGCCGGCCGCCGGAGCGGGCGGGGGTGGCGCGCAGGGCACGGGTGGGTTCGTCGGCGTCGGCGGTGCGCGAGGCCTGACCGGCCCTGGCGGGGGCGGGAGTTCGGGTACGGCGGACGAGGAGGAAGAAGGCGCCGAGGAGGAGGACGAGGACGGTGGCGACGGCGGGGAGGAGCCATCGGGTACGGCTGTCGCCCTGATCGCCGATGCGGCCTACGACGTAGGCGTGCTGCTCGGTGACCTCGTCCTCGGTGATCAACTTGTCGCCGGACACCTGGGACTTGCCGGGGCCGACCAGCGCGCACAGGTCCTTGCGCGTCGAATCGCAGAGACTGTCCAGTTGCTTGCGCGTGCTCTGCGACAACCGGTCGATCCTCGCGCTCTGGTCGACGAGTCGGCCGCGTTGTTCCGCCAGGAGGAGCAGGACTGTGCCGCCCTCGCCGGTGGAGACGCCGGCCGGCACCTGGACGTTCAGCTTGTCGCTCTTGCCCTCGATGTCCTCGATGAGGTCGGCCCGTTGGGTCGTGGAGCCGTCGAGGCGCAGCGCCCGGTCCAGGGTGACGGTGACACTCCCGTCGTCGAGTTCACTCGACCAGCACTTCAGCCTGGCCGAGAAGTCCCCACCGCACTCCTCGTCCGCCCCGGCCGCCGGAGCGACCGACGTCAGGACGAGGAGAATTCCCAGAAAGATGGTGAAACGCAACGATCGCCCCATGGGCACCCCCGTGGCCCGAAAAGACCCCCGCCCATAGTGGAGCCAACAGGCCCGCGTCCGAAAGGGGCTGTGCCCCCTCACACCTGTCACTTCTACAACTGGAACACCTGGTGGCAGCGGATGAACATCTGCCGCGCCCGTTCCACCCAATCACTGGCCAGAGCATCGAAATCCGGCTGGGTGACCCGGCAGATCAGCGGGAGATCGCACACCCCGGCGAGACACGGCCGCGGCCCGCGGACGTCCCAGACGGAGAGCATCGGATTGAGCTGTTCCGTGTTCCAGGCGTTCGACGCGGCGGCGGCGAGGGCGAGTTGATCGTGGCGCAGGTACTGGCCGTCGGTGACGAAGGCGACGAGCAGCCGTTTGGTGGTCATGAAGCGGACCGTGAGCGTGCGGCCCGTCTCCTCCAGATCGAAGCGCAGGGACACGGAGTCGGTGTCCGTCAGGGCGTGGTAGTTCCGTCCGGCGCCCCACTGCTGCACCAACTGGCGCCAGTGGGTGCCGATTTCGAGGACCGGGGCGGGAAAGGACTCAGAGGGAGCCACGGTTCACCGCCCGGGTGACCATCGCGTCGGTCAGGCCGGCGTCCAGCAGCGCCTGGGCGTGCAGCAGCAGACAGGACGGCACGGACACGCTCGTACCGGAGGAGCGGCGGGCCGCCAGCTCGCTGACCCGCAGCTCGATCGTCCGTCTCACCTTGGGCGGGGGCCAGGACGGCGACTGCTCGGTCTCTTCCAGCAGTTCGGTCAGCAGCACGTCGAGCGCGGGCCGGTCCTCGGGTTTCTTGGCGAGGCACCGGGCGATCAGCGGACGTATGTTCGGCGGTACGGCGTCGAGTTCGGGTTCGCCGCAGACGACCTGGTAGCGCACGGACTCGCCGGTGCCGTGCGGCGGGCGGCCGGTGAGCGCGTACACCAGGACTCCGCCGAGGGAGAAGACGTCGCTGGGCGGGCCGACCCGCGCGCCCTTCATCTGCTCGGGGGACATGAACGGCGGGGTGCCGACGATGAGTCCGGCCTGGGTGAGGCCGGGGGCGCCGTCGACGCGGGAGATGCCGAAGTCGATGACGCGGGGGCCGTCGGCGGCCAGCAGCACGTTGGACGGCTTGAGGTCGCGGTGCACGACGCCGGCCGCGTGCACGGCCTGCAAGGCCTCGACCAGGAAGGCGCCGAGCTTGCGGACCTGCGCCTCGGGCAGCGGGCCGTCGGTGCGGACGGCCTCGGTGAGCGAGGGGCCCGCCACGTACATCGTGGCCAGCCAGGGCAGTTCGGCCTCCGTGTCGGCGTCGATCACGGCCGCCGTGTACGCGCCGCTGACCACCCGGGCGGCGGCGACCTCGCGGGCGAAGCGTTCCCGGAACTCGGGCTCGGCGGCCAGTTCCTGGCGCACCACCTTCACCGCCACCTCACGCCCGGCCGGCGAACGGCCGAGATACACCCATCCCATGCCGCCGGACCCGAGCCGCCCGACGATCCGGTAGGGCCCCACCTTCAGGGGATCGCTGACCGGTGTGCGCACCCCGCTCACCTCATTTCGGGGTTCGTTGCAGGATGTCCCGAGTGTCCCGCGAAATCCGGGTGCGCACAGAGGTGATGCGAGAAGACGCGAGAAGACGCGAGAAGATACGAGAAGTGGAGGCCGTCGGTTTCGCGACAAGGCGAAGGCCCGCCGCCCCCGTTCCCGTCGGGGCGGACGGGATCGGTGACGACGGGCCCACGGTCCCGCACGCCGTTGTGCGGGACCTCGCCGGTCGGCACCGCGGCCGGCCGTGACGATCGCTGGTCAGGGCACCGTTGCCGGCCGCGGAGTCCTTCGGGTGCGGGACTCAGCCCAGGCGCTGCACCAGCGCGTGGTACTCGTCCCACAGTTCCTTCGGCGTGTGGTCGCCGAAGGTGTTGAGGTGGTCCGGCACGAGCGAGGCCTCCTCGCGCCAGATCTCCTTGTCGACCGTGAGCAGGAAGTCCAGGTCGGACTCGGCCAGTTCGAGGCCCTTGGTGTCGAGGGCACCCTTGGCCGGCAGCACGCCGATCGGGGTCTCGACGCCCTCGGCGCGGCCGTCGAGCCGGTCCACGATCCACTTCAGGACCCGGCTGTTCTCGCCGAAGCCGGGCCACACGAACTTGCCCTGGTCGTTCTTGCGGAACCAGTTGACGTAGTAGATCTTCGGCAGCTTCGCCTGGTCGCGGCCCTTCGCGACATCGACCCAGTGGCCCATGTAGTCGCCCATGTTGTAGCCGCAGAACGGCAGCATGGCGAACGGGTCGCGGCGCAGTTCGCCGACCTTGCCCTCGGCGGCGGCGGTCTTCTCGGAAGCCACGTTGGCACCGAGGAAGACGCCGTGGTTCCAGTCGAAGGACTCGGTGACCAGCGGTACGGCGGTGGCGCGCCGGCCGCCGAAGAGGATCGCCGAGATCGGCACGCCCTTGGGGTTCTCCCACTCGGGCGCGATGATCGGGCACTGCGCGGCGGGGGTGGTGAAGCGGGCGTTGGGGTGGGCGGCGGGCGTCCCGGACTCCGGTGTCCAGGAGTTGCCCTTCCAGTCGGTGAGGTGGGCCGGGGTCTCCTCCGTCATGCCCTCCCACCAGATGTCGTTGTCGTCGGTCAACGCCACGTTGGTGAAGACCGAGTTGCCCCACAGCGTCTTCATCGCGTTGGCGTTGGTGTGCTCACCGGTGCCGGGCGCGACGCCGAAGAAGCCGGCCTCGGGGTTGATCGCGTAGAGCCGGCCGTCCTCGCCGAACCGCATCCAGGCGATGTCGTCACCGATGGTCTCGACGGTCCAGCCGGAGATGGTGGGCTCCAGCATGGCGAGGTTGGTCTTGCCGCAGGCGCTCGGGAAGGCGGCGGCGACGTACTTCGACTCGCCCTGCGGCGGGGTGAGTTTGAGGATCAGCATGTGCTCGGCGAGCCAGCCCTCGTCGCGCGCCATCACGGAGGCGATGCGCAGGGCGTAGCACTTCTTGCCCAGCAGCGCGTTGCCGCCGTAGCCGGAGCCGTAGGACCAGATCTCGCGGCTCTCGGGGAAGTGCGAGATGTACTTGGTGGAGTTGCACGGCCACGGCACGTCGGCCTCGCCCTCGGCCAGCGGCGCTCCGAGCGTGTGCACAGCACGCACGAAGAAGCCGTCCTCGCCGAGTTCGTCCAGGACGGGCTGTCCCATGCGGGTCATGGTGCGCATGGAGACGGCGACGTAGGCGGAGTCGGTGATCTCGACGCCGATCGCGGAGAGGTCGGAGCCGAGGGGGCCCATGCAGAAGGGGACGACGTACATCGTCCGGCCCTTCATGGAGCCACGGAAAACGCCCCCCTCGCCCTTCGCCCCCGAGAAGATCCGCCGCATCTCGGCGGGTGCCTTCCAGTGGTTGGTCGGACCCGCGTCCTCTTCCTTCTCGGAGCAGATGAACGTCCGGTCCTCGACCCGCGCGACATCGGTCGGGTCGGAGGCGGCGTAGTAGGAGTTGGGGCGCTTGATCGGGTCGAGCTTCTTGAAGGTGCCCTTTTCGACGAGCTCTTCGCACAGTCGCTCGTACTCGGCTTCGGATCCGTCACACCAGACCACGCTGTCCGGCTGGGTCAGTTCGGCGATCTCGTTCACCCACGAGATCAGTTCTGGGTGCTTTGTGGGGATGACGGGGGGAGCCGCGATGTCGCGCGCCACGATTGCTCCTAAATGAGGGATTTTTTGTTGGAGGCCCCGTGGGGGCTGCGGCCCGGATGCTGCACGGCTGATCTTCAGCGCTCATCCGGTGCCGACCGCACTCATTTGATCATCCGACGCGAGTGCCCATATGTCCAGAGGGCCTCACGGATGAGCGGAGTGAGGATCGCCACGCATCACCGTGTTTCCGAGCGTGTCTTTACGTGCACGTTGGGTTCACCTGACGGTTCTTTTGCGCGGTGGTACGGACCACCAACTCCCGTGAGACGATGGCCACTCTTGGCTGTTCCTCAGCTCCTACTGACACGTAACTTACGGGTCCGTAGGTACGATGCCGGGCATGACTGCGTCCGTCCCCGACGCGCACACGGACACGACGGCCGCCGGCCGCGTCGCCGAGGCGCTCTCCCTGCCCGACCACGTGAAGCCCAAGCTGCGCGGCTGGTTGCACCTCGGCATGTTCCCGGCCGTACTCGTCTCGGGCCTGGTACTGACCGCTCTCGCCGACTCCTCAAGAGGCCGGATCGCGTGCGGGATCTTCGCGCTGACGGCCTGCCTGCTGTTCGGCGTGAGCGCGCTGTACCACCGGGGCACCTGGAGCCCCCGCATGGACGGCATCCTGCGCAGGCTCGATCACGCCAATATCTTCCTGATCATCGCCGGCACCTACACCCCGCTGACGATGCTGCTCCTGCCGGGCGCCAAGGGGCAGGTGCTGCTGTGGGGCATCTGGGCCGCGGCGACGGCCGGCATCATCTTCCGCGTCTTCTGGGTCGGCGCCCCGCGCTGGCTCTACACCCCCTGCTACATCGCGATGGGCTGGGCGGCCGTCTTCTTCCTGCCCGACTTCATGCGCACCGGCGGCATCGCGGTCCTCGTCCTGGTGATCGTCGGCGGTCTCCTCTACAGCGCGGGCGGAGTGATCTACGGCATCAAGCGCCCGAACCCGTCCCCGCGCTGGTTCGGCTTCCACGAGGTCTTCCACTCGCTCACCGTGGCGGCCTTCCTCACGCACTACGTCGGCATCTCCCTGGTGGCGTACCAGCACGGATAGCTTCTGACGCACTCCCCTTCATGGCCACGGCTCCTCCGCCGTGGCCATTTTTCGTATGCCGCGACCTGTTTCGCAGCTTCCTGACAGCAACTCCCTGTTGACATCAACCATCTTTTGAGAGCTACTCTCATTTCATGGCTACTGTCACTCAGAACATGGACGTGCGGCGCGACCCGCGCCGCTGGTGGGCCCTCGGCGCCCTGGTCGCGAGCATGCTCACCCTCGGCTTCGACACGACGATCCTGAACGTCGCCCTGCCGACGATGGCGGGCGACCTCGGCGCCACCACCGGCCAGCAGCAGTGGATGGCGGACTCCTACGTCATCGTCTTCGCTGCGCTGATGCTCCCCGCCGGACTGCTCGGCGACCGCTTCGGACGGCGCCGCATGCTGATCGTGGGGCTCGGCATCTTCCTCGCCGGCTCCGTGGTCGGCGTCCTGGCCGACGACGTGAACTGGGTCATCGCGGCCCGCACGGTCATGGGCATCGGCGCGGCACTGATCACCCCGCTCGCCCTGTCCGTGCTGCCCTCGCTCTTCGGCCCGGACGAGCGGACCAAGGCCGTCGGCATCATCTCCGCCGCCTCCTCGCTCGGACTGCCGCTCGGCCCGATCATCGGCGGCTGGCTGCTCAACCACTTCTGGTGGGGCTCGGTCTTCCTGGTCAACATCCCGATGGCCGCGATCGGCATCGCCGCCTGCGTCTTCCTGCTCCCCGAGACCCGCGACCCCGCCTCGCCCCGGGTCGACGCCCTCTCCACCGCGTTCACGGCGGCCGGCCTCGGCGCCCTCATCTACGCCATCATCGAGGCGCCCAGCCGCGGCTGGGGCGACCCGCTGATCGTGGGCATGCTCGCCGGAGCCGCCGTACTGATCGCCGCGCTCGTGCTGCGCGAGCGGCGCATGGCCCGCCCCATGCTCGACATGGAACTGCTCGCCCAACGCGGCTTCCTGTTCAACACACTCGCCGCGACCCTGGTGATGTTCGTCCTGTCCGGCCTGCTGTTCGTGCTGCCGCAGTACCTCCAGGCGGTGCTCGGCAACGACGCCCTGGGCACCGGCGTCCGGCTGCTGCCCATGATGGGCGGACTGATCGTCGCGGCCCGCGCCGCGCAGCCGGTCGTCGCCCGGTTCGGCTCCCGCGCGGTGGTCACCGCGGGCCTGGTGGTCCTCGCCTTCGCCGCGCTCCTGGGCAGCCGTACGAGCGTGGACTCGGGCTACGGCTTCACCGCGCTGTGGCTGTCGATCACCGGCTTCGGCTTCGGCTTCTCGGTCGTCCCGGCGATGGACGGCGCCCTCGGCGCGCTGCCCCGCGACCGGGCCGGCAGCGGCGCCGGTCTCCTCATGACGACGCGCCAGGTCGGTGCCGCCATCGGCATCGCCCTGCTCGGCAGCCTGCTGGCGAGCACCTTCCGCGACCGCCTCGACACCACCGGGCTGTCCGCGAAGGCCGCCGACACCGCCGGGGACTCCGTGGTCGCGGCCCACATCATCGGCCAGAAGGCGGGCTCGGCCGACCTCGTGGCCTCCGCGAACAGCGCGTACGTCCACGGCATGGGCCTGGTCCTGCTGGTGTGCGGCGCCGCGGCCCTCGTCACCGCCCTGCTGGCCGCGGCCTTCCTGCCGAACACCCCGGTCACGCGCACCGGGAAGGAGGGGGACGGGACCCCGGACATGGCCACCGCGTCGGCGGATGCCGGACAATGAGCGGCATGACCGCCGCACCCTCCCCCTTCAGCCCCGCCGACCGCCCCCAGCTGGGCCTGCGCGAGCGGAAGAAGATCAAGACCCGCGAGGCGATCCGCACCGCGACGTACGCACTGGTCGAGGAGCAGGGGTACGACGCGACCACGATCGAGCAGATCGCCGAGCGCGCCGAGGTGTCACCGTCGACCGTCTTCCGCTACTTCCCCACCAAGGAGGACATCGTCCTCACGGACGAGTTCGACCCGATCATCATGGAGGAGCTGCGGGAGCGGCCCGCCGACGAGCCCTGGATGACCACCCTGCGGTACGTCATGCAGAAGGCCATCCGCCTCGGCATCAAGGAGGACCCCGAGGTGGCCCGCCTGCGGACCCACCTCATGGTCCAGGTCCCGGCGGTGCGCTCGCGGATGATGGAGAGCATGTCGGTCACCGGCAACATGCTCTGCCAGGCCATCGCCGAGCGCACCGGCCGGGACCCGGGCAGCCTGGAGGTACGGGTCTACGCCATGGCCATCATCGGCGGCCTGATGGAGACGTCCCTGTACTGGGCGGAGAACGGCCACCAGGACGAGTTCAAGGACCTGGTGGACCGCACCCTGAACGTGCTGGAGCACGGACTCACCGAGTGAGCCCGTGCTCCGGTCCGTACCGGTCCGTACCGACCGTCAGCGCTTGGTCAGCACGGTCTTCACATCACCCTTCCCGCACGCGAGGCCGTCCTTGTTGCGGTCCAGGCCCAGCGGGTCGTCCTTGCCGTTGACCTTGAGCCGGCCGTAGTCGTTCTTCTTCAGCCAACTGCACCTCGCCTCGGCCGTCTTCTTCACGGTCTTCGGGAAGGCCGTCGGCACGCACACGTTGATCGAGCCGTAGTGCCGGTCGCAGCCCGAGATGGTCACGGGGACCTTCTGCGAGGTGCGCTTCTTGCCGGGCTTCGCGACCTTGCCCTCGAGCGAGTCCGCGAAGGAGTGCACGTGCGCCGAGGCCGTGTCCTCGGAGGCGGCGCTCAGGGCCGAAGGACCCTGCAGATGCACCCACTTGGCCACCGACGGCACACCGTTGGCGTCCACCGCGAAGAGCATGTACCAACCCGGCGGCGCCACATTGGGGTTGTTCGTCACGTTCAGGTCGACGTTGTTGCCGTCCACGGACAGCGGCAGATCCACGAACCGCTGGTTGGGGTCCGAGGAGTGCGTGACCGCGGCCGGACGGATCAACTCGGCCTTGGCGATGGGCCGGTCGACCGTGATCCGCTGGGTGTCGCCGTAGGTCCACTCGGTGTCGATCACCGAAGTGATCGTCGGGCGCGTGCCCTTGAGCAGATACGGCGGCGTGTAGATCGACACGTTGTGGTTCCAGGTGCCGTTGCCCGGGTTGTCACCGGTCGACATCACCCGGCCGTCCGGCAGCAGGAACGACGACGAGTGGTAGCCGCGGGCCTGCGGGTCGGCGGCCACCGGGTCGAAGGTGTTGGTGCCGGGATCGTAGATCGACGACTCGAAGACGGGGTTGGCCCGGTTGTGCAGCGCGCCGCCGGTCTCCAGCACCTTGCCGTCGGGCAGCAGTACGGCGGAGACGTACATCTTGCCCTGGTTGCCGGTCTCGGGCACCGGGCCGTTGCCGAGGTCGACCGTGCCCTGCGGCAGCGGCGGCCCGGCGACGTAGGACGGGCTGGCGGCCTTGAGGTCGATGACGTCGGTCAGCCGGTTGCCGTCCGGGTTGGAGTCGATGTTGCCGCCGCCGATGGTGAGAACCTTCTGGTCCTGCGCCGGCGGCAGCAGCACGCTCGCCGACTGGTCCCGCTGGTCCTTGTTCTGCAACCCCGGGACCTGCGTGACCGTGTTCGCGTTGTAGTCGTAGATCGCGCTGCCGGTGCCCGGGATGTTGTTGCCGAAGACATGGCTGCCCGAGTAGAAGAGCCGCCCGTCCTGCATCAGGATCATCGACGGGTACAGACCCCAGTACGACCAGGTCTGGTTGACCTGCCACAGCGCCAGCCACTTCTGCTCGGCGTCCGACCAGTACTCGGCGGTCACCGAGCCGGTCGAGTCCTCGCGCAGCCCGCCGAAGGAGATGACGTCACCGTTGCCGAGCTCGGTCGCCGACGGGTACCAGTGACCGTCGTTGAGGTCGTTGGTCCTGCTGTAGGTCTCGGTGACCGGATCGAAGATGTACGAGTCCTTGTAGCCCTCGTAGCCGTGCGAACCGTCCGCCGCCGGGAACGCCTTGTTGCCGCTCATCACCAGCACCCGGCCGTCCTGCAACTGGATGTGGCCGGAGCAGAACATGTCCTTCGGCGTCGGGATGACCTTGTAGGAGCCGTCGGCCGGGTTGTAGACGGCGCTGGTGAAGGTGCCCGCGTTGAACTGCTCCTCGCTGTTGCCGGAGCCCGCGATCAGCAGCACCTTGCCGTTGTTGAGGACGACGGAGTGCATCGAGCGCACCGGGTTCTGCGTGGGCAGCACGTCCCAGCGCCCGTTGGCGCACTGGTCGGCGGTGCCCGTGCAGGTGGCCGGCGGGGTGACGTCCGGGACCTGCTCCATCGTGTAGTCGTCGGTGGTCGCCGAGCCGGTGCCGTAGACCGAGACCCCCCAGGTGATCCGGTCGGTGCCGGCCGGGACCTCGGGCGTACGGACCGTGGCTTGCGTCCAACTCCCCTGCATCTCCAGGGTCTTGAGGTCGGTCCAGTACTGCCAGCCGGCGGTGGTGTCGTGCCGGAAGAGGGTGACGTTGGCGTCCGGTGTCGTCGACTTGTACCAGAGCCCGAGGTCGTACTGCTTGCCCGCGGTGACCACCGGCGCGCAGTCCGTCGTCTCGGTGATCAGCGCCTTGCGGTCGCCCTCGACCCGACGCGTCAGCGACACCTTCATCGCCTTGGACCCGCTGTGCGCGTCGCTCGTGGTCTCGAAGGTGAAGTCGTTGTCGCCCCAGCCGGACTTCTCCCAGCAGTACGGCATGTCGCCGGTGCCGGCCGTCTCGAAGCCCGGGTTCTTGACGAGGTTGGCGGCCTCGGCGGACTGCGGCGAGGTGAGCAGCAGACCGGCGGTCAGGGCCCCCACCCCGACCAGTGCCGTCCTTCTTCGGTGTCTGTTGAGATTCTTGGTGAGACTCGCTCTGTTCACACGGCTCTCCTTGCTGCGGTACTCCCCCCGCGCCCCCTGCGCGGCAGATAGACCAGCGCCTCGGTCCCCACGAAGCGCAGGACGAACGTCGTCACCAGCGCCAGCGCGGTGGCGCCGAGCGCGCCCATCCCGAACCGGTGCACGAACAGCGCGATAAGCGGTATCCGCAGCACCAGGTCGGCGTTGGCGAGCAGCCCGAACCGGCCGACACGGTCCCACCAACGGCGGTGCCCACGACGGTCACGGAAGAGCAGATGCTCGATGAGTACGAAGTTCCAGGCCACGCCGAGCTGGTTGGCGAGGATCTCCGCCGGTACGTAGTGCATGCCGATCTTGGTCAGCGCCCACAGGCCGAGCAGGTTCGGCAGGAAGCCGGTCGCGCCGATCAGCCCGAAGCCGATCATGCGGGCGACCGGCGAGGCGGTGCGCAGGCCGATCAGATGGCGCAGGAAGCGGAAGCCCTCCTGCGCACTGGACTTGGACTCTCCCGCGAACCGGTCCTGGAAGACGAACGGCACCTCGGTGACCTGCCGGGGCCGGTTGCGGACCGCCAGCTCCAGCAGGATCTTGTAGCCGAGCGGCTTGAGGGCGTCCGCGGTGATGTCGCTGCGGCGGATCGCGAAGAACCCGGACATCGGGTCGCTGATCCCGCGCAGCCGGCGCGGGAAGAGGGACTTGGTCAGCCAGGTGGCCGCGCGGCTGACGGCCACCCGGTAACTGCCGGCGAGGCCGGCCCGGCTGCCGCCCTTGATGTACCGGGAGGCGACCACGAGACCGGCGTTGGAGCGCTCGCCGGTGGCGACCAACTCCGGTACCAGGGACGGCGGGTGCTGGCAGTCGCCGTCCATGACGACGATCCAGTCGGAGCCGGCCGCCCTGATGCCCTCGACGACCGCGCCGCCCAGCCCGCCGACCGGCTCCTCGCGGTGCAGGACGGTCACCGGGAAGGGGCAGTCCTTGGCGGCCTCGCGGATGACCTCGGGGGTGTCGTCGCTGGAGTCGTCCACGAAGACGACCTCGCACGGCAGCCGGGCGGGCACCGACTCGGTGATCTGGTGCAGGAGTTGACGGACGTTCGCGGACTCGTTGTACGTCGGCACGACGATGGTGACCGCGCCGGGCTCGGCCACCTCGGCCGCGCGTACGGCGGGATCGTTGAGTTCACCGGGGGCGGTGTATTCGTGGGTCATCGGGCACCTCCGGAGGCCGTCTGGATCTGGCGGATCTCGATGCGGTCGTCCCCGGTGCCGAACGTGGCGACCGGGGTGGAGTGTTCGATGGCGGCCTTGACGTTGGGCAGGTCCACCGCGTCGCGGCGCACGGTCGGGGAGGCGACGACGTAGTCGATGTCCTTCCAGCCGTGCGGCATCGTCCTGGTGACGGCCGGGTCGAGGTCGGCCTTGTAGAACCAGATGACGCCGAGCCCGGGCTGATACCCCTCGTGCACCAGGTCCAGCCAGAGCGCGTCGTCGACCAGGACCCGGGTGCCCTTGGGGTTCTCGACCTCGGAGGCCAGCCACTTGGAGGCGGCCCGGTAGGGGGCGTTGGCGTCGGTGGTGACGGCGGTGTGGGCGCCGTCGTACCAGCGCGGGACGACATAGGCGCCCGCGGCGACCGCGAGGACGGCCGCGAGGGCGTACCGGCCGCCGGTGACGTACCGTTTCTCCCCCTCTGCCCGCCCTCTGCGCAGCACGGCGTGGGCGACGGAGGCGGTGCCGCCGGCGAGGACCAGGGCGAGGAAGGGCAGCGCCTGGATGACGTACATCGCGGGCAGGTAGCCGTTGGGGCGCAGGGCCAGCAGGGCGAGGATGGCGACCGTCAGGGCGGGTCCCGCCAGTGAGCGGGCGGTGACCGACCAGCGCCAGGTGGCCAGCAGCAGGAGCGCGCCGGCGAGGCCGCCCAGCGGCAGGATCCGGTCGTAGTAGAGCCAGGACCGGAGCACGCCGTGCGAGCCGGAGGCGCTGTCCAGGATGAAGCCCGAACCCGGCCTGGTCATCTGGTACTTGACGCCGTCCCACAGGGAGACGTGTCCGCCGCCGGGTATCAGCTCGCCCTTGAGCAGGGCGAACAGGGGGTAGGCGAAGCCGATCAGGACACAGGCGGTGATGGCGCCGGTGAGGGCGAACTTGCGGGTGTCGCGGTGGCTGTGGCGCCACATCGTGAGGAACACCGCGGGCAGGATGACGAGCATCGTCTCCTTGGTGAGCACCGCGGTCGCCGCCGCGAGGCCCGCCCCGAAGTGGTGCCACAGATGGCGGCTCGGGGAGGCGGCGAGGGTGAACGCCAGCAGCGTCCACATCACCGCGATGTTGTCGAGGAAGATCTCCCGTTGCAGGACCACCGAGAGCGGCGAGAGACCGAACAGGACCATGGCGAGCCCGGCGGCCCAGCGGGGCAGCGAGAGCCGGCGGGCCAGGACGTAGACCAGGACCGCGCTGACCGCGCTGACCAGCAGCATCACCACGCGCATGCTGCCGACGGTCATCGACTCGGGGCTGAGCAGCGAGGGGATCCAGGTCAGCAGCGCCAACTGGATCCAGCCGAGCGGGGGATGGTCGTACCAGTAGGTGTAGTGGGCCAGGCCCTTGCCCTGCTGGACCGCCCAGGCCTGGGCGAGGTAGGTGCCCTCGTCGTCGCTGAGCGTCGGGTAGTCGGCGATGTTCCAGCCCTGCACGACGAGGATCGCCACGAGGAGCGCGCCGCACAGGAGGAGGTCCGGTCGGGAGGAACGCAGCCGGGCCGGAAGGGGTGTTCGACGGGGCGAACCGGTTTCAGGCGCAGGCTGCCGCTGCGCGGGGACCTCGGTCGTGGTCACCGCGGGAAGGGTGGAGGTCACGCAGGGACATCCTCTCGGAGGTCACGGTTCGCTTCGGCGTGGTTCAGATGTGCGCCGACATGGCTGGTCAACTCCCAGTCGTTGCGGCCGCGTTGCTCGCGCCAGACGGCGCGGATGGCGGCTCCGGCGAGGAGGACCTGGTAGAAGGGGCCGCCCACGATCAGCTTGAGGTAGTGGACGGCACGGACGCGCAGTCCGTACTGCTTGCCGAAGTCGTGCAGTCCGACGACCTCGAAGACGAAGGTGACGGCGGCGGTGACCAGCGGCAGGAAGGTGAGGAAGGCGATCCCGACGGGCACGTCGAGGAAGAGCGCGACGGCCGCGTTGAGCGGGATGATCACGCCGGAGATCGCCTGAAGGAACGGCGTCATCAGCGTGTAGCGGGCGAGCAGCCGCTGCCCGAAGCCCGGCAGCTGCTTCCAGTCCTTCTTCCGGTAGACCTGGAGGAAGCCCTGGTTCCAGCGGGTGCGCTGCTTGAGCAGCGACATCAGCGAGCCCGGGGTCTCCTCCTTGGTCACCATGTCGGAGTCGTAGGCGACGACGACCTTCTTGCCGACGCTGGACAGGCGTACGCCCAGGTCGCAGTCCTCGGCGAGGCAGTTGGGGTCCCAGCCGTCGGCCTCGCGCAGCACGTCGGTGCGAACGAAGACGGTGTTCCCGCCGAGCGGGATGAACCCTTTCTGCGCGTGCAGGTGCAGTCGGGAGCGGAACCAGAAGAAGTACTCCAGGCAGTTGCGCAGGCTGTACCAGCTGGAGTGGAAGTTGATGAGCTGGACGCCGCCCTGGACGACGTCCGCGCCGGTCGTGCGGAAGGCGTGGTCGACGTGCGCGAGCAGCTCCGGATGGACCTGGTCCTCGGCGTCGAAGACCCCCACGACATCGCCGCGGCAGTGCGGCAGCGCCGTGTTCATGGCCTTGGGCTTGTTCTTCTTCTCGTGGGTGTCGACGACGACACGGACACGCGGGTCGCGCTCGGCGGCCGACGCGGCCACCTCCGTGGTCTCGGGGTCGTCGTGCCCCACGATGACGATGATCTCGAAGTCGGTGTGTGTGGACTCCAGCAGCCGCTGGATGGTGTGGTCCAGGACGGCCTGTTCGTGCCGTGCCGGGACCAGCAGCGAGAAGCTGACGTGTTCGTCGCCGTCAGGTCTGCTGAAGCGGGTGGAGGCGAGCACTTCCGGCGTACGCCAGGCATGCATCTGCCACCACAGAGTGAAGGCCGCCATCCAGAACAGGGCAAGCGAAACGACAGCGACAAAAATGGACGTGAGCAACAGATCCCCCCAGATCCCAAAACCCCCTGTCGCGACGGTGAGTCACACCCGCCGCGTCACTGTGCAGACATTAGGGGGGATCTGTGAAGTGCGCACGATCTTTCGATGAAGAGCGCGTTTCGTCACAACGGGCCCTCCCTGTGAACAATCCCCACACAGGGTCCGTGCGCACTCGTTCCGTTTCTGTCGTTTTAGCTGTTCAGCGCGGCTCGCAGGCGGTCACCATCGGTGGTCGGCGCGTCACAGGTGAAGTTACGGCAGACGTACGCGGTCGGTGCCCCGTCCACCAGGGGCCGGTCCGCCAGCAGCGGGAACTCGTCACTCTCCGGCACCCCCAGCGCGACCACGGCACCCGGCGCGGCGCCCAGAAGTGCCGTGCGGTGCAAGGCCCTTGTCGCCTCGTCGTCCAGCGCGGGACCGACGATCGCGATCTCCCGCGGCCCGTCGAGGAGCGCCTCGGCGACGGCGAGGCCCCAGCCGATGAACCGGGGCACCCGCGGGCCGAGCGCCTTCACCACGCCGAGCGCCTTCTCGGCGGCGGCGCGGTGCGGCTGGGCGCCCGTCTGGGCGGCATAGCTGAGCAGGGCGCCCGCGGCGGCGGTCCAGCCGGAGGGCGTGGCGTTGTCGGTGGGGTCCTGCGGCCGGCGGATCAGCCGCTCGGCGTCCACGGCGGTGTCGTAGAGCGCGCCGCTTTCGGGGTCGGCGAAGCGGGCCAGTACGTGGTCGAGCAGGAAGCCGGCGAACTCCAGCCACACGCCCTCGCCCGTGACGGACGCGAGCGCGAGGAAGCCCTCGGCGACGTCGGCGTAGTCCTCGAGGACGCCCGCGTTGGCGCCGGCCTGGCCGTCCTTGCTGGTCCGGGCGAGCCGCGCCTGCTCGTCCAGGTGCAGGCGGACCAGGAGATCGGCGGCGCCGACCGCGGCCTCGACCAGGTCGGGGCGGTCGAAGTAGGCGCCGGTCTCGGCCAGCGCGGCGATCGCGAGGCCGTTCCAGGCGGCGACGACCTTGTCGTCCCGGCCGGGGGCGGGCCGCTCGGCCCGGGCGTCCAGCAGCCGCCGCTTGACCGACTCGACCTTCCCGGCCTCGAACACGCCCTCCTGCTGCGGCAGTTGCAGCACCGAGGAGCCGTGCTCGAAGGTGCCCTCGTCGGTGACGCCGAAGTACTGCGCGGCGAGTTCGGCGTCCTCGGCGCCGAGGACGGCCGTCAATTGCCGTGGCGTCCACGCGTAGTACGCGCCCTCGACGTGCCGCCCGCTCCCGTCGTCGCTGTCGGCGTCCAGCGCGGAGGCGAACCCGCCCTCGTTCGTGCGCAGTTCACGGACCATGAAGTCTGCGGTCTCCAGGGCGACCCGGCGGGCCAGCTCGGAGCCGGTGGAGCGCCACAGGTGCGCGTAGACGCGGCACAGCAGGGCGTTGTCGTACAGCATCTTCTCGAAGTGCGGCACCACCCAGTCGCGGTCGACGGAGTACCGCGCGAACCCGCCGCCGAGCTGGTCGTAGATCCCGCCCCGGGCCATCCGCTCGCAGGTGTCCTGGGCCATCTGGAGCGCGCCCTCGGCGCCGGTGCGCGCGTGATGCCTGAGCAGGAACTCGACGACCATGGACGGGGGGAACTTGGGCGCCCCGCCGAATCCGCCGCGCTGCGGGTCGTACTCACGGGTGAGCCCGAGCAGCGCGCCGGCCAGCTCCTCCTCGCCCGGTGCCTGCGAGTCCCCGTAGGAGATCTCTCGTCCGGCGAGGTCCCGCACGATCTTCCCGGCCACCTCGGCGACCTCGTCCCGCCTGTCGGTCCAGGCGGCGCGGACGCCCTCCAGTACCTGCTGGAAGGACGGCGAGCCCTGGCGGGGCGTGGGCGGGAAGTACGTACCGAAGTAGAAGGGTTCGCCTTCGGGGGTGAGGAAGACGGTCATGGGCCAGCCGCCCTGGCCGGTGGCGGCCTGGACGGCTTCCATGTAGACGGCGTCGACGTCGGGGCGTTCCTCGCGGTCGACCTTGACGCTGACGAAGTGCTCGTTGAGGTACTCGGCGGTCGCCCGGTCCTCGAAGGACTCGTGCGCCATGACGTGACACCAGTGACAGCTCGAGTAACCGACGCTCAGCAGAACGGGTTTGCCCGCCTTGCGGGCCTCCTCGAAGGCCTCGGCCGACCACGGCCACCAGTCGACCGGGTTGTCCGCGTGCTGGAGGAGGTACGGCGACGTCTCATGGGCCAGTCGGTTCGGCATGGAGTCCATCCTGCCGCAGGACCCCCCGGGTCACGCGCCAGGCGTCTGCCAGACGGTCACGTCGAGGATTCCGCCGCCGACGCCGCCGTCCGGCATGGTGACGACCTTGAGGTAGGCGATGCGGCCCTCGCCGGTCAGCAGACAGTACTGTTCGCCCCGCTTCACGGGTGACGCGGTGTAGCTGCCGTTGCGGTCCACGCTCTCCGCGCATGCCTCGGCCGTGGGGGCGCTACCGGTGTCGGGCAACGGCGCCAGGTTGTTCGCGCTGTCGGGGACGCTGATCGACGGGTCGCCGTTCGCCGACCCGAAGTAGAGGTCCGCGCCGTCGCCTCCACCGTTCAGCTCGAGGGGTGCCTTCGGGGTGTCCAGCTCGACGTAGGTCCCCGAGATGCTCTGCTCGGCCGTCGCCTTGGCGGGCCCGTAGACCTTCTGCCACGTCTCCGCGTCGGCCGCCGGCGGCGGGCTGCTCTGCGTCTTGCCGCCGCCCTGTCCCGCTCCGGCACCATTGGACCGCACGGAGGCGGAGGGCCCCGACTGCACGTTCCGGTCGCCGTCGTCGTCCGACGAGTTCGGCCGGCCCACCAGGATCGTGATGAGGATGCCCACGACCGGGATGACGATCCCGACCACCCACCACGCCCAGCGCGGCGGGTGCGAGGGCGGCGGTCCCTGCGGCGGGACCGGGTACGGGTTCGGTGGACCCAGGTACGGGCTCGGCGGTGGACCCGCCGGTGGGTTCGGCGTCCCGTTGTCCGCGCTCATGTTCTCTTCTCCCCGTCAATTCCATGCGATGTCGGCGATCACGATAACCACTCAGCGGGCACACAGAACGAATTCACAATCCCTCCACGGCGATTCGCGGAGCGCCCGCCCTCTCGCCCCCGGGCCCCGTCCGCAGCACACTTGACCAAGAAAGCCGTTGCCGTCGGAGGGGGACTTGACATGCGGGACAGCCATCGGGCCGACGCCGAACGGCTGTTGGCCCGGGCCGTCGAGGAAGAGGTACGGCGCTCCGGCGGCCGTACCGACGGCAGCGTGCTGCTGTCGCGCTCGCGTGGCGCGCTCGACGCGATGGCGGAGACCGCCGCCGAGGAGTATGGGGCCTACACCCGCGCGCTGGAGGAGGCGGCGGCCGGCAGCCTCACCTTCGGCCAGCGGTACGCGCGCGAAGGCGCCGGAACTCCCTTGCTGGTGGCGGCCGTTGCCGCGGTGGCGGCGGCCGTGGCCGACCTGGCGCTCGGTACGGGCACGGGGACGGCGCTGGGCGCGGGCGTGACCGTCGGCGTGGTGGGCGCCGCCGCGACCGTGGTGAAGGTCGCCGGGTCCCATCTGCCGGCCGCGCACCACCGCGCCGGCGCCGAGAGCCAGCCCGGCGGGCCCGAACAGCTGCGGTTGCAGTGGCTGACCGCGCTGGAGGTGCGCGGCATCCGTCCGTTCCTGGACCAGCAGCGCGTGCTCGCCGCGTCCACCGGTCCGAAGAAGAAGCCGGGACCGCAACTGCGCGGCACCGACAAGAGCGCGGCGGCCCGCGGGCGCAGTGTGCTCGCCCAGTCCTTCGCCCAACTCCCCGATCCTTCGGGCGTGTTCGCAGGCCGCCGGACGGAGATGGGGCGGATCCGGCAGTGGGTGCAGGCCTCGCGCGCGAGCACCGAGACCCTGCCGACGGTGGTGGTGCTGCACGGGGCGCCCGGCAGCGGACGTACGACGCTCGCGGTGCGCGCCACCCACGACCTCAAGGACTACTTCCGCGGCGCCTGCGTCGTCGACCTGCGCGGCGGCGGCCAGGAGCAGCCGCTGCCCACCCGGGACGCCCTGCTGCACCTGCTGAACCGGCTCGGCGCACCGCGCGAACAGCTGCTGTTCCGCGAGCGCTCCTCCCCCGACCAGCAGGTCAAGCGGCTGAGCGAGCTGTACCACCAGCATCTGACCGGCACCGCGGTGACGATCGTCCTGGACGACGCCTCGGACCTGGAGCAGGTCCGCACCCTCGTCCCCGAACGCTCCGACAGCCTGGTCCTGGTCACCACCGAGCACCCCATGGAGCTGCCCGCCGGTCTGCCGGCCCGGGTGCACCAACTGCCGGTCCAGGCACTGGACCCGGCCGGCGCGGAGGAGCTGCTGGAGTCGGCGGCGCAGGACAGTTCGGGTCCCTACGACGCCGAATCGGCCGACCTGATCAGGGAGTTGTGCGGCGGACTGCCGCTGGCGCTGAGCGTCGCGGGCTCGTCCCTCGGCCCGCGCTCACCGCGCCAACTCGCCACGGATCTCGGGGCGTACGGCCCCGTCGAACCGGTCGAGCGGGTGCTGTGGCTGCGCTACACCGACCAGTCCGAGCCCGCCCGCCGGCTGCTGCGCCGGCTCGCGCTGGCCGGCCGCGCCTCGCTCGGCGCCGCCGCCGCGGCCTCGCTGCTGGCGACCGACCAGGCGGAGGCGAAACGTCACTTGACCGCGCTCTCCCGCGCCGGCCTGATCGACCATGTGCGCGGCGACCGCTACCGCCTGCACGACCTCGTCCGCGCCTTCGCCCACGCCCGCCTCCTGGACGAGGAGGAGCAGGCGGAGCGTACGGCGGCGCAGGAACGGTTGATCGTGAGCTACGCGGAACTCGCGGACTCGGTGCTGCGTCTGGTCGACGGCAACATGTCGACCCGCTCGGACCGCTTCAGCCCGCACGGCTTCACGTCCCTGGACGAGGCGCTGCGCTGGCTGGACGACGAGTCGAGCTTCATCACCTCGACGCTGCGGCACGCGGAGGGCGTGGACCAGGGGGCGGTGCTGAACCTGCTCGGCGCCCTGTGCGACTACTGCCTGCTGCGCGGCGACCTCTACCGCCTGGGCGAGATCAGCGACCTGGCGCAGGCCGTGGACCAGGGGCTGCTGGTGCGCTCGGTGCAGTGGCGTACGGGTATCGCGGCCCGTCAGCTCGGCGAGCTGGACAAGGCCCGCACCACCCTCGCCTCCGTCGTCGACCTCTACCGGGAGGCCCATCACGACGCGGGCGCGGCCCGCGCCCTGTGCTCGCTCGGCATCACCCTGCACCACCAGGGCAACCTCACCGAGGCCGCCGCCAGACTCCGCGAGGCACTCGCCCTCCAGGCACCTCCCGAACTCGCCACGGACCGGGCCTGGACGATGCACGCGCTGGCGGCGGTGGAACGCGACCGCGGCCAGGTCGCCGAGGCGGTACGGCTGCTGACCGAGTCCCTGGTCCTGCACCGCGCCGGCGAGTCCGTGCACGGCGAGGCCTGGGCCCACTTCCAGCTCGGCCAACTCGCCCTGCGCATGGGCGACGTACCGCGCGCGGAGACCGAACTGCACGCGGCCCTGGACCGGTACGGCCGCACCCGCGACGCCCGCGGCGAGGCCTGGGCGCTGACCCAGCTGGCCCGGGCCCGGCTGGTCGACGGCGACCCGTCGCCCGCGGTGGAGGGCCTGCGCCAGGCGGCCGCCCGGCACCGCGACAACGAGGACGCGCGCGGCGAGGCCTGGACCGTCTACTACCTGGGCCAGGCCCTGGAGGAGACCGGCGACCTGGACCGGGCGGTGCGCGAACTGGAGCGCTCGCGCACGATGTTCTCCCGGATGCGTGATGTCTACGGCCTGGCCTGCGCCCGCCACCACTCGGCCCGCGTCACCCGCGACCAACGGGCCGCCCAGACCGGCTCGTTGCGCAACTCCGGCTTCGCCCGCCAGCTCCTGGTCGACGCCCGCGCCGACTTCCAGCGCATCGGCGTCACCCACGGCGAGGCCTGGACCTGCCTGGAACTGGTCGTCGTGGACGCCGGCAACAACCGCACCCAGCAGGCCCTGGCCCTGTGCGACGAGGCGATCGCCCTCTTCACCTCGTACGGCGACCGCCGCGGCGAGGACTGGGCCCGCTTCCTGCGCTGCACCCTGCTCCCGTACGCGGCCCCCGGCGGCGTCGACGTCGGCACAGCGGTCGCCCAGGAGGACCTGACCCAACTCTCCCGCACCGGCCACCCCCTGCGCGACGAGAAGCTGGACGACTACGTCGACACGTACCAACTCCTCCTGGAGCGAGGCATCAGCCTGGAAACGGGCTGGCAGGCATGGCGGTTGGGGATGGTACCGAGCCGACACGCACGGGAGGTCATGGGCGTGGCGGTGGGGGCGGCGACGTGACGGCTGCCGGAGGTTGACAGGGGCGAGCGGTCGCCGGACGGCGGCGCGGGTGGTGCCCCGCGGTCAACTGCGGGGCGCAACGGGCGGCGCCGGCAGAGGGCGGGCCTGACCCGGCCCGTCCCAGCCTGCCCGACCCGGGGCCACCGGCCCCGTCCCGTTCCCGGACCGCCGTCCGCCCGGCAGGGCCGTCGCTACGCCTTGTCCGACGTCTTTCCGGTTGCCCCGGCCGGCGAGGCCTCGGCGGTGGTCGGGTCCGGGTCCTCGCCGGAGGCTGACGTCTCCTTGAAGTCGACCTTGCCCATGTGCTTGCTCATCGACTTCATCAGGGCCCACACCGCCAGGGCCATCACCGCGAAGACGACGAAGCCGAGGACACCGGGGGTGACCTTGTTCTCGTCCACCTCGGCGAGGGGGACGAGGTGTGTCATTGCCAGGCTCACGCTTGCGCTCATGTCAGGCATTGTCGCGGATGCCCGCGAAGAGGTCGTCCTCGGGGAGGGAGGTGTCCACGAGCGACTTCGCGAGCTCGTACTCCTCCGTCGGCCAGACCTCCCGCTGAAGCTCCAGCGGCACCCGGAACCAACCACCGTCGGGGTCGATCTGCGTGGCGTGCGCGAGCAGCGCCTTGTCCCGGATCTCGAAGAAGTCGGCGCAGGGAACGTGCGTGGTCAGCGTGCGCTCCGTGCGCTCGAACTCGCTCCAGCGCTTGAGCCAGTCCTCGTACGGCGACTCCAGGCCGCGCGCGAGCAGCGCGTTGTGCAGCGCCTCGGTGCGCGGGCGGTTGAAGCCCTGGTTGTAGTAGAGCTTCCGCGGCTGGTACGCCGGGCCGAACTCCGACTCCGGGTACGTCTCGGTGTCCGCCGCGCCCTCGAACGCCACCATCGAGATCTTGTGGGTCATGATGTGGTCGGGGTGCGGGTACCCGCCGTTCTCGTCGTACGTGGTGATCACCTGCGGACGGAACGCGCGGATCTTCCGCACCAGCTCCCCGGCCGCCTTCTCGACGTCCTCCAGGGCGAAGCAGCCCTCGGGCAGCGGCGGCAGCGGGTCGCCCTCGGGCAGGCCGGAGTCGATGAACCCGAGCCACTCCTGCTTGACGCCGAGGATCTCGCGGGCCTCGTCCATCTCCTTCTTGCGTACCTCGTGGATGTGCTCCTCGATGTACTTGTCGCCCTGCAGCTTCGGATTGAGGATGGAGCCGCGCTCCCCACCGGTGCAGGTCACGACCAGCACGTCCACCCCCTCGGACACGTACTTCGCCATGGTGGCCGCGCCCTTGCTCGACTCGTCGTCGGGGTGGGCGTGCACGGCCATCAGTCGCAGCTGGTCAGTCAAGACTCAATCCTTGGTCAGTCGGCGCCCCCGGTGTCTTCGGGCGCGATCGGCGGCTTCTATAGTGACCGAATCGGAGGGCGAATAATTCCGGTGCCGAGAGGACGATCATGAGTACGGCGAGTACGCGACTGCCCGAGGGCCGCTACGGCCGCTCCTCGGACGAGCGCGCCGACCACAAGCTCAAGATCGCCGGGGCCGTGCTGGGCGCCCTGCTGCTCGCCCTGATCGGCTACTTCGCCTACCACTACGTCGCCGAGAGCGAGATCAGCGGCGAGGTGATCGCCTTCGACGCGGGCGCCGACTCGGTGCAGGTGCATCTGGAGGTCCGCAAGGACGCCGACGCCACCGGTTACTGCACGATCCGCTCGCAGGCGGCGAACGGCGCCGAGGTGGGCCGGGCCGATTTCCGCTTCACCGGTCACGCCACCCGGATCGACAAGGTCGTCACGCTCCGCACGACCTCACGGGGCACCACGGCCGAGCTGCTGGGCTGTCACCCGAGCTGACGCCACCCGGCATCACCCTGAATACGTACCGCCTGACCTGCGTTGACGTGATTCTGATGGTTTATGTCCTCCCCCTTGCGCCGCTGAATTGTTAGGCTCGTGGTTTCGCCCTTCCATGAAGGAACATTCTTCTGGGTAGGGCGATGCTTTGTATTCCCAGTACCTACGAGGAGCACCTGTGACCCAGACCAGCGAAGACGTCACCTGGCTCACGCAGGAGGCGTACACCAAGCTCAAGGACGAGCTGGAGTACCTGTCTGGTCCCGCGCGCGCCGAGATCACCGTGAAGATCGCGGCCGCTCGCGAGGAGGGCGACCTGCGCGAGAACGGCGGGTACCACGCGGCCAAGGAGGAGCAGGGCAAGCAGGAGCTCCGCATCCGCCAGCTGACCCAGCTTCTGGAGAAGGCCAAGGTCGGCGAGGCCCCGGCGTCCGCGGACGGCGCGGTCGCGCCCGGCATGGTCGTGACGATCGCCTTCGACGGTGACGAGGACGACACCACGACGTTCCTGCTCGCCTCGCGCGAGTACGCGAGCTCGGACGTCGAGACCTACTCGCCGCAGTCCCCGCTGGGCTCCGGCGTGATCGGCCACAAGGTGGGCGAGGTCGCGCAGTACGAGCTGCCCAACGGCAAGATGGCCTCGGTGACCATCCTCAAGGCCGAGCCGTACAACGGCTGACCCGGCCGACCCGCCCTTGCCATCAGCGGACGAGCCCCCGGCGTCCCCGCGACGCCGGGGGCACTGTCATGCGGTCGCCGAACGGTACTTGCGTACCGCGAGGGTCCGGAAGATCACGATGATCACGGCCGAGTAGATCAGCGAGGCCCAGACCGGGTGCACCATGGGCCAGGCGTCCGACGGGGACTGGCCCGGGTTGGCGAACAGCACCCGGCTGGCCTGGACGGTGGCGCTGAACGGGTTCCACTCGGCGACATGGCGCAGCCACGGGGTCATGTTGCTGGTGTCCACGAACGCGTTCGAGATGAACGTCACCGGGAAGAGCCAGATCAGTCCGCCGGAGGTGGCGGCCTCGGGGGTCCGCACGGACAGGCCGATCAGGGCGCCGATCCAGGTGAACGCGTACCCGAGCAGGAGCAGCAGACCGAAGGCGCCGAGCACCTTGCCGGCGTTCGTGCCGCCGTCCGAGCCCACCCGCCAGCCGACCAGGAGTGCGACGACGGCCAGGACGAGCAGGGTCAGCGCCGTCTGCACCAGGTCGGCGAGCGTGCGCCCGGTGAGCACCGCACCGCGCGCCATGGGCAGCGAACGGAAGCGGTCGATGAGCCCCTTGTGCATGTCGTCGGCGATGCCCGCGCCGGAGCTGGCGGTGGCGAAGGTGACGGTCTGCGCGAAGATGCCCGCCATCAGGAAGTTCTTGTAGTCGGTGGCGCTGGTGCTGCCGCCGATCTGCATGGAACCGCCGAAGACGTAGGTGAACAGCACCACGAACATGATGGGCTGAATCAGCCCAAAAATTACCATTTCGGGAATTCTGGACATGCGAATCAGGTTCCGCTTGGCCATGACCAGCGAGTCGCGGACCGACTGGCCGAGCGGGTTGCTGGGAGCCGCGATCGGGGCGGCTTCGGTGACGGCGCTCACTGGTCGGTCTCCTTCTGCGGGCTGCTCTGCTGGCTGGGGTCCTTGGCGTCGGTCTGCTTGCGGCCCTTGGCGTCCGCCGTCGCGCCGTTCTCCTCGTCCTCGACCTCGGCCGCGTGGCCCGTCAGGGAGAGGAAGACGTCGTCGAGAGTGGGCCGGCGCAGTCCGATGTCGTCGATCTCGATGCCCCGCACGTCCAGCTCGCGGATGACCTCGGCGAGCAGCTTCGCGCCGCCGGTGACGGGCACGGTGAGCTTGCGGGTGTGGTCCTCGACGGTGACGTCTCCCTTGCCGAAGCCCGTCAGGACCTCGCGCGCGGTGGGGATGTGGTCGCGCTCGTGCACGACGACCTCGACGCGCTCGCCACCGGTGCGGGCCTTGAGCTGGTCGGAGGTGCCGCGGGCGATCACGCGGCCGTGGTCGACGACCGCGATGTCGTGCGCGAGGTGGTCGGCCTCTTCCAGATACTGGGTGGTCAGCAGCAGGGTCGTACCGCCGGAGACGAGCTGCTTGATGACCTCCCACAGCATCTGCCGGTTGCGCGGGTCGAGGCCGGTGGTCGGCTCGTCCATGAACATCACGGGCGGCGAGAGGACCAGGGCCGCCGCGAGGTCGAGCCGGCGGCGCATTCCGCCGGAGTAGGTCTTCGCGGTGCGGTCTGCCGCGTCCGTGAGGCCGAACTGTTCGAGCAGCTGGTCGGCCCGGGCCTTCGCGGCCTTGCTCTTCATCTGGTAGAGCTGACCGACCATCTGGAGGTTCTCACGGCCGGTCAGATACTCGTCGACCGCGGCGAACTGGCCGGACAGGCCGATGGAGCGCCGTACCTCGTTGGGTTGCTTGAGCACGTCGAGCCCGGCGACGACGGCCTTGCCGCTGTCGGGGCGCAGCAGGGTGGTCAGGCAGCGGACCGTCGTCGTCTTGCCCGCGCCGTTGGGCCCGAGCAGGCCGAGGACCGTGCCCTCGGGGACATCGAGGTCGACGCCGTCCAGTGCCTTTACGTCTCCGAAGGTCTTGACCAGACCTTCGGCATAGATGGCGCCTGGCATATCAGTCTCCACGTCGTCGGGGATTCTTCGAGAAGCCTAGTTTTGGGTTTTTCGTTCCGCCTGATGGCCGACACGGGACACACCATAACGCGATGTATCGCGTCTCTCAACGGCATTTTCCCGATCGAGCGACGAAGAGATACCGAACCGAGCATTCCGCTTGAGGCGGCCTCAGTCGATGACCGTGTAGCCCGCCTCGCGCAGGGTGCGGCCGACCTCGACGCAGTGCTCAGGACCCTTCGTCTCCAGGTGCAGCTCGACCTCCGCCTCCGTGAGCCCGAGCCGGGGATCGGTCCGTACGTGACTCACATCGAGGACGTTAGCGTCCACCACTGACAACGCCCCGAGAAGCGAGGCGAGGGCGCCGGGACGGTCCGTCAGCCGCAGACGTACGGCCAGGTAGCGGCCCTGCGCGACCATGCCGTGCCGCAGCACCCGCTGCATCAGCAGCGGATCGATGTTGCCGCCGGACAGCAGCGCCACCACCGGGCCCTCGAAGCCGCGCGGATCGCTCAGCAGCGCCGCGACCGGGCTCGCCCCGGCCGGTTCCACGACCAGCTTGGCCCGCTCCAGGCACAGCAGCAGGGCCGTGGCCAGCTCGTCCTCGGTGACGGTACGGACCTCGTCCACCAGGTCGCGGACGAGACCGAACGGCACCTCGCCCGGCCGGCCGACCTTGATGCCGTCGGCCATGGTCGCGGGCTGATCGATCGACACCGGGCAGCCGGCCGTGAGCGAGGGCGGGTACGCCGCCGCGCCCGCCGCCTGCACACCGACGATCCGCACGTCGGGCCGCAGGGCCTTCACCGCCACCGCGAGCCCGGCCACCAGACCGCCGCCGCCGATCCCGACGACGATCGTCCGCACCTCCGGGCACTGGTCCAGGATCTCCAGGCCGACCGTGCCCTGCCCCGCGATGACGTCGGGGTGGTCGAAGGGGTGGATGAACACCGCGCCCGTCTCGGCCGCGTACGCCTCGGCGGCGGCGAGCGTCTCGTCGACCACGTGCCCGTGCAGGCGCACCTCGGCGCCGTACTCACGCGTGGCACTGATCTTGGGCAGCGGGGCGCCCTTCGGCATGAACACCGTCGCGCGCACGCCGAGGAGCGCGGACGCGAGGGCGACGCCCTGCGCGTGGTTGCCGGCGCTCGCCGCGACCACTCCGGCGGCCCGCTCCTCGGGCAGCAAACCGGCGATCCGGACGTAGGCGCCGCGCAGTTTGAAGGATCCGGTCCGCTGGAGGTTCTCGCACTTGAGGTGCACCGGGGCGCCCACCAACTGGGACAGGTGCCTGCTTCCCTCCATCGCCGTCACCCGCGCCACGCCCGTGAGCATCTTCTGCGCACCGCGCACATCGTCGAGGGTCACGGGCCGAAAGGAGTCAGCCGTGCTGTAGCTCATGACTCAAGCATCGCAGTTCACAGCCTCACGCCGTCTCTGTGACCAACCTCCGAGACTGGTTTGCGCAGCGCCGGTACGACCCGCGTCCCGGCCGCGTACTCTGTCCCCCAATCCAGCGCCCCTTTCATGAAGCGAGCCTCCGGCCATGCCCACAACACCTGAAATGTCGATGGACATGACGACCGTCGGTGACATCGGTCTCCTCGACACGTTGCAGCACGAGGTGGCGGTCTTCGCCCGCCGTGCCGAACAGACCCGGCTCGGAGGGGTCGGGCAGGTGCGCAACTCCATGGACCGCGCCGCGTATCTGCTGCTCAACCGCCTCGACAAGGAGGGGCCCATGGGCGTCAAGGCACTCGCCGCGAGCATGGGCATCGACTCGTCGACGGTCACCCGGCAGGTGGCTCCGCTCGTCGACACCGGGCTGGTCAAGCGGACCTCGCATCCCGAGGACGGGCGTGCCGTGGTGCTCCAGCTGTCCCCTCGCGGACTGGCGCGGCTGGACGAAGTACGTTCCTCCAGGCGTCAGTTGATGGCCGAGCTGACACACGACTGGGCGCCGGAGGAGCGCGAGGCGTTCTGCACGCTCCTCACGCGCTTCAACACCGCGCTCTCCACCCGTATGGCGACACAGGGCCTCCCGGGCGCGGACGGTCCCTCGGAGGCATGACCTCCCCGCGCGCGTGCCCCACGGTTTCCTCCGGATCCCGCGGGTGTCCGCCGAGCCCTTGACCGATGGGCCACCGCTGGCCTCATATGAGACCGGGTCCCGTCGCAGGCGGGTCGGCATCCCGTAGGCGACCGGGCCCCTGTCCTCAGGGTCGCGTCAGGGCGGGAGGCGCGGTGCGACAACGGCAGGCGTCCCAAGGTGCCCGCCGGGCCCGGGAGTTCGAGGCATTCGTCGCGGGCGCGGCAGGGCGGCTCCTGCATGCCGCCACACTGCTCACGGCGGAGGCCCCCGACGACAACCCGCGCGCGCGGCGCCTGCTGACGCTCGCCCTCGCGCACACGTACGCGCGCTGGCACCGCCTGCGCGGCGAGGACCCGTACGACCACACCCGCCAGTACCTCGCCACCCGCTTCGCCCGCGCGGCCTGGCACCAGTACGGCGCCTTCGGCCGCGCCCGCCCGCACCCCGCCAGCGCCCTCGCCGCACTCGCACCGCAGGAACGCCTGATCCTCGTCCTCAGGCTGTACGAGGGAGTCGCCGAGGCCCAGACGGCGGCACTGCTCGGCCTGCCGACGGAACGCGTCCGCACGATCTGCGACCGGGCGACGGCGACGTTGCTGCATCCGCCGCGGGGGCCGGCGCCGACGGTCGGACCGGCGAAGGTGGTGTCGTCGTGAGGGGCGTCGGCGTGAGGGATGTCGGCGTCGTCATGAGGGACATCGGCGACGGGAGACTCCCATGAACCGGGCCCAACGCGAGGCCGCCGCACGGCAGGCCATGGAGGAGACGCCGCCCCCGGTGCCGCCGGAGCTGTACCCGGAGGTGATGCGCCGCGGCGGGCGGATGCTGCGCCGCAGGACCGTCGCCCGACGGCTGTTCTGGCTGTTGCTGTGCTCGGCGGCGGTCGCGTTCTTCGTATGGGCGATGGTGGCCCGCCCCTGGGTGGAGCCGCCTTCGGAGACGACTCCACCGCTGACGGGGTGGTGAACGAGGGACCCCCTCGACTTGCTATCCGAGCGCCTGCTGCAGATCTCCCAGCAGGTCGTCGATGTTCTCGATGCCCACGGAGAGGCGTACGAGATCGGCGGGGACCTCGAGGGCCGAACCGGCCACGGACGCGTGCGTCATGCGGCCGGGGTGCTCGATCAGGGACTCGACGCCGCCCAGGGACTCGCCCAGCGTGAACACCTTGGCGCGGTTGCAGACCTCGACGGCCGCCTCCTCGCCGCCCGCGACCTGGAACGACACCATGCCGCCGAACGCCCGCATCTGCTTGGCGGCGACCTCGTGACCGGGGTGCTCGGGCAGGCCCGGGTACAGCACGTTCGTCACGCGCGCGTGCCGGCCGAGCATCTCGGCGACCTTGGTGGCGTTCTCGCTGTGCCGGTCCATGCGCACCGACAGCGTCTTGGCGCCGCGCAGCACCAGCCAGGAGTCGAAGGGCCCGGCGACCGCGCCCATCGCGTTCTGGTGGTACGCCAACTCCTCGCCGAGCGTCTCGTCGGCGGTGACCAGCGCGCCGCCGACGACGTCCGAGTGACCGCCCATGTACTTGGTCAGGGAGTGCACGACGACGTCCGCGCCGAGGGCCAGCGGCTGCTGGAGGTAGGGCGTGGCGAAGGTGTTGTCGACGACGAGCTTCGCGCCCGCGTCCCGCGCGATCTGCGCGACGGCGGCGATGTCGGTGATGCCGAGCAGCGGGTTGGAGGGGGTCTCCACCCACACGGCCTTGGTCTTCGGCGTGACGGCGGCCCGTACGGCGGAGGGATCGCTGGTGTCGGCGACCGACCACTCCACACCCCACCGCGCGACGACCTTCGCGAACAGCCGGAACGTGCCGCCGTACGCGTCATTGGGGATGACCACGTGGTCGCCGGGACTGAGCAGCGTACGCAACAGGCAGTCCTCGGCCGCCAGTCCGGACGCGAACGCGAGACCGCGGCGGCCGCCCTCGAGGGCCGCGAGGTTCTCTTCCAGGGCGGTCCGGGTGGGGTTGGCGCTGCGGCTGTACTCATAGCCACCGCGCAGGCCCCCGACGCCGTCCTGCTTGTAGGTCGAGACCTGATAGATCGGCGGGACGACCGCACCGGTGAGGGGGTCGGCGGTGTTGCCCGCGTGAATCGCGAGAGTCTCGAAGTGCTGACTGATGTGCCTGTCGCTCATGGGTCCCGAGCGTAGTGCGCTCGCGGAACGGATGACGGACGGCGGGGCGTGAGGTGGGGTACTGCGGGGTTTTCCCTCGGTGGGGGTGGGTTCGCGAGGGGGGTCTCGGGGCGGGGGTGGGTTCACGGGGGTGGGTTCACGGCGTGAGGGCGGACGTGGCCGCCGGAGGCAACCGGCGGGGAGTTGTCCACAGGTCCGGCGACCGGTTCGCCATTTGTCGGCGGTGTCTGGAACGCTTGTGGCATGGAGATTCTCTGGGTCCTGATGGCGGCGGTCCTGCTCGGCTTCGTGCTGCTGCCCTTCCTGCGGCGCAGGCGGGGCATGATCGAGCAGGTCCCGGCCGGCCACCCGGACGCGGCCGACCCCGCGAACTACGGCTTCGCGCGGGAGGAGGAGCTGGACGTCCGCATGCCCGGCCCCGACCAGGACCTGCTGAACGTCCTGGACCTGGTGCAGCGCACGCACGACTACCGCGCGGCCCAGCAGCTGCTGGCCGGTACGGAGGCCGCGGGCGAGCTGCGCTGGCAGCGGGTGCAGGCGTTCGCGGGCGCGGCCTCGCTGGAGCTGCGGCAGCGGCCGGGCGGGGTCAGTGAGACGCCGGGCGGGCAGTGGCTGCGGGTGTGGCGGGCCGAGCACCCCAAGGACGCGGGCGGTGCGGCGGTGCATGCCGAGTTCCTGGTGCAGCAGGCGTGGCGTACGTCGACGCCGGGCACGGACGAGTTCCGGATCATCATGGAGGAGGCGAGGTCGGCCTGCGGCGACGCGGCGCTGCTCGCGCCGGGCGATCCGATCCCGTACATCGTCGAACTGTCGGTGGCCCGCGGCCTCGCCTACTCCCAGTCGGAGTTCGAGCAGCTCTGGCTGAAGATCCTGGACCGGGCGCCGGCGCACATGGGGGCCCACCTGGCGGCCCTGCACTACTGGTGCGAGAAGTGGCACGGCTCGCGGACCCTGGCGAACTCCTTCGCGGAGGCGGCCGCCGCTCGGGCGCCCCAAGGCTCCCTCCTCGCGGCGATGCCCCTGTTCGCGGTCTTCGAGCACCTGCCCGAGGTGAACATGGTCAGCAGCTTCTACCAGAGCGAAGTGGTGACCAAGGCGATACACGGAGCGCTCTTCGCGGTCCACGCCGCCCGCCCCGACGACCCGATGCTGGCGCACGTACGCCACATGCTGGTCTTCTTCCTGGTCCGCGGCGAACGCTGGTCGGAGGCGATGAACCAGCTCGTCCACATCGACGGCCACGTGGGCGCACTGCCGTGGACCCTGTCGGCGGACCCGGCGGCGGAGTTCGCGGTGTACCGGGCACTGGCGGTGGCGGGCTACGAGGCGAACGGAGGGAGCCCGGCGACGTTGCCGCACTGAGCTCGGCCACCGGGCGGCTGGGTTACCGGAATTCCGGTAGCCCGCAAGCGCGTTGAGGCGTAGGGCCCCTCTGACCTCCCGGATGGAGACCGAATGTTCCCGTTCCCGGACAGCCGTACACCCCGGCTGCCGACACCCGAACAAGCTCTGCGTGGCCGCACCGAGCCGATCTTCTCGCTCCCCGACCGCCACACGGTCCTGGGCACCCCGCTCCTCGGCCCCTACCCCGGGCACCTGGAGATCGCGGACTTCGGCCTGGGCTGCTTCTGGGGCGCCGAGCGCAGGTTCTGGCAACTCCCGGTGGGCGTGTGGACGACGTTGGTCGGCTACCAGGGCGGCTACACCGAGAACCCCGCGTACGAGGAGGTCTGCTCGGGCCTCACCGGCCACACGGAGGCGGTCCGCGTGGTCTACGACCCCGAACTGATCTCGTACGACGGCCTCTTGAAGACCTTCTGGGAGTCCCACAACCCCACGCAGGGCTTCCGCCAGGGCAACGACGTAGGCACGCAGTACCGCTCGGCGATCTACACCCACACCCCGACCCAGGCAGCCCTGGCCACCGCCTCCCGCGAGGCCTACCAGAAGGTCCTGACGGCTTCGGGTTGGCGCACGATCACGACGGAGATCCTGCCGGCGGAGGGGCGGGCGTTCTATCCGGCGGAGGGGTATCACCAGCAGTACCTTTCGGGCAGCAAAAACCCGGGCGGGTACTGCGGGTTGGGCGGGACCGGTGTCGCTTGCCCGATCGGCGTGGCGAAGGCCGAAGGCTGACGTCACCGGGTGGGCTTCGGAACGCACGCGCGCAGAGTCCGTGACGAGCGGCTCCCGCTCTCTCGACGGCACATGGCACTGAGGTGTGCCGTCGGGCAGCACTGTCCGCTCGGCTTCAACGCAACGTGGGCGTATCTCGCCGCGACGGCGTGCCCCGCACCCGATCTGCGCAGGGATCCTGCGGCCCTGCTGCGCGCGCTGGAAACGTTGGAGGAGAGCCGAGCGGCTCATCTGCAGGCGGTGGATGACTTAGCTGCCCGCCGCCAGACAGAGAAGGCAGACGGCCGACGCACTCCGCGAGCCTCCGACACGGCCACCCTTCATGGACCCCACTGGCCGAGTGCAACAGCCCCCTCCCGACTGGGGTTGATCGCCGCCGTGGCGAACCGACACTCGGCATTCCAGCGCATCCCGTACCCCGACGAAACGCTCTCCCCCGCCATCCAAGTGCAGCAACTCGCCGACCTGCACGCACAACTCGACGCCTGCGCCGCTTCGTACCTCAAGGCCCTCGGCCACCTCGACGACCCGGCAGCAGAGCAACTGGTCAACACCATCCATGGCATCCGCAGCCATACCCAGCCCGGTTACTCGCTTCTGAACATGTACCTGCTCCCGTGGCTACGCTTCGCGAACCTGCTCTCCTACGCCGCAGAAGCCTCCTAGGCAATTGAGCACTGACACCAGCAGTATCTTTCGGGCAGCAACAACCCGGGCGGGTACTACGGGCTGGGCGGGACGGGGATCAAGGTAAGTTCGCGTCCGTGCCGGAGATGGCAGAGCAGCAGGGTCTGCAACTTGGTGTCCACTAGAGCGGGTGTGCTGCGGGCTGCCAGACAGTAGGCGGCACAGCCTGTCAACACGTCGTCAGGCTGATCCAGCTGCGCGGCATCAGCCGTCCTGGAATCGCTTTCGGTCATACCGGCCGCGCCCTGCATGATTGGTCCCGCCCATCGCCACGATTAAAGACATGGCGACTTCGGGGGCAAAGAGCAGCCGACTCGGCGGCTTAGGACAGTGGTGGGGCGTCTTGGCCGGCGCACTCCTCATCGCAGCGTGGATCAATGAATCAGCAGGCCCAGTGGTGATCATCACCCTTTCCGCGGCGGTCCTCCTCTGGTCCTTCTTCCAAGCTCCAGTGACCTGCGGGGCTCCAGTCCGAGGACGAGCCGATGGCTGCCGCAACAACGCGACCGGCATCCTCATGGGCTGCCACATCCATCAACACCGCTGGCAGAAAATCAAGTTGCTGATCGTCCGGCGGCGTGTGCGTGAATTCTGCTCCGGACTGTTCTCAGACGGGAAGGCCACTCTCGTCACACTCGCAGCAGCAGGCAGCTTCCTCTCAGGACTGGTGGCGTTCATACCTGGCGTCGCCCTCTGAACAACGGGTCACCTGACAGCACAGCCCCGCCGGGACCGGTGCGTCCTGCCCAATCAGTGTCGCCAAATCCGAGGGTTGACGACGGAGCGCATGTCCCTTGGGGTCCAACGCTGAGCGGCGCGCACTGGGCTGTGTCGCAGCTACGCACACCGAGGTCCACAGAGCTCAGAGGCCGCGGAACGTACTGCAGTAGGACTGGACCTGGGCTCACCCAAGCCTCCGATATTCGTACTTTTTACGCATGTTCCTCCCGCTCTTCGGCAATTAACGTCCCTGGGATGGGAGTTGTGCAACTGCGGACGATTCTGCGCGTGAGTGCTGTGGTCGGACTTGTCCTGGCCCTGAGTAACCCGGCTGTGGCGTCATCGGCATCAAGGGCGGGGCACCACGCGACATTGCCCTCGTGGCGCTTCGTACACACTGCCACGAGCAACACCTTGATCGCGGTCGACGTTGTGGACCGTTCTGCAGTCTGGGCCACCGGAGGCGGGTTCCAGGGCGCGGTCGGCGGTGCCGTAGTGCGGACCGTGGACGGGGGTCGCTCCTGGCAGGACGTGACCCCTCCAGGAGGAGCAATCGACGAATTCCGGGACGTCGAGGCACTGGACCGTAACCACGCGCTCGTGCTGGCGCTGAGCGATGACACCGCCGGGGTATCCGCGCGCATCTACCGGACCGCTGACGGCGGAGCCAGCTGGCAGCAGGTGTTCCGCGCCGAGGATCCGCACACGTTCTTCTCCTGCATGGCTTTCTTCGACCGCCATCACGGTCTCGCCGTGGGCGACGCGGTCGGCACCAGGTTCCCCCTGCTGGAAACCATGGACGGTGGTCGCAGCTGGCACCCCGCGCCCACCACCGGGGTGCCCGACACCTTCCCCGGCGCAGGTGCTCTGGCAACCGGCACGTGTCTGGTCACCAAGGGCCGTCACGACGCCTGGTTCGGGACGACCGGCGTCAGCGGGAGCGGCCACAACCCGCAGGTGTTCCACACGCGGAACGGCGGCAGGACCTGGACCGTGGCCGACACACCGATACCAGGCACGACAGGGAACATCGCTTCCCTGTCCTTCCAGAACCCCAAAGACGGCCTAGCCGTGGGCGGCAACTTCAGCCCATCCCAAAGCATCGACGTCGGTGTGGTCGCCCGTACATCCGACGGCGGTGCGTCATGGGCGCTCGGTGATACCCCCGCCGGCTTCAGGAACAGTGTCACCTGGATACCTGGCCACAGGGACACCGCGATCACCGTCGGCCCGGACGGAAGTGACGTCACGACCGACAGCGGACGAACTTGGTCCCGCTTCGACCGAAGTCTCCTCCTCGGGATCAACTGCTCACACCATGAGGCTTGTTGGGCCGTCGGTGAGAATGGAATGGCAGCCCGGCTCGCAATACCACGTCATTAACATGCCACCCCTCGCACTCACGGTTCTACCGCCGCTCCTCCACTGCCTGAGTGATGGCAACGAATCCACGGGATGTGGTGGACGACGTTCAGGCGAGTTATTTTCTAGTACGCAATATCGCCAGCAGTACTTGGACAAGAATCCGGCGGGGTACTGCGGGATCGAGGGGACGGGTGTCAAGCTAAGCGACCCGTTCGAGACGAACTGGGAGGCTTCTTCCCCGACGGGCATTGCGCCTGTTGAAAAGTAGGCGAAACACTCGATCGATCCTCTGGTCAGGACGGTAAGGGGCGGGCTGACATGGGTGAGCTGTGGAGTGCGATCGCTGCCCTCAGCGGGGCCGGCGTTTTGGCCGTCACCGTTGCAGCGTGGTGGACCCAGCACCGAGAGACAACCGCGCGTGACGCCAAGGCAGCCCAAGGACGGGCGGCCTCAGTGATCGCGTCGGCTCCGTGGACAAGCAACACGACGATCAATGTGCAAGTCACCAACGGAGGTTCTACTGCTCTCACGGACGTCGAAGTCATTGATGTTCGGCGCCATCCTGCGCTCCCTGGTGACAACTGGCGGCTCGCAACCGCCCACGGACCCAACACCCGGACCGCATGCCTCCTTCAGCCACGGGAATCACTGACAGCGAAGGTGGAGTTGATCGATGGTTCCGGTGAGTCTGTCGGCCAAGCAGCGGGCATCGGTTTGGTGGTCGTCTTCAGGTTCCTGGACGCGGACGGTCAGTGGTGGCGCCGGCAAATGGGCAGGCCGCCCCAGCGGTATGAGGTCCAGCCTGTTGCGTAGTGGGTTACATGACAGCACAGGCTCGCTGGGCCCGGACCGATCGCTGTCGCCGTCGAAATTCAGTGGCCACCCAACCCGACCGACCTCACGCTGTACGCCATGGAAGAACCGCAACACCGGATCCGCGCGGCCTACTCGGAATCCACGATCACCGTCTACCAGGCGTACTCCCCCGAGATCGGCCTGCCTGCCGTCCGCGACGGCCGTTTCCCTGCCGCGTGGAAGCGGGAGCGGATGACATGGATCAAGCCGTCCTTCATGTGGATGATGTACCGCTGTGGCTGGGCTACGAAGCCAGGTCAGGAGACCGTCCTGGCCGTCGAGATCACCCGCGACGGCTTCGAGTGGGCGTTGCGTCATGCCTGTCTGTCGAGTTACGTCCGTGGGGTTCATCCCGACCAAGCCACCTGGCAGCGTGAGTTGAAGCGTGCACCGGCACGCGTGCAGTGGGACCCCGAACGGGACCTGCGTCTTCAGCCCTTGCCGTACCGCTCCCTGCAACTCGGCCTCTCTGGTGAGGCGGTTCGGCGCTATGCCGATGAGTGGACGGTCGGCATCTGCGACGTGACGCCGCTCGTGCACGAGATCCATTCCCTCGTCAGCGACGGCGATCAGGACTCCGCCGCCCGGCTGTTGCCCCGGGAGCGCCCCTATCTCGTAGGAGAGGAGCTTCTTGCCCACCTACGGGGATGACGGGTTGGTTGCTTCTTCGGGCCGTCCCGTTGGTACATACGCAGATGCCTGCTCAGAGATCCGTCGGAGGGACGGCTCGTTGGGCCTGCCAGATGGAGCGTAGTTCGGCGGCCGCTCGGTGCGCTGCCTCTTGGGAGTCGGGGCGTGGGGCGGGGGTCCTTGAACCGGCCAGGTCCCGGCCGGTGAGCGACCGTGGAGGTACGGCAGTCCAGTCCCTCCGGTGCACCACGGCGACGTACCCGTCTCCGTGGGCCGCTTCGTCCCGCCAGTCGTCCGGTGGCGCCATGAGGACGCGAAGGGACTGTTCATCCAGCCATTCCAGACCCAGCACCTGCCGACCAGGTTCGTGCTCGATGAGGGAGACGACCGCGCCCGTTTTGAAGTGCAGAAGCAGTAGCTCGCCCTCGAAGAAGTAGCCGCCGTCGTACCTTCCGGTGCCTGTCGCGAGCAGCGGGCGGCTGGGATGGAAGGCCATCGCGTGGACCGGGAAGCGTGAGGCGAAGGACGCCCTGCGGTCGAAGGAGCGGGTTCTGTAGACCGCGACCGGAGTGGTCGTACCGGGTGTATCCCTGCCTGCCACGGCCAGTAGGTCGCGCCGCTCGTCCTGGACGACCAGGAGTGGGGCGCCGATTCCGAGAAAGGACCAGCCGTCGGGGGGATTTTCGTCCGAAGCCGCCATGCCGTGATCTTCTCAACTCCCCGGCCGCGCAGGGTAGTCACCGACGCGAGAGCATAGAGGGGTGATGGTGGGGTGATGAAGCGGCTCAAGAGGGCGGATCCGGAAGAGCGACTCGTTCGTGAGCCGGTGCTCTCCGCGTATCAACAGGCCCTGCGGGATCGGCTTCTCGCCGCGCCTGTGGTGCCTGCGCCCGAACCCTGGCGGCCCGTCTTCGAGTCCACGTACGGCGTCCCTGTCGGCGGGCTCCTCGGGATCGGCTTCGCGTCCCACCCCGAGAGCGGCCGTGACCTGGTGATGGTCGTCTCCAACGACGGTCATGGTCTCTTCGACGCCGCCACCGGGGAGAAGATCGCCAGAGACCGCGACCCTGCCCCCGAGGACGGCACCCCCGACGCCGTCGCCGACCTGACCTGCCCCGGGCTGGGGCCGATCGCCGGCAGCCGCGTGCGCATCGCGGAGCTGTTCGGCGGCGGGTTGCACACCACGACCGACGACGGCTGGACGCTGGAGTCCGTCGCGCCGGACTGGCCCCACCATCGTGTGCATCTTTCGGCCGACCGCGGACTTCCCCACTCTGGCCCGTACGGGGAGCAGTGGTGGCACATTTTCCACTCCACCTACTCGGAGCTGCGAGCCTTCGGCTTCTCGCCCTCCGGCCAGACCATCGCCGTCGCGACGAGCAGTGATGTTTCTCTGTGGACCCGCCGCCCCGGACACAGCCACGGCAGCGACGTTCGGCACTGAACACTGACCGTCCATGCCACGCGGTTCTTGGAGTGTCGGGCCGGTCACGAGGGTAGTTTCCCGCCGGGACATGCCGTTGGCCCGGGGGTGTACGTGGACGCGGAACTGTCGCTCGGCCTGTTGGGTGCGCTGATAGCCATCGGCGGGCTGTACTACGCGTGGCGGGCGCTGGACCAGGGTGTCGTCGAGGAGTCCCGGGCGTCCTTCGTCAAGGAACGGACAGACCTCCGTCAGCGGTTTGTGCACCTGTGCGAGACGGCCGCTGACATGCACGTTCTGGCCCGCCCTTCCCTGGAGCGGATCGGTGGTACCTCCTTGCTGTGGGAGGCTGCCATGCGCCCGCCGGCCCCTGTTCCGCTGTCGGCGGTGACGGTGGAATGGCAGGGCGTTGCCCCACCCGTCAACCTGCCGTTGCTGCACGCGGCGCGGCGTTGTCTGCCGAGGGAACCCAAGGGGAGATACGAACGCTATTCCGCCGCCATGGGGGCCTTGGCGCGCCCTACCCTCTTCGAGGATCGACCGTCCTTTCGCCTTGTGCGGGCCGACTGGTCTCAGCCGGGAGAGCCCCGTCTGGTTTTCGGCATCGGCCAGTACTTCGACCTCATCGACCAGAACGAGGCTGTGGCTCACGAACTGGCCGTGGCCACGCGACGGGTGCCCGAGGAGAGACCGCCCTGGCGAGCCGTACCCATGCGCAGACTCCTGGCCGACGATCCCCTGTCGCTCGAGGAACGTGTCGTACTCCCCTCCGTCGCCACTCTGACTCTGCGCCGTACGCCCGACGGGCAGGGCACGTTCTTCCTCCTCTACCGGGAAGCCGGGCACGTCGCCACGGGAGAGGGCATCTACGGGCCGATCCCCGCCGGCATGGTTCAGCCGGCGTCGCTCTCGCCTCTCGCGTACCGGCAGGACCTGGATCTGTGGCGCATCGTCATGCGCGAATACAACGAGGAGTTGCTCGGAGCGCCGGAGGCCAAAGGGGACTTGGGCTCCGAAGTGGACTACGGCCTGCCTCCGTACAGCCTGCTCAACGCCGCCTTGGCGGACGGCTCGTTGCGGGTGTGGTGCTTGGGCATGGCGTTGGAGCCGCTGAATCTCGCCGTGTGCGTCCTGACCGTGGCGGTATTCGAAGCGGCCACGTTCGACACGGTCTTCGCCGAGGCGGTGGAGCGGAACGAAGAAGGCATTGTGGTCGGTGGACCACGTTCGAACGGGACCGTTACCGGCCTGCCGCTCGACGACGCCAGCGTCAACGACCTTCCCTCCGACCGTATGTCACCCCCCGCCGCTGGTTTGCTCCAACTGGCCTTGAAACATAGGGATGTTCTGCTCTCTGACCCCGATCAGGTCCAGGCGTAGAGGGGCTGTGATCGCGGCTTCACGTGGGTCTTCAAGCCGCGATGGGGCCAGCGCTCGCGTCCCGACCGTCGTCAGCTCAGGCTCTCCGCCCGGCGGCGCCGCACGGCGACGAGCACGCCCGCACCCGTGATCACCGCCGCGGCGGCCATGCCCGTGATCGGCAGTGTCGAGGACCCGCTCTCCGCCAGGCTGCCGCCGGTCGACGACGTCCCGGCGCCGCCAGTTGTTGTCGTCGTCCCGTCACCGCCGGACGACGACGACCCGCCGCCCGATCCGGTCGATCCAGCCGATCCGCTCGACCCGCTCGACCCGCTCGACCCGCCAGAGTTCCCCGAGCCGCCGCCCGTCGAGCCCGTCTGTCCGTCACCCGTGACGTCCAGCGTGATGTCGGCCTTGTCGTTGGCCTTGTCGGGGTCGAACGGCCGTGCCTCGGTGCTCAGCGCCACCGAGCCCTTGGCGTGCGCCACCCGCTTGTCGATCTTCAGCTGGAAGGTGTAGGTCTCTCCGCCGCCCTCGTTGAGTGCCGGCTGCCTCATGCCGCAGTGGTACACGTGACGCTCGAGCCGGCAGAACGCGGCGGTCTTGACGACCGATGTTCCAGCGGGCGGTGTGATCAAGACGCTTACGGACTGATCCCAGTACGGGGCCATGACCCAGGCCGGCCCGGCGTTGGTGAACTCCACCTTCATCGGCACCGTTTCACCGACGCTCCCCGTCAACTCGGCGCCCGTCACCTGGAAGTCGGCCGTGTTGACGGAGGTGACGGGGACGTCGACCACGCGTGCGGAGCCCTCGCTGCCGGCCTGGCTCGCGACGAGTCTCACCGCCGGGGCGGTTCCCACCACCGGCGTACTGCCGTTGTCGTCCGCAACCGGATCGCCTTCCCCGGCGCGCACGCGCAGTTCGTCGTAGAGCGCGCGGTCCAGCACCTCGGCACGGAGAGGCGTCTCGGGCGTGTAGACGGCGCCCGGCTCGACCGCCTGGTCGAACTCGCACACCACGGTCCATCTCTCGGGCATCTCGTCGTAGGGACGGACGTGCTGTGAAAGGCAGTTGGAGGGAATCTCCGTGAAGTCGAGTCCCCGCGTGACGCCGTAGTAGATCCACGCCTTCTCGGCCGCCACGGTGCCCTTGTTCGCCACGGTGACCGGTACGTCGAAGGTGCTTCCCGGTTTCGCCCCGTCGATCGGCGCGATGCCTCCGACGACCAGCTCGGGCGCGGGTTCGTCGGCGAAGGCGGCGGGAGCCGCAGCGAGCGCGACCAGGCCGACAGCGCCGAGGGCGGCGACAACGGCACGGGAGGCGCGACGGTTGTACGGAGGCATCGGCATGGAGAGAACCCCTGTTGGAATACGGGCGAACGGACGGTGTCCCCCGGGGGACATCCCTGCGCTCGCTAGACTCCTGCCGGTCCCGAACGGTTGCGCGCCCGGTGCCTTCTGCGCCCCCTGCTGTACGGGGCGTTGCGGCCCGGCCGTTGCCCTGGGCACCCCGCAGTCCCGTGGGAGGAACGGCTCCTGCCCACCTACGGGGATGACTGGCGGGACCGATCGCCCAGATACGAGGGAAGGGGAACGCCCCGGTCGGCGGCGACGGCACGCGCGCCCCGAAGGCATGCCGCCCAGCGTCGTCCAGCACGGTCCTGGACGACCACGACAGGCTCCTCCTGGCACTGGTTCTCGCGATCGCCGTGCCAGGTGCAGCGTTCCTCCCGCCGGGACACACTGTTCGCTCGCAGGTCCGTCGGGTAGCACAGCCACACATCGTCCTTCTCCACACCCATACCGCCAAGGTAGAGACCGCACGGCGCAATGGCTCCCGCCATGCGTACAGCCGGCCGACATGCGACATGGCGGCGCAGGCCTGCCGTGAGGGGGCAGCGTGGTTCGGCCGGCACATCTGGAACCGGCCCATCTAGAAGAGGCGAGCGCGCATGTGCTTCGGGAGGTTCTCAAGGACCTCCCGAAGCCACGGGCTGCCGACCGCCAGGAGCCTGACCAGCGTCTGCTGGAAGGTGCTCGGATCGGCCCGGAAGAGGTAATTGGGGCGCGGCGGTTGCGGGTTGTCGCGGAGCACTTCGTGAGGCATGGCCCCCGACGCGGGGACGGGCAGTCGCGGCTCGGGGGAGGTCAGCCACAGCCAGACCCCGTACGGCAGCGGCACCGAGTATGCCGGGCCTGCGTGGGTCCAGGTCTCTCCCGTCTGCGGGTGATCCGGCACGAGGAGTATGTCGGCGTCCGCATCAGGGGCGTACACCCCCGGTCCGGCGAGGACGGCGCGTCGCGACGGCGGGCCTCCGGGCAGCAGGACGTCGAGGGCGCGTTGGAACACCTCTTTGGACAGGCCGTCCGGGACGGTCACGGGCCGGCCTTCCGACGCCACCAGCAGGTGGGCGAGCGCCCGACCGACTGCCGCCTCCCACGCCGGGCTCCACGACCACCAGTGGTTCGATCCCCGCCGCGATCCCCACGTGGTGAGCGGCTCGAACGGGGGCGTGGCCTTCCCGTTCGCCGTCAACTCCGCCCATGAGAGCGGTGCCACCTCGGGGCCGACGAGGAGGCGGCGCACGGCGTTCGGGGCGAGCCACACCGCCTGCCAGAGCGAGCAGTCGTCGATCCGGCTCGCCACGGGTTGGCCGCACGACTCGCAGGCCATGTTGGGGCCGTCCGCCCCGTCGAGGCCACAGCAGTAACCGCCGCTCCTATCCGGGAGCAATCGGGTGCCTCGGGCATCTCCGGGTGAGATCACTATCGCGCCGGGGTCGCCGTCGGACAGGGCGTGAACCGGCGCGTGGACGCCGCGAGCCGCCGCCTCGCCCGGATCGATGTCCGCCCACGCCCGCCACGGCGGCCCCCAGGGCTCCGGATCCACGGCGAACGTGCCCGACTCCATGAGCACCGGGAGCTGAATCCCGTTCCCGAACTTCTGGTGCGCATGGACCGGCAGGGCAACCTGGGACAACGGGGTGGTCAGTCCGGCGTCACACTCCGCGCACACGAAGACGAACAAATGCCCTCCGCTTGGGGATCCACAGACGGGTTACGCGTCTCCGGTCTCATCGGCTCCGGTGACCGATGAACCGACGAACACCGCCAGGTAGCGAAACTCTCCGCCTGCACCACCCTGTTCGGAGTACGTCTCCCATTTGAGCGGGTAGGTGCCTCGCAGAATGCAGGTGTTCGGCTCGTAGGTTCCCTCGGCCCAGAGCAGGGTCCCAGCCAGCTCCCGTCCGTCGTGGATGCGGAAGTCGTGATCCCGAGTACGTCCGCGACCGGCGCCCGGCGGAGTCCACAGGGACGCCTCGTTGGTCAGCAGGAGGGCAAGTCCGTTCTCATTGCGCTGTCGGCAGAAGCGCTCCAGCCTCACTATGTCCCGAACGAAGTGCAGGCGAGCGAGGTCGGTGGCGGCATGTGCCTTCAGCGCGTAGTCCTCGACCGGAGTGCCGGCCGTGCCCGTCCAGCTTCGGGTGAAGTACTTGAATTCGATCGCAGTACGACGCTCAGGACCGAGGCACAGGAGGTCCAGGTATTCGGTCCTGTCCTCTCCTCGCTGCGGTACCTCAAGTCTGGAGCGCACTTCCGGCGCCAACTGCCAGAGCACCTGGGCAAAGCTGTGCTGCAGATCGGCTTCGGAATGGAAAACCGGCCTGCGCTGAGAGAGCTGCGCCATGACGTTGTCGAGCGGGGCCTGTCCAGCGATGAGGGCCATATGGTCCGTCCCTTCCCATGACCTCTACTCGCCCGGCGGTACTCGGACGAAGCCCTCGGCCCAGTTGTCCTCATCGAGCTGACAGGCACGGACGGGAAGTTATCAGCACACGGGGTCGTGGGCCCTCGGTATCAGGAGCGGCACAGGGGGCGGGGGTGCCCATTGACGGACCCCCGCGCGCCAAGACATTGCCGGCCGAAGTCACCAACGGTCAAAGCAACGCCTCAGGGCGGATCGGCAGGTTCGTCAGGCGTTTTCCCGTTGCGTTGAACACCGCGTTGCCGATCGCGGGGGCCACCCCGACGATGGTGATCTCGCCGAGGCCCTTCACGCCGATCGGGTCGGCCTGTGGGTCCTCGGTGTTGATGAAGGCGGCGTCGAGGTCGGGGACGTCCGCGTTCACCGGCACCAGGTAGTCGGCGAGGCTCGCGTTGATGATGCGGCCGTCTCGGTGGTCGGTGACGGTGCCCTCCAGGAGGGCCATTCCGATGCCGCCGACCATGCCGCCGATGGCCTGGCTGTGGGCGAGTTTGGGGCTGATCACCCGTCCCACGTCGTACGCCGCGAAGATCCGCCGGATCCGGACCAGGCCCAGCAGGGGGTCGACGGAGACCTCGGCGAAGACGGCTCCGTAGCCGTACGTGGAGATCTTCGAATCGGCGTCGCCCGGGCCCCAGTTGCCCGTGATGTCGAGGCTGGGCAGACCGGCTCGGCGCAGGATGTCCCGGTAGCTGTCCCGGCCTCCACCGGTCGCCGACAGGTAGCCGTCACTCACGCGCACGTCCGCCGGATTCGCGCCGTGGAGAGGGGAGTCGGGGTCCGCCACCGCCCTGCGGATGAACTCCGTCCTCAGCGCGTTGCACGTGGTGTGCGCGGCCGAGCCCACGCTCGCCATGGTGCAGGCCGCCGCGTGCAGGGGCGCGGTGGGGTAGCTGGAGTCGCCCAGCCTGAAGGTGACCGCCGAAGCCGGCAGCCCCAGGGCGTCCGCGGCGACCTGCATCACCGAGGTGGTGGTGCCGGGGCCCATGTCCGCGGTGGCCGCGAAGACTTCGGCGGTGCCGTCGGCGTGGATCCGGGCCCGGGCACTGGAGTCGCGTCGGTTGTTGTGGTAGCTGGCGGTGGCCATCCCCATGCCGATGAGGAGGTCGCCGTCCGTGTGCGAGCCGGGCTTGGCGTTCCGTCGGGACCAGCCGAAGCGGCGTGCGCCGGTGGCGTAGCACTCGCGCAGTTTCCGGGTGGAGAAGGGGAGTTGGTTGACCTCGTCCTGGGTCGGTTCGTTGCGCAGCCGCAACTCAACCGGATCCACGGCCAGTTCGTGCGCGAGCTGGTCCATCGCGGTTTCCAGGGCGTAGTTGCCGAGCACCACGCCCGGGCCTCGCATGGAGCACGGAGACTGGACGTCGACGGGCGTGACCCGGTAGGCGGTACGGGTGTTGGGGACGCCGTAGAGGAACTGCGGCAGGTCGGTCAGGCCGTCCGTGTAGGTCGCGTAGCGCGCGTTCTCGATCCGGACCTCGTAGACGAGCGCGCTGACCCGCCCGGCCGCAGTGCTGCCGAGGGCCATCCGGTGCCTGCTGGCAGGACGGAACCCGGTGCCGTAGTAGAACTGGCGCCTGGTCAGGACGACCTTGACGGGCTTGCCGACCTCGCGCGCGGCGAACGCGGCCAGGATGACATGGTCGTAGGTCTGGATTCCGCTGCCGAATCCGCCGCCCAGGAACTCGTTGTGCACGCGTACGTTGCCGACGGCGATGCCGAGCGCGCCGGACACCGTGCGCGCGGCGCCCTGGGCCCACTGGGACTTGTCCCAGAGTGTCAGCCGGCCGTCCTGCCACTGGGCGATGGTCGAGGGCAGTTCGATGGGGTTGTGGTTCTCGCGGGCGGTGGTGAGTTCCAGGTCCACCTTCACCTGCGCGGAGGCCAGCGCGCCCGTCGGGTCGCCGCGGCTGTAGTCGGGCTCGTCGGCGGGTGTCTGCGAAGGGATGCCGGAGGCGTCGAAGTCCGTTACCGCGTCCTGCCGTTCGTACGTCGCCTCGACCAGCGAGGCGCCATGGGTCGCCGCCTCCAGGGTCTCCGCGACGACGACCGCGATGGGCTGGCCGTAGAAGGCGATCCGGTCGACGGGGTGGGCGAGGCGCAGGCTGGCGAAGTCGGTGAGGACGTGCAGGACGCCCGGGTGGCCGAGCGCCGCGTCCACCGAGATCCGGCTCACCGTGCCGCGGGCCACCGTGCCGTTGACGATCACGCCGTACAACAGGCCTTCGAGGCGGTGCTCGGCCGAATAGGTGGCCGTGCCGGTCACCTTGCGGTGGGCGTCGACGCGGGAGAGCCGCTGCCCGACGACGGTCGTCGCCATCACTGTCCTCCGATCGTCATGAGCTGGCGGCGCACGGTCCGTTCGACCAGTTGCACCTTGAAGGCGTTCTCGGAGAGCGGTTCGGCGCCCTCGGCCGCGAGGGCCGCGGCGGCCGTCCACGTCCGGCGCCCCGGCCGCTTGCCGACGAGCGCCTCCTCCACCCTGGGCAGCCGCCACGGCACGGTCGCCACCCCGCCGACGGCCACCCTGGCGCCGCGCACCACGCCGCCCCTGATGTCCAGCGCCACCGCCGCGGACGCGAGGGCGAACTCGTACGACTGCCGGTCGCGGACCTTCAGATAGCCCGAGCGGCGCGTGTGCGCTCCCGCGGGGACGGTGAGGGAGGTGATGAGTTCGCCGGACCTGAGGGAGTGCTCCTTCTGCGGTGCGTCCCCGGGACGGAGGAAGAAGTCCTGGATCGGGATGGAGCGGGGGCCGTCGAGGCCTCGCACCTCGACCACGGCGTCCAGCGCCACCAGGGCAACTGCCAGGTCGGAGGGGTGAGTTGCCACGCAGTGGGAGCTCGTGCCCAGGATCGCCTGCATACGGTTGTCACCGTCCCGGGCGTCGCAACCCGAGCCCGGGTCACGGCGGTTGCACGCGGAGTGGACGTCCCGGAAGTACGGACAGCGGGGCCGCTGCATGATGTTGCCCCCGATGGAGGCCATGTTGCGCAGCTGCGCCGAGGCCCCGAGTTCGAGCGCCTGCGAGAGGAGCGGGTACGTGGCCCGCACCTCCGGATGCGCGGCGAGCTCGCTCATCCGGACCAGGGAACCGACGTGCACCCCTTGCCGGGTGACGGTGATGTCCTTGTACGGCAGCGCGTTGATGTCGACCACGTGCGCGGGGCGCTCGACGGTCTCCCGCATGAGGTCGACCAGGGTGGTCCCGCCGGCGATGTAACGGCCGTTGCCGGCACCGGCGTTGAGCGCGGCGGCGGTGGTGGAGACCCGGCTGAAGGCGAAGGGATGCATGCGCTCACGCCTCCTTGGCGGTCTGCTCGATGGCGGAGACGATGTTCGTGTACGCCCCGCACCGGCAGAGGTTGCCGCTCATCCACTCGCGGATCTCCGCCCGGGAGCCGGTGTGGCCCTCGGCGATACAGGCGACGCCCGACAGGACCTGCCCCGGCGTGCAGTAGCCGCACTGGAGGCCGTCGTGGTCGATGAACGCCTGCTGGAGCGGGTGCAGTTGCTCGTCCCGGGCGAGGCCCTCGATGGTGGTGACGTGCGCGTCCTGGGCCATCACGGCGAGGACGAGGCAGGAGTTCACCCGCCGGTCGTCCACGAGCACCGTGCAGGCTCCGCAGGCGCCCTGGTCGCAGCCCTTCTTCGTGCCGGGGAGGTCCAGGTGCTCGCGGAGCAGGTCGAGGAGTGAGGTGCGGTTGTCGACCTGCGCGGTGCGCTGCTCGCCGTTGACCGTCAGACGGACGGTGGAGAGCTGGTCGGCCGGCGTGGGTGCGGCCGCGGACGCCGATGCGGGCAGGCGGTCCGAGCTCAGCAGGGGGAGGCCGGCCACCGCTGTCGACGCCGCGACGAAGGTTCGTCGTTTGAGCGTGGTGGCCTCGTCGAACGTTTCCGACATGCGCGATGCACCCTCTCGGTCGACACGTGGCAGGTGATGACACCTGGTGTCATCGTAACAGTGATGACACCAGGTGTCATGGGTGACGAGAGCGACGGGGGAGGTGGGGCGGTGGCGGTGGGTGTGTCTCTTACCTGCGGCCGTGCCTTACCTGCGGCCGTGGCTCGCCTGCGGCCGGAGCTCACCTGCGGCCGGAGCTCACGGCTTACCTGCGGCCGTGGCCTACGGCTTGAGCGGGGCCGCGACCTCGGCCCTGAGCTCCTCCGCGCATTCCCGCAGCAGGGCGTGCAGGTCCTGTGTCTCCGGACCCTCGAGCCAGCATTCGCGCGCGGCTCTCCACGCGGCGGCACCTGCCAGGGCGGTCAGGAAGGCGGCCCGCGGCGCGACACCGCGCTCGCACAAGGCCTCGGTCACGGCCGAACTGGTCTGGGCGAACTTGGTCAGCTGCCGTTCCTGGAGCTCCGGGTTGGCCACGATGACGGCTCGGCGCCGCCTGGCGTGCGCGTGCGCCGTATTCACCATGTTCACGGCGGCGCCGTACCCCTCCAGGACGACGGCGAGCGGCGAGAGGTCGGCCGGCGCGGCGGCCATGGCGTCGACGATCGTCTGGTGGATCCGGGCCGAGAGCGGGAACAGCACCTCGCGCTTGTCGGGGAAGTGGCGGAAGAACGTCCGCTTGGTCAGACCGGCCCGCTCGGCGATCTCGGCGACCGTGGTGTCCTCGAAGCCGCGCTCCTCGTACAGCTCGAGCGCGGCCCGCGACAAGCGGCCCGCTGCGTCCGGCATCCATCGACCCATGTCGCTCATCCTAGTGATGACACTCAATGTCATCGGATATACGTCGATGACGCCTGGGCCGGTGTCAAGCATTTCAGCCTCGCTCACAAGGTACGGCGGCCCCGCCCTCCCCGCTCTACGCTCCCCCGCATGCTGATTCGTCGGACATTGCGGATGATCATCGTGCTCGCTGTGGCTCTCGCCGGAGCGATCGGGGGTGGGGTGGGGACGGCACAGGCCGAGGGGAGCCGGGCCTCGGGCGACTCGTACGGGCGGCAGTTGCTGCTCTACAACCACTCCTACGGGGTTTTCGACCGGGAGACGGCCGACGCCATCGAACACTCCGACTACCTGCGGGAGTTCGCCAACTTCCAGGTGCGCACCACGACCGGCAGCGGCGGACAGACCTGGACCGGGCGCTATCTGCTGGGCCGTGAGACCTACGTGGAGCTGTTCGGAGTCGGTGACGTCCCCGGCCAGGACGGCACCCTCGGGTCCGCCGGGCTGGGTCTGTCGACCGAGCGGGCCGGGGACCTGGCGACGGTCACCGAGCGGCTGAAGGACGAAGGGGTCGCCGAGCCCATCGACTTCCTCCAGACCCGGGACTTCGGTGACGGCGTGCCCGTGCCGTGGTTCGACGCCGTCTTCACCGACACGCAGTACGACGCCTTCGGGGCCTGGGGGATGGAGTACCGGTCGGAGTACTTCGCCGATCCTCGCAGCAAGACCGAGCCGGCGAGCTTCCCCGGTGACGTCGGCCGCGAGCGCGTCCTCCCGGACGACTACCGCACCCACCTGATGCGTGACGTGACGTCCGTACGCATCGCGATCACCGCGGGCGACCTCGCCGACACCGTGCCGCTGCTGCGGGCCGGCGGGTTCACCGTCCGGAGCGTGGCGGGCGGTGGCGTCGTCGCGGAGGGCGGCGGCACCACGATCCGGCTCAACGTCGTCCCGCGTGCCCAAGCGGGTTACCAGCGGGTCGAGATGTCCCTCAACCGGCCCGTGAAGGACCGGCACGTGGAGCAGATCGGCAACTCGACCCTCACGGTCGGCCCCGGCAGCCACGCGGTGTGGACGTTCGCCGCGAACGGCGCGCAGTAGAGGGATTGAGACGTAGGCAGTGGGTGCGCCCTCTCGACAGGGGGCGCACCTGCGCGTCCCGCCGGCCGATTCCCGATCCGTGCGTTGTCAGAGGATCCGTGCGTTGTCAGAGGCTCCGCCTACGCTCGGTCTCCTTCGAGGGCAGGCCCCGGTGGCAGGCTTCGGTGGCAGGCTCCAGTGGCGGGTTTCGGTGGAGGGGACGGGACGGCATGAGTTTCGATCTGGCGGTGTGGTTCGAACCCGGGCGGATCTCGGCGTCGGCGGCGGCCGAGACGTACAAGTCGCTGTGCGACGGCGGTCCTTCGGCGGCGGGAGTGGTCGCGAACGACGCGGTGACCGCGTTCCATCGGGCGCTGATCGTCGATTTCCCCGAACTCCCGGAGTCGGCGGCGGACTTCTCGCAGGCCGAGGCGTCCCCGTGGACGGCGGGTCTCGATGTGTCCGACGCGCACGTGATCATGCCGATCTCGTGGGGTCGGGCCGATGCGACCGCGACCGCGGTACTGGACCTCGCCGGCCGCCATGGGCTGGTCTGTTTCGACCCGCAGGCGGAGGTGCTCCACCTTCCGCCGGCGCTGCGCGGAAGGGATGGCGCGGATGGCGCAGATGGAGCGGACGGCGCCGATGCGTTGAGCCTTCAGCCGTGCGTCGGGCTGAAGATCGAGGACCCCGACCTCGACGTGATCGAGCGCGCCGTGCGCCGGCTGTCCCCGGAGAACTGGTTCCTGATCCTCGAGAAGCCCAACGGCCGCTTCGTCCAGGTCGGCCAAGGCCCCGACGCGGGTGTGGCCGCGGGCGAGTTCGCGGTCGAGCACCGGGACGGTTCGATGGAGCGGCACTACCGGTGCGTGCTGAACGACCGGGATCAAGTGACGGCGATCTTCACCGAGTTCGCGTCGGGGGCGGAGGCCTGGAGCGTCGACGCGCGCTGGGAGAGCCTGTGGGCCTAGGGGCCCCGAGCCGGCTTCCGCCGCCACCCTCTCCCCGCCCGCCCCACTCCCCCCTCACTCCCCCTCGCTCCCCCGAAAATCGGTTGCCCTCACCCCACCCCGGCGGGCTGAATACGACCCATGGCCGACATCCAGGGCTCCTACGACGACCTCTTCAACGCCGTGCCCAGCGCACTGGCCGCTCTGCTCGACGAGGGGGACGTCGGTGGGGCGGTGGCCGTCTTCGTGGACGGGGAGCCCGTGGTGGACGTGTGGGGCGGGTTCGCGGACGCGGCCCGCACCGTGCCGTGGCAGCGGGACACGATCGTCAACGTCTACTCCGTCACCAAGACGATGACCGCGCTCATCGCACTGGTCCTCGCCGACCGCGGTGAACTGGACGTGGACGCGCCCGTCGCCCGCTACTGGCCGGAGTTCGCGGCGGCCGGCAAGGACGGGGTGCTGGTACGGCACCTGCTCTCGCACACCGCCGGCCTGCCCGACTTCGAGGGACAGTGGTCGGCCGAGGTCGCCTACGACTGGTCGTCCGCCACCGCCCGGCTCGCCGCGCAGGCCCCGGAGTGGGAACCGGGCACGGCGGCCGGATACCACTCGCTCACCCAGGGGTTCCTGGTCGGCGAGGTCGTGCGCCGGATCACCGGGCGCACCCCGGGCGAGTTCTTCGCCGACGAGATCGCGGGACCGCTGGGCGCGGACTTCCACATGGGCCTGGCCGCCGAGCACGACGACCGGGTGGCGCTCACGGTCCCGCCCCCGTCCCACGACGAGGACTACCTCTCCAGCGCACCCGGCATCGGCGCCCCGACTCCGGCCCCCGGTACGGGAATCCGCGTCCGCGACGGGAACAGCGTCGCCTGGCGCCGCGCCCAGATCCCCGCCGCGAGCGGCTTCGGCAACGCCCGTTCGGTCGCCCTCGTGCAGTCGGTGATGGCGTGCGGCGGCGAGGTGGGCGGCGTACGGCTGTTGTCGCGGGCGGGGTGCGACCGGGCGTGGGTGGAACAGTTCCAGGGCCAGGACCGCCTCCTGGGCATGCCCGTCCGATACGGCCTGGGCTACGGCCTGTTCGGCAACACCTACGGCTGGGGCGGCTGGGGCGGCTCCCTCGTCATGGTCGAACCCGAGGCCCGTACGGCGATCGCGTACGTCACCAACCAGATGCGCGAACCCGGCGACGACAGCCGGGGGTTGGAGATGGTGATGGCCGCCTACGACGGCCTCCAGGGACTGCGGGCGAAGGCCGGCAGGTGAGCGACGGGGCGTCGTCGACGTCGACCGACGGGCTCACGCCCGCGACGCCCTCCGCACCCTCGACGCCCGCACCGGACTCGACACGAACGCCGTCAGACCTCCCGGAGTTGGCCGTCCTGTGGCGCGACCGCCACCCGTCGGTCCCGCCCCTCGCCCACACCTTCCGCAGCACGTACCCGGACGTCTGGGTCCGCTTCCACAGCCTCCCCGGCTCGAAGCGCTACCCGGAGTCCGAGGACGAGTACGCGATCCTGCTGCACCGCTACAACACGGTCCTCGACGAGCTGTTCACGGGCCGCGAGGTGTACGTCGTGACCATGGACTGGTCGCTCACACCGACCGGCCCCGCCGGGTACCCGCACCGGCAGCGACTCCACCCGACCGGCGTCCGCTGGTGGACCGAGTCCGAAGTGGACGATCCCGACCCCGAGTTCCACACCCACTTCCGCCTCTACGCCGACCTCCGCCCATGGCAACACGGCTGCGCCGACGCCCTGTTGCACGCGGTCGCCGACGACACGCTCGCCGATGTCTTCGTCACCGACCCGGAACTCCGCCGTATCCACTGCCCGTACGACGGTGGCGCGGACGTCGTCCTCACCACCCCCGCCGAGCGGGACGCGCTCCGCGAGCGGCACGCCGACTGGCTGCCCCGCAACTCGGCCGGTCTCTGACCCGCGCGCGTCACCCACCGACACCCCGCCTATCCCAACCGCTCCCCCAAGAACTCCTCCCACGTCCGCTTCCCGCGCTCCGCGCCCTCCACCGTCAGGTTCGCCCCCGCCCGGTACGCCCGCCCCACCTTCCCGGGCACCCGTACCGGCAGGGTCGGGCGGTCGCGGTGGCCGAGGAGCCGGCGGTACGGGCGGACCAGGGCGGGGAGGTCGTAGAGCTCGGGGCCGGTCAGGTCGGGGACCGGGCCGGCGGGGGCGGCCAGGGTCAACTCCGCCAGCCGCGCGGCGACTTCGCGGGTGTCGACCGGTTGGAGGCGGAGGCCGCCGGGGGCCGGGAGGACGGGGAGCTTCGCCATCTTCTCGACCATGGTCAGGGCCAGGTCGTGGAACTGGGCCGCGCGCAGCGTCGTGAACGGGATGCCCGAGTCGGCGATCGCCCGCTCCGACGCGAGCTTCGTACGCAGCCAGGCCAGCGGGACACGGTCCGCGCCGACCACCGAGATGTAGATCAGGTGGCGGACGCCGGACACGCGGGCCGCCCGGACCAGGGTTCGGGTCGCCTCGTCGTCGCCCTTGGGGCCGCCGGACAGGTGGAGGACGGTCTCCGTGCCGTCGAGGGCCGCCGCCACCCCCTCCCCCTTGAGCAGGTCTCCCGTGACGTACTCGACGCCGTCGACCGGAGGGCGGCCGTGGCGGGTCAGGACGCGGACCTCGTGGCCGGCCGACCGGAGGAGGGGGACGACATGGCGGCCGAGTGTGCCGGTTCCGCCGGTGACCAGGATGGGTGATGTCGGCATGGTCTCTGCTCCCTGTTCGTCGCGGTGAGGCTGGGTGCCTCACCGACATGACCCGGGAGCGTCGAGGAATGTGACAGCCGACAGGGAGAAGTTTTCGGCGGGGATCGGCGGCGATCGGTGGGGATCAACCTCCGCTGCCGTACGGCCTGGTGAGGATCTCCAGGTTGTGGCCGTTCGGGTCGTCGAAGTAGGCGCCGCGGCCGCCGTCGTTGCGGTTGATCTCGCCGGGGCGGCGGTGGAAGGGGTCAGCCCAGTAGGTCAGGCCGGCTGCCTGGACGCGGGCGAAGATGGTGTCGAAGTCGTCCTCCGAGACCAGGAACGCGTAGTGCTGCGGTGTGATGGCGCCGTCCGTGTCCAGGTAGTCGAGCGTCACGCCGTTGGGGATCTCGACGGGGATGAACGGGCCGTACTGCGGGCTCACTTGCAGTCCCAGAATGTCGGCGAGGAACCGGGCCGACGTCTGCTTGTCATGTGCGGCGACGATGGTGTGGTTCAGCTGCACGGTCATCGTGTGGGCCTCCTCACGCCCAACATACTCCGCAGGGCAGTTAAGGTAAGGCTTGCCTTAACAGGATCAACGGCGATCCTCGTGACCCATGTGAACGATGTGATCGACGTGTATCGGAGTAGCGCTCGTGCGTGCAGTGGGATTGAAGGCCGTCGTGGCCGCGACCGTCGTCGGAGGACTGCTCGCCGGGTGTTCCTCCTCGGACAGCGGTGACAGCGGCACCGAGAAGAAGGCCGGCGCGCAGAACAAGGTCATCGGCGCCTCCGAGGGACCGTCCGCCGCCCCCAGCGCGCTCGCCGAGGGCATGGGCGCCGACCCGGACACGGACGGGACGTTCCCGCGTACCGTCACGCACTTCGAGGGCAGGACGACCATCAAGGCGGCGCCCAAGAAGATCGCCGTGCTCAGCACCGGCCAGCTCGACGACCTGCTCTCGCTGGGGACCGTACCGGCGGCCACCACGCGCGCCGACAACGCCGGTCTGGTGCCCGACTATCTGGCGGACGCCTTCCCCAAGTACAAGGCGCAGCTCGCCGACATGACCGACGCGGGCACGCGGCAGGCGCCCAACCTCGAGACGCTCGCCGCCGCCGAGCCGGACCTGATCCTGGCCAACGACTCGCTCGGCGACCTCTATCCGAAGCTGTCGAAGATCGCGCCCACCGTGATCACCGCCGGCAACGGCATCAACTGGAAGCGCGACCTGCTGCTGGTCGGCGCCGCCATCGGCAAGGGCCAGCAGGCGCAGACGCTGCTCGACGGCATCGTCGGCGACGCGGCCGCGAAGGGGAAGACGGTCACGGGCGACCCGACCGTCTCCATGGTGCGCTTCACACCCGACCGCACGCGCATGTTCGGCGTCTCCTCCTTCACCGGTTCCATCGCCGTCGACATGGGTCTCAAGCGGCCCAAGTCCCAGCAGTTCACAGCCATTTCGGAGGACCTCGGCGCGGAGAGCATCGACACCGCGGACGGCGACTGGATCTTCTACTCGGTCCAGGGCGACGCCGGCAAGACCGACGCCGCGTCCGTGCTCGCCGGGCCGCTGTGGAAGTCGATGGCCGGGGTCAAGGCCGGGCACGCGGTCAAGGTCGACGACGACCCCTGGTACCTCAACGCCGGTCCCACCGCCGCCCGTCTGGTCGTGACGCAGCTCGCCGAGCACCTCGGCACGTGATCCGACGCCTCGCCTGGCCGACCGCCGCCCTCGTGGTGGCGGTCGCCGCGCTGCTCAGCCTCGCCGTCGGCACCCGGGCGATTCCGCCGTCCGCGGTGCTCGACGCCCTTGTGCACGGCGGGAGTTCACCGGACGCGCTGGTCGTACGGTCGCTGCGGCTGCCGCGTACCGAGGTCGGTCTGACCGCGGGCGCGGCGCTCGGCCTGGCCGGCGCGGCGCTCCAGGCCGTCACCCGCAACCCGCTCGCCGACCCGGGCATCCTCGGGCTGAGCCAGGGGGCGGCGGCGGGCGTGGTGTTCGCCATCGCGTTCGGGGCCGGCGGGTACGGCTTCGGCGGCTACGTCTGGTACGCCTTCGCCGGCGCGGTCGTGGCCGCGTTCCTCGTGTACGGGATCGCCTCGCGCGGGCGGGGAGGCGCGTCGCCGGTCAAACTCGCGCTCGCCGGCACCGCGTTGTCCGCGATGACCGCCGGCGCGACGACCGTCGTCCTCACCTCCAGCTCCGCCACGCTCGACCAGTTCCGGTTCTGGCAGGTCGGCTCGCTCAGCGGCCGGGACACCGACACGGTCGTCCGCATGCTGCCGTTCCTCCTGGTCGGGGCGCTGCTGGTGATCGGCTGCGCGCGCGGCCTGGACGCGCTGGCCCTCGGCGACGAGACGGCTCGGGCGCTGGGGCATCGGGTGGGTCTGGTACGGGGGTGCGCGGCGCTCGGCGCGACGCTGCTGACCGCCGCGGCCGTGGCTGCCGCGGGGCCGATCGCGTTCGTGGGGCTCGCGGTGCCGCATCTCGCTCGGCGGTTGGTGAGCGGGGGGTATCGGGCGGTGCTGCCGTTGTCCGCGTTGCTGGGGGCGGGGTTGTTGGTGGGGGCGGATGTCTTGGGGCGGGTGGTTCGGGCTCCGGCGGAGGTGCCGGCGGGAGTCATGACGGCGTTGGTGGGCGTACCTGTGCTGGTGGTGCTCGTCCGCAGGAAAGGTACGGCGGCTTGAGCATGAGCGGTACGACAGCCCGTGCCTCAGTGGTACTGCGCCCCCACCCCCGTATCTCCCTTCTCCTGCACCGCCGTTCGGCAGTCGTCGCCGTTCTCCTCCTCTTCCTCCTCGCCGGCGTCATGCTCGCCTCCGCCTGTCTCGGGCAGACGTACATCTCGCCTGCCGAGGTGTGGCACACCCTGCGTACCGGAAGCGGGCCCTACGAACTCGTCGTCTCGGAGCTGCGGGTCCCCCGAATCGTGCTCGGCGCCCTCGTCGGCGCGGCGCTCGGGCTGTCCGGGGCCCTCGTGCAGACCGTCACCCGCAATCCGCTGGCCAGTCCCGATGTGATCGGGGTCGGGCACGGGGCCGCCGCCGCGACCGTGCTGGCGCTGTCGACCGGGGTCGTCGCCTCGCCCGGCGCGTTGCCGATCGTGTCCGTGGCGGGCGGGCTTGCCGCCGCCGCGCTCGTGTACGTACTGGCGTGGCGGCACGGGATGCAGCCGAGCCGGTTCGTGCTGACGGGCGTGGGGATCGGGGTCGCGCTCTCCGCCGTCGTGCAGCTGTATCTCACCGACAGCGAGCTGGAGGCCGCCGAGCAGGTCAAGCTGTGGCTGACCGGGAGCCTGAACGGGCGCGGCTGGGAGCAGGCCGGGCCGCTGGGCGTCGTACTGCTGCTGTCGCTGCCCGCGCTGGTGTGGGCGAGCCGGGCGACGCGGCCGCTCGGCCTCGACCCGGAGACGGCCGCCGCGCTCGGGGTGCGGGTGGACCGGGTCCGGCTCGGGCTGACCGTGCTCGGTGTCGTGCTCGCCGCGACCGCGACCGGGGTGGCGGGGCCGATCGGGTTCGTCGCGCTGACCGCGCCGCAACTGGCCCGCCGGCTCACCCGGACGCCTCAACTGCCGCTGCTCAACGCCGCGTTGACGGGTGCCGTGATCCTGGTCGGCGCCGATCTCGCGGCCCGTACCGTACTGCCCCCGCTGGAGGTGCCGGTCGGCGCGCTGACCTCGCTCGTCGGCGGGCCGTACCTGCTGTGGCTGCTGGGGCGGCGTACGACGACGTACTGACGGCCCCGGAGGAGTGCGCCTCCGGGGCCGTCAGGTCTGCGCTCGCGACGGTTGCCGCGACGGGATCAGATCGTCGCCGTGTCGATCACGAAGCGGTAGCGGACGTCGCTGTTCTGCACCCGCTCGTACGCCTCGTTGATCTCGGACGCGCTGATCAGCTCGATCTCCGCGCCCAGGGCGTGCTCGGCGCAGAAGTCCAGCATTTCCTGGGTCTCCCGGATGCCGCCGATGCCGGATCCCGCGAGGGTCTTGCGGCCGCCGATCACCGAGAAGAGGTTGAGGGAGATGGGCTCCTCGGGGGCGCCGACGTTCACCAGGGCGCCGTCGGTGCGCAGCAGCGAGAGGAAGGCGCCGAAGTCCAGCGGCGCCGACACCGTGGAGATGATCAGGTCGAAGGTGCCGTGCAACTCCTCGAAGGTCTTCGGGTCGCTGGTGGCGTAGTAGTGGTCGGCGCCCAGCTTCAGGCCGTCGTCCTGCTTGCGCAGCGACTGGGAGAGGACGGTGACCTCCGCGCCGAGCGCGTGCGCGATCTTGACGGCCATGTGGCCCAGGCCGCCGAAGCCGACCACGGCGACCTTCTTGCCGGGGCCCGCGTTCCAGTGCTTGAGCGGGGAGTACGTGGTGATGCCGGCGCACAGGAGCGGGGCGGCGACGTCGAGGGAGAGGCCGTCGGGGATCGTGACGACGAAGTTCTCGTCGACGACGACCTTCTCGGAGTAGCCGCCGTAGGTGGGCTCACCGTCCTTGCCGACGGCGTTGTACGTGCCGACGTTGCCGTTGGTGCAGTACTGCTCCAGGCCGGCCTTGCAGTTCTCGCACTCGCGGCAGGAGTCGACCATGCAGCCGACGCCGACGCGGTCGCCGACCTTGTGCCTGCTGACGCCGGGGCCGACCTCGGAGACGATGCCCGCGATCTCGTGGCCCGGGACCATCGGGAAGATCGCCTCGCCCCAGCCCTCGTGGACCTGGTGGATGTCCGAGTGGCAGATACCGGCGAACTTGATGTCGATCAGGACGTCGAACTCGCCGACCGGGCGGCGTTCGATGGTGGTGCGCTCCAGCGGCGCCTTGGCGGCGGGGGCGGCGTACGCAGCAACGGTAGTCATGCCGGGATCTCCTAGCGGGGGTATGCGCCCGGTCGCCTTCAGAAGTCTTTCTGACCGGGCACGACGTCCACACTGGCCCTCGCCCGGGGATTCACCCAGACCACCGTTCTGCCTACGTCCAGCGTGCCTACCACTGGCGGGGACAGGCTGGTGTGCGTACGACCGGGAATACTGGACGTATGGATGGACAGCCAGATCCCGTACGGGAGCCCGCCGGCTCCCTCGACCCGCGTGCCGAGCTCAGCGAGTTCCTGCGCACCCGGCGGGCCCGGCTGAAGCCGGAGGACGTGGGGCTGCCGGACTTCGGGCGGCACCGGCGGGTGCCCGGGCTGCGGCGCGAGGAGCTGGCGCAGCTGGCGGGCGTCTCGGTGGCGTACTACACGCGGCTTGAGCAGGGCAACGGGCGGAACGTGTCGTCGGAGGTGCTGGACTCGATCGCGCGGGCGCTGCGGCTGACCGACGCCGAGCACGCGCATCTGACGCATCTCGCGAAGCCGAAGCTCAAGAAGAAGCAGGCGGCGGCGTGCGCCCAGCAGCAGGTGCGGTCCTCGCTGCGCGGGCTGCTGGAGACAATGGACAGCGTGCCCGCCTACATCTCGGGGCGGCGCACGGAGATCCTCGCCTGGAACCGGATGGCGGCGGCGGTCTTCGGCGACTGGGGCGAGCTGCCGCCGCAGGAGCGGAACTGGGCGCGGCTGGTGTTCCTGCGGCCCGACTACCGGGACCTCTTCGTCGACTGGGAGCAGAAGGCGATCGACATCGTCTGCGTGCTCCGGATGGACGCGGGCCGCTGCTCCGACGACCCCCGCCTCGCCACCCTCGTCGGCGAACTCTCCGTCAAGAGCGAGGACTTCCGGCGCCTGTGGGCCACCCACGACGTCAAGGAGAAGAGCTTCGGCGTCAAACGCCTCCACCACCCCCTGGTGGGCGACCTCGCCCTCCAGTTCGAGTCCTTCCGCCTGGCCGACGACACGGAACAGGGCCTGGTCGCCTACCACGCGGAAGCGGGCACCCAGAGCGAGGAGTCCCTACGCCTGCTGGCGAGCTGGGGAGCGGATGCGTCGCGGGCGGGCAGCAGTGTGAGGCCTTCGGCCTGAAGCTCATCCCTGATACGGCGGCATCGCGCCCCAGCTCCACTTCGGTACCGGCTGTTCGGTCGGCGGCTGGGCGTTCGGGCCCGAGAAGTACACCGCCAGCCTCGTGCCCCATTCCACGTACGCCAGGAACGCCGAGCGGAACTCCGCGTCCGTGGGGAGGGCCGCCTCGTCCGCCGCGTCCTGGATGAGGTTGACCCAGCGGCGGCGCTGCGGCTCGGTGATGTGTTTGCCGGCGTGCATCGCGACCATGTGGTTGTGGCCGCCCTGGGTGTGCGAGTACGTGGCCGGGCCGCCGAAGACCTCGCCGAGCCAGACGGCGACGTGCTCCGCGTGCTCGGGGGCCAGGTCGGCGAAGAGCGGAGACAGGAGGTCGTCCTTGAGGACCTTGTCGTAGAAGGCCGATGTCAGACGGGAGAAGGCCTCGGCGCCGCCCGCCCAGTCGTGGAGCGTCGGCAGCGCGGAGCCCGTGCCGCGTACCGGCGTCGGGGCGTAGTGGCGCATCTCCTCGATGTTCTCGATGTACGGGCGGATCTCCGCGAGGAAGCCGGGGAACAGTTCCGAGGTGCGGAAGCCCTTCAGGTGGTCCTCGGTCGAGGTCCAGGTGATGCGCAGGACGAAGTGCGCGTCGTTCCCGGTGTCCTCGCCGGTGTCGTCCCCGATGTCGCCCTCGCGGCGCGTCAGTTCGTAGTCGACGCACTGGGGCGCCGCCGCCAGCTGAGCCGCCGCGCGCGTGTACGCGGCCACGAACTCGGCCGAGCGGGTCTGAGGAATGCGGTAGCGGATGTACTCGACGGTCTGTGTGGTCATGCGCTCACCGAAACACGCGCGGCCCACCGGACGCGGATCTTCCGGCGGGGCCTTCGCGCGTGTCAGCGCTGGGCGTAATGGATCAGCGCGACCTCCAGTTCCAGGGTCACCTTGTCGGCCAGCAGACGGCCGCCCCAACTCACGTTCCAGTCCCTGCGGTTGAGGATTCCCCGGCCGGTGAAGGCGATGTGGTCGCCGGTGCCGATACCAGTGCCGGTGCCGGTCAGTTCCAGGTCCACCGTGACCGGGCCGGTCGTGCCACGGATCGTCAGGTCGCCGGTGAGCGTGAAGCGGGTCGCGCCGGTCCGGCGTACGCGCGTCGACGTGAAGGTGATGTCCGGGTGGTGGTCGCCGTCCAGGAAGTCGGCGCCGCGCAGGTGCTCGTCCCGGCGGGCGTTGCCGGTCCGCAGGCCCCGCGTGCGGAGGGTCAGCCGGACCTCCGACTTCGACGGGTCCTCCCCGTCCAGGTGCGCCCCGCCCTCGAACTCCTCGAACCGCCCGCGCACCGTGCTGATCAGCATGGCCCGCGAGACGAACCCGATCCGGGTGCGGGTGGCGTCGAGAACGTAGTCCCCGGTGAGTGCGGCCTGCTCCGACAGGTCGTTCATGGCCTTCCTCCCTGTTTCCCTGTTTCCCTGGCTGTCTGAGGTGTCACAGAGGTACGACGAGAGCGGCCCGGAGAATGTCAGGGGCCCGCCTCACATTCCGGGCCGCCGTCTCGTCGTATCCATGAAGTCGTCTCCATGAAGGTGATGACCTGCGATCCGTGAGGGAGGGACCGGCGTGAGCGAGGAGTCGGCCGAGGCGGGGCTCGACGCGATCATGAGCGAGCGGCGTCAACTCATCAATCTCGGCTACCGGTTGCTCGGTTCGCTGGCCGACGCCGAGGACGTCGTGCAGGAGACGTACGCCCGCTGGTACGCGATGCCCGTGGCGCAGCGGGATGCCGTCGCCGCGCCCGGCGGGTGGCTGACGACGGTCGCCAGCCGTATCTGCTTCGACCTGCTGCGCTCGGCACGGGCCCGGCGGGAGCGGTACGTCGGTGAGTGGATCCCGGAGCCGGTGCCCGACCGTACGGAGTGGACCGGCGGGTGGGCCGGCGGCGCGGCGGCGGATCCGGCCGACCGGGTCACCCTCGACGAGTCGGTCAACATGGCCTTCCTCGTCGTGCTGGAGTCGATGACCCCGGCCGAGCGCGTCGCGTTCGTCCTGCATGACGTCTTCCGGTACTCCTTCGCCGACGTGGCGGAGATCGTCGGGCGTACGCCGGGGGCGTGCCGTCAGCTGGCCTCGTCCGCCCGGCGTCGTATCCGCGCGGCACAGTCGTCGGCCGCCCCGGCGACCTCGGGGGCCCAACGCGCCGACGTCGTCCGGCACTTCAAGGAGGCGTGGGAGGCGCAGGACATCGACGCCCTCGTCCGCCTCCTCGACCCCGACGCCACCGCGACCGGCGACGGCGGCGGCCTCGCCAGCGCCGCGCCCCGCCCGATCCGCGGCGGCGAGGCGGTCGCGCGCTACTTCGCCGACCTGATGGCCAGGGCTCCGGTGAAGGTGATCGTCCTGGAGCGCACGGTCAACGGCCAGGCAGGGCTGGTGGCGCAGGTGGACGGCGTCACGGAGGTGGTACTGGCCTTCGATGTCGCGGGCGACCGGATCCGGCACGTGTGGGGCGTGCGGAACCCGGAGAAGCTCCGCTCCTGGAGCTGACTCCGGGTCCCGGGATGCGAAAGGCCCGCCGGAGGCAGTACCTCCGGCGGGCCCTCGTTCACTCGCGAACTAGCGGCTCACTTGCCGTAGTACGCGTTGTAGATCGAGATCGTCGACTTGTTGTTCTTCTTGTCGGTGATCTTCGCGTGGAAGGAGATGGCCTTCCCCTTCTCCGGGTTCTTGACCTTGATCTTGCCGCCCACGACGCTGACCTTCTTCCAGGTCTGGCCGTAGTCGTAGGAGACGTACACCGACAGCGACTTGAGGTTGCTGCCCTTGGCCGAGCCCTCGACGGAGACCGGGATGGAGACCGTCTTGCCGGCCTCGACCCGGTTGTCCAGACCCGTGGTCGCGTTGAAGCGGACCGTGGAGGCCGGGAGCTTGGTGAGGTTGGTGCTCTTCTTCGAGCGGAACGTGAAGCTCGCGTCGATGCGGGTGGAGGCCGCCGCGATCTTGACGCTGCGCTTGACCGAGGTGGTCAGCTTGTAGTCGGCCGCGGCCGACGGGACCGTGAACAGGCCGTCGCCGAACAGCGGGTCGTGGTTGGAGGAGACCTTGCGGCCGTTGCGGTACAGGGTCGTGTCGGCCGAAGTGAAGGTCGACGAACCCGCGTGGCCCTTGCCGTCGGCGAACAGCGGCACGACGCCGAAGATGCTGTTGCCGTCGCGGTACAGGCCGAACTCGGAGTTCAGGTGCGGTCCGAAGACGGCCGTGTTGAAGGTCTTCGAGTACGTCTTGCCGGCCTTGAAGGTCTGACCGGCGCCGATCGTGTAGTACGCCTCGGTGATCGGGAAGTTGTGCTCGTCGACACCGTTGTACTGCTCGAAGTCCAGATTCCACTGCACGCCGCCCGACGTGGACAGGTGCAGGGTGCGGGTGCCGGGCAGGGTCTGCGGGACGGCCATCGAGGAGGCGCCGTTGCTGTCGGCCAGCCAGCCGGTCGCGCTCAGCGCGCCCTTCTTGCCGCTCGCCCCGGAGCCCAGGCCCACCTTGACCTTGGCCAGTTCACTCGCCTTGTAGTGCTTGGTGTAGCCGGTGGCGAGCTTCTTGACCGTGGCGCCGATCGTGGTGTCGTACTCCTCGGTCGTCCCCTTGGTCCAGTGACCGTCCCACTGCTGCGTCAGCGAGCCGTCGGTGATCTGGGGACCGAGGTGCGCAGTGCGGAAGTTGTCGTACGTCGTCAGGAACCAGCCGAAGCTGTACCCGGCGTTCGCCGTTTCGATCGAGTACTCCGGCGAGGCGAACTCCGACTTCGCCGCCGCGTCCGGAACCGTGATGGCCACCGGCTTGGTGGTCCGGGCGTCCAGTGTGATGGACGTGTTCTTGGTGACGCTCAGCTTCGGCTGGGCCAGCCAGTCAGCACCCTTGGCGAAGTCCTCCGGGTCCACGAACACACCGCTGTCCAGGATGTACTGGCCCCTGGGGATGCGGGCGGTGACGGTGCCGTCGGGGTCGTAGGGAGAGTAGAACTTCTCCTTGCCGAGACCGGAGACGCCGGCCAGGGACGCGTTGTAGAACGGCGCCGGCTTCCCGTCCCGCCCGATGACCTTCAGCGTGACGTCGTACGACTCCACCTCGCGCTGCACGGCCGCGGCCGTCCGCACGGTCTGGCCGTCGCCCGTCGCGGTCACGTACGCGGAGTACGCGCCGTCGAGCGTGCCGCCCAGCTTGGTGTTGACGGTCAGGTCCACGGAGGCCTTGCCGCCGGCCGGGACGGTGACCGTGGTGGCACCGAGCTTGAAGAAGCCGGCCGGAGCGGCCTGCCCCTTCGGGTTGGTGGCGGTCGCCGCCAGCTTCAGCGTGACGTCCTTCGTACCGAGGTTGCGGTACGTCACCTGCTTGGTGACCGGGGTGTCGTCGGTGTGCGGCCACTGCTGGACGCCGAAGCTCACCGACACCGGGTCGGCGATCACCGTCTGCTTGATGGCCTTGTCGACCTGGATGCGGCCCGAACCCTGCTGGAACGGCGTGTACTTGCCGCCCTTGGTGGATCCGGTCAGCGCGCCCTTCAGCTCGGCGAAGCCCCAGTCGGGGTGCTGCTGCTTCAGGATCGCCGCCGCGCCCGCCACGTGCGGGGTCGCCATCGACGTACCGGAGATGGTCAGGTAGCCCGGGGGCTTCTCACCGACCTCCTTGTCGATGACGCTGCCCGGGGCCGCGGCCGCGGTGATGTCCACGCCGGGGGCGGTCACGTCGGGCTTGATCTGCCCGTCGAGGCCGGGGCCGCGGCTGGAGAAGGACGCCAGCTTGTCCTTGTCGTCGACCGCGCCGACGGTCAGCGCGTCGGCGGCGGTGCCCGGCGAGCCGATGGTCTCGTCGCCGAAGTCGCCCGAGTTGCCGGCGGCGATGGCGAACAGGATGCCCTTCTCCTCGGACAGCTTGTTCACCTCGGCTTCGAGCGGGTCGATCTCCGGGGTGTCACCGCCGCCCAGGCTCAGGTTGACGACGTTGGCGCCCTGCTCGGCCGCCCACTCCATGCCCGCGATGATCTGCGAGTCGTCGCCGTAGCCGTCGTCGCTGAGCACCTTGCCGTTGAGCAGCTTGGCACCCGGGGCGACACCCTTGTACTTGCCGTTCGACTTGGCGCCGGTGCCGGCCGCGATGGACGCGACATGCGTGCCGTGGCCGAACTTGTCGGTGGCGTCGGGCGAGGTGGAGAAGTTCTTGGCCGCGATCACCTGGTCCTTGAGGTCCGGGTGGGTCGCGTCGACGCCGGTGTCGAGGACGGCGATCTTGACGCCCTTGCCGTCGTAGCCGGCGGCCCACGCGGTGGGGGCGCCGATCTGCGGCACGGACTTGTCGAGGCTGGCCTTGCGGACGCCGTCGAGCCAGACGTGCGCGATGCCGGAGGCCGTCTTCGAGCCGTTGGTCACCGCGTCCCACAGCTCGGGCGCGTCCTGCTTCGGCGTCTGCACCGCGTCCGCGTTGAGCGTGGTGAGGGCGTGCCGGAGCTTGCCCGCGTCACGGACGTCGGCCTTGGTCGCCGCCGCGGCGCCCTTGTAGCCGACGATGACCTTCAGTCCCTGCTTCTGGGACGTGCGGGTCGTGGCCTTGTTCAACTCCGTGACGTCGAACAGCCGTTGGTCGATCTTGCCGGTCGCGATCATGCGCGCGACGTCGGCCGGTACGACCAGGGTGTGGCCGTCGGTCTTGCGGATCTGGACGGGTATGTGCTCGCGCCCCTTCGCCGGCTCCAGGCCGACGACCCGGCCCTTGGCGTCGACGGAGACGCGGTCACCGGTGATCAGGGTGATGCGGTGCTTCGTGAGCGACGACTTGGCCGACTGGGCCGAAGTGGTGCCGGTCTGCTCCGCCTCGGCCTGCGCCGGGCTGGTCATGCCCGCCGCGAGGGCCACGGCGGCGGCCGCGGCGATCGTGCCCGCGCACGCCTTTTTCACTTGTCTGCGCAAAACTCCCCCTAGCAGAAGTACCGGGCGAATACTCCCCGTTCACCCGGCCGGGGGTGGTCCCGCACATACGTGCGCCCCCCGGAATACGCAGTATGCCGGGGGGCGATCAGGCACCTCAAGAGATGAGAGGGCGGTAAGAACCAGGTAGGAAGACTGTTACGCGACCGCGGGAATCCTGTTACGTTTCCGCGCGGTTCACGCCCCGTCATGCCCCCGCGTTCTCCTTGACAGTGATGCGTCCCTTGCGAATCGTCGCGACCCGCGGGGCCTTCTTCGCGATCGAGGAGTCGTGGGTGACCATGATGAAGGTCAACCCCAACTCCTTCCACATGCGCTCCAGTACGTCCATGATCTCGTCGCGCATCGACTCGTCGAGGTTGCCGGTGGGCTCGTCGGCGAGCAGCACCTTCGGTTCCTTGACGAGCGCGCGGGCGATCGCGACGCGCTGCTGCTGGCCGCCGGACATCTCGGACGGCAGATGCCCGAGGCGTTCGCCGAGCCCGACCGACTTCAGCGCCTCGGCCGCCCGTTCGCGGCGGTCCTTGCCCTTGATGCCGAGGGGGACGAGGGCGGTCTCCACGTTCTCCTGGGCGGTGAGGGTGGGGATGAGGTTGAAGGACTGGAAGACGAAGCCGATGTTCTCGCTGCGGACCTTTGTCAGCCTCGCCTCGGAGAGCTTGGCCAAGTCGGTGCCGTCGAGGGTGACTTCACCTGCGGTGGGCCGGTCGAGGGCGCCGAGCATCTGCAGCAGGGTGGACTTGCCGCCGCCGGTGGGGCCCTGGATGACCAGGCGGTCGCCGTCCGCGATGTTGAGGTCGACGTTGTCCAGGGCGACGACCGCTTCCTTGCCGCGGGTGTAGCGCTTGGTGACGCCTCTTAGTTCGTACATGGTGGCTCCAGAGAGGATTTGGGGTGGTGCGCTTCGTCGTTTGCTGCCGGCCTGTGGGGGCTGGTCGCGCAGTTCCCCGCGCCCCTGGGTCGGCTACGGGACCGCTACTCGACTCTGCGCAGGGCATCCGCCGGGCGGAGCCTGGACGCGCGCCAGCCGCCGAACGCACCGGCGATCAGGCCGCCCGCCACCGCGAGGCCGACCGCGAGGACGACGGTCGTGACGCTCACCGGAGCCGTCAGGGCTACGTCGAGGGTCTTGGCCGCTGCCCGTCCGGGGCCGCCGAAGCCGCCACCGCCGCCGGGACCGCCGGCGCCGCCACCGCCACCGGTGCTGCCCATCTGGGCGGACAGGGTGGGGCTGATGGCCGTGACCACGTACGCGCCCGCCAGGCCGACGGCGATGCCGAGGGCGCCGCCGAGGAGGCCGTTGACGACCGCTTCGCCGACGACCTGGCGGGTCACGCGGCCCGACTTCCAGCCGAGGGCCTTGAGGGTGCCGAACTCGCGGACGCGGCGGGAGACGGCGGAGGAGGTGAGGAGACCGGCGACCAGGAACGCCGCGATCAGGACCGCGATCGACAGCCACTTGCCGACGCTGGTGGCGAGGGAGGAGGCGGTGGAGAGGGAGCCGGAGACGGTGTCCGCGAGGTCGGCGGAGGTGGTGACCGTCGTACCCGAGACGTTCTTCTGGATCGTCGACTTGACCGAGCTGATCTGCTGGGAGTCGGTCGCCTTGACGTAGATCGTGGTGACCTTGTTCTTCGAGTCACTGAGCGTCTGCGCCTGCGTGAGCGGGATGTACAGGTTGGCCGCCGAGTCGCCGCTGTCGGCGGTGGCGATGCCGATCACCTTGAACTTGACCTTCTTGATGGTGATCGTGGAGCCGACCTTGTACTTCTTCTCCTTGGCGTAGGCCGAGTCGACGACGACGACCTTGGAGTTGGTCTCCGTCGTCTTGAAGGTACGGCCGCTGGTGATCTTCGACGAGGTCAGCGGGCCGAGGGCCGGCTTGGTGACGTCGGCGCCGTAGACGGAGTAGCTGTTGACGTCGAAGTTGGCGCCACCGCCCTGGACCTCGCCCTGCGGCTGACCGCCGCCGCCACCGTTCTGACCGCCACCGTTCTGACCGCCGCCGCCCTGTTGCTGGAACTGGCCGCGGGTGAACTGCCCGTTGACCTTGATGACTTGGAGGCTCAGGCCGCCGACGGCGTCGGAGACACCGCTCTGCGAACCGACCTTGGAGACCGTCGTGTTCGCCAGGGTCTGGAAGCCCTGCACCATCACGCGGTCACTGCTCTGCTCGGAGTCGGAACCGTCGGCCTGCGCGTCGAAGTTGAAGCGCGGCCGGTCCGTGGTGCTCGTGGAGGCGGCGGCGGCCTTGGTGACCGTCATGTCCGTACCGAGGCCGTACAGCGACTGAAGGACCTTGTCCTGCGCCTTCCCCATGCCGGAGGACACGGAGTTGACCACGATGACGAGCGCGATACCCAGCGCGAGCCCGGAGGCGACGACGAGGGCCGCCTTTCTGCGGCGGCGCAGTTCGCGCCTCAGGTAGGTGAAGAACATGGCCGCAAGCTAGGTACAGCGCGTGATGACTGGATAAGGCCGACATAAGAGAACGATGAGAAGGCTGTCGACGGCCCAAGTGCGGGCCGGGGCGGGGCTGTCAGGGAGACGTCTCGTCGCTACCGCGCGCCGAGTCGAAGACATACCGCACCAAATCGCTGTCCTTCTTCGGAACCGCCACGTCGTACGTCCCGTCGGCCGTGGCGAGTTCGTAGCGGTCGAACTTCGGCGCCATCGGCACCTTCTCGCCGGTGGCCTTGAGCCGGAAGGGCGGTCTCAGTGTCGCGCTCCCGCTGCCCCGCCGGTCGTTCCAGACCGGGTCCTCACCGACGGCGAGGCGCAGCTGCCCCGACCTGGTCCGCGCGATCTGCTTGCCCTTTCCCACCGAGACCATGGCCGCTCCGCCGATGCTGCGCGTGAACGCCGCGATCTGGAGGACCTGCCCGTCCCGGAGGTCCGCGATGTCCTGCGCGGATGTACGGCGCCGGATCCACGCCCAGCGCAACAGCACGTCCAGCATCGTTTCCGTCCCGGCAGAACGCCGAACCGCCCGCATTTCCCGCCCCATTGATTCCCGCCTCGAAGTCGAAGATCCGCAACAGGAGAACACTGAAGGCGGCCGCTCCGCAGAGCAACCGCCTTCAGTCAAGCGCGAGTCAACAATCGGTCGGATCAGACCGCCGAACCGGCCTTCCAGTCCGCCCAGCTCAGGTTCCAGCCGTTCAGGCCGTTGTCCGGGGAGACCGTCTTGTCGCCGGTGTTCTGGACCACCACCACGTCGCCGACGATGGAGTGGGTGTAGAACCAGTAGCCCGCCGTACCCGTGTCGTTGGCGCCCTTGGTGTCGGACAGGCCCACGCAGCCGTGGCTGGTGTTGACGCTGCCGAAGACGGACTTGGCGCCCCAGTAGTTGCCGTGCACGAAGGTGCCGGAGTTGGTGAGGCGGATGGCGTGGGGCACGTCCTTGATGTCGTACTCGCCCTTGCCGTCGTCGTCGGTGAAGCCCACGGTCGCGCCGTTCATGCGCGTCTCCTTGAACTTCTCCGACATCACCATGATGCCTTCGTAGGTCTTGTTCTCCGGCGAACCGGCCGAGATCGGGATGGTCTTGATCGTCGCGCCGTTGTGCGTGATCTTCATCTGCTTGGTCTTCGCGTCGACGTAACTGACCTGGTTACGGCCGATCTTGAAGGTCACCGTCTTCTGCTGCACACCGTAGACACCGGACGCGCCCTCGACGCCGTCGAGCGCGAGCTTCAGCGTGACGGTGGAGTTCTCGGTCCAGTACTTGTCGGGGCGGAAGTCGATGCGGTTGGCGTTGAACCAGTGCCCCACGACCTCCTGGCCGCTGCTGGAGGAGACCGTGATGGCCTTCTGGACCGCGGCCTTCTCGGTGATCGCCTTGTCGAAGTTGATCGACACCGGCATGCCCACACCGACGGTCGAGCCGTCCTCCGGCGTGAAGTTCCCTATGAAGCTGTTGGCCGGGGAGACCGTGGTGAACGAGGCGTTCTCGTGGGCGACGCGGCCGTCCGAGTCCTTCGCGGCGGCGGCCAGCTTGTAGGTGGTCGAGCGCTCCAGCTGGGTGGTCGGCTTCCAGCTGGTCTTGTCGGCCGACAGCTCGCCGGCGACCTTCGCGCCGTCGGCCGTCGTCATCGACACGGTCGTGAGCGTGCCCTTGCTGACGGTCACCGCGGCCGAGTTGTTGATCGACGCGTTGTCCGAGCCGTCCTTGGGCGTGATCTTGATGTCGGCCACGGACGTCTTCTTGGCCGCCGCCTCGTCCGCCTTGGCCTGCGAGGACTCGCTGCTCCCACTGGAGGCGTCGTCGTCACCGCCGCTGGAACACGCCGAGAGCACCAGCACACCGCCGAGCAGTGCGGCCGCGACCGAGAGGCCCCTGCGCCGCTTACTGTCCGTCATCACACGCTTCTCCATCGCTGCCGATATCCCCAAAACCCCGAGAGTCCCCGTTGGCACGAACGTCCCCGCCACAGAACTTCAACGCTACGACCGGTTCACCCCGTTCCACATTCCGGTTACGTGTGGGGCGTGCCACGTCCACCGGGGCCAGTGGTGCGGATCTCGGTCCGTGCCCTACTGAGACGACGGAACCCCGGCCGGCGGTTGCCACCCGGGGTCACCTGTTCCCCAAGTCACATCAGGAGGCGTCCCGCGCCCCGTCACCGTCTCCTTCGTCATCATCCTCGTCCAGATCCCAATCCGGCGAATCGGGGTCGTAGTCGATCGGCTCGCTCGACCAGGAGGCCTGCGCGAGTTCGACCCCGGGCACCTCGCTGACCAGGTCGAACGGATCGACCAGATACGCGAGCGCCTCGGCGGTGTCTTCCGTCACAGCGTCCTCGGCGTGTACCCGCTCATCGGCCGGCATATCGTCCTCCGCGGCGATCCGGCGCAGTGCGGCCTTCGTCACGGCGTCCGCGTCGTCGACTTCGAGGACGAGTTCCACGCGAAGCCGTACAAATCGTGAGGTCTCTTCAAGGCTCATGCCGGGAGCGTAAGGCCCACAGCTCCCGTGACTTTCCCGTGACCCGCTCCTTTCACTAACATCGGCCCACACGGCCAATTCGCCAGCGCCACAAGGGGATCGATATTCCGTGTCATCCGTTCGCCGTCCGTTGCTGACCGCCACCGCCGCGGGGACCCTGCTGGGTGCCCTGTGGTTCGTCCCGTCCGCCAACGCGACTCAGGACACCCCGGTCAGAGACCAGCCATCGGCGACCGCGACGACGCAGGCCAGGGCCACTTCGCAGACCTCGGAGCAGACCGCGGACCAGACCTCCGCGCACACCGACCCGGCGTCCGACGAGGCGGTCGGGAGCGAGACCCGGCTGGCCGACACGGGCAGCTTCGACACGACTCCGTACGTCGTCGGCGGGACCCTGTTCCTCACGCTGGGTGCCGGGTTCGTCGTCTACTCGGTGCGTCGCGAACGGCTCGGGTTCTAACCCGCTTGACGTTTCCTTGACCAGGACTTCATAGTCCGCTCATGAAGAGATCATCGAGGGTGCGCATAGGCGCCACCGCGACGGCGGCAGCGCTGTCGCTCGCCCTCATCACGGGGTGCGGCGGGGAATCCAAGGACAGCGGGAGCGACAGCTCCTCGGCGGACAAGGACTCCTCGTCGACGACGGCCGCCAAGGCGCTCAGCGCGGCCGAGTTGGGGAAGCTGATCATCGCCAAGGGCGATCTGGACGGGTTCGACGTCCAATCCGCGGACACCGGGGGCAAGTTCGCCGAGTCCAAGGACAAGGTGAAGGTCGTCGACGCCAAGTGCGCGCCGCTCGCCTACGTCCTCACGGGTTTCGCGCCGGGCGCGGACGAGAGCGCGTACGTGAACCGGATGGCCACCGAGAAGAGCACCGAGCCGACGCCGACGGGCACCTCCGACGAGGACCTGGACGCCACCATGGACAACCTCCAGGACATCCTCGACTCGACGATGTCGATCGTCTCGCTCTCCTCGTACGACGGCGAGGGCGCCCAGGAGACGCTGAAGTCCGTGTCGGACGCGGTCTCCGGCTGCGCGAGCGGGTTCTCGGTCTCGGCGCCGGGCGAGGACACCCAGAAGTTCACGAAGGTCGTCGCCGAGAAGGCCTCCGGCACCGGTGACGAGTCGATCGCCTTCGCGGTGTCGGGACCGGTCGAGGGCGACATGACCACGGTGCACGGCGAGGTCGTGCGGCACGGCTCGACGGTCGCCGCGTACTACTCGCTCAGCCTGGCGGCGATGGCCGGCGAGAAGGTCACGTACGACATCCCGGCGGAGCTGATCAAGGCCCAGGCGGCCAAGCTCAAGTAGCACCGCTCCGGGGCCCGTTCGACGACGAACGGGCCCCGGGTTCCACAGGCGAAATCCGCTACTGCAGCGGTCCGGTGACCGTCTCCGCCGCGGCCACCAGTGCTCCCTCGCGCACGAACACGTCCGCGGCGGCCAGGTCCGGCGACAGGAACCGGTCGGGGCCCGGCCCCTGGACACCGGCGGCCCGCGCGGCGTCGATGACGGCACGCGAGGCGGGCGCGGGGGTCAGACCCTCGCGCAGCTCGACCGCGCGGGAGGCGGCGTAGAGCTCGACGGCGAGCACGCGCGCGAGGTTGTCGACGGCGGTGCGCAGCTTGCGGGCCGCCGACCAGCCCATGGACACGTGGTCCTCCTGCATCGCGGAGGACGGGATCGAGTCCGCGGACGCCGGTACGGCCAGCCGCTTCAACTCGCTGACCAGCGCGGCCTGCGTGTACTGGGCGATCATCAGGCCCGAGTCGACGCCGGCGTCGTCGGCGAGGAACGGCGGCAGACCGTGGCTGCGGTTCTTGTCGAGCAGCCGGTCGGTGCGGCGCTCGGCGATGGAGGCGAGGTCCGCGACGGCGATGGCGAGGAAGTCGAGGACGTAAGCGACCGGCGCGCCATGGAAGTTGCCGTTGGACTCGACCCGACCGTCGGGCAGCACAACGGGGTTGTCGACGGCAGAGGCCAACTCCCGCTCGGCGACCAGGCGGGCGTGCGCCAGGGTGTCCCGGCCGGCGCCGGCGACCTGCGGGGCGCAGCGCACCGAGTAGGCGTCCTGGACGCGCGGGGCGTCGTCCTGGTGGTGGCCGGTGAGCTCCGAACCCTTCAGCACGGCCAGCATGTTGGCGGCGCTGGCGCCCTGGCCCGGGTGCGGGCGGATGGCGTGCAGTTCGGGGGCGAGCACCTTGTCGGTGCCGAGCAGGGCCTCCAGGGAGAGGGCCGCGGTGATGTCGGCCGACTTGTAGAGGCGGTCCAGGTCGGCGAGGGCCATGACCAGCATGCCGAGCATGCCGTCGGTGCCGTTGAGAAGGGCGAGGCCCTCCTTCTCGCGCAGTTCGACGGGGGCGATGCCGTGCTCGGCGAGCAGCTCGCCGGCCGGCCGTACGACCCCGTCGGGGCCCTCCGCGTCGCCCTCGCCCATCAGCGTCAGCGCGCAGTGCGAGAGCGGGGCGAGGTCGCCGGAGCAGCCGAGGGAGCCGAACTCGTGCACGACCGGGGTGATTCCGGCGTTCAGCACGTCGGCCATGGTCTGCGCGACCTCGGGGCGGACGCCGGTGTGTCCGGAACAGACGGTCTTGAGCCGCAGGAACATCAGCGCCCGTACGACTTCGCGCTCGACCCGCGGGCCCATGCCGGCCGCGTGCGAGCGGACGATGTTGCGCTGCAGCTGGGCGCGGAGCTCGGGGCTGATGTGCCGGGTCGCCAGGGCGCCGAAGCCGGTGCTGACGCCGTAGACGGGCTCGGGCTTGGCCGCCAGCGTGTCCACGATCGCGCGGGCCGCGGCGAGGGCCGTCACCGCCTCCGCGGAGAGTTCGACCCGGGCGCCGTCGCGCGCCACGGCGAGAACGTCGGACGCGGTGACCCCCGACGTCCCCACCACCACAGTGTGCATATCCATATTCAGGAGCGTACGCAGTGAAGACGGAGATGTCACTACTGGGTCGGGGTTACGACCCTTACACGGTTCGGGGCTTGCGGAGACCGGCGTCCATCAGGAAGACCCGTGCCCATCAGGAAGACCCGCGCCCATCAGGTGTGCCTGCCCCGGAACCGGCGCCGCTCCGCCGGAGCCGACGGCGCGGGGGTGTCGGCCAGCCGCACGACCGGGTCGTCGACACCCTCCCGCCCCGCCACCACCGGCCGGTCCGCGCGCAGCGCCTTCGCCCGGTACTGGGCGGCGTCCGCGAGCCGGAAGAGCCGGCGGGCCGAGCGGACGGGCCCGATCGGGTCCGCGGTGGACGCGACCCCGCACGCCACCCCGTCGCCCAGCTCCAACTCGGCGGCACGGCGGCAGAGTTCACGGGCCGCCTCGACCACGTCGTCGGCGGCCGGGCCGACCGCGAGCAGACAGAACTCGTCCCCGCCCAGCCGGGCCGCGAGCGCGTCGGGCAACATCGCCCCGCACAGGGAGAGGACGGACCCGAAGCGCTCCAGGAGCCGGTCGCCCACCGCGTGCCCCTGGGTGTCGTTGACGCGCTTGAGGCCGTTCAGGTCGCAGACGACGAGGCTGACGACGGTCCCGTCGGCGCGGTGCCGCTCGACGGCCTCGTCCAGCCGCAGATCGACGGCACGGCGGTTGGCGAGCCCGGTGAGAGCGTCGGTGAAGGCGAGCCTGCGCGCCTCCTCGAGACGCTCGGTCTGCGCGATCCCGGCGGCCACCACGGAGGCCAGGACGGTCGCGAAGTCGGCGTCGGCCCGCGCGAAGACGGGGGCGCCGGCCGGCCGGGCCACGTACAGCTCGCCCCAGGCCCGCCCGTGCAGCACGATCGGCGCGACGACACAGGAGCCGCGACCCCGGCGGCGCAGGGCGGCGACGCGCTGATGGACGTAACCGGGACGGCCCCCGGCGGCCGGGCCCTCGGCCGTCTCCACCCAGGCGTTGGGCTCGCCGCCGCCCGCCCACCGCTCGTGCAGGAACTCGGTGATCTCGGGGAACTGGTGGACCGGGTACGACTCCTCGTCCGGGAACTCGTCCTCGTCCTCGGCCCGCTCCCCCACGTTGACCAGGACCCGCAGCCGGCTGCGCTCGCGCTCCCACACCGACAGCGCGGCGAAGCTCCCGCCGAGCGCCCGGCACGCCCCGGCCGCCGCCGCCCGCCACGCCTCACGCGAGCCGTGGGCCGCGGCCATGCCCTGCGCCAACGCCACGACGGCCGTGAGCCGGTTGTCCTCACCCATTACCCCAGGCTAGGGAGGTTTGAGTGGTTATGTGACTCTGGTGCGGCGGTGGGGTGAGTGGCCGTCGGTCAACGGGCCGCCCCGCACCCGGACCTCCGGTCACGGGGTCGCCCGGCACCCGGGCCGCCGCCGAACCACCGCACTACTCCCCCGGCCACTGCGGCTTCCGCTTCTCGTTGAAGGCCGCGACCCCCTCCGCCCGGTCCCCCGAGAACGCCACCGCCCGCCAGGCCGCGTCCTCGACCTCGAGGCCCGCCCGCAGATCGAGCCCGTGCCCCAGGCGCAGCGCACGCTTGGCCGCGCGTAGGCCGACGGGCGAGTTGGCGGCGATACGGGCCGCCAGCGCCAGCGCCGCCTCGCGGTCCTGCCCCGCCTCCACCAGCTCGTCGACGAGCCCCAACTCCCGCGCCTCCGCGGCCTCCAGCCGCCGCGCCGTGAAGATCAGCTCGGCCGCCCGCGCGGCCCCGACCCGCCGTGGCAGCAACTGCGTACCGCCCCCGCCCGGGATCACCCCGACCGACACCTCCGGCAGCCCCACCACCGCCGTCCGGTCGGCCACGATCAGGTCGCACGACAGGGCCAGCTCGAACCCGCCGCCCAGCGCGAAGCCGTGCACGGCGGCGAGGGCCGGGACGGGTAGGTCCAGTACGCCCGTGTAGGCGGCCCGCGAGCCGGGGCGCTGACGCAGCATGTCGGCGTCCGTGAACGAGTTCCGCTCCTTGAGGTCCGCGCCGACGCAGAACGCCCGCTCGTGCGTCGAGGTCACCACGACCGCGCGTACGTCCTGGTCGGCGCTGAGCGCGGCGCAGCCCGCGGCGATCGAGCGGGCCATCTCCCTCGACACGGCGTTCATGGCCTTGGGCCGGTCCAGGACGAGTTCGGCGACATGTCCGTCCTCGTGCCGCCGTACCAGTACGAACTCCCCGAACCGCTCCTCGCTCATGACACCCTCCGGTTAACGCGGGTTAACAACAGCTCCGGTCCCGATCATCGCAGGCGCGCGGGGGCGGGGGAAGGCCGAGCGTCCCGTGCCGGTTCGCGTCCGGCTCCCGGGCGTGCTTCGGGGCGCTCCGGGGCCGACTCCCCGTTCGAGTGACAAGCCGCCCAACTCCCGTCGCACCGCCCACGGCAGCGCATAACGTGCGTCCGCCACGGCGCACCGGGGGCGCGAGGGCAGCGGGGAGGGATCGCGATGACGGACACCGAGGTCAGGGCGGGCAGGGAGACGGGCAGCGGGGAGACGGGCGACGGGGACACGGTGGGCGGCAGCCCCGCCCTCGGTCCGCGTCTCTTCGGCTCCACCGGGCGGCACCGCAGGCCACGCCCCCGCAAGGTGCTCTTCGCGGCGGGCGGCATCGCGCTCGCGGCCGGTGTGCTGAGCCTGGTCCGGCTCGCGCCCGAGTCGGGCGTCGGCGGGATCGGCGCGGCCGAGGCGGAGCCGGGCCAGCAGCTCCCCGACATCGGGACCGACCGGGCGACGAACGCCGCCGCGACGCTCGCGGCGAGCCCCGTCCCGTCGGCGACCTCCGTGATGGGCGAGGAGAGCGCCACGCCCACGGGCGTCCCGGTGCCGACGGCCACGACCTCACCGACCGCCCGGCCGGGAGCAGGCCTCACCCCGGGCCCCACGACGATCCCGGAGGCGCCCAACGCGCCGACGACCGCGCCCAGGGCTCCGGCGCCCGCGACGACCGCTCCCGCACCGCAGCCGACGCCGACCGCGACCCGGGCTCCGGCGCCGGCCCCGACCCACACGGCCGCACCGCAGCCGGCCCCGCAGCCGACGCGCGACCCCGGCCTGTGCGTGCCGATCGTCGGCGTGTGCGTGGGCCTGCTGCAGCACTGACCAGCCGGCCCACGGAAAGGGCCGGCACCGAGAAACGGGGTTACGCCGTCCCGGCCCGCCGCGTCAGCAGCCAGGGTTCGACCACGCCCAGGCCGCGCACCGGGCGCTGCCACATCGGCTGGAGCGCGAACCGGTAGGTCGGCGGCTCCTCGCCCTCCTTCTCGGCGGTGGCCGCGGCCTCGGCGGCCTCCGCCTCCGAGGCGGGCGACTCGCCGCTGCGGATCAGCTCCTCCGCGAAGGCGCTGTCGACCAGCACCGCGTCCCGAGGAGCTATCGACGTCAGCCGCGAGGCCAGGTTCACCGTCGTACCGAACACATCGCCCATACGGGTGGTCACCGTGCCGAAGGCGATGCCGACCCGCAGCTCGGGCATCGTCTCGTCGTTCGCCATCGTCTCGATCAGCCGCAGCGCGATCTCCGCGGCGATCCCGGCGTCGTCCGCCGCGTACAGCACCTCGTCGCCGAGCGTCTTGATGAGCCGTCCGCCGTGCGCTGCCACCAGGTCGGCGGCGGTCGTCTCGAAGGCCTCGACGAGTTCGCCGAGCTCCTCCTCCTCCATCCGCCGGGTCAGCCGCGTGAAGCCGACCAGGTCGGCGAACCCGACCGCGAGCCGCCGGTCCACCATCTCCTCGTCGTCGGCCGCCTGTACGACCCGGCCGGTCGCGGCGGCGAGCTGGCGCCGCCAGACGTAGACGAGGAACTCCTCCAGCTCGGGCAGCAGCAGCTCGATGAGGGGGTACGTCACCTCGGTGCGCGTCATGCCCGGCTCGGGCGGCTCGGTCAGACCCTCCAGAAAACTGTCGATCTGCCACTCGGCCAGCCGGGCGGTGGTCTGCCCGGTGGACCGGGCCACCTGCACCGCCATCGCCTCGCTGAGCAGGCCCGCCTCCACCAGACCGGCGAGCCGGCGCAGGGCCAGCACGTCCGCCTCGGTGAGCGCCTTGGCCTGACCGATGTCCGCGAAGCCCATCGCCCGCCAGAAACGCGAGGCCAGCTCCATGGAGACGCCCGCGCTGCGCGCCGCCTGGAAGGGGGTGTAGCGCCGCTCCGCGCCGAGGATGAGCCCTTCGAGACGCAGTGCGAGCGGGTCCTCACCGGGATTCTCTGTGGGGTCGCCGGGGTTGTCGGGCGGGTCAACCCGGCCGTCCGCGCCCGCGCCGGAGCCCGTGTCGTCGACGGTCACGCCTGCTGCCCTTCCGATCTGCCGCGGTCAGGTATCGACCGGCCATAACTCTACGACAGCTGTGCCGTAGCTCACTCCGCGGAACGGAGGGTTGTGCGACCACTGAAGGACAAAACCCTCACGCCGGGCGCAGGTGCACGATGTCCCCCGCCCCCACCGGCTCCTGCACTCCCTCCCCCGTCGCGAGGACCAGGCGTCCGTCGCCGTCGATGGCGACCGCCTCGCCGGTGACGGACCGGTCGCCGGGGAGTTCGGCCCGTACGACCCGGCCGAGCGTGGCGCAGCCCGCCGCGTACGTCTCCTGCAGACCGCTCGCCGTCGGGTCGCCGCCGGCCGCGCGCCAGCGGCCGTACCACTCCTCCAGGGAGCGCAGGACGGCCCGCAGCAGCGGGTCGCGGTCCGTGGTCACCGCTCCGGCCAGCGCCAGCGAACCGGCCTGCGGGACCGGCAGCTCGTTCTCCCGCAGGGTGACGTTGATGCCCACGCCGACGACCACCGCGTCGTCGCGCGCGCGCTCCGCGAGGATGCCGCCGGCCTTGCGTTCCTCGCCGGCGATCGTCACCAGGAGGTCGTTGGGCCACTTGAGGGCGGTGTCGACGCCGGCGGAGCGGGACAGGCCCGTGGCCACGGCGACGCCGGTGAGCAGGGGCAGCCAGCCCCAGCGGGTCACGGGGACCTCGGCGGGCCGCAGCAGGACGGAGAAGAAGAGGCCGGAGCGGGCCGGTGCCGTCCACTGCCGGTCGAGCCGGCCGCGGCCCGCGGTCTGCTCCTCGGCGACCAGGACCGAGCCCTCGTCCGCCTTGCCCGACCCGGCCAGGGCGACCAGGTCGGAGTTGGTGGAGCCGGTGCTGCGCACCACCGTCACATCGCGCCACAGCCCGCCCTCCCGCACCAGCCCGCGCCGCAGCGCGACGGCGTTGAGCGGCGGCCGTTCGAGGTCGGACCAGCGGCTGTCGTCTGAGGCATCACGCGGCGTCATGCAAGCCACCCTAGGTGTGGCAAACGCCGCACTGCCGATTGGTAGGCACACCACTACGCTACGGATGAGTAACCGTCCCCCCTTTTGAGCAGGCAGGGAGCCGCGATCCCGATGTCCGAGCCGGAAGAGCGCCACGAGATCCAAGAGACCCAAGGAGCCCAAGGGACCCCTGGGATCGACATCCACACCACCGCGGGCAAACTCGCGGATCTCCAGCGCCGGATCGACGAGGCGACGCACGCCGGCTCCGCTCGCGCCGTCGAGAAGCAGCACGCCAAGGGCAAGTTGACGGCCCGTGAGCGGATCGAGCTGCTGCTCGACGAGGGCACCTTCACCGAGCTCGACGAGTTCGCCCGCCACCACTCCACCAACTTCGGCCTGGAGCACAACCGCCCTTACGGGGACGGCGTGGTGACCGGCTACGGCACGGTCGACGGCCGCCCGGTCGCCGTCTTCTCCCAGGACTTCACCGTCTTCGGCGGCGCCCTCGGCGAGGTCTACGGCCAGAAGATCGTCAAGGTCATGGACTTCGCGCTGAAGACCGGCTGTCCGGTCATCGGCATCAACGACTCGGGCGGCGCCCGCATCCAGGAGGGCGTCGCCTCCCTCGGCGCCTACGGCGAGATCTTCCGCCGCAACACCCACGCCTCCGGCGTGATCCCGCAGATCTCCCTGGTCGTCGGCCCGTGCGCGGGCGGCGCGGTCTACTCCCCCGCGATCACCGACTTCACGGTCATGGTCGACCAGACCTCGCACATGTTCATCACCGGACCCGACGTCATCAAGACGGTCACCGGCGAGGACGTCGGCTTCGAGGAACTGGGCGGCGCCCGCACCCACAACTCGGTGTCCGGCGTGGCCCATCACATGGCCGGCGACGAGAAGGACGCGATCGAGTACGTCAAGCAGCTGCTGTCGTACCTGCCGTCCAACAACCTCTCCGAGGCCCCGGTCTTCCCCGAGGAGGCCGATCTCACCGTCACGGACGAGGACCTGGAGCTGGACACCCTCGTACCGGACAGCGCGAACCAGCCGTACGACATGCACACGGTGATCGAACACGTCCTGGACGACGCCGAGTTCTTCGAGACACAGGCCCTGTACGCGCCGAACATCCTCACCGGCTTCGGCCGGGTCGAGGGCCGGCCGGTCGGGATCGTCGCCAACCAGCCGATGCAGTACGCCGGTTGCCTCGACATCACCGCGTCCGAGAAGGCCGCCCGCTTCGTACGCACCTGCGACGCCTTCAACGTCCCGGTCCTCACCTTCGTCGACGTCCCCGGCTTCCTCCCCGGCGTCGACCAGGAGCACGACGGCATCATCCGCCGAGGCGCCAAACTGATCTACGCCTACGCCGAGGCGACGGTCCCCCTGATCACCGTCATCACCCGCAAGGCCTTCGGCGGTGCCTACGACGTCATGGGCTCCAAGCACCTCGGCGCCGACCTCAACCTCGCCTGGCCCACCGCCCAGATCGCCGTCATGGGCGCCCAGGGCGCGGTCAACATCCTGCACCGGCGCACCATCGCCGAGGCCGAGACCAACGGCGACCTGGAGGCCACCCGCGCCCGCCTGATCCAGGAGTACGAGGACGCCCTCCTCAACCCCTACATCGCGGCCGAGCGCGGCTACATCGACGCCGTCGTCATGCCCTCCGACACCCGCGGCCACATCGTCCGCGGCCTGCGCCAGCTCCGCACCAAGCGCGAGTCCCTGCCCCCCAAGAAGCACGGCAACATCCCCCTCTAGCCCGCCCGGGAGCCGCCATGAACATCAAGGTCGTACGGGGCAATCCGACCCCGGAGGAGCTGGCCGCCGCCCTCGCGGTGGTCCGAGCACGCGCGGTGGCGGCGGAAGCGGCACCGAGCGGCGACGAGGAGCCCCCAAGGGCAGCCTGGTCCGACCCATCAAGGATCGCGACCCACCGCCTCCCGCAGCCCGGGCCCACGGCATGGACCCGCACATACTGGCCAAGCTGACTGGAACGAGGCCAGGGGCGCGGGGAACCGCGCACAGAGGGACAACTCAGGGCACCAATTAAGTACCCGTACTCAGGCGCAGGCCCCCCGCCAAGCCACACGCTAGTGACATGCTGTGGTCCGATCCGAAGAATGAGCCGCCTGACGAACTCCGCACCATGCAGGAGACCCTCAGGCGGCTCGGCCTCTTCCTGGCCGTGGCCATGATCATCGCCATGATCGTGCTGGGCCTGCGCTAGCGACCGGCGGCTAATCTGACCGCATGACCGCACAGCCGCGCAGACGACTCGTCCTCGCCTCCCAGTCCCCGGCCCGCCTCAACCTCCTCCGCCAAGCGGGCCTGGCACCGGAGGTGATCGTCAGCGGTGTGGACGAGGACGCCGTCACCGCCCCCACCCCCGCCGACCTCGCGCTCGCCCTCGCCGAGGCCAAGGCCTCCGTCGTCGCCGCCCGACCGGAGGTCCACGGCGCCCTGGTGATCGGCTGCGACTCGGTGCTGGACCTGGACGGCGAGGCGCTGGGCAAGCCGGCCGACGCCGAGGAGGCGACGGCCCGTTGGAAGGCGATGCGCGGCCGGGCGGGCACGCTCCAGACCGGTCACTGCGTCTGGGACACCTCGGACGGCAACAAGCGGTACGTGTCGGCGACGGCGTCCACCGTCGTCCGCTTCGGCGAGCCCACCGACGAGGAGATCGCCGCGTACGTCGCCACGGGCGAACCCCTCTACGTCGCCGGGGCGTTCACGCTCGACGGCCGCAGCGCGCCGTTCATCGAGGGCATCGAGGGCGACCACGGCAACGTGATCGGCCTCAGCCTGCCGCTCGTTCGCCGACTGCTGGCCGAACTGGGCGTCGGCATCACGGAGTTGTGGGCGCCGGCGGAGGCGTGATCTTGGGTCCGTCGCCGCCCTTGGCGTCCTGCGGCTCCTCGCGGACGGGCTCCGGCCGGCCGTCGTAGGTCATCAGCAGCAGCACGATGAGCGCGAGTACGAGGATCATGAACAGGAACGCCGGCCAGCCCACCAGGCCCCAGACGAACGCGGCGAGCAGCCCGTGCACGACGGCCGCGCTGATCAGCAGGACGCGGCCGAGGCCGGCCGGCGGCCGGTTGCGCAGGGCCACCAGCAGGGCGACCACTCCGCACAGCGCGTAGTAGAGCCCGAAGACGATCCCGCCGACCTTCGAGGACACGGCCATCGTGTCCGAGTCGAGGCCGGCCAGGGACATGTCCTGCCGGTCGACGACGATGCCGAGGAACCAGTTCAGCGCGGCGACGCCGAAGGCCTCCACGAACAGCACGACCGCCACGATCCATGCCACCGGCCTGCGTATCACCGGTCCCCACCCACTTCCGAGCCGACCCTCGTTACCCCAAGTACGTTCGATACATCGCGAACGCTACTAACGGGTAAACCCGGGGACAAGGGTTCTGCGGACCGCAAAGAATCATTGGGCCATTCGTAGGGACTCCACAAAGAAACGACGTGGGCCGCAGCACGTGATGACAGAGACCTTGACCACAGAGGCGGGCTAGGGTTTCCCCGAGAGGTCCTGCGTACCGAGGTGCGACAAGGGATTTCATGGGTCGGGCACGCCTCGCATCACGCTCCGTGTGGGCAAGCTCACCACCCGGGACGGGTCGAAGTGCCGTGTCGGCAGTCCCTAAACTCGGCTTGTTTCAAGGAGGGAGCCTCAATCGTGCGCAAGGTGCTCATCGCCAACCGTGGCGAAATCGCTGTCCGCGTGGCCCGGGCCTGTCGGGACGCCGGGATCGCGAGCGTGGCCGTATACGCCGACCCGGACCGGGACGCTCTGCATGTCCGCGCCGCGGATGAGGCGTTCGCCCTGGGCGGTGACACCCCGGCGACCAGCTACCTCGACATCGAGAAGGTCCTGAACGCGGCCCGCGAGTCCGGCGCCGACGCCGTCCACCCCGGCTACGGCTTCCTCTCCGAGAACGCGGAGTTCGCCCAGGCGGTCCTGGACGCGAACCTGATCTGGATCGGCCCGCCCCCGCAGGCCATCCGCGACCTCGGTGACAAGGTCGCCGCCCGGCACATCGCGCAGCGCGCCGGTGCCCCGCTGGTGGCCGGCACGCCCGACCCGGTCTCCGGCTCGGACGAGGTCGTCGCCTTCGCCGAGGAGCACGGCCTGCCGATCGCCATCAAGGCCGCCTTCGGTGGCGGCGGCCGCGGCCTCAAGGTCGCCCGCACCCTCGAAGAGGTCCCCGAGCTCTACGACTCGGCCGTCCGCGAGGCCGTCGCGGCCTTCGGCCGGGGCGAGTGCTTCGTCGAGCGCTACCTCGACAAGCCCCGGCACGTGGAGACCCAGTGCCTGGCCGACTCCCACGGCAACGTGGTCGTCGTCTCCACCCGCGACTGCTCGCTGCAGCGCCGGCACCAGAAGCTGGTCGAGGAGGCCCCCGCGCCCTTCCTCTCCGAGGCCCAGGTCGCCGAGCTGTACTCCTCCTCCAAGGCCATCCTCAAGGAGGCCGGCTATGTCGGCGCCGGGACCGTGGAGTTCCTGGTCGGCACGGACGGCACGATCTCCTTCCTGGAGGTCAACACCCGCCTCCAGGTGGAGCACCCGGTCACCGAGGAGGTCGCCGGCATCGACCTCGTCCGCGAGATGTTCCGCATCGCCGACGGCGAGGAACTGGGCTACGGCGATCCCGAACTGCGCGGCCACTCCTTCGAGTTCCGCATCAACGGCGAGGACCCGGGCCGCGGCTTCCTGCCCGCCCCCGGCACCGTGACGACCTTCGCACCGCCCTCGGGCCCGGGCGTCCGCCTGGACGCGGGCGTCGAGTCCGGTTCGGTCATCGGCCCGGCCTGGGACTCGCTCCTGGCCAAGCTGATCGTCACCGGCGCCACCCGCGAACAGGCCCTCCAGCGCGCGGCCCGCGCCCTGGACGAGTTCCAGGTCGAGGGCATGGCGACGGCGATCCCGTTCCACCGCGCGGTCGTCAGGGACCCGGCCTTCGCCCCCGAACTCACCGGCAGCCAGGACCCCTTCACGGTCCACACCCGCTGGATCGAGACCGAGTTCGTCAACGAGATCAAGCCCTTCGCCGCCCCCGCCGACACGGAGACGGACGAGGACCCGGACCGCGAGACGATCGTCGTCGAGGTCGGCGGCAAGCGCCTGGAGGTCTCCCTCCCGTCTTCGCTGGGCATGTCCCTGGCCCGCACCGGCCTCGCCGCCGGCGCCCGCCCCAAGCGCCGCGCGGCCAAGAAGTCCGGCCCCGTGGCCTCCGGCGACACCCTCGCCTCCCCGATGCAGGGCACGATCGTCAAGATCGCGGTCGAGGAGGGCCAGGAGGTCAAGGAAGGCGACCTGGTCGTCGTACTCGAAGCGATGAAGATGGAACAGCCGCTCAACGCGCACAAGGCCGGCACCATCAAGGGCCTGTCCGCGGAGGTCGGCGCCTCCATCACTTCGGGCGCCGCGATCTGCGAGATCAAGGACTGAGTCGTACGGCATCGACAGGCGCCCGGCAGACGGCAACGGCCGCTCTGCCGGGCGCCTTCGCACAAGGGCAGGTGAGTCCCATGACGGCCAACCCCCCGGCAGGCCTGCGCGCCGACGCCCGCCGTAACTACGAGCGACTCCTCACCGAGGCCCGCGCCACCTTCGCCGCCCAGGGCACGGACGCGTCCCTGGAACACGTGGCCCGCCGGGCAGGCGTGGGCATCGGCACGCTGTACCGCCACTTCCCCAACCGCCACGCGTTGTTGAGCGCGGTCTTCGAGGACGCGGTGAACGACCTGCTGCTCCGCGCCCGGGATCTGGAGAACTCCCCCGAACCCTGCACGGCCCTGGTCACCTGGCTACGAGAGATCGTCACCCACGCCGTCGAGTACCGAGGCCTGTCCAGAGCCCTGATGTCCGTGACGACGGACCACACATCGGCCCTGTCCCGTTGCAGCGACCCGATCCAGCAGGCGGGCAAAGCCCTCCTGACGCGGGCTCAGCAAGCAGGCAAGGTCCGCGAGGACATCACCATCACAGACCTCCTCCAACTGACGCACGCCATCGCATTGGCAGCGGAGGAATCTCCAACGGACACAGACCTGGCAGACCGTTTGCTGGATCTGACGCTACGGGGCTTGAAAAGAGACTGACCTGCAACGCCCCAGTTTTTTGTCTTTAGGGGCGCGGGGAACTGCGCGACAAGCCCCCACCGACCCGCGGCCGCAATACGACCTATCGCCGCCGCATATCAGCAACGCGAGCCCGCTCAGCCCCCGGCGAAGTCTCACCAAGATTCGCCGCCCGAAGCCCCGTTCCCTGCCGGCGAGGCCCCGGCAGAGCCACATCCCGGCGAGCCCCCCGCGGGGGCCCGGCATCACTCCCCGCCCCACCGCCGGAGGCCCCCGCCCCCGCCCCGGCGACAGCGATCTGCACGCCCTGATCGGCCAGCGCCTGCAACTCCGCCCCCGCCCGGTCGTCATGGGCCGGCGGCTCGTCGGTCACCAACCGCGTGATCACATCCGTAGGCACCGTCTGGAACATCGTGTCCGAACCGAGCTTCGTGTGATCGGCGAGCACGACGACCTCCGCCGCGGCCTGCACCAACGCCCGGTCGACGGACGCCGACAGCATGTTGGACGTGGAGAGCCCGCGCTCGGCGGTGAGCCCGCTCCCGGAGAGGAAGGCACGGGACACCCGCAGTCCTTGGAGGGACTGTTCGGCGCCGCTGCCCACGAGGGCGTAGTTGGAGCCACGCAGGGTGCCGCCGGTCATGACGACCTCGACCCGGTTGGCATGGGCCAACGCCTGGGCCACCAGAAGGGAGTTGGTGACGACGGTCAGTCCTGGCACCCGGGCGAGCCTGCGTGCCAGTTCCTGCGTGGTGGTACCCGCCCCGACCACGATGGCTTCGCCCTCTTCGACGAAGCCCGCGGCGAGATCGGCGATGGCCGTCTTCTCGGCGGTCGCGAGATGTGATTTCTGCGGAAAGCCGGACTCCCGCGTGAACCCGCCCGGCAGTACCGCACCGCCATGCCGGCGGTCGAGGAGTCCTTCTGCCTCCAGTGCGCGCACGTCCCGCCGTACGGTCACTTCGGAGGTCTGGACGACGCGGGCGAGTTCACGGAGCGACACGGCCCCGTTCGCTCGCACCATTTCGAGGATCAATTGGCGACGTTCTGCAGCGAACACGAAACTGACAGTAACGCGGACGACCGTCTGCTTTCAGCAGTTTGCGCCGAATAGCAGAAGTTGTTCGCACACAAGCACGGGAAGTGGTATAAGGCCTACCCGCGCCGACTATGCCGTACGCATGCTCGACAACTCCCCGTGACCAGCGGGGAGTCGGTTTCGGCGGTCAGGCCTCGCCCGTCGCCTTCCGGGTGTGAAGCTGTCGGGCCACCTCTGCGATCGACCCCGAAAGGGACGGATAGACGGTGAACGCGTTCGCGATCTGTTCGACCGTCAGATTGTTGTCGACGGCGATCGAGATCGGATGGATCAGTTCCGAGGCGCGCGGGGAGACCACGACACCGCCGACCACGATTCCGGTGCCGGGGCGGCAGAACAGCTTCACGAAGCCGTCCCGGATGCCCTGCATCTTGGCGCGCGGATTGCGCAGCAGCGGCAGCTTCACCGCGCGGGCGTCGATCTTGCCGGAGTCGACGTCGGCCTGGCTGTAGCCGACGGTGGCGATCTCGGGGTCGGTGAAGACGTTCGAGGAGACCGTCTTGAGGTTGAGGGGGGCCACCGCGTCGCCGAGGAAGTGGTACATGGCGATCCGGCCCTGCATGGCGGCCACGGACGCGAGCGCGAAGATACCGGTCACGTCACCGGCGGCGTACACGCCCGGAGCGGTCGTGCGGGAGACCTTGTCGGTCCAGATGTGGCCCGACTCGCGCACCCGCACGCCGGCCTCCTCCAGACCGAGGCCCGCGCTGTTGGGGATGGCGCCGACGGCCATCAGGCAGTGGGAGCCGGTGATGACGCGGCCGTCGGCGAGGGTGACCTCGACCCGGTCGCCGACCCGCTTGGCGGCGGCGGCGCGGGAGCGGGCCATGACGTTCATGCCCCGGCGCCGGAAGACGTCCTCCAGGACGGCGGCGGCGTCCGGGTCCTCGCCCGGCAGCACGCGGTCGCGGGAGGAGACGAGGGTCACCTTGGAGCCGAGGGCCTGGTAGGCGCCGGCGAACTCGGCGCCGGTGACGCCGGAGCCGACCACGATGAGTTCCTCGGGCAGCTCGGTGAGGTCGTAGACCTGGGTCCAGTTGAGGATGCGCTCGCCGTCGGGCAGGGCGTCGTCCAGCTCGCGCGGGTGGCCGCCGGTCGCGATGAGCACGGCGTCGGCGGTCAGGGTCTCCTCGCTGCCGTCGGCGGTGCTGACCACGACCTTGCGGGAGCCGTCCAGGGCCTGCATGCCCTCGAGGCGGCCCCGGCCGCGCATGACCCGGGCGCCGGCCCGGGTGACGGAGGCGGTGATGTCGTGCGACTGGGCGAGGGCGAGCCGCTTCACACGCCGGTTCACCTTGCCGAGGTCGACGCCGACCACCCGGGCCGCCTGCTCCAGCGGTGGGGTGTCGTCGGCGACGATGATGCCGAGCTCTTCGTACGAGGAGTCGAAGGTGGTCATCACCTCCGCCGTGGCGATGAGGGTCTTGGACGGCACGCAGTCGGTCAGCACCGACGCCCCGCCCAGTCCGTCGCAGTCGACGACGGTCACCTCCGCGCCGAGCTGCGCCGCTACCAGGGCAGCTTCGTATCCGCCGGGTCCGCCACCGATGATCACGATCCGAGTCACGTACCCCATTGTCCCGCACGCTTCAAGGTGCCACCGCCCCGGGGCGACCCGAGGGGCTCGCGGGACCGGAGAGGGGCGTGTGTCGGCTGCCGTACCCTCGACGCATGTCGCTCTACGCCGCGTACGCCGGCAACCTCGACGCGCGGCTGATGACCCGCCGCGCTCCCCACTCGCCCATGCGCGCCACGGGCTGGCTGAACGGGTGGCGGCTGACCTTCGGGGGCGAGCACATGGGCTGGGAGGGCGCGCTCGCGACGCTGGTCGAGGACCCGCTCTGCCAGGTCTTCGTCGCGCTGTACGACATCGCGCCGCCGGACGAGGAGTCCATGGACCGGTGGGAGGGCGTCGGCCTCGGCATCTACCGCCGGATGCGGGTGCGGGTGCACACGCTGGAGGGCGAGGAGCCCTCGTGGGTGTACGTCCTCAACGGGTACGAGGGTGGACTGCCGTCGGCCCGTTACCTCGGGGAGCTGGCCGACGCGGCGGAGTCGGCGGGGGCGCCGCACGACTACGTGATGGAACTGCGCAAGCGGCCCTGCTGAACCATGTGAGGGGGCCGAGCGAGCGCTCTGCTGAGAGCTTCCCACTCATTCGCTCCTCACAGGTCTCGTTGGAAACGACAAGACAACGATCGCAATCCCGTGAGCTCTGTCATCTACGCGCGTAGGCCGATACCGGCTACCCTCATCGCGTGAACGCATCTCTTCTTCCGGACGACATCCAGGGCGACCCCTATGCCGCCGCTGACGCCGCCGCCTCGCGCCTGCGCGAACTGACCGGCGCCGAGACCCACGACGTCGCCCTCGTGATGGGCTCGGGCTGGGCGCCGGCCGTGGACGCCCTCGGCACACCCGACGCCGAGTTCCAGGTCACCGAGCTGCCCGGCTTCCCGCCGCCGGCGGTGGAGGGACACGGCGGCACGATCCGCTCGTACCAGATCGGCGCGAAGCGGGCCCTGGTCTTCCTGGGCCGTACCCACTACTACGAGGGCCGTGGCGTCGCCGCCGTCGCGCACGGTGTGCGGACCGCGGTGGCCGCGGGCAGCAAGACGATCGTCCTCACCAACGGCTGTGGCGGTCTGCGTGAGGGGATGCGGCCTGGGCAGCCGGTGCTGATCAGCGACCACATCAATCTGACGGCGACCTCTCCGATCGTCGGCGCGAACTTCGTCGACCTCACCGATCTGTACTCGCCTCGGCTTCGGGCGCTGTGCAAGGAGATCGACCCGAGTCTGGAGGAGGGCGTGTACGCGCAGTTCCCCGGGCCGCACTACGAGACTCCGGCGGAGATCCGGATGGCTCGGGTGATCGGGGCGGATCTGGTGGGGATGTCGACGGTCCTCGAAGCGATTGCTGCGCGTGAGGCGGGGGCTGAGGTGCTGGGTATCTCCCTGGTGACGAACCTTGCCGCGGGGATGACCGGCGAGCCGCTGAATCACGAAGAGGTTCTTCAGGCGGGTCGGGACTCTGCTACTCGGATGGGGTCTCTGCTCACTCAGGTGCTCGGTCGGCTGTAGGCGCGTTGCCGGGGGCTGTGCCCCCAGACCCCCATCGGCCCTGAAGGGGCCTCGTCCTCAAACGCCGGACGGGCTGGGTGAAGCAGACCGGCGCTGATTTATTCACGGAGGTTGAGCGACCGTGCACGACGATCTCATCGCCCGGGCCCAGGCCTGGCTCGGCGAGGACCCGGACCCGGAGACCCGTGATGAGCTGGCCAAGCTCATCGAGGCCGGGGATGTCGGTGAACTCGGGGAGCGGTTCAGCGGGACCCTCCAGTTCGGCACCGCGGGTCTGCGCGGGGAGCTCGGGGCCGGGCCCATGCGGATGAACCGGGCCGTCGTCATTCGGGCCGCCGCCGGGCTCGCCGCCTACCTCAAGGGGAAGGGCGAGACGGGCGGGCTCGTCGTCGTCGGGTACGACGCCCGGCACAAGTCCGCCGACTTCGCCCGGGACACCGCCGCCGTGATGACGGGCGCCGGGCTGCGGGCCGCCGTGCTGCCGAGGCCGCTGCCCACCCCCGTACTCGCCTACGCCATAAGGCACTTGGGCGCGGTCGCCGGTGTCGAGGTCACCGCCAGCCACAACCCGCCCCGCGACAACGGCTACAAGGTCTACCTCGGCGACGGATCCCAGATCGTGCCGCCCGCCGACGCGGAGATCGCCGCCGAGATCGACGCCGTCGCGCGCCTGGCCGACGTACCCCGGCCCGACAGCGGCTGGGAGATCCTCGACGACTCCGTTCTCGATGCTTACCTCGCCCGCACGGACGCCGTGCTCGCGGCCGGCTCGCCGCGCAGCGCCCGCACCGTCTACACCGCCATGCACGGCGTCGGCAAGGACGTGCTGATGGCCGCCTTCGCCCGGGCCGGGTTCCCGGAGCCCGTGCTCGTCGCCGAACAGGCCGAGCCCGACCCGGACTTCCCGACCGTCTCCTTCCCCAACCCGGAGGAGCCCGGCGCCATGGACCTCGCCTTCGCGCGGGCCCGGGCCACCGACCCCGACCTGATCATCGCCAACGACCCTGACGCCGACCGTTGCGCCGCCGCCGTCAAGGAGAACGGTGAGTGGCGGATGCTGCGCGGGGACGAGGTCGGCGCGCTGCTCGCCGCGCATCTCGTGCGGCGCGGGGCCCAGGGCACCTTCGCCGAGTCGATCGTGTCGTCGTCGCTGCTCGGCCGGATCGCCGAGAAGGCCGGACTGCCGTACGAGGAGACCCTCACCGGCTTCAAGTGGATCGCCCGGGTGGACGGGCTGCGATACGGCTATGAAGAGGCCCTCGGCTACTGCGTCGACCCCGACGGCGTGCGCGACAAGGACGGCATCACCGCCGCGCTCCTCGTCACCGAGCTGGCCTCGGAGTTGAAGGAGCAGGGGCGGACCTTGCTCGATCTGCTCGACGATCTCGCCGTCGAGCACGGGCTGCACGCCACCGACCAGTTGGCGGTGCGGGTCGAGGACCTGTCCGTGATCGCCGCCGCCATGGGGCGGTTGCGGGAGCGGCCCCCGACCGAGCTGGCGGGGCTCGCCGTCACCCGGTCCGAGGACCTCGACCGCGGTACCGACAAACTGCCGCCCACCGACGGGCTGCGGTACACGCTGGAGGGCGCCCGCGTGATCGTCCGCCCCAGCGGCACCGAGCCGAAGCTGAAGTGCTACCTGGAGGTCGTCGTGCCGGTGGCCGCGCACGCGGATCTTCCGGCGGCGCGGGCCACGGCGTCCGACCTGCTGGCGGCGATCAAGCGGGATCTGTCGGCGGCTGCCGGTATCTGACCACCCGTCAATCTCCCTCGACGGCCGCTCAGTTGACCTTCCGCTCGACCGTGAAGCGGTCCACCTCCGCGCCCGTCGCCGCCAGCGCCCGTACCGTCAGGGTCGAGGTGCCGTGGCGGTGGGCGGGGGTGACGTCGACGCGGATGAAGGAGTAGCCGGTGTACCGGACCCGCGACCAGTCGACGTTCTCGGTGACCTTGCCGCCCGCGCCGGTGTAGTACGTCGGCACCTGGCCGACCTCGTCCTCGTGGCCCTCGTAGCTGTCGGCCACGGGGAAGGCGTACACGCTCTCGCCGCCCGCGCCCGCGGTCACGTAGACCACACCGCCGCGCGCGGGCTGGTGCGTGCCGCCGATGGGGAGGGCGCGCACGGGCTTGTCCTGGACGACCGGGTCGGTGCGCTCGTAGATGTGGTTGTGGCCGTTGACCACCAGGTCCACCTGGTGCTTCTCGTAGAGCGGCACCCACTGCTCGCGCACCCCGCCCTCGGAGGCGTGCGAGGTGGTGGTGGAGAACGCGCAGTGGTGGTGGAAGACGACGATGAAGTCGATGCCCGGCGTCCTGCGCAACTGGCCCAGGCGCTTGTCGAGCCACGCGGTCTGCTTGCCGTGGGTGTAGCCGATGTTGGCGGGGATCTCGTACGAGACGTCGTTGGCGTCGACCGAGACGACGGCGACGTTTCCGTGGACGAAGGAGTACACGCCGGGGGCGCCCGCCGGGTCGAAGCCGTTGGCGGGGAGGGTGAAGCGGGCCTCGTTGCCGCCGTAGCCGTTGGGTGAGTACCAGGCCTCCATGTCGTGGTTGCCGAACGCGACCATCCACGGCACGCGGCTGGACAGCGGCTCGATCTGGGCGAGGAACTGGTCCCACTGGCGGGCGTCGTAGCTGCTCGCGTCGGCGGGCAGGCCGTGGCCGGTCTCCTCGGCGTAGCAGATGTCGCCGGCGTGCAGGTGGAAGGCCGGGTTCTGGGCCTGGACCAGGGCGTTGAGGCCGATGGAGGTGTAGCTCGGGTTCTGGTCGCCGAACGCCGTGAAGGTGAAGGGGCGGGTGGTGCAGTCGGCGGGGGCGGTGGTGAAGGAGTAGACGGTGTGCGCGGCGCCGGGGTGGGCGGGGTCGAAGCCGTCGTGGCCGACGCCGTAGTAGTAGGTGGTGCCGGGGCGCAGGTTGTCCAGGGCCGCGTGGACGTAGTACTGGTCGATGTCGGCGCTCTTGCCGACGCCGGCCGGGGTGAACAGGTCGCGGATCTCGGCGTGGACGCGGTGGCCGAGGTCGAGGGGGCTCAGGCCGATCCGCAGGTAGGGGTCGCGGACGGGGAGCGGGACCTGCCAGGAGACCCGCATCTGGGTGCGCGGGTCGGCGCCGTAGGCGAGGTGCCGTCCGAACGGCGCCACGAGCGCGCCGTCGACGGACTCGGTGGCCGGGCGAGTGATCAGGTCCGGGCTCGCGGCTCCGGCCGGGCCCGCGGCGGCCAGTCCTGCCCCCGTGGCCGCGGCGATCGCACTCGTGCGCAGCAGGCCGCGGCGGGACAGGGTGGTGCGGAGGTACGCGTGCCGCTCCGGCATGGTCAGCCGGTCGGCCAGTTCGGCGGGGATGCCCATGCGGGGCGTGTGCAGCGGAGAGTTCATGGGCGTGACGCTGGCAGCGGCCGGTGAATGGTGACTGGACTGAACCTCTGCATTGGCCCATGTACGGGTCCGTAGCACCCCATCGGGTGACTTACCCATGCCCATTGACCCGGGGTCCACGCCCGGCCGGGGCGCGACGGCAACGGCGGACGGCGAACACACCGCCGAGCCGGCGCGGGGCTCCCGCCACGCCCTCGCACAGGCCCGCCGCACCCCAACGGGTGATTTACCCCGGCCCATTGACCCCGGTTCCCCACCAGGCCGAGGCGCGGCAGCAACCGTGGACGGCGAACGCACCGCCGAACCAGCCCTGGAGCCATCGCCGTGTCCTCGACCGCCACCCGGCCGACACCCCGGGCGACCACCGCCCCCGCCGGCTCCCCGAGGCCCGCTCCCCCGCCGGTGCTGCGCCGCGCGGCCCCCGCCCTCCTGGCCTATCTCGGTGTCCGCCTCACCGGCCTGCTGTTCCTCACCCTCTGGGCGCACCGTCAGCACCACGGTGTGTGGCCGATCCTGGCGGTCCAGTGGGACGCCGACTGGTATCTCGGCATCGCCGACCACGGGTACGCGCACGTCCTGGGCACCGCGCGGGACGCCAACAACCTGGCCTTCTTCCCGCTGTACCCGTATCTGATGAAGGCCCTCGCGGTCCTGACCCCGGGCTCCCGCGCCTCCACCGGTCTGGGGATCGCCGTGGTCGCCTCGGTCTTCGCCGCCTGGGGTGTCTTCGCGGTGGGCGACCGGCTGCACGGGCGCCGGGTCGGGGTGCTGCTGACCGTGCTGTGGGCCGCGCTGCCGGTGGGCCTGGTGCAGTGGATGGGGTACACGGAGTCGCTGTTCACGGCGTTCGCGGCCTGGGCGCTGTACGCGGTGCTCACCGAACGGCCGCTGCTCGCCGGGGTGTTGGCCGCGCTGGCCGGCCTGACCCGCCCGACGGGCATCGCGGTGGCCGCCGCGGTCACGGTCTGGGCCCTGCTCGCGCTGCGCCGACGCCCCTTCGACCGGCGCCTGTCGGCCGCCGCCGTCCTGGCCCCGCTCGGCTGGTGCGGGTACGTCGGCTGGGTGGGGCTGCGCCTGGGCCGCTGGGACGGCTACTTCGCCGTACAGCGGCTGTGGCACAACGAGGTGGACGGCGGGGTCCAGACCCTGCGCCGGATGCGCGAGTACCTGATGTACGACTCCACGCCCGAGTTGTTCTTCGTGCTGGTGACCTGCGCGCTGATCGTGGCGGTGGTCCTGTACGGGCTGTCGGTGTGGGACCGCCAGCCGCTGCCGCTGCTGGTCTTCACCGGCGTCCTGCTGGTGATCGTCCTGTGCAGCGGGGGCGTCTACTTCCCGCGCGCCCGCTTCCTCCTGCCGGGCTTCCCGTTGCTGCTGCCGCTCGCCCTGCATCTGGCCCGCGCGTCACGCCGGTACCGAGCGCTGGCCCTGACGGCGGCGGTGCTGGGCTCGGCGTACTGCGGGGCCTATATGGCACTGGTGTGGCCGAGCGCGCCATGATTCATGGGGAGTTGGGCCGGGCTGACATCGGACGGGGTTCAGTCCCGCATCAGGTAACTGAACCCGGTGTCCGGGCCCACGCACGACTGCAGGGTGAGGTCGCCCCAGTAGAGCCCGGCGGCCGGGGCGCCGCGGCCCGGGGTGACGTAGTGGGCGTACACCCGGTAGGTCCAGGTGCCGCGCGGGGAGTCGATCGTGACCCTGCTGCCGACGGGGAGCGTGGCGAAGCGGTCGAAGCCGCAGTAGTCGTGGCCGACGATGACGGCGGTGCGCAGCTCGTAGCCGTCCTCGGTGCCGAGCAGCGGGCCGGTCCACTGCACGGCCTCCGCGCAGGCGTCCACCTCGTCCTGGCCACCTCTGATCACTCCCGCGGACCAGGTGCCGATGCGGATGGTGGTGCCCTTCGGGCGGCCGGTCGTGGCGAGCGGGGAGGGTGTGGGCGCCGCGGTGGTGGCCTTGCCGCGGGCGGGACTTGGCGGTGGCGACGGGCGGGACAGGTCCGGGCCGCGGACCCGGCCGTCGGCGGTCGCGGAGGGCCGGGGGGTGCGGCGGGCGGGCGGGGCGAGTGCGGTCGGGGCGGCCGGCCCAGTGGTGCCGGTCGGCGCGGACGAGGTCGGCGGCACCGCGGGCGTCGGTGCGCGGTCGGCGGTGTGCGTGGTCCTCGTCCCCGTTCCGCAGCCGGCGAGCAGGACGGCCGCCGTGACCGCGCCGGCGAGGGACCTGACCGTGCGGCGCCGTCCCGTGCGGTGCCTTCCGGTCACCCGAACCGTCCGTTCACGTAGTCCGAAGTCCGCTGGTCCTGCGGGGAGTTGAACATCGCGTCGGTGGCGCCGTGCTCGACGATCACGCCCGGGGTGCCCTGCGAGGCGAGGAAGAAGGCGCAGCTGTCCGAGACGCGGGCGGCCTGCTGCATGTTGTGGGTGACGATGACGATGGTGACCTCCGACCTGAGCTCGGCGATGGTCTCCTCGATGCGCCGGGTCGAGGTCGGGTCGAGCGCCGAGCACGGTTCGTCCATCAGCAGCACGCGCGGGCGTACCGCCAACGACCGGGCGATGCACAGGCGTTGCTGCTGACCGCCGGAGAGGGCGCCGCCGGGCTGACGGAGCCGGTCCCTGACCTCCTTCCACAGGCCCGCCTTGGTGAGGCACTCCTCGACCAGGTCGTCCTTGCCCTCGCGGGTGGCCTTGATGGCGTTGAGCTTGAGGCCGGCCAGGACGTTGTCGTAGATCGACATGGCCGGGAAGGGATTGGGTTTCTGGAAGACCATGCCGATCTGGCGGCGGGCGTGGGTGATGCGGCGGCCGCGGTCGTAGATGTCCTCCTCGTCGAGCAGCACGCGGCCGGCCAGCGCGGCCGTGCCGATCAGTTCGTGCATGCGGTTGAGGATGCGCAGGAAGGTCGACTTGCCGCAGCCGGAGGGGCCGATGAGGGCGGTGACCTCGCGGGCGGGCATGGTCAGCGAGACCCGGTCGAGGACCTTGTGGTCGCCGAACCAGGCGGAGACGGCGTCGGCGCGCAGGGTCGCGGGACCTCCGGAGGCGAGGGTGACGGTGCCTCGCGGGTCCACGACGGGCGGCTGGACGATCGTGTCGGTGCGGTCGGAGTTGTCGATGGTCGACATGGCGTGGGCGTCAACTTCCGTGCGGGAGCCGGTGGTTCAGAGCAGGTTGGGCAGCAGGGCCGTGATGGCCTGGGAGTCGGCGAGGCCCAGCGCGACGAGCACCGGGCCCGCGCAGATCCAGGTCTGCCAGCGGCCCCAGACGCGGAAGGCGAACACCGCGAGCAGCGAGGCGATCAACAGCCCCTGGGTCCACAGGAAGACGCCGAGCCAGGCGCCGGGGTCGGTGCCCAGAGCCTGTTCGGAGCCCGCGATCCAGCCGGACCTGAGGTCACGCGGCGGGTTGGGCTGCACCGGCGTGACCAGCTCGGCGTCGACGCGGAGCACACCGCTGGGGGTGTACGGCGCCCCGGTCGCGGTGATCAGGGTGAGCCGTCCCTGGCCGCCGGTGAGCGGGGCGGGCAGCTCGTCGCCGGCCCGGCGGACGCCGGTGACCTCGTAGACCGACTTGCCCTGGCCCGTGGTGAGTTCGACGCGGGTGCCGACAGGCAGCTGGTGCAGGTCGTTGAAGGGGCTGCCGTACGCCCACTGGCGGCCCATGATCACGGCGGTGCCGGCCTGGCCGGGCAGCGGGGTGTCGCGGCGGTGGCCGGGGCCCGACATCAGCACCTCGGAGGTGGTGCCCTCGGCGACCACCTCGCGCAGGCCGAGCGCGGGGATCCGCAGCAGCGCCACGGGCGCGCCCGTCCTCAGCAGCTTGCCCTCGTAGTCGCGCTGGCCCACCGGGGCGGTGCCCAGGGCGAGTTGGCGGCGCAGCTCGTCGTAGGCCGTCTGCTGGTCGCGGGCGTGCTGGAGGTGCCCGACGACGGTGAGGTTCGCGGCGAACCCGAGGAGCACAGCGGCGAGAACGCACAGGGCCGCCCCGGCGAGTGCGAGCCCGGGGCGGGCGGGGGGCCGCGGCTGCCCTCCGGGCGGCGGCGGATCGGGCGGACCGGTGGGCGCCGCCGGATGGGCCGGCGGCAGAGCGAGCGTGGTCACGGGGTGCGCTCCTGGAGGGGGGACGGTGGATACGGCGGACCGGCGGGGCCGGGACGCGTCGGCGTGCGCCCCGGCCCCGCCCGGCCGTCAGTGGTGCTGCGGGGTGTCGCCGCCGAAGGACAGCAGGCCCTTGCGGCGCATGTGCAGGACGAGCGCCCCGCCGGCGGAGAGGAACGCGAGGGAGGCCAGGCCGATCGCGCCTATCTGGGTGCCGGTGGCCGCCATGGAACCGCCGCCGGTGCCGCCGGAACCGCCCGAGGTGCCGCCCGTGTCCGAACCGCCGCTGTCGGAGCCGCCGGTGTCCGTGCCGTCGCTCGCCGAGTCGGACGCGCTGGGCTCCGGGGACTCGCTGGAGTCGTCGCCGGTCGTGAACGCGAAGTCGAGGCTCTGCCCGTCGGCCTTGTCCTCGGCGAGGGTGAGCGTGTGGTCGCCGTCCTCGATGTCCTCGGGGACGGTGAACTCGTAGTTCTCGACCGTGCCTTCGGCGTTCGCCTTGGCGTCCAGGAAGGTCTCCTCGCTGTCGGCGAGGGTCACCTCGACCGCGGCGGACGCGGTGTAGCCACGGGCGGTGATCTTGACCTTCTGGCCCGCTTCGAGGTTCGGGTCGGTGTCGAGGGCGTTGCCGTCCTCGTCGGTCACCGAGAGGTCGGGGTTGTCGGTGGGGGTGGGGCTGGAGGGTGTCTCGTCGGTGCTGACCAGGTCGAAGGAGGCGAAGACGCCCGTCTTCTCGGAGAGCTGGAGCGTGTGGGCGCCGTTGGGCAGCGCGTCCGGCACGGTGAACGCGTAGTCCGCGACGGCACCGTCGGCGTTGGCGGTCACGTCCTCGTAGGTCGCGGTGGAGTTGGTGAGGTTCACGTGCACGGTGGACGCCGGGGTGAAGCCCTGGACGGTGACCTTGACCTTCTGGCCGATGGACAGGGTGGGGTTGGCGTCGAGGGTCTTGCCGTCGGCGTCCTTGGCGGAGACGACGTAACCGATGTTCGCGCCGGCCGAGGCCTGCGAGCCGGAGTAGGCGTCGGCGTCGGTGGGCGTGAACACGGCGTCGTAGGGACGGGGGCCGCCGACCGCGGGTGCCTTGACCGTGAGTTCGGCCTTGCCGTCGGCGACCGGGGCCGTGCCGAGCGAGGTGTCGCCGGTCCTGAACTCCACCGAGCCCGCCACCGCCGGGGTCACCGTCGCGGTGAGCTTGAGGTCGCCGCCCACCGGCACGCCGGCGGACGTGGTCAGGGCGAGGGTCGTGGGCTGCTGCTCGAGGAGGGTCCAACTGTCGCCCACGACACGGATCTTGGCGAGGAACCGGTCGGCGGTCGTGCTGGTGCCGCACATCAGGGCGACGGTGTAGGTGCCGTCGTAGGGCGCCGTGCCCCCCGCACTCGTCAGGGCCGACTGAAGGCTCGGCTTGGCCGCGGTGGCCTGGAGCGCGACCGTGAACGGATCCGCGCCGACGCCGGTCTTCGTCGACGACTGGGCCAGCGGCAGCAGCGAGTTGGGGTTGGTCGGGCTGACCAGCCGGAGCACGATCGTCTGCGCGGTGGTCGCGTTGCACCCCGTGCTCGTGGTGACGGACGTGACCATCGGAATGTCCGCGATCTTCCCCGCGGCGGGGCTGACCGTGAACTTGCCGAGGTCGGTGGCCGCGCTGGCCCGCCCCGAGAAGGCGAGCACCCCGGCCAGAGCGGCGAACAGCAGCGCGCAGGAGGTCAACAGGGCTACGGGTGATCTGAGATGAGCGAGACGGTGAGTCATGTGGTGGTCCCCCCGCGGGGTCTGGGTCGTGGACGGAAACGCCGACAGGGCCGGACACCCCGCGGGTGCCCGGCCGTTGCGTGGCTACGAGACGGTGATCAGCTCTCGCCCTTGAGCGTGGTGCTGCCGCAGTCGCTGCCGAGGGTGCCGAAGCCGTAGAGGCTGATGGTGGAGGTGTTCGCGCAGACCTTGGAGCCGGTGCCCACGAAGGTGTCGGCGATCACCGAGTCGGACAGCTTGGCGGTCGGCACGACGTTGTAGACGTTGCGCAGGTAGGGGAAGGACAGGTTCAGCGAGAGGTCGTCGTTGCGCGCGACCACGCCGTTCACGGAGCCGAGCACCGCGTCACCGCGACGGTCGTCCACCACGAAGGACTCCTGGGCCGTGTACTGGGCCACGGAGTAGGGGAAGATGTCGCCCGCGCTGTCCACGGCCGACCCGTCGTTCTCCTGGATGGAGGAGTTCGTCGTGACGCAGGAGCCCGGGGTCGTCACGCCGATGGAGCTGAGGAAGAAGGCCCGGGTGCCGGAGGCCGACTGCGGCAGGACCGGGGTGAGCGCGACACCGTTCAGCGAGGTGATGGTGCACTCGTAGATGCCCTTGAGCTGGGCGGTCGTCAGGTCGTCGGGCACGGCGCTGCCGGCCTGCTTCACCCAGGACACCGCGTCCTTGGCGTACGGGATGAAGGTCAGGTCCGTGGTGGTGGTGTTGTTCGGACCACGCGAGGAACGGGCGAAGTCCACACAGCCGGTGGCGCCGTCGACGGCGGTGTTCAGCGCGGTGATGCCTGCGCCGGAGCCGTCGGGGCGGGTGATCGTGCAGCCGCTCGCCTTGGTCGTGATCGTGCTGGAACCCGTGGCGTTCCACGAGGCGATGACCTTGCCGCCGGAGTTCGTGATCGTGTCGCCCAGGGCGTTCACCACGTCCTGGGTCGTGTCGGAGCCGACACCGGCGAGCTGGCGGTGGTCGGTGACCGGGCTGGGGTCCGCGTAGGCGGGGGCGGCCAGGGCACCGAGGCCCAGGGCGACCGCTCCGACACCGGCACCGATACGCAGGCGGGACTTGACGTTCACTTAGGTTCTCCTCCGTGGAAACGGATCGAGCGAAGGACGTACAAGCAAAATCCGGATCTCTGTCGCCGCCGACCCGTCGGCCGGCCACGAAGAACAATTCCGCAGACCCGTTCCCACGACCACCAAATCCAGCCGGTCATCAGGTTACGAGTCCGTTTCCTAAATGACTCCAAGGGAATTCAAGGAGTCCTGTACGAATTCCCCGGCGACGTATTACGTGCCGAGGAATCCGGACGTCATGAATTGCTCAGGGGCCGCTCGCCCGGCGGGTCGAGAGGCGCAGCACGACCGGGCCCGCGAGGGCGGCCGCGCCGCCGGCGACGAGGACGCCGAGCAGCACCCAGCGGATCAGTCCGAGCACCTCGGACGGGGTGTAGCCGCCGGACTGTGCCACGTTCTGTTTGGCCGGGTCGGTCTCCGACGGGGCGGTGGAGGGCGGGGCGGTGTCCGAACCGCCCGGGTCTGCGGCGCCCGATGTGCCGGCCGAACCGCCGGTTCCGGTGCCGCCGTCGATGCCGCCGGAGGAGCCGCCGCTGCCGGTGCCGCTCAGGTCACCGCCGCCTCCGGAGGTGCCGCCGGACGGCTCGTCGGCGTCGGGCAGGCCCTTCTCCAGCTGCGCAGCCACCTGCTTGGCCCGCGTCCGCAGGGCTGCGGGCAAGGGCGCGTAGCCGTACGGCAGTTGGCCCTTCACCGTGCCCTGGGTCTGGCCGTCGCCCGCCGCGTAGCGGATCACCTTGGCGTAGTCCTGGCGGGCGTCCTTGGCCTGGTCGAGGGAGGAGGCCGCGTAGACCACGGCGGTCAGCGGATAGGCGCCGTCCTTCATCCGGGAGGGGGCGGAGGTCTTGACGCCGGCCACGTCCGAGTCGGGCATCTGGGCGACGGCCTTGAGCAGGGCGTCGGTGGTCGGCTCGACGTACTCGCCGTCGGCGTTAGGCAGGGCGGCGGCGCCCAGTTGGTAGCGGGTCGCGGACGCGTTGTCGACGATGCCGTACTGGCGCTGTTTCGTGGGAATCGGACGGTCTTCCGGCGACAGCTTCGCCCCGGTCTGGCCGATCGCGCACTTGTACGCGGTGCCGATGGAACCACGACGTATCTTCAGCGCCCCGTCGTGCATGTCGTTCATGTAGGGGACCACGTCCTGTCCGGTGTACGGGATCGTGGGGTTGCCGACCCCGCAGTCGGCCGCTCTGGGCGTGAGATCCGTCTTGGGGAAGAAGTCCAGGGAATCCGAGATCACCCCGTCCTTGTACGAGGGGTTTATCTTCATCCCCCAGGGATCCGCTTTCCCCTCGACGAAATCTCTCGCGTCGCCGTTCGCCAGAATGTATTTCCACACCAGCCGGGCGGAGTCGGTGTTGTCCAGCGTGACGGCAAGACCCAAGGGGGTGTTGGCGGCCGCCTGGCCCGCGAGGTCGGGATTGAGCGCGAGGAATTCGGGGTCCTTCACGAGGGACACCGGATTGCCTGCGAGGTACTCGGGCACGCCGTCGGTCGGCTGGACCAGGCTGTAGGGGTAGGACTGGGTGAGCACCTTGGCCAACAGCCGCTGGTTGAGCTTGAGTTCGCCCAGCGGCAGCGTCTGGGTGCCGCCGCTGTCGTACATCCAGACGAAGCCGACCGTCAGCCCCGTGACCGCGACCGGCGCCTGCACCACCGGGGCCGTGCCGTCGACCGGCTCGACGGGATCCACCGTCATGGCGAGTCCCGCCACCGAGTCGCCCGAGGTCACGGCGTCGCGGGCCTGCTGCTCACCGGACTGGGTGTAGGTGAACCGGTACGTTCCCGTCCTGCACAGCGCGCTCTGCCACGAGGTGATGGCGTCGGTGGCCAGTTCGGAACCCATGATCCCGCGCTCGGGCTTGTCCGGGTCGCAGTTGTCCGTGACCGGCGCGAAGCCGAGCCGGAAGGCGATGCGCTGGTCCCAGAGCGTCCGACTGAGCGAGGACGCCACCTGGTTGCCCGAGTTGTGCGCCTGCCCGTCGGGATCGTGGGTGCCGCGGGGCACCACCACCAGCCAGCACGGCTGGACCCTGCCCGCCGACGTGGTGCGGGCGCCGCAGCCCAGGGCCGGCTGTTCCACGGCCGACTTCACCTCGAACGCCACATCGCCGCCGCCGTCCCCGTCGTTCGGCAGGAACGCGACGCCGTTGGTGTCACCGTCGGTGAAGTACGTGGTGTCCGTACCGTCCGTGGTGGCATCCCCCTGCCCCTCGACCGGCCGGAACGGTACGTAGTGGGTGCCGTTCCTGTTGACCGGGGTCGAGGACTCGGCGTCCAGCGGGTCACCGATCCCGGAACCGGCCTGGTACACGAACCGGCCGTCTCCCGCCTGCGCACCCGACGCCAGCCCGTACTCACACTGGCTGCGGTCCGGCCCGGACGCCTCGTCCCCCCAGCACTGCATGACCGACAGGAAGTTCGAGTACCCGTTCTCGGACGGCTCCCCGCCCGCCCAGGTCACCCGGACGGCCTGCCCGGTCAGGTCCTCGGTCTGATGCACCGTGACCTCGAGCTTCGAGAAGTCGTCGTACGCGCCCTTCGTCCCGCTCTTGGTCACCGCCGAGCTCTCGCCCGTCGCCGCCTGCGCCCGGTCCGTGCCCGGAGACAGTGGCAGCACCGCCAGCACCAGGGCGGACAGCAGGCAGCCCACCCCCGCGGTCACCCGGCGCCGGCCGGCCGGCGTCCGTAGGGTCAGCCGTCTCATCAGAACTCCCTCTTGCGGCGCGACCGTGCCGCCAGCGCCCGTGCGGTGAGCGGTGGTCCGACGACCACCAGGACGAGCAGGACCGCCGACAGGGCCATCAGGGCGCCGCGCATCCCGCCGGCGCTGTCGGTGGCGAGACCGACGGGGTTGGCGACGACGGAGGTGTCGCCGGTGCCGGTGCCGTCGCCGCTGACCACCTCGCCGGTGTCGGGGTCGACGGTGCCTCCCGAGGTGCCGCCGGCCGTGGCGCTCGCGGTGCTGTCGGGCTTTCCGTCGCCGTTGGTGTCGCTGCCTCCGGTGCCGCCGGTGGCCGACGAACCGCCGGAGGAGGAACCGCCGTTGGCGGATCCGGAGCCGCCCGAGCCGCTACCGCCCTGCGCGCCCGGCTTCACGGGGGTGTCGGTGTCCGCGGCGCCCGCGGTGCCGGTGGTGCACTGCGTCGACCCCTTCTTGTCGCAGGACTTGGGGTAAGGGGCGTTCTTGATCAGGGTGTTGACGCCGCCCGAGAAGGTGGGGTTGCGGCAGCTGTTGATGTTGATGCTGCCCGTGGGTGCTCCCGGCACCTTGCGGATCTGGTTGAAGCCCGCCAGTACGAGGTTCTTCGGCAGCGGCGAGTACCCGAGGTCGTCCGCCTGCTGCTGGCCGTCGCACAGGAAGTAACGGGCGAACGTGCCGAGCGAGTTGCCCTTGGCGTCGGTGAAGCCCGCCTCCGCCTTCGTCGGCAGGATCATGTAGCTGTAGCTGGAGAGCGGGTAGGTGCGGGCGTCCGGGTTGGCGTAGACCTTGTCGAGGATCTGCGTCAGGTAGTTCACGGACTGCTTGTTCTCGTTGATCTCGGCCTTGGTCAGCGCCACCGCGACGCTCGCCGCGGTCGGCTCGACGTAATAGCCGTTCTTGTTGAGCACCTTGGCCACCGGGAAGCCGGTGTTCTTGGCGTAGGAGTACTCGACGTAGGTGATCGCGCCCTCGCCCGAGGGCTGGCGCACATGGCCCGAGACGCCCAGCGAGCCGGACTTGGAGATCATCGCGGAGCCGCTGAGCAGCGGGTAGTTGGAGGTCATGCCGCAGTTGCCGCTGCCGCGTCCGGTGCGGGAGCAGTAGTCGCTCCACAGGGCCGGGTACTGCTTGGACATCCAGGTGGTGAACTGGGCGCTGGTGCCGGAGCCGTCGGAGCGGACGACCGGCACGATCGCGCGGGCCGGCATGGTCAGACCCGGGTTGTCGGCGGCGATCGCGGGGTCGTTCCAGCGGGTGATCCTCCCGGTGAAGATCTTGGTGACCACATCGCCGGACAGGCGCAGGTTGGTGACCATCTTGCCGTTGATCTTGAGGTTGTACATGAACGCCGTACCGCCGGCCACGATCGGCATGTAGGCGTAGCCGCGCCGCGGGGGCGTGTCCGAGACGCCCTGTTCCTTGAGGCCGTAGGGGATCTCGGAGACCGCGAAGTCGACGGTGTTGTTCTTGAACTGCTCACGGCCCTGCGAGGAGCCGTTGGCGGTGAAGTTGACCGTCATGCCGTAGTTGGCCTTGACGTTGCGCACCCACTGCTGGACGGCGTTGGAGCTCCAGGTCGAACCGGAGCCGGTGATCTTCGCGTAGGAGGCCGCCGTGGCCGATTGCGGCTGGACGGCGAGCAGGGCGCACAGCAGTGACAGCACGGTGGCCGCCAGACGGAAACGAGTGGCGGGTCTCACGAGGAACTCCCGTTTTCGGTACGGACGTCGGGGTGCGGGACGGGGGAATCGGCAGGCGGGTCGGGGAGCTTGGCGTGCGGCACGGCATCTGGCGCCGCCCCACGCTCGATGAACCGACGCGCGTCGCGTCGGGAGGCGAGCACGCGTCGGTGTTCCTGACGGCGGGTCAACCGGCCGGGGCCGCGCCCGCCGACGATCCGGGCGGCGATGAACAGCAGCAGCACCAGCGCCATCAGCAGGGCCGCCGTACCGAAGCCGCGCGAGATCATCGTCGGCTCGGGCGACTTGACGAACTCGAAGGTGGCCAGCGGCAGGGAGACCATCGGGCCGTGCAGCGGGTCGAGGTTGAGCTCGGAGGTGAAGCCCGCGGTCAGCAGCACGGGCGAGGTCTCGCCGATGCCGCGCGCGGTGCCGAGGATCACCGAGGTGGTCAGCCCGGAACGGCAGGTCGGCAGCACCACGTGCCACACCGTGCGCCAACGGCTCGTGCCCATCGCGTAACTGGCCTCGCGCAGCGTGCCGGGCACCAGCCGGATGACCACGTCCGCGGCCCTGATGATGATCGGCAGCATCATCACCGACAGGGCGAGCGAGGCGGCGAAGCCGGACTGGTCCAGGCCGAGGCCCAGGATCACGGTTGCGTAGATGAACAGACCGGCGACGATCGAGGGCAGCGCGGTCATCGCCTCGACGATGGTGCGCACGAACCGCGCGTAGGGGCCGGGCACTTCGGTGAGGAACACCGCGCAGACCAGGCCGGCCGGCACGGTGATCACCAGCGCGATCACGATCATGATCAGCGTGCCGGCCGCCGCGTGCAGCGCCCCGCCCACACTCAGCGGCTCCAGCGGGCCTGCCAACTCCATGTCCTGGGTGAAGAAGTTCAGGTGCACCAGGGCCTGCCGGCCCTCGACGAGCGCGTAGAACACGACGAACGCGAGGATCACCACCATCAGCACGCCCATCGACCGCACGACCGCCGCCGCGATCCGGTCGACGATCGCGGGCCCGTCCTCGTCGAAGGAGACCAACAGGGCGTAGATCAGCAGGAAGAAGCCGTACGCCAGCACCACGAAGCCGACCGCGCCGTTGAAGGGCAGCAGCCGGGCGAACAGCAGCCAGGTCAGCGAGAGCGCCGAGGCGGCGGCGCCCACCATTGCGTACACGTCGGTGGCGCGCAGCTGCGTCAGGGCCCGCCGGCGCTCACCGCCGGGCGCGACGGCGCGGGCCGGGCCCGGCAGTGCGGTGCGCGGGCGGCCGGTCGCCTGACGCGCGCCGGGCGCTTCAGGGGCAACGGTCATGGTCGCTCATTCCTGTCTGGCGCAAGAGGCCGCGGGCGGCGGGGAGTCGGCCGCGAGGAGGTCGGGACAAGGGCGTCGGTCGAGCCGCGGGCCGGGCATCACGCATCGCTCGACGCGCCCGAGCGGGAGCGGGCGACGATGGAGGAGGCGGCGAAGTTGACGACCAGCGTCATGAGGAACAGGGCGAAACCGGCCGCCATCAGCGCGGACATCCCGAACTCGCTGGCCTCGCCGTAGCGCAGGGCGATCAGCGAGGAGACCGAGCTGGTGCCGGACTGCAGGACGTGCCACTGGATGTCGAAGGTCAGCGAGATGATCATGAAGATGGCGATGGTCTCGCCGAGCGCGCGGCCGAGCCCGAGCATCGTGCCGCCGATCATGCCGCCGCGCCCGAAGGGCAGGACGACGCTGCGGATCATGCCCCAGCGGGTCGCGCCGAGCGCGTAGGCGCCCTCGCGTTCACCGGCGGGCGCCTGGGTGAAGACCTCACGCATGATCGAGCAGATGATCGGCGCGATCATCATGCCGACGACAAGGCCCGCGATGAAGGTCGAGGAGGTGTAGATGCTCTCCGGCGCGAGCGGGTCGTCCGGATCGGCGCCCCGCACGGAGAAGACGGGGATCCAGCCGAAGTACGCGGAGATCCAACGGGCGGTGGGCAGGACCTTGTCCTGGAGGAAGAACAGGCCCCACAGTCCGTAGACCACCGACGGCACCGCTGCCATCAGGTCGACGACGGTGACCAGTGTCTGGCGCAGCCGCGCCGGGGCGTACTCGGAGATGTACAGCGCCGCGCCGGTGGCCAGCGGTACGGCGACCAGGACCGCGACGGTCGCGATCAGGATCGTGCCGACCAGAACGGCCGCGATACCGAACCGCCCGGCGTCCGGCGCCCATTCGGAGGTGGTCAGGAAGGACCAGCCGGCCCGGTCGAGCGCCAGCCAGGCCCGGTAGAGCAGGAAGCCGCCGACCAGCAGCATGACGGCGAGCACGAAACCGCCGCCGGAGCGCAGCAGCGCGCGGAAGACCCGGTCGGGCAGACCGGGATCGGCGTACAGGCGTCTCGGGACGTCGACGTCATCGACATCGATGTCGCCGGCACCCGCGATCAGGGGCTGCGGCTGTCTGGATCTTCTCGGCGAAGGCACGTTTCAGACACTCCGTGCCACCGGTTGACATGCCCATCCCGAAACGTGAACGAGAGGTTCCCTGGAGGCAACTTCGGTTACCCGGGGTCACTCACACCGCACCCGGCGCCTCACGCCTCACTTGATGACTCACGTCTCGCCCCATAACTCCGGCCCCGCGCCGACCAGTTCGGGCAGTAACGCACGGAAGCGGTCGTACGCGGCCCGGCAGGTCGCGTGCCGCTCGTACGTACGAGCCGAGCCCGCCAGATGCCGGCCCGCCGCGTCCCAGACCACCCACACCCAGCCGCCGCCCTCGGTGCCGTGCTGGATCCCGCCGCCCATCTCGCCGTGGCGCGCGCACAGCCGGACGAACGCCGCCCGGCACTTGTCGTGGGTCTCCTGCGAGGTCAGCGATATCGCCACCGAGCGTCCGTTCGGCGCGATCAGCCGCCACCCGAACCCGCCCGTACCGTTGATGTCGATCTGACATCTCATGCCCACCACCGCGACGGCAGGTCTTGCCGTCCCGCCGGACCGCTCCATGTCCCCACCCCCGCCGCCCCTTCGAAAAGCAAAATCCGCAGGTACGGCACTGAGGGGCAGCGACAGCAATCTACTGAGACGGGAGTGACGGGGGCCGGACAAAACTGACGGCCCCCTCCACGCTTCATGTCGAAGTATCCCCTAGGTAACCCCTAGGAAAGGCGTGGAGTGGGGCCCGGAGAAAGCGCTCACCACGACCTGGGGCAAGGGTGCCGAATGGGGCACGGCCCGGCTCGGCCCACCGCCCCCGCCCGGCTCAGCCCACGCTCAGCCCACGATCAGCAGAATCACCAGCAGCACGGCCCCGGCCACCGTCGGCCCCGCGACCTCGTACGCCCAGCGCACGGTCACCTCGCCCTGAGCCGTCTCGGCCTTCCCCCGGGTCTCCATGAACTCCCGCAGCTCGTCCATGACCTTGTCGGTCTCCGCGCGCACCGGCCCGTCCGGAACGGCCGTACCGCGCGAGACCCCGCCGCCCAGGCCACCGCCGAGCCCGCCGCCGCCCCCGAAGGCACCGCCGAAACCGCCGCGGCTCCGCCCGCTTCTCCCCGCGGCCTGGTCCGCCGCCGCCCGGGACTCCCGCCGGGACGCCTTCTTCCGTGCCCGCAGGGAGACGGGGACGGACCACAGCTGGTACTTGGTGCCTGACTGCGCCACGACCTCGTTCGAGAAACTGGAGCGCAGGGAGGCGACCTGCCCCCAGGGCAGCACGATCACCCGGAACGGATTGCGGATGCGCAGCCGGTCCCCGTTGGCGTACACCGCGGGGCGCAGCGTGAAGGCGACGACCGGCGGCACGACCATGATCAGCGTGGCGAGCGCGAGCCACGGCGTGCGGCCATGGCCGGCGAAGATCGCGTCGAGGCCGAGCCAGGCCACGATGGCGAGCAGCAGTACGCCGCCGGCGATTCCCGCGGGTGACCGGTAGATCCGGTCCCTGGACTCGGGTGCCGGAGCCTGCGGCGCGGGGGGGTCGTGGGGCGGGGTCGTCATGCTGCGATTCTGCCTCAGCGGTGCGCCCAGTCGCCGTTGGGGGGATCTGTACGTTTGCGAGTGCGGGCCGTATGTGGCTGGTCACGCAGTTCCCCGCGCCCCTTCGGGGCACGGATCTTCCCGGGGCTGTACAGCCGCTACGCGCGTAGATATGCTCGTCTGGTGACCATGCCCACCACTGCACCCACAGCACCCTCCCCCGCTGCTGAACGCGCGGGAGGTGCCCCCATCGGCGACGTCACCGCGTCCGACAGCACGCTGCGCCGCTTCCTCCACGGGCTGCCCGGCGTCGACGCGGTCGGCCTGGAGGCGCGTGCCGCCTCTCTCGGCACCCGTTCCATCAAGACCACCGCGAAGGCATACGCCATCGACCTCGCCATCTCGATGGTCGACCTGACGACGCTGGAAGGCGCGGACACCCCCGGCAAGGTCCGGGCGCTCGGCGCCAAGGCGGTCCGCCCCGACCCGACCGACCGCACGAGCCCTTCGACCGCGGCCGTCTGCGTCTATCCCGACATGGTGGCCGTCGCCAAGGAGGCCGTCGCCGGTTCCTCCGTGAAGGTCGCCTCGGTCGCCACCGCCTTCCCGGCCGGCCGCGCCGCGCTCGACGTGAAGCTGGCCGACGTGCGCGACGCGGTGGCCGCGGGCGCCGACGAGATCGACATGGTCATCGACCGCGGGGCGTTCCTCGCGGGCAAGTACATGAAGGTGTACGACGAGATCGTCGCCGTGAAGGAGGCCTCGGGCGCCGCCCGTCTGAAGGTCATCTTCGAGACCGGCGAGCTGTCGACGTACGACAACATCCGCCGCGCGAGCTGGCTCGGCATGCTGGCCGGCGCGGACTTCATCAAGACCTCGACGGGCAAGGTCGCCGTCAACGCGACGCCCGCGAACACCCTGTTGATGCTGGAGGCGGTGCGTGACTTCCGCGCGCAGACCGGCGTCCAGGTCGGCGTGAAGCCCGCCGGCGGCATCCGCACCTCCAAGGACGCCATCAAGTTCCTGGTCCTGGTCAACGAGACCGCGGGCGAGGACTGGCTGGACAACCACTGGTTCCGCTTCGGCGCGTCCTCGCTCCTGAACGACCTGCTGATGCAGCGTCAGAAGCTGGCCACCGGCCGCTACTCCGGCCCCGACTACGTGACGGTGGACTGATCCCTCATGGCTACCTTTGACTACGCACCGGCGCCCGAGTCACGCTCCGTCGTCGACATCGCCCCCTCCTACGGCCTGTTCATCGACGGCGAGTTCACCGAGGCGGCCGAGGGCAAGGTCTTCAAGACCGTCTCGCCCTCCACCGAAGAGGTCCTGTCCGAGATCGCCCAGGCGGGCGAGGCGGACGTCGACCGCGCGGTGAAGGCCGCCCGCAAGGCCTTCGAGAAGTGGTCGGCGCTGCCCGGCTCCGAGCGCGCCAAGTACCTGTTCCGCATCGCCCGGATCATCCAGGAGCGCAGCCGCGAACTGGCCGTCCTGGAGACCCTGGACAACGGCAAGCCCATCAAGGAGACGAGGGACGCGGACCTTCCCCTGGTCGCCGCGCACTTCTTCTACTACGCGGGCTGGGCCGACAAGCTGGACCACGCCGGCTTCGGCGCGAACCCCCAGCCGCTCGGTGTCGCGGGCCAGGTCATCCCCTGGAACTTCCCGCTCCTGATGCTGGCCTGGAAGATCGCCCCGGCGCTGGCCACCGGCAACACGGTGGTGCTGAAGCCCGCCGAGACCACCCCCCTGTCGGCACTGTTCTTCGCGGACATCTGCCGCCAAGCCGGCCTGCCCAAGGGTGTCGTCAACATCCTTCCGGGATACGGGGATTCGGGCGCCGCGCTCGTCGCGCACCCGGACGTCAACAAGGTCGCGTTCACCGGCTCCACGGCCGTCGGCAAGGAGATCGCGCGGACGATCGCGGGCACCCGCAAGAAGGTCACTCTCGAACTCGGCGGCAAGGGCGCGAACATCGTCTTCGACGACGCCCCCATCGACCAGGCCGTGGAGGGGATCGTCACCGGCATCTTCTTCAACCAGGGCCAGGTCTGCTGCGCGGGCAGCCGGCTGCTGGTCCAGGAGTCCGTCCAGGACGAGCTGTTGGACTCGCTCAAGCGCCGCCTGTCCACGCTCCGCCTCGGCGACCCGCTGGACAAGAACACGGACATCGGCGCGATCAACTCCGCCGAGCAGCTCGCCCGGATCACCTCGCTCGTCGAGCAGGGCTCGGCGGAGGGCGCCGAGCGCTGGTCGCCGGAGTGCGAACTCCCCTCCTCCGGCTACTGGTTCGCCCCGACGCTCTTCACGAACGTCACCCAGGCGCACACCATCGCCCGTGACGAGATCTTCGGCCCGGTCCTGTCGGTCCTCTCCTTCCGCACCCCGGACGAGGCCGTCGCCAAGGCCAACAACACCCAGTACGGCCTGTCGGCGGGCATCTGGACGGAGAAGGGCTCCCGGATCCTCGCGGTCGCGAGCAAGCTCCGGGCCGGTGTCATCTGGTCCAACACGTTCAACAAGTTCGACCCGACCTCGCCGTTCGGCGGGTACAAGGAGTCGGGCTTCGGCCGCGAGGGCGGTCGCCACGGCCTGGAGGCGTACCTCGATGTCTGAGAAGTCCGACAAGAGCGAGCAGCAGCGGCTGAGCGTCTTCAAGACCTACAAGCTGTACGTCGGGGGCAAGTTCCCGCGTTCCGAGAGCGGCCGGGTGTACGAGGTGACCACGCAGACATCAGCCGCTAACGCGGCGGGCAAGGGCAAGTGGCTGGCGAACGCACCGCAGTCCTCCCGCAAGGACGCCCGTGACGCGGTCGTCGCCGCCCGCAAGGCGTTCGGCGGCTGGTCCGGCGCGACGGCGTACAACCGCGGCCAGGTCCTCTACCGCGTGGCCGAGATGCTGGAGGGCCGCAAGGACCAGTTCGTGCGCGAAGTCGCGGACGCGGAGGGCCTGTCGAAGTCGAAGGCGGCCGTGCTCGTGGACGCGACGATCGACCGCTGGGTCTGGTACGCGGGCTGGACCGACAAGATCGCCCAGGTGGTCGGCGGCGGCAACCCGGTCGCGGGCCCCTTCTTCAACCTGTCCTCCCCGGAGCCGACGGGCGTGGTCACCGTCCTGGCCCCGCAGGACTCCTCGTTCCTGGGCCTGGTCTCGGTGCTGGCCCCGGTGATCGCGACGGGCAACACGGCCATCGTGATCGCCAGCGAGAAGTCCCCGCTCCCGGCACTGTCGTTGGGCGAGGTGCTCGCCACCTCCGACGTCCCGGGCGGTGTCGTCAACGTCCTCTCCGGCCGGACCGCGGAGATCGCGGCGCCCCTGGCCGCGCACCAGGACGTCAACGCGATCGATCTCGCGGGCGCCGACGACGTACTGGCGAAGGAGCTGGAGATCGCGGCGGCCGACAACCTCAAGCGCGTTCTCCGTCCACAGCCTGTGGACGAGGTCGACTGGTCGGCGGCTCCGGGCATCGACCGCATGACGGCGTTCCTGGAGACGAAGACGGTCTGGCACCCGACGGGCGCCCTGGGCGCCTCGGGTTCGTCGTACTGACCGATCCCCCCACGGACGAGCCGCGCCGCCCCACCATCCGGGGGCGGCGCGGCTCTTTTCGTACCGGCGTCAGCGCAGCAGTCCCGTCGCCGGCCCCACCAACGGGATGCTGCCGATCGACTCGGCCTGGGCCACCGGACCGGTCAGGGCCTGCGTGGCCAGGGGCTTGAAGTCGGCGAGCTGGGTGCCGAGGCCGTTGTCGAGGGGGTCCACGCCGGTGCCCGCGAGGGGGTTGGGCTTGAGGTCGGCCACCGGTCCCGTGACGTAACCGACCATGCCGGTGAGGGCCTGCGTGCCGGCCTGCGGGTCGATGGTCCCGAGGGACGTGGGACGGGTGCGCACCACGTCCAGCACCGGCTCGGTGTCCGCGGCGGCCGACGCGGCACCGGCGCCGAGCGCCACGCCTGCCGTCGCGAGGGCGACCAGGGCCCGCTGGGCGGTCGGGTTCGGGGAGGACGTGTGTCGTGCCATCGCTGGTGCCACCTTCTGGTGCGCAGGGTAATCGTGTCGACACGAAGGGTAGTTGAGGTGTGATGCGCACTCCAAAGACGACCCGCGGGGTCGGCAGGGCGTACGGAATACGTCAAACTGGTGACCCGTGAGCATCCATGTCCCTTCCTCCGCCCGTGTCGTGCTGCTCTGCGGCCCCTCGGGCTCGGGCAAGTCCCTCGTCGCCGCCCGTTCCGGTCTGCCGGTGCTGCGCCTCGACGACTTCTACAAGGAAGGGAACGACCCGACGCTGCCGCAGGTGGCGGGGAGTTCCGACATCGACTGGGACCACCCGGAGTCCTGGGACGCGGACGTCGCGGTCACCGCGATAGCCGAACTGTGCCGCACGGGCCGTACGAACGTCCCGGTGTACGACCTCTCGCTCAGCGCCCGCACCGGCGAGGACGCCGTCGACATCGGGCGTACGCCGCTCTTCGTCGCGGAGGGCATCTTCGCCGCCGAGATCGTGGGGCGCTGCCGTGAACTGGGGCTGCTGGCCGATGCCCTGTGCCTCAACCGCGGGCCGATGCGCACCTTCCGGCGCCGCTTCCTGCGGGATCTGCGCGAGGGCCGCAAGTCGGTGCCGTTCCTGCTCCGCAGGGGCTGGCGGCTGATGCGTCAGGAGCGGTCGATCGTCAGCCGGCAGACCGCGCTGGGCGCCCACCCCTGCGACAAGGACGAGGCCCTGACGCGGCTGGCCGCGGCGGCGGTCGGCCGGCGGCCCGCGGCGACGCCGACGATCTGAACCCCGTACACGCGCGGAGCGGTGGGCACGACAACCGGTACACATGGAAAAGCGGGACTGGACGGACCCCCCGGCCCTCCAGTCCCGCTTCCCCGTTCCCCCGTGGTGCTCCCCCGTGCTGTCCCCCGTTGGCCCCGTTCCCCCGTGACCCCCGTTGGATCCCCGCCAACCGATCACCACCCCCCAGTGGTGCCCCCTCGGTTGCCGCTCCCCCCGACTTGCTTCCCCCGTGTTTTCCCCGGTCCCCCCGGGTTCCCCGTTTTCCCCTTGCTTCCCCCGACCCTCAGGCGACGAGCTCCCCGAAGGCGTCCTCCTCGTCACGGCCGAAGCTGAGGACCTCGTCCTCACGCATCCGGCGGAGCGACCGCCAGATGCTGGACTTCACCGTGCCGACACTGATGTCGAGGATCTCCGCGATCTCCGGGTCGGTGCGGCCCTCGTAGTAACGGAGGACCAGCATCGTGCGCTGGAGTTCGGGCAGCCGGGCCAGCGCCTGCCACAGGACCGCGCGCAGTTCGGTGCCGCGCATCGCGTCCGTGTCGCCGGGCGTCTCCGGCAGTTCCTCGGTCGGGTACTCGTTCAGCTTGCGGCGGCGCCACGCGCTGATGTGCAGGTTGGTCATGGTGCGGCGGAGGTAGCCCCCGACCGCGGCCTTGTCGCTGATCCGGTCCCACGCCCGGTAGGTCGAGAACAACGCGCTCTGCAGCAGGTCCTCGGCCTCGAAGCGGTCGCCGGTCAGGTGGTAGGCGGTTGCGTACAGGGAGGCGCGACGCTCCTGGACGTAGGCGGTGAACTCCGCCTCCGACAGCGAACGACGTTCCCCCGTGCCCTCCCTGTACGCGCTTCCCCCGTGTGCCTCCCCCGAGACACTGTCAACCACCGTCATATAACCGGTGTGCTGACGCCCGGTGCCGCGAGCGCACCCCCGCCCGCTCACGGCACCGGACTTCTCTGAACCCCGGGTGACGTCGTGCAGTCGCGTGACAACCGCGCTTGCGCTTGTGCTGTGCAGCGTGTTCATCTCGCGCCCCCCGTCGTGGACTTCCGGTGTTCGGCCTGCTCAGGCGGTGCTGCCTCGCGGCGTTTCCTTGCCTGTGCCGAGAAGCTTGCCCGGGCCACTTCATGGACGTGTCCGCCGACTGTCACAGACCTGTCACAGAGGCCTGGCTACGGAATCGCACAGCGCGGTCACAGAGAGCGGCAGTACGGGCCGTACCTGTACAGGAGTCGAAACCCCACCCCACCATGGGCCAGAATGAGGCCCGTGCCTTCCCTGTTGCTGATCGAAGACGACGACGCCATCCGTACGGCCCTGGAGCTGTCTCTTACGCGCCAGGGCCACCGGGTTGCCACCGCTGCCACCGGCGAGGACGGTCTGAAGCTGCTGCGCGAGCAACGGCCGGACCTGATCGTGCTGGACGTGATGCTGCCCGGCATCGACGGGTTCGAGGTGTGCCGGCGCATCCGGCGCACGGACCAGCTGCCGATCATCCTCCTGACCGCGCGCAGCGACGACATCGACATCGTCGTCGGGCTGGAGTCCGGCGCGGACGACTATGTGGTCAAGCCGATCCAGGGGCGGGTGCTCGACGCCCGGATCCGGGCCGTGCTGCGGCGCGGGGAACGCGAGTCGACCGACGCGGCGACCTTCGGCAGCCTCGTCATCGACCGCGCGGCGATGACCGTGACGAAGAACGGCGAGGATCTCCAGCTCACCCCGACCGAGCTGCGGCTGCTGCTCGAACTGAGCCGGCGGCCCGGACAGGCGCTGTCCCGGCAGCAGTTGCTGCGGCTGGTGTGGGAGCACGACTACCTCGGTGACTCGCGCCTGGTGGACGCCTGTGTGCAGCGGCTGCGCGCCAAGGTCGAGGACGTGCCGTCGTCCCCGACCCTGATCCGTACGGTGCGTGGTGTCGGCTACCGGCTGGACTCGCCTCAGTGACCGAAGCGCACGGGGGGATCCGCGGCTGGGCTGCGGATCGCAAGGGAGTCTGGTCCCGGCTTCGGTTCACCAGTCTGCGGCTGCGCCTGGTCGTCGTGTTCGGCCTGGTGGCGCTGACGGCCGCGGTCTCCGCGTCCGGGATCGCGTACTGGCTCAACCGCGAGGCGGTGCTCACCCGCACCCAGGACGCGGTGCTGCGCGACTTCCAGCAGGAGATGCAGAACCGCGCGGGCTCGCTGCCGCCGGACCCCTCGCAGGACGAACTCCAGCACACCGCGGGGCAGATGTCGGGCAGCAGCCAGCGTTTCAGCGTGCTGCTGGTCGCGCAGGGTGCCGACGGCAAGCCCCTGTACGGCACTTCGGGCGCCCTGGACGGCTTCTCCCTCCAGGACGTGCCGACTTCGCTGCGCGCCGCGGTGAACAAGAAGCAGAAGGTCGACTCCGGCAACAAGTACCCGTACCACCTCTACTGGCAGCGGGTCGTGCAGAACGGCACCCCGTATCTGGTGGCCGGCACCAGGGTGATCGGCGGCGGCGCGACCGGCTACATGCTCAAGTCCCTCGAGCCGGAAGCGAAGGACCTCAACTCCCTTGCCTGGTCGCTGGGTATCGCCACCGGGCTCGCGCTGATCGGCTCCGCGCTGCTCGCGCAGGCCGCCGCGACGACCGTGCTCAAGCCGGTGCAGCGGCTGGGCGTGGCCGCCCGGCGGCTCGGCGAGGGCCGGCTCGACACCCGGCTGCGGGTGTCGGGGACCGATGAACTCGCGGATCTGTCACGGACGTTCAACTACGCGGCCGAGGCGCTGGAGAAACGGGTCGACGACATGGCCGCGCGGGACGAGGCGTCCCGCCGGTTCGTCGCGGACATGAGCCATGAACTCCGTACGCCCCTCACCGCGATCACCGCCGTCACCGAGATCCTGGAGGAGGAGCTGGAGGCGGAGTCCGGGTCCATGGATCCGATGATCGAGCCCGCGGTGCGGCTCGTCGTCAGTGAGACGCGGCGGCTCAACGACCTGGTCGAGAACCTGATGGAGGTCACCCGCTTCGACGCGGGCACCGCCCGCCTGGTCCTGGACGACGTGGACGTCGCCGACCAGATCACCGCGTGCCTGGACGCGCGCGCCTGGCTGGACGCGGTCGACCTGGACGCCGAGCGGGGCATCCACGCCCGGCTCGACCCGCGCCGCCTGGACGTCATCATGGCCAACCTCGTGGGCAACGCGCTCAAGCACGGCGGTTCCCCGGTGCGGGTCGCGGTGCGGAAGTCGGGGGCCAAGGACGGGGAAGGAGCCGAAGTGGTCATCGCGGTGCGCGACCACGGGCCCGGCATCCCCGAGGACGTCCTGCCGCACGTCTTCGACCGCTTCTACAAGGCGAGCGCATCCCGCCCCCGCTCCGAGGGCAGCGGCCTGGGTCTGTCCATCGCCCTGGAGAACGCCCACATCCACGGCGGCGAGATCACCGCCGCCAACTCCCCCGACGGGGGCGCGGTGTTCACGCTGCGGCTGCCGCAGGACGTGTCGGCGCTGACGGAGGACCCCGAGCAGGCCGAGGGGAAGCAGGGGGAGCCCACATGACCGTACGACCCACCGCGGCACGTCCGTTCGGGGTGCGCGGGCTGCTGGCGCTGCCCGTGCTCGCGGCGCTGCTGACGGGGTGCGGGATCCGTTCCACGGAGGTCCCGACGGACTTCGGGGCGGCGCCCTCCCGGGTGCTGTGCTCGCTGGCCGAGCCGGACATCACCACGCAGGCCTCGCGCGGGCTGCCGGTGCAGGTGTTCCTGCTGTGCGGTTCGTCGCTGGTCGCGGTGGACCGGACGGTACGGGTCCCGGACGGCACGGCGGACTCGCAGCGGCGGGTGCTGGTGGCGCAGGGGCTGCTGGACCAGCTGGCGGCGACACCGTCCTCCTCGGAGCGGGAGGCCGGGTACACGACGGACGTGCGCGGCGGCATCGCCGTGGGCGGACCGCGGGCCGGGGATCCGGAGGACACGCTGCGCCTGAGCAGCACGCCCGCCGACCTCACCTCCTACGCGCTGGCCCAGATCGTGTGCACCTTCTCCGACTCCGCCGCGGCGGAGGGCGACGGCTCGGTCATCCTGGGCGGCCCGGGCCGCGACCCGCTGCGCCGCTACGAGTGCACGGACGAGGTCCGCTCCCGTCCGGGCTCGGAGAAGCCGCCGTCCGCCGAGGTGACGAGCGGCTGACGTACGGGTGTGGCGGAGGCCTCATCCAGGTACCTGGGGGTAAGCCGGAACCGATCCCGCCGGGGCCCGCGTCTTGTGGGACGTGCAGCGTCAAGGCTTCGTCGGCGGCAGCGCCGAGATCCGCGTCCGTGTGGCAGGAGGTGTTCTCCTCGTCGCACATCTCGTGTTCGTCGCCTGGCTCACGCTGCGCCCGCTGGACGTCCCCTGGGTACAGCCCGCCAACCTGCGCCCGTTCGCCGGGATCCACGCCGATCTGGAGCTCGGCTGGCCCGAGGCGGCCCGGCGCATCGCCGAGGGGCTCGGACTGCTCGCCCCGCTCGGCGTACTGATCCCGCTGGTGCACGGGCGGCTGTACGCCGCGCCGCTGTCGTCTCTGGTCCGCACGGCCACGGCGGGCGCTCTCATCTCGCTCGGCATCACGCTGTTGCAGACCGGTGTGCCCGGCCGGGTCGCGGACGTCGACACGCTGTTCCTGAACACCGTCGGGGTGGCCCTCGCGCATCTCGCGGTGGTGCCGGCCGGCCGCGCCCGGCTCCGCCGCAGGGGGGATCGCCTGCCGACCGCGGCCGTCCTCCAGGAGGAAGCCGCTCAGGGTCGGACCCCGACGATTCCCAGGGTCGGCATCGCACCGTAGAGCGACGCCGGATCCGCGGGTTCTCCGTAGCGTTGACGGCAGATGAGGCAGCCACGACCGGCCGCCCGACCGACGCTCACGAAGGAGCCGCACATGTCCGCCATTGCCCGCCCCACCAACGGCCGCATGATCGGCGGAGTGTGCGCAGCGCTGGCGCGGCGCTTCGGCACCTCCGCGACCACGATGCGGGTGATCTTCGTGCTCTCGTGCCTGCTGCCGGGCCCGCAGTTCCTGCTCTACATCGCGCTGTGGATCCTGTTCCCCTCCGAGGAGAAGGCCGCCCGCACCGCCTGGTGACCAATGTCCGTGTACGCCGATGGGGCGCACCCCGTGTCCGGGGGTGCGCCCCATCCGTGCGTCCGAGGGCGGTTCAGCCGAGCGGGATCCCGTTCAGCGGCAGGCCGTGCGTGGGCAGGCCGGCCTGGCCCACCGGGAGACCGCCGAGGAGACCGGCGACCGGCGCGGTCGGACCGTCGGCGAGCACCTTCTGGGCGGCCGGCTGCACGGCGGACAGACCCGACGCGAGCGCGGGCTGCGCCTGGCTGAGGGCCTCACCGGCACCCGGCAGCGCCTTGGCGACGTTCTCAGCGGGCAGCGTCTGGGTGAGGGTGCCCAGCGCCTGGCTCGCGTCCGGAACCGCCGGGGCGGCGTTCGCGGCACCCGCGCCGGTGGCGGCGAAGGCGGCACCGAGCGCGGCGACACCGAGGGTCTTGGCAGCAGACTGCTTCATGAAATGCGTCCTCGAAATGGGGTTACGGGGATGTGAGCGGTCCACGACCGTAAACATGCGAAGCCACCCGCCGCAAACATCGAAATGCGGACGGATTGTGAATACCCGTCCGCATTTCCGGTGGGCCGTTACGTCCCGGCCACTCCTTATCGACCGCATACCCGCTGGTGGAAGCGGTCTACTGGAACAGCCATTCGGACTTCAGCTCGGCATATCCGGGCTTCACGACGTCATTGATCATCGCGAGTCGTTCATCGAAAGGAATGAACGCTGATTTCATCGCATTGACGGAGAACCACTGCATGTCGTCGAGCGTGTAACCGAACGCGTCGACAAGGTGCTCGAATTCCCGGCTCATACCCGTGCCGGACATCAGCCGGTTGTCGGTGTTCACCGTGGCCCGGAAGTGCAGCCGGCGCAGCAGCCCGATCGGGTGCTCGGCGTACGAGGCCGCGGCCCCGGTCTGGAGGTTGGAGCTGGGGCACAGCTCCAGCGGGATCCGCTTGTCCCGTACGTACGCCGCGAGCCGTCCGAGCCGCACCGAGCCGTCGTCGGCGACCTCGATGTCGTCGATGATGCGCACCCCGTGCCCGAGCCGATCGGCGCCGCACCACTGCAGGGCCTGCCAGATGGACGGCAGTCCGAAGGCCTCGCCGGCGTGGATGGTGAAGTGGTTGTTCTCGCGCTTGAGGTACTCGAAGGCGTCGAGGTGCCGGGTGGGCGGGAAGCCGGCCTCGGCGCCGGCGATGTCGAAGCCGACCACGCCCAGGTCCCGGTAGCGGTTGGCGAGTTCGGCGATCTCCAGGGCGCGGGCCGCGTGCCGCATGGCGGTGAGCAGGGCGCCCACCCGGATGCGGTGACCGCTCTCCCGGGCCAGCCGCTCCCCTTCCCGGAAACCCTCGTTGACGGCCTCGACGACCTCTTCGAGGGTCAGGCCGCCCTCCAGGTGCTGCTCGGGCGCGTACCGCACCTCGGCGTACACCACGCCGTCCTCGGCGAGGTCCTCGGCGCACTCGCGGGCCACCCGCACCAGCGCGTCCCGGGTCTGCATCACGGCGACGGTGTGCGAGAAGGTCTCCAGGTACCGCTCCAGGGAACCGGAGTCGGCGGCCTCGCGGAACCACAGGCCGAGTTTGTCGGGGTCGCTCTCGGGGAGCCGGTCGTATCCCGTCTCCCGCGCGATGTCGACGATGGTGCCCGGACGCAGGCCGCCGTCGAGGTGGTCGTGCAGCAGAACCTTCGGCGCCCGGCGGATCTGGTCCGGCGTCGGGATGTTCGCGGTGCTCTGGCTCGTCATTGCCGCACTCTACTTCCTACGCGCGTAGATCGCCCGGTGTACAACTCCGTCGATACGTAACGGTGACCGCGCGGACGGTTCGGGTGCACCTGCCCTTCTGACACTGTTCTGTCATGGCACACCAAGCGACGACGCCGGTGCGACGGGCCCGGCTGGGGAGGGCACTCGGCCCGGAGCCGACGACGGTGAGCGGCGTGGTGCTGCTGCTCCCCGGCGGCGACGAGGAGTCCGCCCGCAGACCGTCCCCCATGCTCGCCACCGCCTCCGTAAGGGCGTTGGGCCGCCGGCTGGCCCGAGCGGGCCGCGACGACGGCCTGGCCGCGCACGTCGTCCACTACCGCTACCGCGGCTGGAACGGCAACGAGGCGCATCTCGCGGGCGACGCGTCCTGGGCCGCGGACGAGGTCGTACGCCGGTACGGGGACGTGCCCGTCTGCCTGCTCGGCGTCGACATGGGCGGCCGGGCGGCGCTGCGGGCCGGCGGGCACGAGGCCGTCAACTCCGTGCTGGCGATCGCGCCTTGGCTGCCGGAGGACGACGTGGCGGCCTCGCCCGAACCGGTGAAGCAGTTGGTGGGACGGCGGGTGCTGATCGTGCACGGCACGAACGACGAACGGACCGATCCCGAACTGTCGTTCCGGCTCGCCTCCCGCGCGAAGAAGGCGAACCGGGACGTGTGCCGGTTCGAAGTGCACGCCGACGGACACGGGTTGCACCAGTACCGGAGCGAAGTGCACTCGCTGGCGCTGGACTTCGTGCGGGGGGCGCTGTTCGGGGCGTCGTTCGCCCGCCCGTTGGAGGACGCGTTCGCCGCGCCGCCGCCTCTGGGGCTGCGGATGCCGTTGGCCGCGGGGTTCGGAAAATCGTTGCGCCGCTGACGGTCGGGGCGGACCAGGTCAGGTCAGGAGGCTCCCCCTTCTCGACAGGAGGAACTTCTTGAAGGCGGCCACCGGGGGCGTGTCCGGATGGCCGTCCAGCCACGCCACGCCGATCTCCCTCGCCGCTCTCGGAGACGTGACCGTCAGTTCGGCGACTCCCGGGCGGGGAAAGGCCGGTGGCGGCAGCAGGGCCACGCCCAGGCCCGCCGCCACCAGACCCCGCAGCGTCTCCGCCTCCTCGCCCTCGAAGGCGACCCTCGGCTTGAAGCCCGCCTCCTTGCAGAGGTCGTCGGTGATGCGGCGCAGGCCGTAGCCGGGTTCGAGGGTGACGAAGGTTTCCTCGGCGGCCTCGGAGAGGCGGACGCGTCGGCGGGTCGCCAGAGGGTGGTCGGCGGGGACGACCAGGCGCAGCTTCTGTTCGTCCAGGCGGCGGGCCACCAGGTCGGGGGCATCGGGGACCGGGGAGGTCAGACAGAGGTCCAGTTCGCCGGCCCGGAGCTTCTCCAGCATCGCCTCGCCGTAGGTCTGGACGAGGGTGAAGCGGACCCGGGGATGGTCGGCGCGGAAGGCGCGGATCAGACCGGGGACGGTCTCCGAGCCCATGGTGTGCAGGAAGCCGAACGCGACCTTGCCGGTGGCCGGGTCGGCGTCGGCGCGGACCTCGTCGGCGGCCTTCTCGATCTCGGCGAGGGCGCGTTCGACGGAGGTGAGGAAGGTGCGGCCGGCGGGAGTCAACGACACCGTGCGGCCCCTGCGGGCGAACAGGTCCACGCCCAGGTCCTGTTCGAGGCGGACCATCGCCCGGGAGAGGGTGGACTGCGGGACCCGCATCTCCTGCGCGGCCCGCGTGACGTGCTCGGTGCGGGCGACGCCCGCGAAGTACGCGAGGCGGGGCGCGAGCAGCGCGACGATGTCTTCTGTGTCACCGGACGGTGACAGGTGGGCCTGTGACCTCTGCTGATGCGCCATGGGAACGATTATGACGTTTCCGTGCATTGGACGGATGAGCGGGCGCGTACGTAGCTTCGAAGCATGCCTGCCAGTACCGAGGTGTCCGCTCCCACGGATGCCCTCTCCCCCGTTCCCGCCTCCGACTCCCGGCTGACCCCGGGCGGCCCCGGCTACCGCCGGATGAGCTTCGCCCTCTTCCTCGCGGGCGTGGCGACCTTCGCGCTGCTGTACTCCACGCAGGCCCTGCTGCCGCTGATCTCCGGCGAGTTCGGGGCGGCGGCGAGCGACGCGAGCTGGACGGTGGCGGCGGCGACCGGCGGACTCGCGCTGTTCGTGCTGCCGATGAGCGCGCTGTCGGAGCGCTTCGGACGTCGTACGGTCATGACCGCGTCGCTGGTCGTCGCGGTGGGCCTGGGGGTCCTGGTCCCGTTCGCGCCCTCGCTGGGCACGCTGGTGGCGCTGCGCTTCCTCCAGGGCGCCGCGCTGGCCGGGCTGCCCGCCTCCGCGACGGCGTATCTCGCCGAGGAGGTCCGGCCCAAGGCGCTGGTCACGGCGATCGGACTGTTCGTCGCGGGCAACAGCGTCGGCGGGATGAGCGGCCGGGTCATCACCGGGTGGGTCGCGCAGGAGTGGGGCTGGCGGGTGGCCGTCGGTGTCATCGGCGCGATCGCGGTGGCCTGCGCGGTGGCCTTCCGGCTGCTGCTGCCGGCGCCCACGCACTTCGCACCGGGCTCGCTGCGGCCCCGGGTACTGGCCCGCACGGTCCGCGACCACCTCGCCGACCCGCTGCTGCGCCGCCTGTACGCGATCGGCGCCCTGTTCATGACCGTCTTCGGTGGTGTCTACACGGTGATCGGGTACCGCCTGACCGAGGCGCCGTTCTCGCTCCCCCAGGGCATCGTCGGCTCGATCTTCCTGGTGTACCTGGTCGGTACGGTGTCGGCGTCCACGGCGGGACGGCTGGTGGGCCGGCTGGGCCGCCGCGGGGCGCTGTATCTGGCGGCCGGTACGACGGCCTCGGGGCTGCTGCTCTCCCTGGCGCCGTCGCTCCCGCTGGTCCTGCTGGGCCTGGTGCTGATCACGGCGGGCTTCTTCGCCGGGCACGCGTGCGCCTCCTCGGCGGTCAGCAAGACGGCCACGACCGGCCGCGCCCAGGCCTCGGCGCTGTACCAGTCGGCGTACTACATCGGCTCCAGCGCGGGCAGCACGGTGGGCGCGCTCGCCTTTCACGCCGGCGGCTGGGCCGGGACGGTCGGCGTCGGACTGCTCGCGGTGGCGGGAGTGGTGACGATCACCCTCCTCGGGACCCGGGCGGCCCGGCTGGCCGCGCGTCCCGTGACTGCCTGACCCCAGATCTCCTCCCCACCTCTGACCTGCCCCTTTGTTCACTCCAGGGGCCATTGTCAGTGCCCTGCGGTAGCTTCCGAAGTGCTGGGCGCACAGAAGCGCGACAGAAACACCACAGGGGTGGGTGGACGATGAGCGACGGTACGGCGACGACGACGGACCTGGACCTCCGGCTGGAGAAACACCGCACGGAGCTGACGGGGTACTGCTATCGCATGCTCGGCTCCTCCTTCGAGGCCGAGGACGCGGTGCAGGACACGATGGTCCGCGCCTGGCGCAGCTACGAGAAGTTCGAGGGCCGCTCCAGTCTGCGCTCCTGGCTCTACCGCATCGCGACGAACGTCTGCCTGGACATGCTGACCGCGGGCAACAAGCGCGCCCGTCCGATGGACCTGAGCGAATCCACCCCGCTCGCCCAGGCCGCGCTCTCCCCCCGCCCGGACAACACCTGGCTGGAGCCCATGCCGGACGCGCGCGTCCTGCCCACGCCGGAGGACCCGGCGGAGGCCGCGGTGGCCAAGGAATCCGTACGGCTCGCCTTCATGGCGGCACTTCAGCAACTGCCGGCCAAGCAGCGCGCGGTGCTCATCCTGCGCGAGGTGCTGGCCTGGCGGGCGAGCGAGGTCGCCGAGCTGCTCGACACGTCCGTCGCGTCGGTCAACAGCGCGCTCCAGCGGGCCCGGGCCACGCTTGCGGAGCGGGAGGACAAGGCGGCCGGCGCGGCCGTCTCCGACCCGCTGGACGAGGAGCAGCAGAAGCTCCTGGAGCGCTATGTGAAGGCGTTCGAGGGGTACGACATGACGGCGCTGACGGCGCTGCTGCACGAGGACGCGGTCATGACGATGCCGCCGTTCGACCTGTGGCTGACGGGCCACGACGACATCACCGGCTTCATGACCACGCTGGGCGCCGCCTGCGAGGGCTCGCGGCTGGTGCCGGTGCAGGTCAACGGACTGCCCGGGTTCGCCCAGTACAAGCCGGACCCGGAGGCGGGCGGCTACAGCCCGTGGGCGGTCCAGGTCCTGGAGATCTCAGACGGCCGGCTCACCGGGTTCCACTTCTTCCTCGACACGAAGCGGTGGTTCCCGCTCTTCGACCTGCCCCTCCATCTCGAAGCGGAGCCCGACCAGACCGAGGAGGGCGTGTAGCGCCGGATCGGGCTCGCGCAGCCTGATCCGGCCCCCGGCCCGCCGGGCGGCCAGTTCGAGGCGCGCGAGCAGATCCACCGCCCCGAGCCCCGGCGGCCCGAGCGCGGCGACGTCCACCACGACGACGCCCGCTCCGGTCGCCTCCAGCCGTGCGCGCACGCCGTCGCACAGCCCGGCCACCTCGTCACGGGTGACGGGGCCGGGCAGCACGAGTACGGCGGGTGTCATGGCTTCCACGAGCGGTAGACCGGCCGGACGGTCGGAACTCATCGCGGGCCGCGCGCTCACGGGGTGTGCCCGCCTGTCCGCCGACGGCATGCGCTCAGGAGGCGTGCCCTTCGGCCGGGATCGCGGAGTCGCCCGCGCACGCGAAGGGGCCGGCCCCGAAGGACCGGCCCCTGGCGGTCATGACCGGCGAGGAACCAGGCCGACGGCATCCGGCCCGAGGACGGTCAGGGGCCGACGACGATCAGGGGCCGACAGCTGCCGCCGGCCACGAGGGCGTGGGCCGCCGACGGCCGCGCCCCGAGGGACCGCAGGCCGACAACCGTCGGATGATCCCTGGGGTTCCTGGCCCACGGTGCGCATCCATGAGGTTCCCGGTCGTCGCCGCCGACCCGCCGTCAGGCGATGCGCTCCAGCACCACAGGCGACGCCGTGAAGGCCGTACCCGGTGCCTCGATGTCGTAGGAGCCCAGCACCGCTTCCACCGCGTACTCGAAGCGCTCGGGGGTGTCCGTGTGCAGGGTCAGCAGGGGTTGGCCCTCGGTGACCTCGTCGCCCGGCTTGGCGTGCAGTTCGACGCCCGCGGCGGCCTGCACCGGGTCCTCCTTGCGGGCGCGCCCGGCACCCAGGCGCCAGGCGGCGATGCCGATGTCGTAGGCGTCCAGGCGGGTCAGGACACCCGAGGTCGGGGCCTTGATGACGTGCTGTTCCCTCGAGGTGGGCAGGGCCGCGTCCGGGTCGCCGCCCTGGGCCGCGATCATGCGCCGCCAGACGTCCATCGCCGAGCCGTCGGCCAGGGCCTTGGCCGGGTTCGCGTCCTTCACGCCGGCCGCGTCGAGCATCTCGCGGGCGAGGGCGAGGGTCAGTTCGACGACGTCCGCGGGGCCGCCGCCGGCCAGGACCTCGACCGACTCGCGGACCTCCAGGGCGTTGCCCGCGGTGAGGCCGAGCGGGGTGGCCATGTCGGTGAGGAGCGCGACCGTCTTCACGCCGTGGTCGGTGCCGAGGCCGACCATCGTGGACGCCAGCTCCCGCGCGTCCTCGATCGTCTTCATGAAGGCGCCCGTGCCCACCTTGACGTCCAGGACCAGCGAGCCGGTGCCCTCCGCGATCTTCTTCGACATGATCGAGGAGGCGATCAACGGGATCGCCTCGACCGTGCCGGTGACGTCCCGCAGCGCGTACAGCTTCTTGTCGGCCGGGGCCAGGCCGTCGCCCGCCGCGCAGATGACCGCACCGGTGGTGTCCAGGACGTGCAGCATCTCCTCGTTGGAGAGCAGGGCGCGCCAGCCGGGGATCGACTCCAGCTTGTCCAGGGTGCCGCCGGTGTGGCCAAGACCCCGGCCCGACAGCTGCGGGACGGCCGCGCCGCAGGCCGCCACCAGCGGGGCCAGCGGGAGGGTGATCTTGTCGCCGACACCGCCCGTGGAGTGCTTGTCGGCCGTCGGGCGGGACAGCGCCGCGAAGTCCATGCGCTCGCCGGAGGCGATCATCGCGGCCGTCCAGCGGGCGATCTCGCGCCGGTTCATGCCGTTGAGCAGGATGGCCATCGCGAGCGCGGACATCTGCTCGTCGGCGACCTCCCCGCGGGTGTACGCGTCGATGACCCAGTCGATCTGTGCGTCGCTGAGCTCACCGCGGTCCCGCTTGGTGCGGATGACGGAGACGGCGTCCATGGCCATGGCTTGGTTCCTTCCGAGGGTTCCAGCAGCCGTGCGGCCCCCGAGCGATGGCGACAACTCGGCGGGGCCGCACGGGTGTTACTTGGTGAGGTGGTCCGGGCCGAAGGCCTGCGGCAGCATCTCCGACAGCGGCAGGATCCCCGCCGGGGTCTCCAGCAGCAGGTCCGGGCCGCCGAACTCGTACAGCAGCTGGCGGCAGCGGCCGCACGGGACGAGGATCTCGCCCCGCCCGTCGACGCAGGTGAAGTGCGTCAGCCGGCCGCCGCCGGTGCGCTGCAGCTCCGAGACCAGACCGCACTCGGCGCACAGGCCAAGACCGTACGAGGCGTTCTCGACGTTGCAGCCGGAGACCGTACGGCCGTCGTCGACCAGTGCGGCGACGCCGACCGGGAAGCCCGAGTAGGGGGCGTACGCGTGGGACATGGCGTCCCGCGCCACCTCCCGCAGTCCGTCCCAGTCGACGTCCGGCCGCGAGGTCACTTGCCCTGGCCCTTGCGGTAGCGCATGCCGTCCGCCTTGGGCATCCGCAGGCGCTGCGCGGACAGCGACAGCACCAGCAGGGTGACGACGTACGGGGTGGCGCCCACGAAGTCGCTGGGGACCTCGTCGGTGAGCAGGTACCAGAGCAGCACGAGGACGGCCATGACACCGCTGATCGCGCCCTGCCACAGCGCCTTCCTGTACAGCTTCCAGCCGGCCAGTACGGCGAGCAGGACCACCAGGAGCAGGAGCAGCGCGTGCACGGTCTCGCCGCCGTTGCGCAGCTGGAGGGCGTCGGAGTAACCGAACAGGCCGGCGCCCATGGCGAGTCCGCCGGGCCGCCAGTTGCCGAAGATCATCGCCGCGAGACCGATGTAACCGCGCCCGCCGGTCTGGTTCTCCAGATACGTGTGCGAGGTGACCAGCGCGAGGAAGGCACCGCCGAGACCGGCGAGGCCGCCGGAGACGGCGACGGCCGCGTACTTGTAGCGGTAGACGTTGACGCCGAGGGACTCCGCGGCGATCGGGTTCTCGCCGCAGGAGCGCAGCCGCAGACCGAACGCGGTGCGCCACAGCAGCCACCAGCTGCCGACGAACAGCAGCGCGGCGAACACCGTCACCACGGACAGGTCGCTGACCAGGCCGCCGAGGATGCCGGCGAGGTCGGAGATCAGGAACCAGTGATGCTTCTCGACGGAGCTGAGCGCGTCCGAGAGACCGGGTACGTCGATGTTGGGCAGCGAGTCCACGGGCGGGGACTGCTTGGGGTTGCCGCCCGCGTCGGCCGCCTTGCCGTCCGAGAAGAAGATCTTGGCGAGGTACTGGGTGGCGCCGAGCGCGAGCAGGTTGACCGCGACACCGGAGACGATGTGGTCGACGCCGAAGGTGACGGTCGCGACCGCGTGCACCAGGCCGCCGAGGACACCGAAGCCGATGCCGCACAGCAGGCCGAGCCAGGGGTTGGACTGCCAGCCGATCCAGCCGGCGCCGAAGGTGCCGAGGATCATCATGCCTTCGAGGCCGATGTTGACCACGCCGGCCCGCTCCGACCACAGACCGGCGAGACCGGCCAGGCCGATCGGTACGGCCAGGGCCAGCGCGGCGCTGACCTGGCCCTCGGAGGTGAGCTGGTCGGCGCCGGTGATGACGCGGACCGCGGCGACGAGCAGCAGCGCGCCCGCGACGATCATGAGGATCTGGCCGAGGGAGCGGCCGGAGCGGGTGCGTGCGTTGTCCGCCTTGGGCGCCGCGGGGGGCGGCGTGTCGGTCATCGTGGCAGTCATCGCGCCACCTCCTGCTTCTCGGTCGGGGCGGCGGCCTGGGCGGCGAGTTCCGCGCCGACCCGCTGCTGCTGGCGCTTGAGGCCGTAGCGGCGCACGATCTCGTAGGCGATGACGACGCACAGGACGATGACGCCCTGGATCACGCCGAGGATCTCCTTGTCGTAGCCCTCGAACTCAAGGTGGTTGGTGGTGCGCTCCAGGAAGCCCCACAGCAGCGCGCCGAGCGCGATGCCGACCGGGTGGTTGCGGCCGAGCAGCGCAATGGCGATGCCGGTGAAGCCGATGCCGACCGGGAAGTCGTTGCTGAACTGGTGGCTGTCGTTGAGCAGGGTCGGCATGCCGATCAGGCCGGCCACCGCGCCCGAGATCACCATGCTGGTGGCGACCATCTTCTTCACCGAGACACCGCTCGCGGCCGCCGCGCTCTCGGACTGGCCGACGGTGCGCAGGTCGAAGCCGAAGCGGGTGCGGCCGAGCACGAACCAGTAGGCGATGCCCACCAGGATGGCGATGACGATGAAGCCCCACAGCTCGCCCGCCGCGCCCGTGTTGATCTGGAAGAAGTACGAGGAGTCCGGCAGCGGCTTCGTGGAGACGACCGTGCCGCCGCTCTGCAGCTCGGCGAGCTTTCCGGGCTGGAGCAGGAAGGCGATGATCGCGGTGGCGATCGAGTTCAGCATGATCGTCGAGATGACCTCGCTGACCCCGCGGGTCACCTTGAGGACGCCCGCGATGGCCGCCCACACGGCGCCGGTGCCCATGGCGCACAGGATGATCAGCGGGATGGAGATCCAGCCGGGCGTGGTCAGCGCGCCACCGAGGACGGCGGCGAAGAACGCGGCGATGCGGTACTGGCCGTCGACGCCGATGTTGAACAGGTTCATCCGGAAGCCGATGGCCACCGAGACACCCGCCAGGTAGTACGTCGTCGCCTTGTTGAGGATGTAGACCTGGCTGTCGCTCGCGGAGCCGTAGGTCACCATGTCGCTGAAGGCGGCGCCCGGGTTCTTGCCGGTGGCGAGGATCACCAGGGCGGTGACGACGAGCGCGGCGACGATCGCGAGCAGCGGGGCCGCGATACCGAGGAGCAGCCGCTCCTTGTCGATGCGTTGGGTCAGCTTCTTCATCGGGCGTCGTCCTCTGTGCGCTCCGGGCCGGCGGCCTCTGTGTGCTCCAGGTGGCCGCTGGCCGCACCGGTCATGGCGGAGCCCAGCTCCTCGGGGGTGATGGTGGCGGGGTCGGCGTCGGCGACGAGCCGGCCGCGGTACATCACGCGCAGGGTGTCGGAGAGGCCGATGAGCTCGTCCAGGTCGGCCGAGATCAGCAGCACGGCCAGGCCCTCGCGGCGGGCCTCGCGGATGTGGTCCCAGATCGCGGCCTGCGCGCCGACGTCCACACCGCGGGTGGGGTGGGCGGCGATGAGCAGCTTGGGCGAGTGGCTCATCTCGCGGCCGACGATCAGCTTCTGCTGGTTGCCGCCGGACAGCGAGGCGGCCGTCACGTCGATGCCGGGGGTGCGGACGTCGTACGCCGCGATGATGCGGTCGGTGTCGGCGCGGGCGCCCTTGATGTCGAGCAACTGGCCGCGGGAGTTGGGGCGTTCGGTGACGTGGCCGAGGATGCGGTTCTCCCACAGCGGGGCTTCCAGGAGGAGGCCGTGGCGGTGGCGGTCCTCGGGGATGTAGCCGATGCCGGCCTCGCGGCGGTGGCGGGTGGGGGCGTGCGAGATGTCGGTGTCGCCGAGGGTGATGACACCGGCGTCCGGGTCGCGGATGCCCATGATCGCCTCGACCAGCTCGGACTGGCCGTTGCCCTCCACGCCGGCGATGCCGAGGACCTCACCCCGGTGGATGGTGAAGGAGATCGCGTCGAGGATGACGCGCTCGACACCGTCGAGGTCGGTCTGGCTGAGGTTGAGCTTGTCGACCTTGAGCAGCGGGACGTCGGTGACCGTCGACTCCTCGGTCTCCGGCGTGGGCAGCTCACTGCCGACCATCAGTTCGGCGAGCTGCTTGGGCGTGGTGCCGGCCGGCTCGACCGTGCCGACGGTGGTGCCGCGGCGGATGACGGTGATCTCGTCGGCCACGGACAGGACTTCGCCCAGCTTGTGCGAGATGAAGATGACGGTGAGGCCCTCGGCCTTGAGCTCGCGCAGGTTGTCGAAGAGGGCCTCGACCTCCTGCGGCACCAGGACGGCGGTGGGCTCGTCGAGGATGAGCGTCTTGGCGCCGCGGTAGAGGACCTTGAGGATCTCCACGCGCTGCCGGTCGGCGACCCCGAGCTCTTCGAGCAGGACGTCGGGCCGCACGTTCAGGCCGTACGCGTCGGAGATCTCCTTGATCTTCGTACGGGCCCCGGCGCCGATGCCGTGCAGCTTCTCCGCGCCCAGGACCACGTTCTCCAGGACGGTGAGGTTGTCGGCCAGCATGAAGTGCTGGTGGACCATGCCGATGCCGCGGGCGATGGCGTCGGCCGGGTTGTTGAAGGTGACGGTCTCGCCGCCCACGGTGATGGTGCCCTCGTCCGGCTGCTGCATGCCGTAGAGGATCTTCATCAGGGTGGACTTGCCGGCACCGTTCTCGCCGCACAGGGCGTGCACGGTGCCCGTGCGGACGGTGATGTCGATGTCCTTGTTGGCCACGACACCGGGGAATCGCTTGGTGATGCCGCGCAGTTCGACGGCAGCGGGAGGGCTGGACGCGTTGATGGCGCACTCTCCTGATGGGGAAAGGGGCTGCGTAGGGGAGGGCAGGCGTCGGCGACGCCAGGGTCTGTCCGGCGGGTCATTCCGGTGTCGCGGGGTCTGGCACGCACATCTGCGGCGTTGTCGTCGGTTGTCGACGCTCCGCGTCGCCGCCCTCCTCCGCCTTGCAGCTGCACGCACCAGACCCCGCTCACGTGCGTGACAAGGTACCGCTGACATGCACCGGCCTGACCCGCCGGACAGACCCTGCCGCGGCAACTCCAAGCTACACGCGTAGAGTTGACACATTGTTATGGCTCGACGAGGGGTTGTCGAGACCCCTCGCCGAGCCAGGGTTCCGGCGGGAACCGTCAGGTCAGCTGGTCTTGACCTTGACGGAACCGTCGACGATCTTCGCCTTCGCGGCGTCCAGCTGCGTCTTGATGTCGTCGATGAAGCCACCGCTGGTGGCCAGGCCGACACCACCCTTGGCGAGCGAGTAGATCTGGTTGCCGGTCAGCGGCTTGCCGTCGTGCACGGACTTGACGAAGTCGTACACGCCGACGTCCACGTTCTTGACCATCGAGGTCAGGATCGAGTTCTTGTACTTCGACAGACCCGGGATGTTGTACTGGTCGGAGTCCACGCCGATGGCCCAGGCACCCTTGACCGCGGAGACGGCCTCGATCGAACCGTTGCCGGAGGAGCCGGCCGCGGCGTAGATCACGTCGGCGCCGTTGTCGAGCTGGCCGGACGCGGCTTCCTTGCCCTTGTCGGGGCTGGCGAAGCCGGACAGGTCGGAACCGTGGGTCAGGTACTGGACGTCGACCTTGACCTTGGAGTTGGTGTCCTTGACGCCCTGGACGTAACCGGCCGCGAACTTCTTGATCAGCGGGGTGTCCACACCGCCGATGAAGCCGACGTGGTCCTTCTTGGTCTTCAGCGCCGCCGCGACACCCGCCAGGTAGGAGCCCTGCTCCTCGGTGAAGGTGATGCTGTCGACGTTCTTCGCCGTCGCGACCGAGTCGATCAGACCGAAGCTGACCTTCGGGTACTTGGCGGCGACCTTGTCGACCGAGGTGGCGTAGGAGAAGCCGACGGCCACGATCGGGTTGTAGCCCGCGTCCGCGAGGTCGGTCAGGCGCTGCTCACGGTCGGCCTCGGTGTCGGAGCTCTTGGCGGTCAGTTCCTTGATGGAACCGCTGAACTCCTTCTCGGCCTTGTCGGCGCCGCGCGCGGCGGAGTCGTTGAAGGAACGGTCACCACGGCCGCCGACGTCGTAGGCGAGGCCGATCTTGATCCCCTTGTCACCACCGGAGGAGGCGGACGACGAGGTGTCACTGTCGGAGGAGGTACTGCCACAGGCTGTGGCAGTCAGTGCGAGAGCTGCGGAAGCGGCGACCGCAGCGGAAAGCTTGGCTACCCGGCGCACGGGAAGGCTCCTTCACCTGACCTGAGCGCCATATCGGCGCTGGATGTGAGCACCATGCCAGTGCTCAGGCCTGCACGCCCAGGCGGCGTCGGCTTCGCGGCATCGTAACGCGCGTAGATGTCAGAAAAAGACCTACTCCAAAGCCGTTATCGATTCGAGGCAAACGGCGTCTGAACTCGGGCTCCGCCTGCCTGACCCAGCTCGATTTCGAACGGCGCACGATTGGCTTACAACCGTGTTGCGCCGGACGGCGCAACAGCCCTCGTGGGGGCTGTCGCGCCCGTCGGCTACTGCTCCGCGTCCAGCAGCGCGGCGGCGGTGAACATCTCCACGCCCACCGTGATCGCCGACTCGTCGGCGTCGAAGTCGCCCTGGTGCAGATCGCGTACGGTCCGCTCCCCCGGGGTGCGCACGCCGAGCCGGGCCATGGCGCCGGGCACGTGCTCCAGGTACCAGGAGAAGTCCTCGCCGCCCAGGCTCTGCTCGGTGGACTCGACGGCGTCCGCGCCCCGGCGGGCGGTCATGGCGTCGCGCAGCAGGTCGGTGACGACCGGGTCGTTGACGACCGGCGGGACGCCCCGGACGTAGGTGATCTCCGACTTGGCGCGGTGCAGGTTGGCGATCTCGTCGATCGCGGCGACCACGATGTCGGGCGCCTGCCGCCAGGTCTCCAGGTCCAGGCAGCGCACGGTGCCGGAGAGCTCGGCGTGCTGCGGGATGACGTTGGGCGCGTGCCCGGTCTCGATCCGTCCCCAGGTGACCGCGAGTCCGCTACGGCTGTCCACGCGCCGGCCGACCAGGGCGGGCACGTCGGTGGCGACCCGGGCGGCGGCGGTGACCAGGTCGGTGGTCAGGTGCGGGCGGGCGGTGTGGCCGCCGGGGCCGTCGAGGGAGACCTCCAGGCGGTCGCAGGCGGAGGTGATGGCTCCGTGCCGCAGTCCGATCCGGCCGGCGTCCACCCGCGGGTCGCAGTGCACGGCGACGATCCGTCCCACCCCGTCCAGCACCCCGCACTCGATGGCGTCGGCGGCGCCGCCGGGCAGCACTTCCTCGGCGGGCTGGAACAGCAGCCGCACGGGGCGGGGCAGCAGGCCCTGCCGGTGCAGCTCGGCGAGGACCAGACCGGCGCCGAGCACCACGGTGGTGTGCACGTCGTGACCGCAGGCGTGCGCGCGGTCGGGCACGGTGGAGCGGTACGCGCACTCACTCTTCGTGTCCGGGATCGGCAGGGCGTCGATGTCGGCCCGCAGGGCGAGCATGGGCCGCCCGCCGTCCCACTCGCCGATGTCACAGATGAGCCCGGTCCCGATGGCGAGCACCCGCGGCTTCAGCCCCGCCTGCTCGAGGCGGGCCTTGATCGCCGCGGTCGTGCGGAACTCCTGGTTGCCCAGCTCGGGGTGCATGTGCAAGTCGCGGCGGAAGGCGACGAGTTCGGCACGCAGGGCGGCGGGCAGCGTGCCGGGAAGCAGGGCTTCCCCGGGCAGATCGGCCTCGGACTCCAGTGACATAAGTTGCTTCACCCTCTGAAGGGTAGGACGCCGGAGGGACCAACTGACCCTCGATCAACAAAAGTTCAACCCGTTAGGGGAAGAAAATCTGGTCGCCCGACGCATATGTATCGGTTCGGATGGGTAAACTCGCCCGTTTTTCGGTCGGGCGGATCATGAGATCCACGGAGAGTCACTCCTTCAACGGATACCACGCTCGGCACGCACCCGGCGGTTCTGTTCACCTGTCGGGACCGCACTGTCGCACAACCGTGGCAGGACGCTCCGCCGGGAGAACGGGAGATGCCGCCCCGATGAACCGGCGGACGGGTGGGTGCGGGCCGCACTAGGGTGCGGGCACGTGAGCCCAGAAACCGCGGATTTCCTGCACACCACCCGGACCTCGTACGACACGATCGCCGACGCCTACACCGAGCGGTTCTCGGACTGGCTGGGCATCCACACCCTGGACAGAGCCCTGATCACCGGCTTCGCGGAGCTGGTGGGAGAGGCGGGCGGCGGACCGGTGGCCGACATAGGCAGCGGCCCCGGCCATGTCACCGCCCGGCTCCAGCGGCTCGGCATCCCCGTCTTCGGCGTGGACCTCTCGCCCCGCATGGTGGAGCTGGCCCGCCGGGCCCACCCCGACGTGCGCTTCCACGTGGGGTCGATGACCTCCCTGGACCTGCCGTCGGAGACCCTCGGCGGGATCGTCGCGCTCTACTCGATCATCCACGTCCCCGACGACCGATTGCCCACGGTCCTCACCGAGTTCCACCGCCTCCTGGCCCCGGGCGGTCATGTCCTGCTCGGCTTCCAGAGCGGCGACGACGACGGCCGGCTGCACCTCGCCGAGCGCTTCGGGCACGACATCGCGCTCGACTACTACTGGCGCACCCCGGACGCGGTGACCGAACAGCTCGTCAAGGCGGACCTCCGCCCGGTCACCCGGGTGGTCCGGGAACCCCAGGACACGGAGACCCGCCCGCGCGCGTTCCTGGTGGCCCGCAAGGACGGCTGAGCCGACTCTCCGGGTCAGGCCACCACCGTCACCGACGACAGACGGGTGACGTCCTTGGCCGTGCCCGTGACGCCGGACAGGAAGCCCTGGGCGCGGGGGGAGGCCTTGTCGGTGAGCCAGTCGGGGTCGATGTCGCAGACGGCGACGCGGACCTCGGTGCCGGCCAGGGCCAGCGGCAGGGTGTGGACGACCGTCGAGGGGAAGCTGAGGATCGTGCGGCCGATCGGGCCGCGGCGGGCGATCAGCTCCAGCGGCAGGTCGGGCCGGACGATCTCCAGACCCGTCTCGGCGGCCAGCCGGTGGAGCTTGTCGGTGGCCTCGCGGCGGTGCGCGAAGTACCGGGTGGCGCCGTGCGCCTTGGCGAGGTGCTGGACGGCCTCCAGGTAGCGCTCGCCGTCCACCACACCGGTCTCCACCAGCGAGGTGCCGACCATGTCGGCGCCCTTGGTGATGCGGGGCGGCCCGAAGCGGGCGCGGGTCCAGGAGAAGTCGTTGGCGGTGACCGTCACTCCGGCCGGCGTCTCGTCCATCGGCATGGAGGAGAACACCTCGACCCGTCTCTTCGCGCTCGGCGTGAGCCGGTGCCGGGCCCGGGAGGACACCGGGGCGAAGAGCAGGTCCCGCGCGCCCGGTCGGCCGCCCTTGCGGTGCCAGCGCACCAGGCGCTCCCCGCGGGCCAGTTGGGCTACGAACTCCATGGTCGCGGTGCCGTCGTCGACGACGACGAGGTCACGGGCCTTGGTGATGGTCAGCAGCAGTTGTACGTAGCGAGAGAAGGGGTCGCCCAGGACGACCCGGGGTGCCCGCCGGAGCAGGCCGCTGAGGCCGCCGATCGTCTGGAACGGTGCCGCCGGGCCGCCTCGGGCCTCCTCCCAGCGGACGTGGTGACCCTCCTCGCGGGCCAGCTCCGCCATCCGGCGCAGCTGACCGCGGGTCATCGGGTCGGTCGGGGACAGCACGACGAGGGTGAGCTCCGCGCCGGGCGCATGGGCGTGCGCCCACTCCAGCACGTTCAGGAGCTGTACCGGGCTCTCGACGAACGCGAGCGTGGGGTGGCCGGCGGATCCGGCGCGGGGGCTCATCGACGTATGACCGTCCCTGTGTGGATCAGACCGAGACCGGCTCGCCCGCCGCGGCGGCGATCTCCGCCTCGGCGACGACGCCCGGCACGCGGCGCAGCTTCTTCATCGGGCCGAGCTCCGAGTCGTAGACCTTCTTGACGCCGTCACCGAGCGAGGCCTCGATGGTACGGATGTCACGCACGAGGCGCTGGAGGCCCTGCGGTTCGACCGAGGCGGCCTGGTCGGAACCCCACATCGCGCGGTCCAGGGTGATGTGACGCTCGACGAAGGTGGCGCCGAGGGCGACCGCGGCGAGGGTGGTCTGCAGGCCCGTCTCGTGACCGGAGTAGCCGATCGGGACGTTCGGGTACTCGGCCTGGAGGGTGTTGATGACGCGGAGGTTGAGCTCCTCGGCCTGCGCGGGGTAGGTCGAAGTGGCGTGGCACATCAGGATGTTGTCCGAGCCGAGGACCTCGACCGCGTGGCGGATCTGCTTCGGGGTGGACATGCCGGTGGAGAGGATGACCGTGCGGCCGGTGGCGCGCAGCGCGCGCAGCAGCTCGTCGTCGGTCAGCGACGCGGAGGCGACCTTGTGGGCCGGGACGTCGAACTTCTCCAGGAAGGCGACGGCCTCGGTGTCCCACGGGGAGGCGAACCAGTCGATGTCCCGGCTCTTGGCGTACGAGTCGATCTGGCGGTACTCGTCCTCGCCGAACTCGACGCGGTGGCGGTAGTCGATGTAGGTCATGCGGCCCCAGGGGGTGTCGCGCTCGATGTCCCACTGGTCGCGCGGGGTGCAGATCTCCGGGGTGCGCTTCTGGAACTTGACCGCGTCGCAGCCGGCTTCGGCGGCGGCGTCGATCAGCTTGAACGCGTTCTCCAGCTCACCGTTGTGGTTGATGCCGATCTCGCCGACGACGTAGACCGGGTGACCGGGGCCGGCGGTCTTCGAACCGAAGGTGCGCAGACGGGAGTTGCTCATGGCGGGTGGTGTCCTTACTTGTTGAGGGAATCGAGAGAGGGGCCGAGGATCCAGCTGGCGATCTCTCGGATCGCGCCGTCGCCACCGGGGACGGTGGTGACCGCACGGGCGGCGCCGCGTACCACGTCGTGGGCGCTCGCGACCGCCACGGGCCAGCCCACGAGGGCGAAGCACGGGAGGTCGTTGACGTCGTTGCCGACGTAGAGCACGCGCTCGGGCGCGATGCCCTGCTCCTCGCACCACTGCTTCAGTGCGAGATCCTTCCGGTCGATGCCGTGCAGGACCGGGATCTGCAGCTTCCGGGCCCGCGCGGCGACGACAGGGTTCTGCTCCGTGGACAGGATCAGCATCTTCAGGCCGGTCTTGCGCAGCGCCGCGATGCCCAGTCCGTCGCCGCGGTGCACGGAGACGAACTCCTTTCCATCGGCGTCGATCAGCACCCGGTCGTCCGTCTGGGTGCCGTCGAAGTCCAGTACGACCGCGTCGATGTCGGCGCCGGTCGGCAGCGAACCGGGGCGGTCCGCGTCGAAGAGGGGTGCGAGCGCCCGGGCGCGGGCGAGCTCGTGGTGGTCGTCGATCTCCAGCACGCGGGCCGGGTCGGTGCGCACGAGTTCGGTGCGGCCGAAGAAGCGGTGCTGGTGCTCGCGGAAGCCCGTCGCGTCCATCGCGTAGACGGCGCCGGTCTCCAGGAAGTCCTGGGGGCGGTCCTGGCGGCGCGGGCGGAAGGACTTGTCGTGGTTGACGCCGTAGCCGCCGCCGGTGGCCGCGTCGGTCTCCGCGACGGTGCCCGCCCTGGCCTCGTCGTCGGCGTCGCGCCATACGAAGCCGTGGAAGGGGGCCACGGTCAGGGCGGAGTCGGCGCCGTTGTCGACGACCGCGCCGACGACGCCGTCCACGTCCTCGCGGATGATGAACGGGCTGGTGCACTGCACGAGCAGCACCACGTCGACCGGCGCCCCGTGCAGGGCCTCGTGCGCGTCCATGGCGTGCAGCACGGCGGCCTCGGAGGTGGCGGTGTCGCCGGCGATGGCGGCGGGGCGCAGCACGACCTCGGCGCCCGCCGAGCGGGCCGCGGCGGCGATGGCCTGGTCGTCGGTGGAGACCACGACGTCCGTCACCAGCCGGCTGGCCCGGCACTCACGCACGGCCCGGGCCACCAGCGGTACACCTCCCACGGAGGCGAGGTTCTTCGCGGGCACACCCTTGGAACCGCCGCGCGCGGGAATCACCGCGAGCACCCGGCGCACCGAAGCGCCTTGACCCGCTCCGGGGTTGGACATGGGCTCTACTCCTTGGGGAGGTTTCGGGGACGGCGGCCGCTCGCCGGGGCGGGGGCTCACAGGTCGCCCATCCGTCGGATCACCGGGGCGACGCGCTGCACGCCGTGGCGGTAGGCGCCGCGGGCGGCGCGGCGGACTATCTGCTTGACCGCGCCGGGTTCCTTGTCGGCGGCGGGGGCGCCGGGCAGCGGGCTGCCGTCCGGGCCGAGGTGGTGGCGGGCGAGGATGCCGGGCAGGTAGCCGGGCGCGGTCGCCGGTGTGTAGTACGGGGTGAGGGGCGCGAGGCCGCCGGGCCTGGCGAGCAGCTTGGTGATCCGCTCGCGCGCCGCGTCGAACGCGGTGGCGTACGAACCGTCCGCCGCGACGCCCTGCCGGGCCACCCACTCCTCGTCGGGCTCGGGCCGGTAGCCCTCGTCCAGCTGGTCCCAGGAGGCGAGGCAGCCGGAGCCCACGAAGTGGTGGTTGCCGAGCACCTCGCGCACGCCCAGGTCACTGAGGACGACGGTCGGAATACGCCGGTGCAGTGATTCGAGTGCGGCAGTCGAGCTGATCGTGACCAGCAGGTCGGTGCGGTCGAGGACCTCGCCCATGTTCCCGTACACCAGGCGGAAGTTGGCCGGTGCGTCGAGCTTCTGGGCCAGCTTCTGGTAGGGCAGTTCCTCGATGTGGGTGGTGTGTTCGCCCGGCCGGGACCGCAGCTTGAGCAGCACCTCGCGCTCGGGGTGCCGGCGGGCGTGCCGGATCAGCCGCTCCAGCAGGTACGTACGGTCCTTGCGGCTGTCCGGGACGGACGGCTGCGCGGCGAACACCACGGTGTACGGGTCGTGTTCACCTTCGTAGGGGGCGCCGCCGAGGAACGGGAGTGCCACCTCCGTCACCGACGAGGCGTCCGCGCCCACCCCTTCGTACACACCTCTGAAACGGTCCGCGTCCTGGCGGGAGTTGGCGAGGACGAGGTCCGCGCCGTGCCGCAGCAGCAGGCCGTCGGTGAGCTTCTCGTAGACGACGCCGACATAGCCGGTGACGACGACGGGACGCCGCTTGCGGCCCTCCCACACGCGCTTGAGGCCGTGCAGCATGGCCTGGACGCCGCCGCCGACCAGGGAGAGCACGACCAGGTCGTACTCCTCCTCGGCCATGACGCGCAGGAACTCCAGCGCCGTGACCTCCTTCAGGGAGTCGACATGGACGCCCACTTCGGCCAGTTGGCGCGCCGTGGGGGTGGCCCGGCCGCGCAGCAGGAAACCGCTGAGCTCGGGGCCGACTTGCGCGGCGTCGCGCCCTGCGGCTTCCATGGTCGGGCCCGGAACGATACGAGCCGCGGTCAACGCACCCCATTTCCAGCGGGTGTCGGAGTCCGCGAGAACAGCGATTCTCATGGGCTTAGTTGTACTAGGCGGCACAACGAAGACGCTAGGAACCAAATCCAAGGTGCGGCCCAACCGCACCTGGCCAAAAAGTTAACAACACATCGCCGAGAGCCGAACTGGCTCGCCAAAGCCTCGGAAGTACATGGGATGCACCGTTCCGACACATGGAGTTCACCCGCCGTACGGGTACCGGAAAGTTCCGCAGCCGAGCCGCCTCCTAGGCTTTTGCGGGTGCCAAAGCTCTCCGTGATCGTGCCGTTCTACAACGTGCAGCAATATGCCCCGGACACCCTCAGAAGCCTTCGCCTCAACGCTCGACCGGATTTCGAGTTCGTTCTTGTGGACGATCATTCGAAGGATGAAACTCCGGCCATCCTTGAACGCGCGGCCGAGGAACTGTCGGCCGTGGCCCAGGTGCGCTACGTCCGCCACGAGCAGAACGGAGGCCTCGCCACCGCCCGCAACACCGGTCTGGACGCGTCCAGCGGCGAGTACCTGACCTTCCTCGACGGGGACGACTGGGTGGCCCCCGGCTACTACGAGCAGTTGGTGGCGGCCATGGAGAAGCTGGACTGCGACTTCATCCGCACCGACCACGTGCAGGCGACCGCCCGCTCCCGCTCGGTGCACCGGGTGCCGCACGGGCGCCGCTGGGAGGTCATGAACCCGCGCGAGGCGATCCTGCCCGCCGACCGCACGACCTCGGTCGACTACGCCTACGCGTGGGCCGGCGCCTACCACCGCCGCCTTCTGGAGAAGGGCCTGCTGCACTTCACGGACGGGCTGCGCACCGCGGAGGACCGGCCGTGGATCTGGAAGCTGCACCGCGAGGCGGAGTCGTTCGCCGTGGTGAGCCTGCTCGGCGTCTTCTACCGGCGCGGGGTCGCCTCCTCGCTCACCCAGATCGGTGACGTCCGTCAACTCGACTTCATCCGCGCCTTCGACCAGGTGGTGGAGGAGACCGCGCTCGACCCGGACTCCGCGCGGCTGCTGCCGAAGGCCGTGCGGACGTACTGCGCGATCATCGCCCACCACCTCGCGGACGACTCCAAGTGGGAGCCGGCCGTGGCCAAGCAACTGCGTTCGATGAGCGCGGCGGCCATACAGCGCATGCCGCAGGAAGCGCTCGGTGACGTGCTCGACACCATGGACCTGCGCCGCTCCTCCAAGCTGCGGCGGCTGCGGCGCCGGATCACCACAGCGAAGGCGGCCGCCTGATGCCCCGCACCACCCGGATCTTCTGCGTCTCGACGCTGTACGGCGCGGCCACGCTCGCCGCGGCCATAGAGTCCGACCTCTTCCCGGAGACGGACGGTGACCGGCAGGTGCTGCTGGTCTTCAACAACTCCACGACGCCGGAGACCACTCCGGCCGTCGACGAGATGCCGGGCTTCGAGCCGTTGCGCGACCACTTCGACGCCGTGCTGTCGTGGAACGAGGCCATCCGCCCCTTCCACCCGGGCGCGTGGGCGCCGCGGCCCGACGACATCCCGCTGTTCGAGCGCTATCTGCGGCTGCTGTGGGAGCTGGGCGACGACAAGGTGGAGCTGGTCCTGGAGTCCATCCAGGTCGCGCCCGCCCTCACCGTGGCCCAGCTGTTCACCGAGGCCCCGGTCGAGGTGTACGCCGACGGGCTCATGAGTTACGGCCCCACCCGCAACAAGCTCGACCCGCTGGTCGGCACGCGGGTGCGGCGGCTGCTCCACCTCGACCTGGTGGCCGGTCTGACGCCGATGCTGCTGACCGAGTTCGACGTGCCGGCGCAGGTCGTGCCGACGACGGCCTTCCTGAAGGTGATGGGCGAACTCACCGCCGCCGTGCCGGAGGCGCCGGTGCTGCCGGCCAACTCGGCGCTGCTGCTTGGCCAGTACCTGTCCGCGCTGAACATCCTCTCCGCGAAGGAGGAGGAGGACCTGCACGTGCGGATGATGCGCGGGGCGGTCGAGCGGGGTCACCGCGCGATCGTCTTCAAGCCGCATCCCACCGCGCCGGCCCGCTACAGCCGGATCCTGGAGGCGGAGGCCGAGCAGCTGGGTGTCGACCTCACCGTCCTGGACCTGCCGGTCCTGGCGGAGGTGCTGTTCGAGAAGTCCCCGCCCGCGCTGGTCGTCGGCTGCTTCTCGACCGCGCTGTTCACGGCGGCCGCGTTCTACGGCCTGCCCGTGGCCCGGGTCGGCACCGAACCGCTGCTGGACCGCCTGACTCCGTACCAGAACAGCAACCGGGTCCCGGCCGTTCTCGCGGACGCGGTGATCCCGGATCTGGAGGACCGCAAGGGCGAGGAGACGGTCCCCGCGAAATCGCTGGGCGGCCTGGTCACCGCGGTCGGTTTCACCATGCAGCCGCAGATCCACCACGCCCTGCGCCCGGCGGCCGAAAAATACCTGTCCAAGGAATTCGGCCCGCGCACCCAGCGCTACTTCAAGCGGAAGCGACTCACCTCACTCGGCCTGCCGGGCGGTATCCCGGAACGGCTGGCGTTTTTGCCGCGCAATGCGACGGCACGTCGGGTGGTACGTCGGGCCCGGGCGCTCAAGAAGGTGGTGAAGCGCTAGGCGAACCAGGAGTAAACCTCAGGCCAAGCCCGGGGAAATGCAAGATGGCGATTGCCTTACTCCTGTGAATTCACGGTGATGCGGCTCCCAGGTCCATAGGATCTCGGGAGCCGCCCCCATCGATTCTCCTCCGTGAGGCATTCCATGACCAAGCTCGGCCGGCTCTACTCGAAGTTCGACAGCGTCACCCTTCCGGACGATCTGCCGTACACCCAGGTGAGTGCTTGGGAACTGCAGTTCCTGTACCTCGTGGGGCGCCACGAACTCTCGGGCAAAGGCCGGATCGTCGAACTCGGGTCCGGCGGCGGCGGGTCGACGTACGCGCTCGCGATGGGCCTGCGGGAGAACCCCGCCTTCGACGAGAAGACGGGACGCCTGCACGCGTACGACTTCTTCCGGGTCGGCAAGGGCACGTTCGCGTCGGAGAAGTTCTTCACGTCGGGCCACAAGCCGGAGGACGACAACTCGTTCCTCGACGACTTCCGTGGCCGCCTCGAACCCTTCCTGCCGTTCCTGGAGATCCACGCCGGTGACCTCTGGCAGACCTCCGACCCGGACGACACGACCCCCGTCGAGTTCCTGCACATCGACATCGCCAAGACGGCCCGGGTCTTCCGCTGCGTCTCGGAACGCTTCCTGACCCGCCTCGAGCCCGGCTCGATCGTCCTTCACCAGGACTTCGCGGGCCCGCGCCTGCCGTGGCTCCACCACAGCACCGGCGCACTGCTCCCCTACATCGAGATCGCCGGCCCCCCGATCCGCTCCACCCTCGCCTTCGAGGTCACGAAGCCGATCCCGGCGGACGTGCTGAAGCGCATCTCGGAGGACGACTACACGGTCGACGAGAAACTCGCCCTCATCACCGCCGTCCAGGACCGCATCGACCGCGACCACACCGACGGCATCCCCTTCAAGTCCGTCCTGGAACTGGCGAAGGCGTACGTCGCCCACTACGACGGCCAGCACAAGCGCGCCTGGTCGATCGCGAAGCCACTGACGTCGGACGAGTACCTGAGCCGAACGCGGGCGGACCACTTCGAACAGCTACGGAAGGCCGCCGAGGGGGAGCGCAAGGCTCCTCGCCGGTCTCCGTTGTCGCGGCTGCGGCGGCTGGTCCGCAAGGCGGTACGCCACTGACGGCCCGGCGACCCGCCGTCCTGAAGGTCACCGCGTCCGCGCGGTGGCCTTCATCTGCGTCGGCACAGCAGCAGACGCGTCTCGCCCCGCACGGACGGACAGTCGTACTCGGCCGTGATACGCCGCCAGAGTTCCGGCGCGATCTTCGTGGGCCGGAACCAGGCCGGGTCCAGGACGGCGTACGGGGCCGGGTCGTGGTCGATGCAGGCGGCGTTCTCCTTGTAGGAGGGCCGCTCGACGATGTCCGGGATGAGGCGGGTGCGCTGGAGGAACGTGGCGACCGGGTAGCGGCACTGGGCGGGGTGGTCGACGTAGTACGCCGTGTTGCCGAAGGCGAGGTAGAGCACAGGCGCGTCGGCGGACATCTCGGCCCTGATCCCGTCTGCCTCCTTCTCCGTCCGCCGCGCCTCGCGCAGGTACTCGGCGCTGGTCATGGTGACCTTGCCCTTCGACACCAGGTGCGGGGAGCCGGGCCACACGCACCCGGCCAGGCAGACGACACCGGCCAGGGCCACCACGACCGCGGAGCGGTGACGGGAGCTTCGGGAAGCGGTCCGGCCGCGCTCGCGCGCCACGTCCACCAGTGCCGCCAACAGCGCGAGGAAGCCCAACGCCCAGAGGACGTACGACCGTTGGTCGCCCTTGGGTGCCGCCGTGTAGAGCACGGGCAGCGCGCCGTACAGCAGTGAGGCGGCGCCGAAGAACCAGGGTGGCGAGCGGCGCGCACCGCCCACGGCGAGGCCCCAGGCCGCGGCGGCGAGGACCGGCATCGGGGCGCCGTGGTAGAGGAACCAGTTGCCCTGCACGACCACGGCCACCAGGGCGCAGAGGCCGACGGCCAGGGCCACCAGGGCCAGTTCGGTGCGCCGGCGCCGCCCGCGGACCCGGGTGAGCACCAGCAGCAGCGCTCCGGGGGCGAGCAGGAGCACCGGGCTGACCACGGACCGGTCGGCGAGGTAGTCGACGGAGCGTTCGAGGAGGAAGAGCGGGTGGACGGCGGTCCGGCCGAGGGTGGACTGGTTGGTCGCCGGCATGTCCTGGACCCACTGCCACTCGTGCGACCCCGCGAGCAGGCTCAGCCCGAACAGGGTGAGCGCCGCGAGCACCGCGACGAGCGCGAGCCGTACGGCGCGGCCGCGGTCGACGGCGTACACGAGCAGTACGCCGATCACGGCCGTGGTGGCGGTCGAGTACTTCATCAACACCGCGAGGGCGAGCGGCGGGGCGGCGAGCAGGGCCGCCGGCCAGGGCCGGGTCGGGCCGAGTGCGGCGGCGACGGCCACGACCGTCAGGACCACGGCCGCCCACTCCGCCTGAAGGAAGTCGTTTCTGGGAGCCAGGGCCAGCGCGAGGCCGACGGCTCCCGCCGTGAGGGCGGCCTCGCGAGCGGTGACCCGGCGCAGCAGCGCCGAGTGGAGGGCATAGGCGGCCGCGGCGGCGAGCAGGACGCCCTCCGCCGCGATCAGGGCCTCGCGGGCGGTCGTGGTCCCGGAGGTCGGGCGGTCGAGGCCCGCGATGAACCAGCGGTAGAAGAAGGGTCGGTGGGTGAAGACCTCAGAGGGTGAGTAGCCGGCCTTGCCGCCCGTGCGCAGGGCGCCGAGAGCGTACTGGAGGTCACCGGTGAGCCGTCGGGTGAGCACGGCGTACACGACGGCCGCCACCGACGGGAGGGCGACCAGCGGCCACCACAACGCCGAGCGACGACGCTCCCGCGACCCAAAGGTCGCGGGAGCGTCGTCCACATCCTCTACGAGGACATCGGGCACGCTCAGCCGCCCAGAATGACCCGCAGGTCCGCGGCGTTCGCCTCCGTGGCCTTCCACAGTTCCTGCTGGCGGCCGTGGACGTCGGCGACCGTCTTGGCGTGGTCGGCGAGGAGGTCCCGGGAGCGTTCCACCAGGCGGGCCGCGAGGTGGCGGTCGTGGACGGAGACGCCCCACTCGGGGCGCTCGATGTCCCGCAGGAAGTACGCCATCTTCGGGTGCGAGATCAGGCTGATGATGGGCGTGCCGACGCCGAACGGGATCATGCCCGCGTGGCCGCGCATGCCGATCACCAGCTTGGTGCGGGCGTAGAGATCGAGGATCTCCTTGTTCTCGAAGTCGTACATCGGGATGACGGGCATCGAGATGCCGTGCTCGCGGCGCAGGTCGAAGACGATCTTCTCGTCGTCGAGCGAGTGGGCCACGCACCGGACCTCGGCGAGCTCGCCCAAGTCCTTTACCGCCTTGGCCATTTGGGCCAGGAAGTAGGCGTAGTCGTGGCCGAAGCGCAGACCCGCGCGGTCGTAGGCCGCGTTGATCAGGATGGTGTCGTCGCGCTTGGCCGGGTCCTGCCAGCCCGGTACCAGCTGGCGCGTGACCGTCGTCGGGCACGGCTGGAAGCGGATCTTGTCGTGCAGATGGGCCGGGACCATCGCCCGGACCTTCTCGATCGAGCCGTGGTTGCGCAGGCCGAAGAAGCTCGACTTCTCGACCAGGAGGCGGAGTGAGTCGCGGAAGCGGTTGGCCCGGTAGGACTGGCCGTCGAAGGCGTTGAAGCCGACGGCGAAGACGGCGATCGGCACGTCGATGGCGGCGAGTTGCTCGTCCGGGACGTTCCACTGCCAGGCGCTGTTGCCGTTGGGCATGGTGTCCGGGATGAACAGGCCGCCGCCGCCGATGACCAGACCCCGGCGCCGGTTGACGCGCTCCAGGGCCGCCTTGTCGAACAGGCGGTGGGCATGCACGGAATGCCAGCGGCGGGAGGTGGTGTCCGGGCCGAAGGCCGAACGGACGCTCTCCGGAAGGAGTTTGTCGCCCGCGTTGCCCTGGCGGTCCATGTAGAACGCGACGTGCGCCAACTGGTCCTCGGGCGCGCCCTGTTCCTGGGCCGGCACGGAGGCCGCGCGCTGCGCCCACAGCCGGCTGGAACGGTGGGTCGGGTCGACGGCGATGCCGGCCGTGGCGTACTTCAGCGCGTCGGCGTTGTCGCCGTGCACCCAGGCCATCTGGGCGAGCCGGGCGTAGGAGGTGGCGGCCCGGTTGGGGGCGGCGGTGGCCAGCAGCAGCTGGGCCTTGGCCTCCTCGTACCGGGAGACGCTCATCAGGGCGTGGCCGAAGACCTCGTGCGGCCAGGCCTCGTCCAGCGGGATGTGGACGCTGGACAGGACGTCGACGGCGTCCTGGTAGTCGCCGTTGCCTATGTGCGCTGCGGCGACCTTGCGGGCGACCTCGACATCGCCGGTGCGGGCGACGTGCGGGGTGCCGTAGTGCACGAGCAGGTCGTGGTGCAGACCGCCGGCGGCCTCCATGTACGCGGCGTGGAACTCGGCGTCGGTCAGCTCGAACTCGCGCCAGCGCTCCTCCGCCTGGCTGTAGCCGGCCTCGCCGCCCTGCCAGGGCTTGTGGCGCCCGGTGAAGTGCAGGATCGCGGTGTCGTCGGGGACCGGGAGGTCGCCGGACAGCCGCCGCTTGACGAAGTTGTAGCGCGGGTCGAGGCGGACGAAGTCGCCGTTCAGGACCGAGTTGAGGATGCCCTGGTCGTGCTTGTCCAGCTCGTAGTCGCCGGCGCGGCCGCAGCGGTCCAGGCGGGCGCAGAACTCGTCGCTCAGGTACTCCTTCTGGATCACCAGCAGACCGGAGTTGAGCTTGTGCTGCCCGTAGAAGAACTGCGGGACGGCCGCCAACCCCTCGCGCAGCTCGAGCAGTTCGCTCAGGCTGCTCAGGACGACCATGTCCGTGTCGAGCGTGATGACGGTGTCGTACTCGCGGATCTTGAAGACGTCCAGGATGAAGTACGCCTTGCGGACCAGGTAGTTGTCCTGGTCGCCCTTCTGGTACGAGTCGTAGTGGTCGGCGTCGACGCGCCGCATCACGATGCGCGGGTGCAGGGCGCGGATCTTGGCGATCGAGCCGGGCTTCAGGTCGTCGTAGAGGACGACGAAGTCCTCGCACACGCTCGGGTTGGACAGCGCGAGGCTGCGCAGCAGGACGAGGAAGCCGGGCAGGTAGTTCTCGTCGACGAAGCTCGCGAAGGCGATGCGCCGCTTGCCGGTCAGGGCGGCCGCGTCGGTCGACGGGGCCGCGACGGCGGGGGCCCCGGTCAGGGAGGTCGTGGTCATCGCAGGGATATCCTCATGTCGGTCACGCTCTGGGCCCGCTCCATGACCCATGCCTTCTCGCTGGTGTACTCGTGCACGGAGGTGATGGCGAGCTTCATCGCTTCCTGGACGCGGTAGGCACCGCTCTCGTAGAAGTCGAACCCGATCAGGTCGAGCGTCGGGCTGACGTCGAGGAAGTCCAGCAGGTACAGCATGTTGTAGCCGGTGGTCGGGATGCCCGACCAGACGTCCGCGCTCAGCCTGCCGATGTTCCGCACCGGCCAGCGCAGCGACTCGTCGCCGAGGTAGGTCTGGGCGCCGGGCACCAGGCGGTTGCGCAGCGAGTACTTCCAGTCGCCGGAGATACCGCCGAAGACCAGGCGCGTGGCGACCTGCTTCTCCCAGTTGAAGCCGTGCTTGTGGATCGTGGCGTGGATGTCCGTCCTGCTGCCGGTGTTCTTCGGGTCGATCCTGTACGAGTTGAAGCGCACGACCAGGTCGTACGCGTCGATCTCGGCGCCCATCGAACTGGCGCCCACCCGGCCGGAGTTGGCGATCAGCGCGATCGACTTGCCGGCGATCAGGTTGCGGAACTCGCCGAGGCTGATCCACTCCACGCCGCCGACGGTCGGGTCGGCGACCGGGCCGCGCATCCGGGTGCGGCGCTGCTCGGCGTAGAGAGCGAGGGCCTCGGTGAGCGCGGGCAGGTCGACGCCGGGGGCGGTCAGCCGCAGGTCCAGGTACTGACTGAGCAGCTCCTGGCGGTCGTTGACCGGGGCGTCCTCGGCGGTCAGCGTCAGGAGCGCTCCCACCAGCCGGGGTTCGGCCTCGGTCCAGTCGCCGACGGCCTGCGCGGCCAGGCCCTCGGCCCACACGTCGGTGGCGGGGCGGCGGGTGAACTCCTCGGCGCGCGGGCTCTGCCGCTTCAGGAGGGCGATCAGCTCGCGCTCCTTCTGCCCGGCCAGCCGCAGACCGGCGATCCGGTTGCGGACGCCGAAGCCGTCGTCGTCGGTGAGCCCGAGGTACTTCTCGTACGCCTCCAGGGCCTCGGTCTCGTCGCCGATCGCCTCCAGCAGACGGGCGCGCAGACGCCAGCCGGCGCGGGAGTTCTTGCGCTGGGCCAGGACGGTGTCGCTGATGACCAGGGCGAGGTTGAGCTCGTCGTCGTAACCGGCCTCAAGTGCCTTGTTGGCCACGGCGAGCAGGGCGTCGAGCAGCTCGTTGGGGATGCCGCCCGCCGGTGCCGTGGCGCCCTTGACGGCCCGCTTGAGCAGCGCGGTGGCGCCACCGGCGGGTGCGGGCGCGGGGGCCGCCACGGAGGTGGTGCCCCACACGACGAGCAGCTTGCGCAGCTGTTCGGCGAGTTCGACGCGCTTGCGGTCGATGCTGCCGACGAGCTTCCCGCTGTGCGCGGCACAGGCGCGCAGGCAGTCGTCCAGCTCCCCTCCGTGTACACGTGCGCGTCTGTTCTGGACCCTCGTCATGGCGCTCCTGGGTATTTGCCAAGCCAATGCAGTGAAAACTGAGTCGTTCGCCGGGTTTACCACGGCGTAGGGGGATGCTGGAAAAATTAGGAAGCAAAAGCGACGTTCAGGTGAACTGATGGAATCCGGAGGACGAATCGTTGGCCCGTCAACCAAGCTTTCGCCACGATTCGGACTATTGGCGCCGACTCCCCCATAGGGAGCTCCTGACGGAAAGATCGCCCGCTGAATCCGAGGTCAAGACCCCGGAGCCCCGGCTGCGGTCGCTGGACGGACTGCGGCTGCTCGCCGCCCTGATGGTGGCGGGCTACCACTACGGCGGCCGCGACGGCGAGGTGGCCCGCGCATGGGGAAGTTCCCCACGCGACCAGTTCCCCACGTTGCATTCGTATTTCGCGTACGGCTGTCTCGGTGTGCAGGTCTTCTTCGTGATCAGCGGGTTCGTGATCTGCATGAGCGGGTGGGGACGGCCGGTGAAATCCTTCTTCGCATCCCGTGCCGCGCGACTGCTGCCCGCCTATTGGGCGGCCATCGTACTCGTGACGGCTGTGTTCGCACTTCCGGTCGTCGCCTATGAGGCGGTCTCGCCGAGCGACGCGCTGGTCAACCTGACGATGCTTCAGCAACCCCTGGGGGTGGACCGGGTGCTCGGGGTGTGCTGGACGCTGTGGGCGGAGGTCCGCTTCTACGCGCTGTTCGCGCTGCTGGTCGTGGTGCCGGGGGCGAATCGCCGCCGGGTGCTGCTGTTCTGCGCGGGCTGGATGGCGGCGGCGGCGATCGCCCGGGGTGCGCACGAGCCGCTGCTCGACCTCGTCGTGATGCCCGAGTACGCGCCGTTCTTCGTCGGAGGCGTCGGCCTCTACCTGGTCCACCGCGACCGGCGGGACGTCTACGCGTGGTCGGTGGTGGCCGTGGGCTGGCTGATCGGGCAGCACGAGGCGGTGGCGGCGCTGTGGCGGCCGGCGAGCACGGACGCGTTCACCCATCGCACGGTGTTCGGCATCGTCCTGGTGGTGACGCTGGGCTTCGTGGCGGTCGCGGCGATCGCGCTGGGCCGCCTCGGCTGGGCGAACTGGCCCTGGCTGACCACGGCGGGCGCCCTGACGTACCCCTTCTACCTGGTCCACGAGCACCTGGGCTGGCCGGTCATCCACGCCCTGCACGGCGTCCTGGGCCTGCCCGCGCACCTCACGCTCACCTTCACGGTGTCGGGCCTGCTGGGCCTGGCCTGGCTCATCCACCGCTTCGTGGAGCGCCCGTTCGGCCCCCGGTTGAAGCGGGTGCTGGCGTCGGCGTGAGGGGGCGTGGCACGAGGGGCGGCGGTACGGGCGTGCGGGCGGCCGGTGACGCGGCTCAGCCCGAGGGGCGGTAGCGGGCCTCGATTCCCGCGAGGATCAGTTGCAGGCCCTCCTCGAACTGCCGGTCGTAGCCCTCGAAGATCTCCGCGCCGACCGCGGCCGAGAGCGGGAACTCGGCCAGCAGCCGGGCCCGTTCCTCGACGTCGAAGCCCTCGCGCCGTTCGTCGGGGAGCGGCTTGACGCCCTGCTCCTCGGTGACGAAGCCGATCGTGTACGCGTTCAGCGTGGTCGCCGCGCGGACCGCCTCGGTGAGGGTGAAGCCGGCGGCCGTGAACAGCCGCAGGTTCGCCTCCATCTCCCGGCCGTGGTCGGAGCCGGTGAAGTGCGAGCCGCTGAAGACCCGCGCGCCGTCGCGGTAGCCGAGCAGGGCGGCGCGCAGTCCGCGGTTGGCCTTGAGCAGCCGCTCCTGCCAGGTGTCCGCGGGATCCAGGACCGCCCCCGCGACCATCCGCCGGTACATCTCGGTCGCCATCTCGTCCAGCAGCGCCTGCTTGTCCTTGAAGTGCCAGTACAGGGCGGGCGCCTTGACGTCCAGTTCCCTGGCGATGGCACGCAGGGTCAGGCCCTCCAGACCGGCCTCGTTCAGCAGCTTCAGGGCGGTGTCCGCGACCCGCTTGCGGTCGAGGGGCACGCGTCGTTCCGTACTCACGCCTGACAGCTTGACAGCTTAACGGCGTTAAGGGCACTCTTGCGGGCAACGGAACTTAACAGCGTTAAGGAGATGGATCATGAGTGCCGACGAGTTGGCGGCGGACATGGCAGCGGTGGATGTACTGATCGTGGGCGCGGGCCCGACCGGTCTGGCCCTCGGCATCGACCTCGCCCGGCGCGGGGTGGACGCGCTGGTCGTGGAGCGCGGCGAGGGACTGGCCCGCGGCTCGCGCGGCAAGGGCATCCAGCCGCGCACGATGGAGGTCTTCGAGGACCTCGGTGTGCTGGACGGGATCCTCGCGGCCGGTGCCGAGTACCCGGTCGGGATGATCTGGCAGGACGGGAAGCAGGTCGGCGAGCACCGGATGATGGACCCGGCCGAGGACGCCGAGGAGAACACGCGGTTCACCGGCCCGTGGATGGTCCCGCAGTGGCGGACGCAGGAGCTCCTGTTCGCGCGGCTGACGGAGCTGGGCGGACGGGTGGAGTTCGGGCGGGAGGTCGTCTCGCTCGACGAGTCCCCGGGCCGGCCGGGCGACGGCGTGACCGTCCGCTTCGCCGCCGGCGACCCCGTCCGCGCGCGGTACGTGGTGGCGGCCGACGGGGGCCGCTCGGCGGTACGCAGGGGGCTCGGGATCGGCATGGACGGGGAGACCGTGGACCCGAACCCGATGCTGGTGGCGGACGTCAGGATCGCCGGCCTGGGCCGGGATCACTGGCACGTCTTCCCGCCGCACGGCGACGGCGAGGGCTTCCTCGCGATCTGCCCGCTCGCCGGTACGGAGGACTTCCAGGTCGTCGCCCAGTTCCCCGAGGGCACGGCGGTCGACACCTCACTGGACGGCGTCCGCAAGGTCGTCGCCGCCCGCTCCCACCTCGCCCCCGAGGACGTGACGGAACTGCGCTGGTCCTCGAACTTCCAGCCGCGCGCCGCCCTGGCCGACCGCTTCCGCGCCGGACGGGTCTTCCTCGCCGGCGACGCGGCGCACGTCCACTCCCCGGCCGGCGGCCAGGGCCTCAACACCAGCGTCCAGGACGCCTACAACCTGGGCTGGAAGCTGGGCGCGGTGCTGCGCGGGGGCGCGCCGGAGGAACTGCTCGACACGTACGAGGAGGAGCGGCGCCCCATCGCCGCCCAGGTGCTGGGCCTGTCGACGGGCGTCCACCGGGGTGAGGTGAAGCGCGGGAAGGCGACACGCCAACTGGGGCTCGGCTACCGGGAGTCGTCGCTGACGGTGGACACCCGGACGGCCCCGGAGCGGGTGCGCGCGGGCGACCGGGCGCCGGACGTGACGGTGGCGGGCACGCGGCTCTTCGACGCCCTCCAGGGCCCGCACTGGACCCTGCTGGCGCTCGGCGCGGACCTTGACGCGGACGTGCCCTCGGCACTCCCGGAGACGGTACGGGTGGTGCACGCGCCCGCCGAGGAGACGTACGGCCCGGGCCTGTTCCTGGTCCGACCGGACGGCTACGTCGGCTGGGCGGGCACGTCGGCCACCGGACTGCGGGAGTACCTCACGGGCTTCGGTGAACGCCCGTGACGGCGACGTACGCGTACGCGCCGCAGCCCCCTGCGCCCGCCTAGACCCCGCCGGCCAGCGACAGCTTCACCGCGAAGCCGAGGAACAGCGCGCCCGCCGCCGAAGTCGCCGTCGCCGAGAGCCGCCTGCGGCGACGGAAGGCGGCGGCCAGCTTGGTGCCGCTGAATATCAGCGCGCTGAGGTAGAGGAAGCTGGCGATCTGGGCCAGGGTGCCGAGGACAACGAAGGACACGGCCGGGTAGGCGTATCCCGGGTCGACGAACTGCACGAAGAAGGCGACGAAGAACAGGATCGCCTTGGGGTTGAAGAGGCTGACGACGAAGGCCCGCCGATAGGGCCGCTCGTCGGCCGCGGCGACGGGCGCCTCCTCGACGGCCCGCTCCCGCCGGGTCCGCCACATCGCCCACGCGGTCCGCAGCATCCCGATGGCGAGCCAGGTCAGATAGCCGGCCCCCGCGTACTTCACGATCCCGAACAGCACGGCGTTCGCCTGCAACAGCGAGGCGACCCCGGCCGCGGAGAGGGTCATCAGCACGGTGTCCCCGCACCACACCCCGGCAGCGGCGGTGTACCCGGCCCGGACACCTTTGCGGGCGGCGACCGAGAGAACGTAGAGCGAGTTGGGACCGGGCAGCAGCACGATCAGGACGAGGCCCGCCAGATAGGTGGGAAGGTCGATGACACCGAACATGCAGACGAGTGTCGCATGCGGGTACGACAGTCAGTCGTCGCCGTCCAGGAGGGTGTCCACGGAGAGGTCGAGAGCGACACCGACGGACTCAGGGACGGGGACGGTCTGGCCCCGCTTGTAGCGCTCGGGGGCCGGGTACTTGCCGTTGACCGGATCCTTGTAGAGCAGGATCTCGTCGTGCTTGCGGTCGGCCACGATGTAGACGGGGATGCCGGCCTCGGCGTAGCACTCGACCTTGGGGCCGAGGTCGTCGGACCAGTTCGACGAGGTGATCTCGGCGACCAGGCGGAAGACGTTCGGGGCGTAGCAGTTCTTCTGGACGTGTGCGTCCCGGAAGTCCTCGTCGACGACGGAGAAGTCGGGGATCGCGAAGTCGGCGGGCAGCGTGGGCAGCCAGAGGCCGATGCCCTGGACGTACTCGTGCCCAGCCTCCACGATCCCGGCTCGGTCGAAAGCCCTGCCCAGCTTCGTCAACGCCAGTGCATGCGAGCCGTCCGGCGGCGGTGTCACAGTGAGCCTCCCCTGGAGAATCTCCACGCGGTGCCCAGGCAGTGCACGGGAGAGCAGGTCGGCGGCTTCGCTCAACGTCAGCTCGTGTTGCAGTACAGCCACGGCATCCTCCTTTTCGGGGGCCACTCTCCACGAGCGTAACCGGCGCCGTGCGCCTTCCGCCTTCGATCACCCGAACGAAGGAATTCCGCAGGTCAGAGCCCCCTGTTCGCGACCCCCCGCCCGGGGGCAGACTACGGGGCATGGGGAGAACGATCGTCACGACGGCGGCACTCGTGGCCCTGGCGGCCGTGTACGGCTGCACCGTGCAGGGCGCGGACGGCAAGGGGAACTCGCCCGTGCACATCTCGCTGCCGAGCAGCGCTCCCCCGACGACGACGTCGGACGACGGCTCCGCCGGGGCCGACGGCAAGTCGAGTGCATCCCCCTCCCGTTCCGCCGAACCCTCCGAACAGTCCGGGCCCGCGCCCGCCGTGCTGTGGTCCCGTGGGGACAGCGGACGTGATGTGCGGGAGTTGCAGGCCAGGTTGCATCAGGTGCAGTGGCTGTTCGACGGGCCGACGGGGTCGTACGACGATCTGACGGAGCGGGCGGTCAAGGGCTTCCAGGGCAAGCGCGGGCTGCCGAGGACGGGCGAGACGGACACCGTCACCTGGCAGCGGCTGGTGAGGATGACGCACGAGCCGGGGAAGTGGGACCTGTATCTGATGGGCGGCCAGCCCGCCGGCGCGCCCGATCCGCGGTGTCTGACCGGCCGGGTGCTGTGCATCGACAAGACCAGCCGGACCCTGCGCTGGATGATCGACGGGCGCACGGTGTCGACGATGGCGGTCCGCTTCGGCGCGGACGGCACGCCCACCCGGGACGGCGTCTTCCACGTCTACTGGAAGTCCCGCGACCACTACTCGACGCTGTACGACTCCCCGATGCCGTACGCGATGTTCTTCAGCGGCGGCCAGGCCGTGCACTACTCGTACGACTTCTCGGCCCGCGGCTACGCGGGCGGTTCGCACGGGTGCGTCAACGTCCGCGACGAGGCGGCGATCGCGAGTCTGTACGCGCAGGTACGCAACGGCGACAAGGTCGTCGTGTACTGGTGAGACGCGCGGCATGAGGTGTGCGGGGCGCGGACGGGACCGGGGGAACGTGTCCCGCCCGCGCCGAGTTGCACGAGCCGTAGGTACGGGGGGAACCCCGGCTCTGTGCGTCGGCCGATGACCAGTCGGCTCATTCAGTACTGCGCCATCCCGGCCGAAAACGTCACACCCCGCGCCAGAAGATCCGAAACCCGCAGGTCAGAGCTTTACAGAGCGCTGTACGTCGGCTCCGGCGCCGGAGTCGGTGCGGCGGGCGTCGTCAGCCGCGTCGGCACCAGGGGCCGGAGGGCGCCCGAGCCGCCGGTTCCCGTGGTCTGTCCGGTTCCGCCGGCCTGTCCGCCACCGCCGGGCGCCATGCCGTTGCCGTCGTCGGCACCGCCCTGGTCATCGCCCTTGCCACCCTGATCGCTCTGGCCTCCCGGGCCGTACTGTCCGCCGGGACCGATCTCGTTCTTGCCGTCGCCCTTGCCGTCGCCCTTGCCCTTGTCGTCGCTGTCCTTGGCGGTGGACCCGGCGTCCCCGAGCGCGTTCTTGCAGTACCGCCACACGCGGCCGCCGCCGACGCCGCCCGCCGCGTGCACCAGGGCCCGTCTGCGCTCGGCGTTCAGCTTCTTGCCGTCCCGCAGATCACGGCAGGCCGCGGGGCCACCGCTCCACCGGCCGTCGTCCTTGCCCTCGGCGTGGTCCTCGGAGCCGGGCGCGACCGTGGCGCCGGGACCCGTCGGGTCCGAGGCGGTGGGGCCGCCGGTGGGTCCGTCGGGTGTGGGCCGGCCGGGCTGCAGGCCCTTCGGCGACGCGTGCGACCGGTCCGGCGACACGGCCGCCGTGACGGAGGACACGGGCCGGGGGCCGTCGCCGAACGGCGTCGGCAGGATTCCGGAGGTGGCCGCGACCGCGACCCCGCCGGCCATGCCGAGGGCCAGCACGGCGGTCAGCCCGAAGCGCACGGGCTGCCAGCGGGAGGGGCGGGCGCCCGGGCCGGGGCCGCCGATCCGCACGAGCCCGGCGTCGGAGGACCGGCCGCGGGTGGGCGGGCCGACCGCGGCCGCACCGGACCGGTCGGCGCGCGCGGTGCGGAAGGCGGCCAACGCGGCGGCCTCGCCCGGGAGTTCGGGTCCGGGCCGGATGACGTCGGCCCCGGCCCGGATGACGTCGGAGGAGAGCGCGTCGAGCGTTTTGGCGAGCCGTTCGGCCTCGTCCCGGGCGGTGGCGTCGACAGCGTCCAGTGGCTCTCCGCGCAGCAGCGTCTCCGCTGTTTCGGGGTCCAGCCACCTGTACTGCTCGTCGGCCATCACATGTCCTTCTGCGTCCGCGGACGCGTATGCGTCACACTCGCGGACGTCACCGCACGGTCTTCGGGTTCTCGCTGGTGCGGCATCGCGTCGAGCGCACCCGCGGATTCCGTATCGTCGGCGAGCAACTCTGCCAGGCGTTTCAGACCCCGGTGCGCCGCCGTGCGAACGGCCCCCGGTCGCTTGCCGAGCGTCTCGGCCGCGGTCTTGGCGTCGAGGCCCACCACCACGCGCAGTACGACGGCCTCGGCCTGGTCCTGCGGGAGCCGGGCGATCAGCGAGAGGGTGCGGTCGGTGGCCAGCGCCTCGATGGCCTCGCCCGCGGTGTCGGACTCGGCGGCCCTGCCGGTGAGTTCCGTTTCGTCGCCGCCTATGGCCGGGCGGCGGCCGCGCATGCGGATGTGGTCCAGGGCGCGGTTGCGCGCTATCCGGGCGGCCCAGCCGCGGAAGCGGTCCGCGTCGCCGCTGAACCGTTCCAGGTCGCGGGCTATCTGCAGCCAGGCCTCGGACGCGACGTCCTCCGCGTCCGGGTCGCCGACCAGCGTCCGGACGTACCCGAGCAGCCGCGGGTGCACCGCTCGGTACACAGTCCGGAACGCGGTCTCGTTCCCGTCCTGTGCCGAAAGCACCGCGGCGGTCAGCTCCGCGTCGTCCCCCAGCACCCGTAGTCCTCGATCGATGGTCTGCCGATGGTTGCGGCGATTGTTCGACATCCGCGCCCGGCGCGAAAGGCACGTTACGACCTGAAACCGCTGCTCGTCCATGTCCGTACAAGCTGGGACCAGCTTGTGATGTCGTGGGGTGTGACAGAAACCGCAGTCATGGCGCTGTAGCAAGTACGGGTCGCCGCGCGGCCCGTGCCGCGCGACGGCCGGGGCCTCTCCTGTGGGGGGTGGCGGCCCCGGCCGTTGCTTCGGTGGGAGCGCTCCGCCTCGTCCACCGGCGCTTTTCCGGGCCGTTCCACCGGCTGGCCGAATTCATTCGCACACCCATGTCCATCGGCACACCCATGGGTTCACCCGGCCCGCCAGTCGTCCCGCCGCCGGGTCGGGGCCCGGTGCGTGCCCGCGTCCCGGGCGGCCCGGAAGGCGTCCAGCGCCCGCCGCTCCCCCTCGGGATCGAGCACGCCGTCCCGGATGGCACCGGCGAACAGCACTTCCAGAACCAGGCCGCCGGTACGGCCGCCCTCGTGCCGTTCGCCCATGTCCCCGCCCCATCCGTGTCCTACGGCCGGCCCCGGCTGTCGTCGTTCACGTCGACTCCCCCAGCGTGCGCGGGTCCTCGTTCGTCACACCCTCGGCGCCGAGCCGCCGCGCGAGCGAGCGCAGCCCCCGGTGAGCGGCCGTGCGCACCGCGCCGGGCCGCTTGCCGAGGACGCGGGCGGCGGCGGGGCCGTCGAGCCCGACGACGACCCGGAGCAGCACGGCCTCGGCCTGGTCGGGCGGCAGGGTGCGCACCAGCGCCAGCGCCCGCTCGGTGGACAGCGCTTCCAGGGCCTGGTCGTCGGTGGCGTGCGGCCCCGGCAGCTCCAGCACGTCCTGTTCGAGCGCGGCCGGCCGGGGCCGTACCCGCTGGCGGCGCAGGTGGTCCAGGGCCCGGTGCCGGGCGATGGTCGCCGTCCAGCCGCGGAAGCCCGCGCCGTCGCCCTTGAACCGCCCGAGGTCCCGGGCGATCTCCAGCCAGGCGTCGGCGGCCACGTCCTCGGCCTCCTCGCCGACGATGCCGCGCAGATAACCGAGCAGCCCCGGCTGCACCAGCCGGTAGGCGACCGCGAAGGCGGCCTCGTCGCCCTGCTGGGCGCGCGCGACGGCCGCGCCCAGTTCCCCGTCGTACGCCTGCACGCGGCGGGGTTCCCCTCCCTGGCCCGACACTGTCCTGACAGAAGTCGTGAACACAGTTGAATCGTTCACGTCTTCACGGTCATCAGCGCCAGGTCGCACAGAAGTGTCACAGCTCGTCGGCTGCCCCAACTCGCCAGCGCCATCAGGTGACTTGCATCACTGTCGACCGATCCGCCGTGACGTTTGCCGCCCGGCGACCGCTGAATGGTCTAGAGCACCTGTGTGACGGGTGCGGTTTCTGTGACTTTCTTCTGACTTCTGTGGCCTTCGGGCCTTCTTCGGGGTGGGGAACACGTGGTGAGTCGTCGTACGTCCCATGCGTACAGACCGCTGAGCATGAAACGCCGGGCCTGGCTGACCCTGGGCGCCGTGGTCCTGGGCGGCGGAGGCCTGGCGTCCTACGCCATCGCCAGCCCGTCGGCCGAGGGCGCGGCGGACGGACAGGCCAAGCGGCCCGCGAAGGTCTACGACCTGACGCTGAAGAACACCGCGACCGGCAAGCGTGAGCTGGCGCGCACGGAGACCAAGCAGTTCTCGCTGCTCGGCGTCTCCTGGACGGGCGCGACCAAGGACCTGGACGGCACGGCCCAGGTCCGCACCCGCAGCACCGACACCGGCGCGTGGACGGCCTGGCAGGACCTGGAGACGAACGTCGACCCGGTGGAGGACCCCGAGGAGCGCGCCGGGGCCCGTGGCGCCTCGGAGCCCCTGTGGGTGGGCCCCTCGGACGGCGTGCAGGTGCAGGTCGTCCACGAGGACGGCAGCACAAGTGCCGGACTGCCCAAGGGACTTGAGGTCAACCTGGTCGACCCGGGCGTGGTGACGCCCGCGGAGCAGAAGGCCGAGCCGGCCGCGTTCGTCGCGGACGCGAGCCCCTCCGCCACCGTGACCACCACCGCGTCGCCGACCGCCACCGCGACCCCGACCGCCACCCCGTCGGCGACGCCCACCGCGCCGCCGTCCACCGTGCCCGAGCCGCCGATCACCACGCGGGCCGGCTGGGGCGCGGACGAGTCGATCAGCAAGGGTCCGTCGGAGTACAACCCCGACGTGAAGGCCGTGTTCGTGCACCACACGGACGGTTCCAACGACTACTCGTGCGCCGACTCGGCGGCCATCGTCCGGGGCATCTACGAGTACCACGTGAAGACCAACGGCTGGAACGACATCGGCTACAACTTCCTGGTCGACAAGTGCGGCACGATCTTCGAGGGCCGCAAGGGCGGCGTCGGCCTGCCGGTGCTCGGCGCCCACACCTACGGCTGGAACCGTGAGTCCACCGGCATCGCCGTGCTCGGCAACTACACCACCGCCGAAGCGAGCAGCGCGGTCGTGACCTCGGTCGCCCGCATCGCGGCCTGGAAGCTCGGCCAGTACGGCGCCGACCCGGCCGGCACCGTGCCGCTGACGGCGGGCGCGACGCAACCCAACTACGCGGGTACGAAGTTCACCGCAGGAACCGCCTACACCTTCAACCGGATCTCCGCGCACCGCGACGGCTACCTCACCGAGTGCCCGGGCGGTGCCCTCTACGCCCAGCTGCCGGCCATCCGCACCCAGGCGGCCGGCCCGGTGCAGGACCTGAAGACCGGCACGGTGACCGGCGCGGGCAAGTCGGGCACGACGTACTACACCAAGGGTGCCGTCACGGTGAACTGGTCGACCAGCACGCCGACTTCACTCATATCGAAGTTCGATCTGCTGGTCGACGGCAAGGTGGTCGCCACCACCGACGGGACGGCCACCTCGGCCAAGACCACGCTCGCCCTGGGCAGTCACAAGGTGACCGTGCGGGCCACGCACCAGTCGGGCAAGACGACCACCACGGCGGCCCTCGCCTTCGTCGCGGAGACGACCCTGCCGACGTTCACCACCGCCCCGAAGCTCACCCTGCGCACCGGCACGGTCAGCACCACCGCCGTCCCGGTCACCCTCGGCTGGAAGGCCACCGACGCGCAGGCCCTGAAGGCGGTCGACCTGCTGACCCCGGCGACGGCCACCTTCGGCCCGACCACCACGACGTCCAGCCGCACCGCCAAGTCCGGCTCCGCGTCCGTCTGGTCGATGCGGGCGACCGACTTCGCGGGCAACACCCGCACGTCCTCGCCGTCCTTCACGCCGCTGATCCTCCAGGAGACCTCGGCGACGAAGACCGGTACCTGGACCAGCCGTTCGTCCACCAGCTACCTCGGCGGGAAGTCGTACTCCAGCGGTTCGAAGAACGCGAGCCTGACCTGGACGTTCACCGGGCGCTCGGCGTCCTGGGTGGTGTCGCGGGCGTCGACCTCGGGACAGGCGTACGTGTACGTCGACGGCGCCAAGGTGGCGACCGTGGACCTGAAGTCCGCCACCACCAGCTACCGCCAGGCGATCTGGACGAAGAGCTGGTCCGCCAGTGCCAAGCACACAGTGAAGGTCGTCGTGGTGGGCACCAGTGGCCGCCCGACGATCACGACGGACGGCCTGGTGTACATCAAGTAGTTCGCGGGACCGGGCTACTTCGACCAGCTCAAGTAGCCACGTCCTCCAGCGACTTGGGCGCCTGCTCCCCCGGACCACCCTGGGGAGTGGGCGCCCGGTCCGCGTTCACGACCACGCCGGCGATCAGCGCACCCAGCAGCAGCGCGCTCATCGCCCACCAGGTGGCGACGTTGAAGCCGTGCACGGAGGCCTTCGCCGCCAACTCCCGGGCGTCGACGCCCGGTCCGGCGTGGGCCGTCAGATAGCGCGCCGTCACCGTCGCGGCGATCGTGTTCAGCAGCGCCGTACCGATCGAACCGCCCACCTGCTGGGCGGTGTTGAAGGTGGCGGAGGCCGCACCGGCGTCCCGCGGCGCCACGCTGCCGGTGGCCAGGGACACGGACGTCATCATCGCGGTGCCCATGCCGAGGCCGAGCATCAGCATCCCGGGCAGGATGTGCGAGGCGTACGCCGGTTCCACGCCCACCTGGGCGATCAGCGCGAGCGCGCCGGCCGCGATCAGCAGCCCCGGCACGATCAGCACGCGCGGCGGCACCTTGTTCAGCAGCCGGGCGGCGATCTGGGTCGAGCCGACGACCATGCCGACGGTGATGGGCAGATAGGCGACACCGGTCTTCACCGGCGAGTACCCGAGGACGCCCTGCATGTAGTAGGTCAGGAAGAGGAAGACGCCGAACATCCCGATGGTCACCAGCAGCACGGTCAGGAACGCGCCCACCCGCTGCCGGTCCTTGACCACCGACATCGGCAGCAGGGGCACCCGCGCCCGGGTCTGCCAGAAACCGAACGCGCCGAGCAGCACGACCCCGCCGCCGAGCAGTCCGAGCACCAGCCCGTCGCTCCAACTCCTGGACTCCGCCTCGGAGAAGCCGTAGACGACGGAGAGCATCCCGGCCGAGCCGAGCAGCGCGCCCGGCACGTCGAGGCGGCCGCCCGGGTGGCGTTCGCCGGGCTGGAGCAGGGTCAGGGCGCCCGCGAACGCGACCAGCGCGATGGGCACGTTGACGTACAGGCACCAGCGCCAGTCCAGGTACTCGGTGAGGAAGCCGCCCGCGAGCAGACCGACCGCGGCGCCCGCGCCGATGATGGCGCCGAAGATGCCGAAGGCCTTGCCGCGGTCCTTGGGATCGGTGAACGTCGTCGCGAGCAGCGACAGCGCGGAGGGCGCGAGCAGCGCGGCGAACACGCCCTGAAGAGCGCGCGCCCCGAACAGCATCCCGGAGTTGGCGGCGGCCCCGCCCAGCGCGGACGCGGCGGCGAAGCCGAGCAGTCCGATCATGAACGTGTTGCGCCGCCCGGCGAGGTCGGAGACCCGGCCACCGAGCAGCAGCAGTCCCCCGAAGGCCAGGGTGTACGCGGTGATCACCCACTGCCGGTTCCCGTCCGACATGTGCAGGTCGGCCTGGGCGGACGGCAGGGCGATGTTGACGATGGTCATGTCGAGCACGACCATCAACTGGGCTAGGGCGATGACTACCAGCGCCCACCAACGACGATTGTCGGCCATGCGGCCATCGTGCTCCCGCGGGCCCAACTTTGGGAACGGTCGCGTCTCTTATTACGCTGTTTTTGCCGAGCCCGCGGAGGGCCGGAGCGGGGCCACGGCGGCTCCGCACAGGTCAGAGCGGCACGACGCCCAGCCGGTCCAGCAACCGGAAGAAGAGGTTCTCGGCGAGCGGGTCGGGGTCGGCCGTCAGTACGTCGACCAGCGGCTCGTCGGGCACGTCGTGCCCGGCTTCGGCGGCCCAGGCGACGGCCCGGTCTGCGGCGTCACGGGGGTCCAGGAAGTAGTCCTCCACGGTGAGTCCGTCGTTGCCCGCACCGAGGTACCCGGCCATCGCGGCCCGCGCCAGACAGGTGGTCCACGCCCCGCTCCTGGGCCCCGCCGCCTCGACGACCACGGCCGTGCTGTCCATGACGTACCCGAAGAGGGCGGGGGCGCCGGTCTCCCGGGCCAGCACGTTCATGCTGCCGACCTCGCCGTCGCCGCTCGGGTACTCCCACACCTGCCAGCCCTCGGGCGCCGACTCCCGCAGCACCATGCCCTCGGCGTCGGCCAGCGCGTCCAGCTCCGCCAGCGGCCGCTCGCTGCGGCCCACGACGTAATACCCCCAGTAGCCCATGTCCCGTTCCCCCACGGTTTCTTGGCTTCGGCCCGCGCCCTCTTGGCTTCGGCCCGCGCCGAACACACCACAGCCGTACGTCAGTTCACAGCCCTATCCTGGGATCACCCCAGCCTGTCGGCAAGAGCCTTGAACTGCGTCCAGGACTGGGTCGGCCGCCGCGGATCCCACAGTTTCTGGACCGTGGCCCGCAACGGCATCCTGATCCCGGCCGCGACCTGGTTCTGCGTCTGGGAGTTGGCGAGGTCGCACCAGACGGCGAAGGACCCGCCGAGGATCTGCCCGTCGTACTTCGAGGGCACCGCCTGCGTGCCGCGCACGACGAGCGGGGTCCACCGCTCGTAGATCCGCTGCCCGGTCGGATAGACGAAGGTGTTCGGCTCCCCGAGGACGTAGTAGAGGAACTCGTCGTTGTAGTTGACGACCTTCCGCCCGGCGCTCAGATACTCCACCGGCAGCCGCGCCCCGATCTCCTTGCCCGTCCAGTACCCGACCCGCAGATCCTTGGCCGCCGCCACGGACGTACCGGCGAAGAAGCCGTCGTTCCACGCGCGCATCGTGCGGTCGTGGGCGCGGACGGTGTCGGCGCGGTCGTTGAGCCAGCCCGTGGTCAGGTCGGCGACGGTCCCGCCGGCGCCGTAGGCCGCCCGGGCGGCGGTGGCGAGCTGCGGATAGGAGGCGGCGGGGCTGGAGACGGTCAGCGCCTGGTACTCGTCGCCGCCGAGATTCCACTGACCGCCGGGGAAGAGCCCGGCGTACTCGTTCAGCAGGTCGTCGACGATCTCGGCGGCGGCCGGCTTGGAGATGTCGACGGCCCCGCGCGTGGCGACACCCCGCGTGTTGCGCAGCTGAAGGTCCGGATGCGCGGCGATGACCGCGCCCAGATGCCCGGGCGAGTCGATCTCGGGCACGACGGTGATGTGCCGGCTCGCGGCGAGCTCGACGATCCTCGTGACCTGGGCCTTGGTCAGATGGTCCTTGGAGACGATCTCGGGATGGCTGTCGGAGGCGATCCGGAATCCCTGGTCGTCGGAGAAGTGCAGCCCGAGCTCGTTGAACTTCAGGTCCCCCAGCTCCCGCACCCGGTCCTCGATCCAGGCCGCGGTGAACGGCTTGCGCGCGATGTCCAGCATGAACCCGCGCACCTGCTTGGCCGGCTCGTCCCGCACGACCCCTTCGGGCGCGGTCCCGCCGCCGTGCACCTCCTGCTTGAGCGTCCGCGTCCCGTAGAACACGCCCGAGTCCGCGGGCCCGCTGATGTTCACCCGACCGCCGCGCACGGTCATGGCGTACGACTCCGGATCGGCCCCCTCGTCGTCGTTCAGCGCCAGCCGTACGTCCCCGGCGCGCACGTCGTCCTGTTCCCCGGCGTACGTCAGCCCCAGCTCACCGGCGATCAGGCGCCCCTCGTCGGCCAGTTCGGCATCGCCCACGACCACGCGCTCACCGCGCACCGGACGCCAGCCGGGACCCCGTGCCGCGGTGTGGGAGCGCACGGCGGGAATCGTCTTGGGGGCCTGCGAGAGGGCGTACGAGCGGCTGGGCGTCGGAGTGGGACTCGACTGACGGGACGCGCCGGGCGTCAGGCCCGACCGGGCGTCGGAGGGCTGCTGCGTGCGCGCCGCCCCGGCGGGTCCGCTCTCGTCGCCGGAGGCCCAGAAACCGAGGCCGATCCCGAGCGCGACCGTCCCGGCGAACGCGCCCGCGACGATCATCCGCCTGTGCTTGACCTTCTGCGCCGGAGGCCGGCGCCTGTGCTGGCTCACAGCGCCAACCTAAGTCCCCTCGGGGGCGCGATGTGTCCACCACACGTTCCGAAACTCTCCCGTGCGGGTGAAATTCGGGCATCCGTCGGACACGTCACGCTCTCGCTCGATAACGTTGACGACACATCTCTCCCAGCTGCCTCTGCTGAAACTCACGTGACGCCCACACACCTTCCCGGCCGAGTCGGCATACCGACACTGCCCACCGTCCTGGTCGCCTTCAACGGTGCCCCTGTCGACGACGCCCGCACCCTCCTCCTGACCTGCCTGCGCAGCCACCGCTGGGCCGAACGGGTCGCGGCGCACCGCCCGTACCCGGACGTCGACTCCCTGCTGGCGGCGTCGGACGAGGCCGCGTACGACCTCTCGTCGACGGACCTCTCCGAAGCACTGGCCGCGGAGACCCTGCCGGTGCTGCCCGAGGACACGTACTCGGTGGCGCACACCGCACTGAGCGCGGCCCAGGCCGCCTACGAGGCCCGCTTCGGTCACGCCTTCGTCATCTACGTGGGCGACACCCCGCCCGGCCGGTGCCTGGACCACATCCTTGAGGGCATTCGCTCCCGCTTGACGAACGACCTCGAGGAGGAACGGGCGGTAGCGGCGGAAGAACTCCGGCGCTTGGCGAAGGAGCGGCTTCTGGAGGTTCTCAGGGGCGCGGGGAACTGCGCGAACAGCCACAGACAACCCGCACTCGGCACACAACAGAACCCTCCACCCCAGAAGCCGCATAGCTAACCCAAACGCGTGCCACATTGATCACACCGGTAGGCCCCCGGTAAGCGCCGAGCCGACGTCTGGCTAACATGCTGGGGGCCGGTGGACCGTACCCGGCCGGGCCCGACCGACAGCACAAGCCGGCGCGGCCCCAATCCCCGCTCCCGGAGGGACTTCCGTGCCGGCTGGAACGCTGTACCGCGGCCGGGAAGGAATGTGGTCCTGGGTGGCTCATCGAGTCACCGGCGTCCTCATCTTCTTCTTCCTGTTCGTTCACGTGCTGGACACCGCTCTCGTCCGTGTCTCCCCCGAGGACTACGACAAGGTCGTAGCCACGTACAAGACCCCGCTCGTCGCGTGCCTGGAGTACGGCCTCGTCGCCGCCATCCTCTTCCACGCGCTCAACGGCCTGCGCGTCATCGCCGTCGACTTCTGGTCGAAGGGCCCGCGCTACCAGAAGCAGATGCTCTGGTCCGTCGTGGGCATCTGGGTCGTGCTGATGCTCGGGGCGATCTACCCCGTCCTCGGCCACGCCGCTCGTGAACTGTTCGGGAGCTGACACCGATGGCCACCACTGAATCCCCCGCCTCCGGTGTCGGCCCTGTCGAGGGCGAGTCCCTCTTCAACGTCGACAACCCCGCGCCTCTGATCGAGGCCCCGCGCCAGCGCACCAAGAAGACCCCCAAGTCCACCCGGGGCAACTTCGAGATGTACGGCTGGCTGTTCATGCGCCTGTCCGGCGTGGTGCTGGTCGTCCTGGTCCTGGGTCACCTGCTGATCCAGCTGGTCCTCGACGGCGGCGTCTCCAAGATCGGCTTCGCCTTCGTGGCCGGCCGCTGGGCCTCGCCGTTCTGGCAGGTCTGGGACCTGCTGATGCTGTGGCTTGCGATGCTGCACGGGGCCAACGGCCTGCGCACGGTCATCAACGACTACGCGGAGCGCGCGAACACCCGGCTGTGGCTCAAGGGCCTGCTCTACACCGCCACGGTGTTCACCATCCTGCTGGGCACGCTGGTGATCTTCACCTTCGACCCGAACATCCGCTAGGCCGCCGGGCTGAGGGACTGAGGAATTCCTGATGAAGATCCACAAATACGACACCGTCATCGTGGGCGCGGGCGGCGCCGGTATGCGCGCCGCCATCGAGTCCACGAAGCGCAGCCGCACCGCGGTCCTGACGAAGCTCTACCCCACCCGGTCCCACACGGGCGCCGCGCAGGGCGGCATGGCCGCCGCGCTGGCCAACGTGGAGGAGGACAACTGGGAGTGGCACACCTTCGACACGGTCAAGGGCGGTGACTACCTGGTCGACCAGGACGCCGCCGAGATCCTGGCGAAGGAGGCCATCGACTCGGTCCTCGACCTGGAGAAGATGGGCCTGCCGTTCAACCGGACGCCCGACGGCACGATCGACCAGCGCCGCTTCGGCGGTCACAGCCGCAACCACGGCGAGGCCCCGGTCCGCCGGTCCTGCTACGCGGCCGACCGCACCGGCCACATGATCCTCCAGACGCTGTACCAGAACTGCGTCAAGGAGGGCGTGGAGTTCTTCAACGAGTTCTACGTCCTCGACCAGCTGCTCACCGAGGTCGACGGCGTCAAGCGCTCGGCCGGCGTGGTCGCGTACGAGCTGGCGACCGGTGAGATCCACGTGTTCCAGGCGAAGGCCGTGATCTACGCGTCCGGCGGCACCGGCAAGTTCTTCAAGGTGACGTCGAACGCGCACACGCTGACCGGTGACGGCCAGGCCGCGGTGTACCGGCGCGGGCTGCCGCTGGAGGACATGGAGTTCTTCCAGTTCCACCCGACCGGCATCTGGCGCATGGGCATCCTGCTGACGGAGGGCGCCCGCGGTGAGGGCGGCATCCTGCGCAACAAGGACGGCGAGCGCTTCATGGAGAAGTACGCGCCGGTCATGAAGGACCTGGCGTCCCGTGACGTCGTGTCCCGCTCCATCTACACGGAGATCCGCGAGGGCCGGGGCTGCGGTCCCGAGGGCGACCACGTCTACCTCGACCTCACGCACCTCCCGCCGGAGCAGCTGGACGCGAAGCTGCCCGACATCACGGAGTTCGCGCGCACCTACCTCGGTATCGAGCCGTACACGGACCCGATCCCGATCCAGCCCACCGCGCACTACGCCATGGGCGGCATCCCGACCAACGTCGAGGGCGAGGTGCTGAGCGACAACACGACCGTCGTCTCCGGCCTGTACGCCGCCGGCGAGGTCGCCTGCGTGTCGGTCCACGGCGCGAACCGTCTCGGCACCAACTCCCTCCTGGACATCAACGTGTTCGGGCGCCGGGCGGGCATCGCGGCGGCGGAGTACAGCCAGAAGGCGTCCTACGTCGAGCTGCCGGAGAACCCGGCGCAGCAGGTCGTCGACCAGGTCGAGCACCTGCGCAGCTCCACGGGCACCGAGCGTGTGGCGGTCCTGCGGCGCGAGCTGCAGGAGTGCATGGACGCGAACGTCATGGTGTTCCGCACCGAGCAGACGATCAAGACGGCGGTCGAGAAGATCGCGGAGCTGCGCGAGCGCTACCGCAACGTCTCGATCCAGGACAAGGGCCGGCGCTTCAACACGGACCTCCTCGAGGCCATCGAGCTGGGCAACCTGCTCGACCTCGCCGAGGTCATGGCGGTCTCCGCGCTCGCCCGCAAGGAGTCCCGCGGCGGTCACTACCGCGAGGACTACCCCAACCGCGACGACGTCAACTTCATGCGCCACACCATGGCGTACCGCGAGGTCGGCGACGACGGCACCGAGTCCATCCGTCTCGACTACAAGCCGGTCGTCCAGACCCGCTACCAGCCGATGGAGCGTAAGTACTGATGGCTACCCCTGTTCTGGACAAGGCGGAAGCGGCCGGCCAGCCCGAGCCCGGCTTCGCCGACTCCCCCTACATCACGGTCACCTTCCGCATCCGCCGCTTCAACTCCGAGGTCTCGGCGGAAGCGACGTGGGAGGACTTCCAGCTGGAGATCGACCCCAAGGAGCGCGTCCTCGACGGTCTCCACAAGATCAAGTGGGACATCGACGGCACGCTGACCTTCCGCCGCTCGTGCGCGCACGGCATCTGCGGTTCGGACGCGATGCGGATCAACGGCAAGAACCGTCTCGCCTGCAAGACCCTGATCAAGGACCTCAACCCCGAGAAGCCGATCACGGTCGAGCCGATCAAGGGTCTGACGGTCCTGAAGGACCTGGTCGTCGACATGGACCCGTTCTTCCAGGCGTACCGGGACGTGATGCCGTTCCTGATCACCAAGGACACGAACGAGCCGACGCGCGAGCGTCTGCAGACGGCCGAGGACCGCGAGCGCTTCGACGACACCACGAAGTGCATCCTGTGCGCCGCGTGCACGTCGTCGTGCCCGGTCTTCTGGAACGACGGCCAGTACTTCGGTCCGGCGGCCATCGTCAACGCCCACCGCTTCATCTTCGACTCGCGTGACGAGGCGGGCGAGCAGCGCCTGGAGATCCTCAACGACCGCGACGGCGTGTGGCGTTGCCGCACCACCTTCAACTGCACGGACGCCTGCCCCCGAGGCATCGAGGTCACGAAGGCGATCCAGGAAGTGAAGAGGGCGCTGATCACTCGGCGGTTCTGACCGACCGGCGACAGCAGCTCAGGGCCGTTCCTCCCGGAGTCGGGGGGAACGGCCCTTCCGCTGGCAGGACGGCGGACCGACCCAATAACCTGACGCGACACGGCTGGAACAACGGGGGACAACAGCATGAGTGAGCCGAATCCGTACCAGGGCGGGAACCCCCAGTGGGGTCCCGGTCAACCTCCCACCACACCGCCGCCCGGCTACGGATATCCCGGGCCCGGTCCGGCGTACGGCTACCCCCAGCAGCCTGGAGCTCCGGCACCCATGGGCGGCGCCCCGCTGGTGTCCATCGGGGACATCACCGTCATGGGCGACCAGATCATCACGCCCGCCGGCGCCCTCCCCCTCCGTGGTGCGGTGTGGAACGCCACCGACATGTCGCACACCGAGGAGAAGATACCGACGGTCGCCATCGTGCTCGCGATCATCTTCTTCGTGGTCTGCCTCCTCGGTCTCCTCTTCCTCCTGATGAAGGAGAAGCGGACCACTGGCTTCATCCAGGTCAGCGTGACGAGCGCGGGCCGGCACCACTCGACGATGATCCCGGCCTTCGGTCCGCACACCTTTCCCGCGGTCATGGGTCAGATCAACTACGCCCGCTCGCTGAGCGCCATGTGACCCTCACAGCTGACTGAGGATCGACGGATCCGTGATCTTCGTGTCGTCCGCCAGCAGCATCGCCTTGCTCAGGATCACCGCCAGCATCCGGTCGCCCTCGTAGGGCAGGTAACCCGTCTCCGGGACCGCAGGGCTGGACTTGGGGACGATGCACAGGTACTGGCCGCTCGGGGTCATGAGGATGTTGCCCGAGCCGAGGTGGATCTTGTAGGTGTGGCGTTCGCCCTTGACGTGCAGGAAGCGGCTCTCCAGGGTGCAGCGGTCGGCTATCGCAAGGCGGGGTATCAGGCGTTCCAGGAGGGCGCGGCGGGTCCTGGCACTCTCGTTGAGGGCGCCGAAGCTGTACGACGACCAGTACTCGTGGAAGCGGCCGGCGGGGCCGCCGTCCTGCCAGGCCGGGTCGTTGCCGACGCTCGCCACACCGACGAACAGGTCCACGTCCCGCAGGACTTCGGAGAGGACCAGGGGTGGGATGTCGGTGAGGGGTACAGGGGCTGAGGGGTCCTCGCCGTCCCGGAGCCACATGCGGTAGTCGCCGCCGCAGCAGTGCGCCGAGTTCTGCGGAGCGTCCAGCGGGTAGAAGCGGACCTGGTCGGTGCGCAGGCGGAGGAAGGAGCCGGACTCCGTGGTGTCGGCGCCGTACTCCTGGCCCTCGCCGCTGATCCAGTACTCCGCCCGCAGTCCCCACTGGGGCAGTTCGCGCGTCGCCGGCGGTGCCTCGTCGTCCACCATCAGGCGCAGCTTGTTGCGCCAACCCCGGACCGCGGCCAGGGAGTTGAACTGGTGCTGGCGCAGGATGTGGGCCGCGAAGCGGTTCGAGTACGTGCCCGTCGCGCGCTCGGCGTCCGTCAGCAGGTACACCTCGCGGTGGGCCTGCTTGAACGGCTGCGTGACGCGGTGCCGCTCCAGCCAGTCGCGCCACGCGATCGTCTCGGCGGGGTCGTGGCCGACCGGGTGCCAGAGGGTGACTTCGGCGCCTTCAGCGACAGGAGTGACGGGGGTATCGGTGAGGGTGCGCAGTTCGCCGTCCGCGTAGCCGACCGTCCGTCCGTCGACCGTCCACAGGAGGCGGCGGGCCAGGGTGCCCACCAGCGGGTGGTCCAAGTAGCGCGTCCGCCACGCCTCGTACGACCACGTGCGGCGGGACAGGAACTGGCGGTCCAGGCGCTCGCTCTGCGCCGACAGCATCTTGTCGATGTCCTTGGCCGCGGCCTTGAGGTCCTTGAGCGCTTCCTGGTGGTCGCGGCGGACGCCCGCCGGGATGCTCTTGACCTGCTTGCCGCTCGCCGACCGCCAGGTCAACACCGCCTTCGTGCCCTGGACTTCGAGGATCGCCGTCGACTCGCCGAGGGTGTGGCTCGCGCGTCCGACCTCCGTCAGGCCGTACGCCGGCACGGCCAGTTCCTCGATCTCCTCGCGGGTCAGGCCGAGCGCGGCGGCGCGGGTCTCCAGGGCCGTGTCGAGGAGCTTGGCGGTGGCTTTGTACGTCACCCGGGCGGCGAGGCGGGCCAGTTCGGCGAGGGCCGCTTCGCTGTCGATGCGCGCGAGGGCGTTCACGCCCGCGTTGGCGACCTTCGGGTTGCGCGGGCCCATGCCCGCGACCTTCTTGAGGGAGGTCTCCACCAGGGCGCCGAGAGCGCGGGCGGTGTCCGGGTGGGGCGGGAGGAGGGCGAGCAGCCAGGCCAGGCCGCGCAGCGCGTTGGCGTTGTAGGGGTCGTAGGCGCTGTTGACGTCGGGCTCGTAGGTGCGCCGGTCGAGCGGGAGGGTGCGCGGGCGGCCGACGAGGGCGAACCAGACCGGCACGGTCTCGCGGACGCGGTCGGCGCCGACGGCGTCGATCACCACGTGGGCCTGCTTGTCCCACCTGGCGGTGGGCTTGGCCGCGGTGGCCGTCGCCGCGTGCCGCAGCAGCGCCTGCCAGTCGGGGCCGTCGGCGTCCCGCAGGGCCTGCTCGGCCCACTCCTCGCCGACGTTGAGGGCCGGGTCGGTGAGCAGCTTCGCCAGATCGACGACGGCGTTCGAGCGGTACGCCTCCACGGCCGAGCGGCGGACGACGGCGACGAGGGCCGGTGAGAGCGCGCGGCCCTGCGCGAGTTCGTGCTCGGCGAGGGACTCGAAGCCGGAGGCGTGCCAGAAGGAGTGCACGCGGCCGAGGTCGTCCAGCGCGCGTCGGCGCTCGGCGGCCAGCGGATCGTCGTCGATGCCCTCGCAGAGGCGGATCGTGAGGGAGATGGCACCGCAGCGGGCGTCCAGTCCGTCGCCGAGCGCGGGGAAGCGGTCGGCCATCGCGTGCAGCATCGCGCGGCGCCGCTCCACCGGCAGCGCGCGCAGCTCCTCGACGGCCTCGCTCCAGCCGGGGCGGCCGAAGTAGCCGCGGCTGGAGGCCACCATCTTCATGGTCTCGTCGGCCACCCGGCCGGCGTCGAACACGGCGACGCGGTTGCGCAGCCGGTCCAGGTGCGAGCGAGGAGAGCGCATCAGCCACCCACCAGCGCCACGAGCTTCAGGAACGTCACCTCGGTGCCCAGCGGCAGCTCGATCTCCTCGGCCACGTCCGTCACCTGACGGTCCCCCACCAGCACCAGGAATCCGTTCCCGGCGAACGCCTTCAGCGCCAGTCCGGTCTGCGCCTCGGGGTCTATGCGCCGGGGCGTGCGCAACGCGTACCCGTTCAGCACGCGCTCCGCGTCCTCCGGCTGCACCAGGCCCTGGAACACCCCGGGCATGCGCGCGTTGTACTCGGCGACCTCCTGGAACACCCGGCGCCTGATCAACTCACCCACGGTGAGCCGCTCCTCGGCGACCTCCAGCTCCCAGCCGGCGCCCCGCTCCCCCGCAGTCGTCTCGTCGACGAACCTCACGATTGCCATGCGACCGACAGTAGGGGCCGCCACTGACAATCACGGTTTCCGGCCGATCTTCCGCCTAACCTGATGCCATGTCAGATGACCAGTCGTACGAGCTGCTCGGATTCGACAACGCGCTGCTGCCCGTCGGCGACCTCGCCGAGGCCGTGCGCTTCTACGAGAGCGCCGGGTTCGCCGTGGCGTTCCGCTTCGACGAGGCCGGGATCGCCCTGCTGAAGGTCGGTGCCGAGACGCCCGGGATCCTGCTGCGGCAGGAGGAGGCGCTGGGCCACCGGCCGCCGTCGTGGCCGACGTCCCGGCTGTGGATCGAGGTGGCGGACGCCCGCACGGCCGCCCGCTCCCTGCGCTCGGCGGGGGTCCCGCTCCTCGACGAGCCCTTCTCGGTCGCCACCGGCTGGACCGTCGAGACCGCCGATCCGTGGGGCAACGTCATCGGGTTCACGGACTACACCAAGCGCCCGGAGCTGGGCCGCAGCCGGTGAGTAAGGGCCGCAGCCGGTGAGCCCGAAGGCCGCGGGCTGTGGCCGGGAACCGGTCGGGCACCCCGTAGGCTCCTGTGCGTGTCCGCCACGAACGACAGCGCCCCGCAGAGCGACAGCGTGCCCAGCAAGTCCGAGCAGACCCGCGCGCTGATCCTGGAGACGGCCATGCGGCTCTTCCAGGAGCACGGCTACGACAAGACGACGATGCGGGCGATCGCCAAGGAGGCGGGGGTCTCCGTCGGCAACGCGTACTACTACTTCGCCGGCAAGGAGCACCTGATCCAGGGCTTCTACGACCGGATCGCCGCCGAGCACCAGGTGGCGGTCCGCGAGGTCCTGGACCGGGAGAGGGACCTGGAGGCGCGGCTCGCGGGCGTGCTGAAGGTGTGGCTGGACATCGCCGCGCCGTACCACGAGTTCGCGGTGCAGTTCTTCAAGAACGCGGCCGACCCGGACAGCCCGCTCAGCCCGTTCTCGCCGGAGAGCGAGCACGCGCGCGTGGAGGCGATCAGCGTCCACAAAGAGGTGCTGTCCGGTGCGAAGACCAAGGTGGCGCCCGAACTGCGGGACGCGCTCCCGGAGTTGATGTGGCTCTCGCAGATGGGGCTCGTCCTGTACTGGGTGTTCGACCGGACGCCTGGGCGTGAGCGGAGTTACCGGCTCGCCGAGCGCGGGGCCCGGCTCACCGCGCGCGGGGTCTCGCTGGCCCGTTTCCGGGTGCTGCGGCCGCTCGTCCTCGAGGTGCACGAGCTGTTCACGGACTTCCTGCCGGGGATGACCCACGCGCTGCCCGACCCGGCGAAGAAGAAGCGCGGGGCGCCCGCCTCGGAACCGGCCGAGGACGAGCGCCCCTGAACGCTCGGCTCAGTTGACCGCGTCCACCTCGTCCTCCGCCAGCTCGACGTCGTACACGAGAGGCCCGTCCGCCACCATCACGTGCCTGGCCCGGGAGCCGTGGGCCGCGGAGGTGACCGCGAGCAGATAGGCGCCGGGGCCGGGCACCGAGACGATGTACGAGCCGTCGGCCAGGGTCGTCACCCGGTCCAGCTGGCGTCCGCCCTTGGACAGGACCGTGACCGCCGCGCCCTCCACCGCGTCGCCGTCCGGGCTGCGGACGAAGCCGTGCACCGCGGAGGCGGGACCGTCGGCCGCCGCCGCGGACGCGTTGGTCTCGCCCGCTTCGCCGTCCTCCTTGGGCTCGACCGCGAGATGCGGCAGCCGCTTCTCCAGCCACTCCGGCAGCCACCAGTTGGAGTTGCCGAGCAGGTGCATCGCGGCCGGCACCAGTGCCGTACGCAGGATGAAGGCGTCGAGCGCGACCGCGGCGGCCAGGCCCACACCCGCCATGGCCGCGCCGGAGTCGCCGCTGAGCACGAAGGCCATGAAGACGCAGACCATGATGAGGGCGGCGGAGTTGATGACCCGGCTGGTCTCGGCGAGGCCCACGCGCACCGCGCGCGCGTTGTCCCTGGTGTGCACCCACTCCTCGTGCATCCGGCTGACCAGGAACACCTGGTAGTCCATGGAGAGGCCGAACAGCAGCGACAGCATGATGACCGGCAGGAAGGCGTTGATCGGGCCCTCCTTGCCGAGGCCGAGCAGTTCCAGGCCCCAGCCCCACTGGAAGATCGCCACCAGGACGCCGAAGGAGGCCGCCGCGGCGATCAGGTTCATCAGGGCGGCCGTCAACGGGACCACCAGGGACCGGAAGGCGACCAGCAGGAGCAGGAAGCCCAGGCCGATGATGGTCGCGATGAACAGCGGCAGCCGTTCGCCGGTCACCGTCGCGAAGTCCTTGGACACCGCCGTCACACCGCCGACGTGCGCGGTGACGTCGGCCTGCGGGATCACGTCGTCCCGCAGGGTGTCGATCAGGTCGTCGGTCTCCTTGGACTGCGGTGACGTGGTCGGCACGACCTGGATCACCGTCACGCCCTGCGCGGGCGGCAGCGCGACCACCTTGGCGACGCCTTCGGTGCCCTGGATGCCCTTGACCAGGGCGGTGGTGTCACCGGCGTCCGTGACCACCTGCAGCGGCCCGTTGAAGCCGGGCCCGAAGCCGTCGGCGAGGAGGTCGTACGCCTTCCTGGTGGTCGACGAGGAGTCGTCGTTGCCCTGGTCGGTGGCGCCCAGGCGCAGCGACAGCACGGGCAGGGCGAGTACGGCCATGACGGCCAGGGCGAGCACGGCGATCCGGCGGGGACGCTTCTGCACGTTCATCGACCAGCGGGCCGAGAGGTTGCTCGTCGACTCGATCTCGGGACCCTCGGCCGCGAGCCGGCGCCGCTGGCGGCGGCTGAGCACGCGCGGTCCGAGCAGGCCCAGCAGGGCCGGCAGCAGGGTCGTCGCGGCCAGCACGCTCAGCACCACCGTCAGGGATGTGCCGACGACCACGCCGTCCAGGAACCGCAGCCGCGTTACGAGCATGCCGGCGAGCGCGATGCAGACCGTGCCGCCCGCGAACAGCACCGCCCGGCCGGAGGTGTTGAGCGCGGTGACCGCCGCCTCCTCCGGGTCCATGCCCTTCTGGATGCCGCGCCGGTGCCGCGTCACGATGAACAGCGCGTAGTCGATGCCGACGCCGAGGCCGATCAGCGAGGCGAGCAGCGGGGCGATGTCGGGGATGTCGGTGGTGTGGCTGAGCAGCTGGGTGGAGAACAGGCCCATGCCGACACCGAAGATGGCGATCGCGATCGGCAGCAGCATCGCGAAGAACGACCCGAAGGCCAGGAACAGCACGGCGGCCGCGGCGACGATGCCGACCATCTCCGACAGGCCCTGCGGCGGCTCCTGAACGCGCTGGATCGCCTGGCCGCCCAACTCGACCTCAAGACCGCTTCGTTCGGCGCCCTGCGCGGTGTCCAGGACGTCCTGGACCAGCTCCTTGGGCACCTCGTTGGCGGGCTTGGCGAAGGTCAGCTGGGCGTACGCGATCTTTCCGTCGCCGCTGACCTGGGCCGCGCCCTGCGCGCCCGTGTAGGGGCTGGTGACCGCGCCGACGCCGGGCATCTTCGCGATCTTGTCGAGGGCGGGCTGGATACGGGATTGGACCGCCGGGTCCTTCGCCGAGCCCTGGTCGACCTTCCACACCACCGTGTCGGTGTCCCCGGAGGTGTTCGGGAAGGCCTTCTCCATCAGGTCGTACGCACTCTTGGAATCCGTGTCGGGGAGGGAGAACACGTTCGCGTAGTTCGTGCCCGCGGCCGAGGCCGAGAAGCCCAGGCCGAACAGTGCCCCCACCCACAGCAACAGGACCACCAGCCGGTGCCGATAGCACCACCGTGCCAATGCCGCCACTGTCAACGCTCCTTAGTCGGTCGGTTGGTCCCCCAGGTCCTGGGCAACAGGATTGGTGGCACCACGCGTGCGTGGACACGGCGCGCCCATGACTCTCAAGGAACTCCAAAGACCGATCCGGTCCGGTTGTCAGTGGCCCGACCGATACTGGGGGCATGACGACGGCTCCAGGCACCGTGCTGGTGGTGGAGGACGAGCCGAGCATCGCGGACGTCCTCGCCATCGCCCTGCGCTACCACCGGTTCGAGGTGATGATCGCGGGCACCGTCCGCGAGGCGCTCGCGCTCGTCGAGCGCACCCGCCCCGACGCGGCGCTGCTCGACGTCATGCTGCCGGACGGCGACGGCCGGGCTCTTGGGCGTGAACTGCGCGCGAAGCGGCCGGAGTTGGCGCTGGTCTTCCTCACCGCGCGGGACGCGCCCGCGGAGATCGTCGGCGCCCTCGGCTTCGGCGACGACTACATCACCAAGCCGTTCAACATCGACGAGGTCGTCGCCCGGATCACCGCCGTCCTGCGGCGCACCCGCCGGGCCGACGTGCTGCCCCAGCGGCCACCGCTGACCTACGGCGACCTGGAGCTGGACGAGACGACGTACAGCGTCCACCGCGCGGGCCGCACGGTCGAGCTGACCCCCACCGAGTACGCGCTGCTGCGTTTCCTGGTGCGCAACGGCGGCCGGATCGTGTCGAAGGAGCAACTGCTGCGGCACGTCTGGCAGTACGAGCACACCCCGCCCGAGTCGACCGTCGTCGAGACCTACATCAGCTATCTGCGGCGCAAGCTGGACGCCCTCGGAGCACCGGTGATCACCACGCGGCGTGGCGTCGGATACGGGCTTGCATGAAGTTCCTCCATCCGTATCGCCACCCGTTCCGCCACTCGTTCTGCAACCGGGGTCTGCACTCGCTGCGCGCCAAGCTGACCCTGGCCAACGTGGCGCTGCTGGCCCTCGGCATCGTGGCGACCACCGCCGTCAGCCTCATGGGGATGCGGTACTACCTGCTCGACCAGGTGGACACCGAGCTGATCAAGATGCGCGACTCGCTGAGCGACTCGGAGCTCACGATGCGCAACGTCGACTCGCTGGGCGCCCTGGGTTTCGTCAAGGAGCGGCTCGTCCCGGACGAGACGGACAAGGAGCGGTCGGCACCGGACTCGATCTACACGGCCGTCGACGACCGGGGTGAGGCCGTCGGCATCCTCGGCGTGCGGCTCACCGACGCGCAGATCGACCTGGCCCGCGCCGCCCACGACGCCCCGGCGCTCGCCCGGGACACCGGCCCGCACGACGTGAAGGTGAACCACGCCTCGTACCGGGTCACCGCCGTCCGCCTCGCCGACGGCACGTACATCCTGATGGCGACCTCCACCGAGGCCCTGCACATGGGCATGGGCAAGGCCCTGCGGCTCGACTTCGCCGTCGGCGGGCTGCTCCTCGTGCTGCTGGCCTGGCTGACCATGATGAGCGTCAGCCGCCGGATGCGGCCGCTGGAGGACATGGTCGAGACGTCGTCGGCGATCGCCGAGGGCGACCTGACCCGACGCGTGCCCTCCAGCCACCATCCGACGCAGGAGGTCGAGCAGTTGCGCCTCGCCCTCAACTCGATGCTCCACCAGGTCGAGTCGGCGTACCGCACGCGCGAGCGCAGCGCGGCCCAGCTGCGCCGTTTCGTGGGTGATGCCTCGCACGAGCTGCGCACCCCGCTGTCCGCGATCCGCGGCTACCTCCAGCTGTACGACAAGGGCATGCTGAGCGACCCGGCGGAGCGCCGGCGGGCCTGGGACCGGGTGCTGGCGGAGACGGACCGCATGGGCCGCCTGGTGGACGAACTGCTCACGCTGGCCCGCCTCGACCAGGAGCCGCAACTGCTCCTGCGCAACGTCGACCTGAGCCGTCTGGTGCGGGACGCGGCCGAGGATCTGCGGGTACAGCAGCCGGAGCGGCCCATATCGGTCGGCGCCGACGGCGCGCTGCTGGTGCGGGCCGACGAGTCGGGCCTGCGGAAGGTGCTCGGCAACCTGACGGGCAACGTCCGCACGCACACCCCCGCGGACGTGCCGGTGCGGCTCGGTCTGGAGCGGGCGGACGGCGTCGTACGCCTCTGTGTCGAGGACAAGGGTCCCGGGCTGTGCGAGGAGGACGCGGCACGGGTCTTCGACCGCTTCTTCCGAGCGGGCGGCGGCGCGGGCAGCGGCCTCGGCCTGGCCATCGTGCAGGGCGTCGTCCAGGCCCACGGCGGCGAGGTGACGGTCCGCACGGCCCCGGGCGAGGGGCTGACGGTGACGGTGACGCTGCCGGCGCGGGTGGCCGTGGAGGCGGAGGATCTCGATCCGTCGTAGGCCTCGACACGGCGCGCGCCCCGACACCGCTCAGGCCTCGGTCAGCACCAGCGCCCACACCGTCTTGCCGTGTCGGCCGCGACTCCACACCCCCCAGGCCGCCGCGACGTGTTCCACCAGGCGCAGACCGCGGCCGGTCTCGTCCCACTCCGTCACCAGGCGCAGGCGCGGTTCGGTCTGGCCCTCGTCCGAGACCTCTATCAGGCAGGAGCCGTCGGAGAGCGCGGTCACGGCCACCTCGAACTCGCGCTCCAGGAGCGGGCCGTGGCGTACGACGTTGGTGGCGAGTTCGGAGACCAGGAGGACGGCGTCGTGCAGGGCCGGGTCGTCGGGGCCGTGTCCCCAGTCGGCCAGGTGGTCGCGTACCCGGTGCCGGGCGAGGCCGACGGAGGCCGGGTGGCGGGGCAGCCGGAAGGAGTCGCGTCTGAGCACATGTCCTCCTCACCCCACGCACGCCTCCGTCACATCCTCCTGCGTCGGGTGGGCGTCGCGCGTCACTCGGGTGAAGGTCGGTGCCGCCCGACCGGAGTCAGATCCAGGTCAGGCTCCACAGCCGGAACACTCCGGTGGCGTCCGAGAGGTACTGGCCGCCGCCGACGGCCTCGTTGCTGAGGACGTACTCCTTGCCCTGCCACAGCGGGATGACCGGCACATCGCGCGCGATGTCCTCCTGCAGCGTCTTGAAGTCGGCCGCGGCGTCCCCCCGGTCGGGGTACTGCTGGCTGGCCTGGATCAGCTGGTCGACGGCCTTGCTGCTGTAGCCCGTGTTCATGGTGCTGCCGGTGCCGACGAGCGGGCCGCCGAAGGTGTCCGGGTCGGGATAGTCGGCGACCCAGCCGACGGCGTACGCGTCGAGCTTCCCGGCCGCCCACTGCTTCTGGAAGTCGGTCCACTCGTAGCCCTTGAGCGTGACCTTGAACAGGCCGCCGGCCTCCAGCTGCTTCTTGAGGTCCTCGGCCTCCGCCTGGGCGGCACCGCGGCCCTCGGCGTAGCCGTAGGTGAAGGTGACGGGGGTCGTCACGCCGGCCTCGGTGAGCAGCTCCTTCGCCTTCTGCTCGTCCTGCTTGGGGTAGGTGTCGAAGAACGACGTCGTGTGACCGGTGATGCCCGTGGGGATCAGCGAGTACAGCGGGTCGACCGTGCCCTGGTAGACCGTCGCGGCCAGTTCCTCGCGGTCGATCAGCCAGGCCATGGCCTTGCGGACCTGGACGTCGTGCAGGGGCGAGCTCTGGCGCGTGTTGAGGTAGAGGTTGCGGGTCTCGGAGGTGTCGGACTCGTTGACGCGCTGGTTGGGGTCGCTGGCGGAGAGCCGCGAGAGCGTCGTCGGCGGCAACTGCCGGGCGGCCACGTCGATCTGCTTCGCCTTCCAGGCCTTCTCCAGGGCGGCCGCGCTGCCGTAGTAGAGCAGGTCGATGGGGCGTCCGGTGTCGTGGACATCGCCCTTGTAGTGCGCGTTGGGGGCGAGGACGGCCTTCTTGTTCTTCGCGTACGACGTGAGCTTGTACGGCCCCGTGCCGTCGGCGCCGATCTCGGTGCGCAGGCTGTTCCTCGGGTACTTGGTGCGGTCGACGATCGAACCGGCCCCGGTGGCGACCTTGAACGGGAAGGTGGCGTCCGGCGAGGAGAGGTGGAAGGTGACCGTCAGGCCTTTGGCGTCGACCGACTTGAGCGTGCTCAGCAGCGAGGACGGGCCGACGTCGGAGTTGATCTTCTTGACCCGGTCGAAGGAGTACTTGACGTCCTCTGCGGTCATCGCGCGACCGCTCGGGAAGGTCAGGCCGTCCCGCAGCACACAGCGGTACGTGGTCAGTCCGCTGCCGACGAAGACGCAGCTCCTGGCCGCGTCGGGCACCGGCTCGGCGCCGCCCGGGTCGAAGGTCAGCAGTGACTGGAAGACGTTGCTGAACAGCGCCCACGAACCCGCGTCGTAGGCGCCGGCCGGATCGAGCGCCGTGACGGCGTCCGTCGTACCGACCGTGATCGTCTTGCCGGAATTCTCCTGCGACGGCAGCAACTGCCAGCCGCCCACTCCCGCGGCCGCGAGTACCAGTACCGTCGCGAGAATCCGCGTGCGAACCGAGCGCATCGGTTTGCCCTCTCCGGGCCCCGTCGGGACCCACCCCACCGTTCACTCCCCAGGCCGCTCCCCCGAGCGGCGCGGCTCACCTAACCACACGTGTTTCAGCCGGGGGAAGGGAAATCTGGCGAGATGAGAGAACCCTTACCGAAGGATCGTTTCCGCCGGGTTTCACAGCCCATCCACAGGATGTGAAAACCGGCGAAAGCGGGTTCCTGGAAAGGGAGTTGGGCTTCGGGAGGGGGCGTGGACCTCGGTTAGGGGGTCGGCCTTCGGTAAGGAAGTCGGCCTTCTGAAAAGTGGGTCGCCTTCTGGAAAGGGGTGCCGACGCTCAGGCGCGCATCGAGGCCAGCTCGATCACCGTGATGTCCGAGGGCGCGCCCACGCGCGTGGGCGGCCCCCAGGCGCCGGCGCCCCGGGAGACGTAGAGCTGCGTGTCGCCGTACCGCTCCAGGCCCGCGACGGTCGGATTCGCCGCCTCCGCCACGAAGTTGCCGGGCCAGAGCTGACCGCCGTGGGTGTGGCCGGAGAGCTGGAGGTCGACGTCGTGGTCGACGGCGTCGTGGATCTGCACCGGCTGATGGGCGAGCAGCACGCACGCGCGCGTGGTGTCGCGGTCGCCCAGCGCCTTGGTGAAGTCCGGGCCCTGGCCCTCGCTCTCGCCCGCGATGTCGTTGACGCCGGCCAGGTCGAACCACGGCAACTCGGTGCGCGCGTTCTCCAGCGGGAGCAGGCCGAGCCGGCGCACCTCCTCGACCCACTGTTCGGCGCCGGAGAAGTACTCGTGGTTGCCGGTGACGAAGTAGGCGGGCGCCTTCAGCTGCGACAGCGGCGCGGCGGCCGGGCCCAGGTCCTTCACGCTGCCGTCGACCAGGTCGCCGACGACCGCGACGATGTCCGGCTGGGTGCCGTTGATCGTGTCGACGACCCGCTGCGCGAAGCCCCGGCCCAGCGTCGGGCCCAGGTGGATGTCGCTGACCACGGCGATGCGGTAACCGTGCGCCCCGCGCGGGAGCTTGGCCAGCGGCACGGTGACCCGCTTCACGCGCGGGCCGCGCAGGACGCCGTACGTCCCGTATCCCACGGTCCCGACGGCCACCGCGGCGCCGGCTCCGGCGACGACGCGGGAGACGAAGAGGCGGCGGGAGGGGTCGGGGGGCGCGGGCCGTTCGGCTGTCCCGGAGGAGGCGGCGGTGGGTGCCTCCTCGGGAGTCGGCTCCTCAGCGGGCGCCGGCAGTGCTCCCGCCGGGACCGGCTCCCGTACGTCCGCCGCCGGGCGCGCCCGGCGCTCCAGCAGGCGGCGCAGCAGCGGTCGTACGACCTCTCCCGCGACCACCGCGAGCAGCAGGTAGATCGAGAGGGCCAGCCACAGGAAGCCCGGCCAGGCGAGGGTCTGCTGGAGCCAGAAGGGCGCGCCGGACCGCTCGGCGACGAGCGCGCCGATCGCCAGCAGCCAGCCGCCCGCGACGACGGCCACGCCCACGCGGCGCATGACACCCGGGCCCCGGGTCGTGTCGCGGAACAAGCGGCGCCACAGATACCAGTTGCCCGCCACCAGGACCGTGAGCGCGAGCAGCGCGAAGACGATGACCACCGTGCCGTGAACCCCGCTGTCTTTTGTGAGGACTTCTGGAGGATTTCTGGAGGACTTGCGTGCGGACTTCTGCGCGGACTTCTATGCGGCGCGGCGCAATGCGCGCAGTCCGCGCAACCCGATGCCCCCCACAACCGTCCCCAATACGAAGGAGACGACGGCGAGCGTCAGGTGCACCCAGAAGTACGCCGTCGGGTTCCCGTCCTCGAACGCGAGCCCGCTGCTGTCCTTGACAAGGTTTTTGACGAAAGTGACCCAGATGACCCAGCTCCACACCCCGAAGGCGAGCAGGAACCAGGAGACCGGGCGGCTGAGCTTCATACGTTCAGTATCGCCGCCGCCTGTCCGGTTCCCTTCCCGGGGTGGGGTGGGCGGTGGGACTTCCCGTCGCACGCCATGTACGTTCTCGTCCGTGCCCGCTGCCAAGAAGACCGTCAGGCGAACCCTGCTGGTCACCTCCGCCGCCCTGTCGTCGCTCGCGCTGACCGCGCCCGTCACGCTCGCGGCCCCGAGTCCCTCGACGAGTCCGAGTCCTTCGACGAGCTCCAGCTCCAGTCCTTCGACCAGTCCGTCGGCCGCACCACCGGCGAAGATGTCGACCGTGGGCGGCGCACGCCTCGGGCAGGCGGGCACGCAGGTCGATCTGGGCAGCGGCGCCCCCGTGCTCCCCAAGGACCTCACGGCCCGCTCCTGGATCGTCGCCGACGCCGAGTCCGGCGACGTGCTCGCCTCGCACAACGCGCACTGGCGGCTGCCCCCGGCGAGCACGATGAAGATGCTGTTCGCGGACACGGTGCTGCCGAAGTTCCCGAAGGCCGAGAAGCACAAGGTCGTCCCCGCCGACCTGGCGGGCATCGGGGCCGACTCCAGCATGGTCGGGATAAAGGAGGGCGAGACCTACACGGTCCGCGACCTGTGGCTCGGCGTGTTCCTGCGCTCCGGCAACGACGCCGTGCACGTGCTGTCGGCGATGAACGACGGCGTCGACACCACCGTCCAGCAGATGAACGAGCACGCCGAGGAGCTCCAGGCCCTCGACACGCACGTGGTCACCCCCGACGGCTACGACGCGCCGGGGCAGGTCTCCTCCGCGTACGACCTGACGCTTGTCGCCCGCTCCGGGCTGCAGAAGAAGGACTTCCGGGAGTACTGCTCGACGGTGCGGGCGCAGTTCCCGGGCGAGACGAAGAAGAACAAGAAAGGCAAGAAGGTCCGCAAGTCCTTCGAGATCCAGAACACCAACCGGCTGCTGAGCGGCGACTACGACACCCCTGTGTACCAGGGCATCGCGGGCGTCAAGAACGGCAATACGACGAATGCGGGCGCGACCTTCACGGGGGTCGCCGAACGCAACGGCAAGGTGCTGCTCGTCACCGTCATGAACCCGTCGAAGAACGACCACAACGAGGTCTACAAGGAGACCTCCAAGCTCTTCGACTGGGGCTTCAAGGCGGCCGGCAAGGCGCAGCCGGTGGGCGAGCTGGTGGCGCCGAAGGGCGCGCAGGCGAGCGCCCAGCCGGGCGCCACGGCCTCCTCCGGGCAGGCGGGCGGGTCCGGCGACGCGTCGACGGACCCGGTGACGAAGAAGGCCGCGGCCGAGGAGGACTCCGGCGGCATCGGGACGGCACTGGCGATCACGGGCGGCGCGCTGGTGCTGCTCGCGGCCGCCGCCTACCTGGTCAACCGCCGCTGGCCGCTGCCTGATCTGGTACGTCGTCGTCCTCGTCCCTGACCTTGCGGATCTCCCCGTCGCGCTCCTCGGCCTCCTCCTCGCGGATCTCGTCCTGCTCGCTCTGTGTCGCCGTCCAGGCGGCGCAGAACAGGACGAGTTTCGAGGTGAAGTTGATCCACAGCAGCAGCGCGACGGGCACGCCGAAGGCGCCGTACATGCTCTTCGCGGCGACGCCCTGCATATAGCCGCTCAGCAGCAGCTTCAGCAGTTCGAAGCCGACGGCGCCGGTCAGCGCGGCGACCAGCAGCCGACGGCGCGTCGGCTCCACGCCGGGCAGCAGCGTGAGGACGTACAGGAGCAGCAGGAAGTCGGCGAGTACGGCGACGGTGAACGCGGCGATCCGCAGCAGGGCCCGGCCGATGCCGCCCTCCTGGAGGCCGAGTTGCTCGCCGATCCAGCCGACCAGGGCCGAGGCGACGGTCGAGATGGCGATCGTGACGAGGACGGCGCCGCCGAAGCCGATCAGGATGATCGCGTCCTTGGCCTTGGACAGGATCGGGTTGCCCTCCCGGTCCGGCAGCTCCCACACCGCGCGCAGACAGTCGCGCATCGACCCGACCCAGCCGATGCCGGTGAACAGCAGCGCGGCGCCGGCGATGAGGCCGATCGTGCCGGCGTTCTGCACCAGACCGTGGATGTCGAGCTGGTCGGAGATGCCGGGCACCTGGTCGGCGATCTTGTCCTGGAGCGTGTTCTGCTGCTCGGTGCTGAGCGTGGCGGCGGCGACCGCGGCGGCCACGGTGAGCAGCGGGAACAGCGCGATGAAGCTGATGAACGTCATCGCGGCGGCCAGCCGCGACCACTTCACCCGGTCCAGGCGCTCGTAGGACCGCCACGCGTGCGTGGCGGTCAGCCGCGTCATCAGCGGCCCGACGACGGGGAGCTTCTTCAGCCAGTCCATGATCCGACTCTGCCCTCACTGCGGAAAACCAATGTGCGAGTACCCCAGAACCGCAGGATCGTCGCAAGGGCCATGCCGATTACAGCACCGGAGACCGTGTCCGCGCGCTGCGAGGTGAGGCCGAGGCCGTAGTGGCTGACGGCGAGGCACAGGAGCTGGACGAGGGCGCCGGCGATGTTGACGGCGACGAAGACCGCGTAGGGGCGCAGGCCGCCCGGTCCGGTGCCCCGGTAGGTGCCGAGCGCGTTGCCCGTGTACGCGATCGAGCAGCCGGCCACGAAGGAGAGCGCCTTGGCGGTGATCGGGTCGAGCCCGGCCGGGCCGCGCAGGCAGGTGAAGAGGGCGAGGTCGGTGGCGTAGGCGAGGAGTCCCACGGCGGCGAAGGCGAGGAGTTCGCGACGGCGGGGCCGGCTGCGGGAGGCGGGGCGGGCGAGTGCCGTGGCGGGGCTCGCGGTGGGCGTCGGGCTCACATGGGTCACCAATTCGCCACCGCCAGCGCGTACATCGCCAGCCACACCAGGGCGATGAGGGCGAGCGCCCGGTCGCGCAGGACGACGTCCTCGGGTTCGCCGGCCGTGCCGCGGTCCGCGAAGACGGCGTACCTGAGGACGGCGAGGATGAAGGCGACCATGGACAACTGGCGCCAGGGCAGCACGCTCGCGTGCGAGACGCCGCCCTCCTCCAGGGCCCACAGGCAGTAGCCGAGCACGGCGACCCCGGCGGCCAGCTGCCACACGAACCGCAGGTAGCCGGTGGTGTACTCGGTGAGCAACGCGCGCGTGGCGCCGCCTTTTCCGGCCAGCTGCACGGCCTCGGAGTAGCGCTTGGCCGCGACCATGAACAGCGCGCCGAAGCCGGTCGTGATCAGGAACCAGCGCGAGAGCGGGATCCCGAGGGCGAGCCCGCCGATCATCGCCCGCATCAGGAAGCCGGTCGTGACGACGACGAGGTCGACGACCAGGACGTGCTTGAGGCTGACGCAGTACGCCAGTTGCATGCCCAGGTAGGCCGTCAGGAGCGCCGCGACGACCGGCGACACCAGCCAGGCCGCGAGCGCCGGTGCGAGGGCCGTGAGGGCGCCTCCGACGGCGTAGGCGACGGGTACGGGGACCTGTCCTGCGGCGACCGGGCGGTGCCGTTTGGTGGGGTGGGCGCGGTCGGCCTCGGCGTCGCGGGCGTCGTTGATCAGGTAGACGGCGGCGGCGCAGGCGGTGAACAGCGCGAAGACCAGCGCGAGTTGGGTGAGCGCGTGCCGGGTGAAGAGCTGGCCGGCGGCGGCCGGGGCGGCGACGACCAGGACGTTCTTGACCCACTGCTTGGGGCGCGCGGTCCTCAGCAGACCGCGGAGGACCGAGCCGAGGCGGGTGCCCCTGCGGGGTGGCGGGGTACGTCGCCCGGGCGTGCGCTGTTCCAGGAGCGCCGTCTCGCGGGTGCGCGCGCTGCCGGTGAGGGGCGCGGTCTCCGTCATGAGCGCCCTCCGTCGTGCAGCGCGACCTTCATCCAGCGCGATCCGATGCGCGCCGTGAGCGCCCCCAGGGCCGCGCCCGCCACCACGTCCGAGGGGTAGTGGACGCCGACGACCAGGCGGGAGAGGCACATCGCGGCGGCGAGCGGCGGGACCACGTGCGCGCCGAGCGCCCCGAAGGCGACGGCCGCCGCGGCGGCGGAGGTCGCGTGGGAGCTGGGGAAGGAGTGCCGGCCCGCGGTGCGCACGAGGGGTTCGACGTGGGTCGGACGCGGGCGGCGCACCGCTCTCTTCACGCCCATGCTGACGAGGTGCGCACCGGCGGTGAGCGCCGTGCCGCGCAACCAGGCGCCGCGTCGCGCGCCGTCCACGGCGGCTCCCGCGAGCCCCGCCGCGAGCCACAGCGCACCGTGCTCGCCGGCCCGGGAGAGGGCGCGCGCGGCTCCGGCGACGCGCGGATCGGCGCCGTACGCCCGGCAGGCCGAAAGGACTCGGTGGTCCAGGTCCATGGGGTCCGTGGGATCCGTGTGCTCCATGTGGACTCACTGTTCACGTCAACGCCGTTGGAACTCCGGCAATATTGAGCGACATCCCATTAATCACCCATTTCGGGGAGGGAGGTCATGTTTATGAACAAACCGATCACATAGGGGCGATACGGTCGCGGACATGTCTGCCGACGCCGCCCCCACGTCCGCGCCCGTTCCCGCAGCCGTCCCCGCTCCCGCTCCCCTTCGCGCAGCCGTCCCCGTTCCCGTCACCGGGTGGGGCCGCACCGCGCCCACGGCGGCCCGTCTGATCCGCCCGGGGACGTACGAGGAGGCCGTGGCGGCCGTCCGGGGCTGCGGGGCCCGCGGGGGCATTCCCAGGGGCCTGGGGCGGGCCTACGGGGACGCGGCGCAGAACGCCGGCGGCGCGGTGCTCGACATGACGGGTCTGGACCGCGTCCACGTGATCGACGCCGCCGAGGGCATCGTGCTGTGCGACGCGGGCGTCTCCCTGCACCGGCTGATGGAGGTCCTGCTGCCGCTCGGCTGGTTCGTGCCGGTGACGCCGGGCACGCGCCAGGTGACGGTCGGCGGCGCGATCGGCGCGGACATCCACGGCAAGAACCACCACGTCTCGGGCTCCTTCTCCCGGCACGTCCTGTCCTTCGAACTCCTCACCGCCGACGGCACGATCCGCACGGTGAGCCGCGGCACGCCCCTGTTCGACGCGACCACCGGCGGCATGGGCCTGACCGGCGTGATCCTGACGGCGACCGTTCAACTGCTGCCCGTCGAGACGTCCCTGATGTCGGTCGACACCGAACGCGCGACGGACCTCGACGACCTGATGGCACGCCTCACGGCGACCGATCACCACTACCGCTACTCGGTCGCCTGGATCGACCTCCTCGCGCGAGGAGCGGCGACGGGCCGCGCGGTGCTCACCCGCGGCGACCACGCGCCCCTCGACGCGCTGCCCGCACGCACGCGTAGAGCACCGTTGGATTTCCGGACCCGCCGGCTCCCGGCCGCCCCCGCCTTCCTCCCGGAGGGCCTGCTGAGCCGCACGACCGTGGGCCTGTTCAACGAGCTCTGGTACCGCAAGGCACCCCGCGCGCGTACCGGCGAACTCCAGCGGATCCCCGCCTTCTTCCACCCCCTGGACGGCGTGCCGCACTGGAACCGCGTCTACGGCCGCGGCGGCTTCGTGCAGTACCAGTTCGTCGTCGGACACGGCCGGGAGGACGCCCTGCGCCGGATCGTGCGACGCATCTCCGAGCACCGGTGCCCGTCCTTCCTGGCCGTCCTCAAGCGCTTCGGGGAGGCCGACCCCGGCTGGCTCTCCTTCCCCGTGCCCGGCTGGACGCTGGCCCTCGACATCCCGGCCGGCCTGCCCGGCCTCGGTGTCCTCCTCGACCAGCTCGACGAGGACGTGGCCGAGGCCGGCGGACGCGTCTACCTCGCCAAGGACTCCCGGCTGCGCCCCGACCTGCTCGCCGCCATGTACCCGCGCCTCGACGACTTCCGGGCACTACGCGCGGAACTCGACCCGCGCGGGGTGTTCGTGTCGGACCTCGCCCGCCGCCTCGCCCTCTGAACAGCCCCAAGCTCTGAGCAACCCCAAGCTCCGGGCACCTTCCGGACACCCTCCACGCAACCCCAGGCAACCCCCAGGCACCCGCTAGGAGCTCTCTCGTGAAGGACGCCTTCGGTCTCCCCCAGTCCCTGCTCGTTCTCGGCGGTACGTCCGAGATCGCCCTCGCCACCGCCCGCCGTCTGATCGCCCGCCGCACCCGCACGGTGTGGCTCGCCGGACGCCCCTCTCCGGCCCTGGAGCAGTCCGCGGAGCAGCTGCGCGGTCTCGGCGCCGACGTGCACACCGTGGCCTTCGACGCGCTCGACCCCGACGCGCACGAGGTGGCGCTCGGCAAGGTGTTCGCCGAGGGCGACGTCGACATGGTGCTGCTCGCCTTCGGGATCCTCGGCGACCAGGCGAACGACGAGCGTGATCCGGCCGCCGCGGTGCGCGTCGCGCAGACCAACTACACGGGCGCGGTGTCGGCCGGGCTCGTGAGCGCACGCGCGTTGCAGGCGCAGGGCCACGGCTCGCTCGTGGTGCTCTCCTCCGTCGCCGGCGAGCGCGCCCGCCGCGCCAACTTCATCTACGGCTCCAGCAAGGCGGGCCTGGACGCGTTCGCCCAGGGCCTCGGCGACGCGCTCCACGGCACCGGCGTGCACGTCATGGTCGTACGCCCCGGGTTCGTCCGCTCGAAGATGACGGCGGGGCTGCCGGAGGCGCCGCTGGCGACGACCCCGGAGGCGGTCGCGACGGCCGTCGAACTGGGCCTGCGCCGCCGCTCGGAGACGGTGTGGGTGCCCGGCACGCTGCGCGTGGTGATGTCGGCCCTGCGGCACGTCCCGCGCGGGGTGTTCCGACGGCTGTCCCTGTAGATGTAGGCCGACGGCTGTCCTTGTAGGCGTAGGCCTACCGGCTCGGGATGGTGCCCCGCTCCACGTGACCGGCCTGCGGCGGCACCACCGAGCTCCCGAAGGGGAACTCCCGCAGCTTGCGCCACACGCCGTCCGCGCCCTGCTCGTACAGCGCGAACCCGGTGCACGGCCACTCGGCCTCGTAGTCGGCGAGCTCCTCGAAGGCACGGTCCATCGCCTCGTCGTCGATGCCGTGCGCGATCGTCACATGAGGGTGGTACGGGAACTGCAGGTCGCGTGCGACGGGCCCGGAGGCGTCGCGGACCTGCTTCTGCAGCCAGGTGCACGCCTCGGCGCCATCCTCCACGCGCACGTAGACGACGGGCGACAGCGGCCGGAAGGTGCCCGTGCCGGACAGCCGCATCCGGAACGGTCGGCCGTTCCCGGCGAGCTCCGTCAGATGCGCCTCGACGGCCGGCAGCGAAGCGCCGTCGACCTCCGTCGGCGGCAACAGGGTGACGTGCGTGGGGATGCCGTGAGCAGCGGCGTCCCCGAAGCCGGTGCGCAGCCGTTGGAGGCGGCTGCCGTGAGGCTCCGGGACCGCGATCGACACGCCGATCGTTACGGTCCCCACGTCATCTCCTGTCGTCGTGTCGGTCGGTCGTTCCCATCCGTTCGGCTATCGACTGTACGGCCACGGCTGGGATGCGGGCAGGCGCAACCGTAGTGATGTGCAGCGCTCTGTCCAGTGGTACGTGTGTGCGGTTGTGCGCCTCAGTGCTTCGCGGGCAGGAAGCCGACCCGGTCATAGGCCTGGGAGAGGGTCTCCGCGGCGACGGCACGCGCCTTCTCCGCGCCCTTGGCCAGAATCGAGTCGAGCGTCTCCGGGTCGTCCAGATACTGCTGCGTGCGCTCCTTGAAGGGCGTCACGAACTCGACCATGACCTCGGCGAGGTCCGTCTTGAGGGCGCCGTACATCTTGCCCTCGTAGTCCAGCTCCAGCTCCGCGACCGACTTGCCGGTGAGGGTCGAGTAGATCGTGAGCAGGTTGCTGACGCCCGGCTTCTCCACCGCGTCGTAGCGGATGACGGTGTCGGTGTCGGTGACCGCGCTCTTGACCTTCTTGGCGGTGGCCTTCGGGTCGTCGAGGAGGTTGATGAGGCCCTTCGGCGTGGACGCCGACTTGCTCATCTTGATCGACGGGTCCTGGAGGTCGTAGATCTTCGCCGTCTCCTTGAGGATGTACGGCTTCGGGATCGTGAAGGTCTCGCCGAAGCGGCCGTTGAAGCGCTCGGCGAGGTCGCGGGTCAGCTCGATGTGCTGCCGCTGGTCCTCACCGACCGGCACCTCGTTGGCCTGGTACAGCAGGATGTCCGCGACCTGGAGGATCGGGTACGTGAACAGGCCGACGCTCGCCCGGTCGGCACCCTGCTTGGCGGACTTGTCCTTGAACTGGGTCATGCGGGAGGCCTCGCCGAACCCGGTCAGGCAGTTCATGACCCACGCCAGCTGGGCGTGTTCGGGGACGTGGCTCTGCACGAAGAGCGTGCAGCGCTCCGCGTCGAGCCCGGCCGCCAGCAGCTGCGCGCCGGCGAGCCGGGTGTTGGCGCGCAGCTCCGCGGGGTCCTGCGGGATCGTGATCGCGTGCAGGTCCACGACCGCGTAGAACGCGTCGTGGGACTCCTGGAGAGCCACCCACTGGCGGACGGCGCCGAGGTAGTTGCCGAGGTGGAACGAGCCTGCGGTGGGCTGGATTCCGGAGAGCACGCGGGGACGGTCAGAAGCCATGCTCACCATTCTCTCAGGTCTGGGGGGCGGGTCCGGAACCGGTCGGAAACAGATGTGACACGGGTGGGAACCGATCCGGGTCGGGCGGTGTACCAAATGTGTGAGAACGCGGGAGGGGGGCCGCATCGTCGATGAGGCCGCGGTGATCGCACGCGTACGCGCCGGAGAGCCGGAGGCGTACGCGGAGCTGGTGCGGGCCCATACGGGCATCGCGCTCAGGGCGGCCGCGGCACTCGGGGCGGGTGCGGACGCGGAGGACGTGGTGCAGCAGGCCTTCGTGAAGGCGTACTGCGCGCTGGGCGGGTTCAAGGACGGCGCGGCCTTCAAGCCGTGGCTGCTGTCGATCGTCGCCAACGAGACGAGGAACACGGTGCGCACGGCGGCCCGGCAGCGCACGCTCGCCGGCCGGGAAGCGGCGTTCGCCGAGGCCGAGCCGCTGATACCGGAATCGGCGGACCCGGCGGTCGCGACCATCGAGACGGAGCGCCGCGCGGCCCTGCTGTCCGCCCTGGAGAAGCTGAGCGAGGAGCACCGCCTGGTCGTCACCTACCGCTATCTGCTGGAGATGGACGAGCCGGAGACCGCCCAGGCCCTCGGCTGGCCGAGAGGCACGGTGAAGTCCCGCCTCAGCCGCGCCCTGCGAAAGCTGGGCAGACTGCTGCCGGATTTCCGACCTCGGGAAGGGGGTGATGAGCATGAGTGAGTCGCACGAGGACGACGGTTTCGAGGACGAGAGCTTCGAGGGTCGGGGTGACGAGGGGCAGAGGTACGAGGGTGAGGGCGGCCGCGCCGCCGGAGGCACCGGTGGCCGTGGCCCGCGCGGCCGGGGTGACGGTCGGGGCGGCGGCCGGGGTCCGCGAGGACGTGCGCGGGGACGCGAGCAGGGACGTGAGCGGGGCCGGACCCGGGAGGATGCCGCCCGGCTGCCGGAGGAGCTGAAGGCGCTGGGCCGGTCGCTGGACGCGCCCGGCACCGGAGGCACCGACGACTCCGAGACGATGGTCGAGCGGGTACTGGGCCAGATACTCGCCGAACAACTGCCGACCCCGGTCCCCGAGCCACGGCCGGTCGGCGCGCGCCTGCGGTCGGTCCGGCACTGGACGCGACTGCGCTGGCGTTCGCTGACCGCCCTGCTGTGCGGCCTGCTGACGGTGCTCGTGCTCACGCCCCCGGTGCGGGCGGCGGTCTTCGACTGGTTCGACTTCGGCGGGGTCGAGGTGCGGTACGACCCGTCGGCGGTGCCCTCGCCCGGCGCCGAGGTGCCCGGGTGCGGGCGGTCGGTGTCGCTCGGGCAGGCCGAGCAGCGCGCCGGGTTCGAACCGCTGGTGCCGAAGGCGCTGGGCGTCCCGGACACGGTGGCGGTGACCGGTGAGCCGCACGGGCGGTTCCTGGTGAGCCTGTGCTGGCGCGAGGACGGGCACACGGTCCGGCTGGACGAGATGCCGAACCCACTGGACCTCACCTTCACCAAGACCGCGCGCGAACAGCCGGAGTGGGTCCCGCTGGGCGAGGAGACCTCGACCGACGGCATTCGGGACTACGCCCTGTGGTTCCCCCGCCCTCATCTGCTGAGCTTCTGGCTGATCGACGCGGACGGCAGCCGCTTCACCCGCAAGGAGCGGACCGCCGGGCCGACGCTGCTGTGGATGCACCGGACCGGCCTCGACGAGGTGACGCTCCGGCTGGAGGGGGTGGCGTCGAGGGCTCGGGCGGTGGAGATCGCGAAGGGGTTGGAGAAGGCCGGGGAGATGTCTGCCGCGGGCTCCGCCGGGGGCTCTGTCGAGGGCTCCGGCGGGTCTGGCGATGGCTCTGCCGACGGACCCTCCGATGACTCCGGCGGCGGGTCTGCCGGCGGGTCGGCGAAATAGTGCGGTCGGGGTGGGAACCCCGGCGGGTCGGGCGGTGTACCAGAAGTGACATACGGCTCGGGGACGGGTCGAGGGACGACTGGTTGGGGGACGGAATGCGCGGGTGGCGGAACAGATGGCGGGGCCGGGTCCGTGAACTGGCGGTGTTGGCAGGCGCGTTGGCGGTGACGCTGGCCCTGATGACGTGGGTGGCGTCGTCGGCCTCGGCGGGCGGACCGACGAGTGTGCTGGTGACCTCGCCGACCAGCGGCCAGGCCACCGGGTTGTACTACTCCGACAAGGAATACGGCGCGCTGGAACAGTTGCTCGGCGCGGCGGAAGTGGGCAGCCGGGACCAGCCGGCCGAGGTCAATTTGGCCAACGCGCGGCAGATCAACGTCACATGGATGGTGCACGACATGTCGCCGTGGCGCGTGGACCGGGTCTTCCCCGTCGACTCCGGGCCCCGCGCCGTCTGGATCCACACGGCGGCCAACATGCCGGAAACGCCGAACGGTTACTGGCACCGCGCCGACCACCCTGCCGAACTGCGCGCTCTGTTGAAGAAGTTGGGCGTGATGGGCAAGGCCTCGGGCGACCCCTCCACGGGCATCTTCCCGGAGCCGTGGCGATCGGAGGAGCCGACGCCGGAGCCGGCCACTGTGCCGACCGACGTACCGGACACGTCGACGACCACCGTGTCGGTCGGCTTGCCGGACCCGCCCGACGGCACCCGCTGGTGGTCCAACTGGTGGTGGACGCTGCCGGGGGCGGCGGCCGGGGCGGGGGTGGCGCTGGTGCTGCGACCGCTGGCGTCGCGACTGCCGTCGGGGTGGGGGCGCGGAGGGCCAGAGTCGGGGCCCAGGCAGGAGTTGCGGGACGTATGAGGGGGTGCGGGCGGACCGGGCGGGCTGGGCGGACCGGGCATGGCACACGAGTCGGGCGGGCGACGGCGCGGCTTGCGACGATGTTGCCGGCGGTGGCGGTGATGTTGCCGGTGGTGGCGGTGACCTTGTGCGGGGTGCCGATGGCCGACGCGGCGGTCGGCACAGGGGCCGGGCCCGGGGCAGTGGCCCGAACAGCTGCGGAGGCTCCGACGCCGGGCCGGGACACTCCCGACACAGCGGTGATCGTCGCGGGTGGCACGGGACGGACGATGGCGCTGCGTTCCGGCGAGCCTGCGTTCGCGCGGCTGACGGAGCTGTTGCGGCCGTCGTTCACCGGGACGGAACGGGTGCCGGAGGAGTGGACCGAGGGCCGGTATCCGCCGGTGGACTTCACGGTGATCTGGGGGCTGTCGGGTGTCGGGGGCTGGCCGCAGACCCATCGGGCGCCGGGCGGTGACGTGGCCATGGAGCGGCAGGACCAACTGTTCGTGGCGGCGGACGGTTCGCCCTGGGTGCGCAGCGACCTCGCGCCGGACGTGGAGGACGACGACATCCGCTGGCACCGGGCGCCGCGCTCGATCTTCGTGACGCTGGAGCAGCAGGGCGTGCTCGACGGGCTCGGGGACGGGCCGCGGAGCAGGTCTGGGGGCGGAACCGGCGAGAACGCCGAGGGGAGTTCGGACAGAGCAGGCGCGGCGGACAGGCTGGGCGGAGGCGGGCTAGGCCGGGGTGGTGTCTGGTGGACGCTGCCGGGGCTCGCCGTGGGGCTCGCGGTCGGTGTCGGCGGCACGCTGCTGATACGCCGCGCGGCGGCCCGGCAGGGAGCCGGACCGCCGCGGGAGGAGCCACGACATGAGCTGATCGACCTCGACCTGTGAGGTGAGTGCGGTGAGGTGAGGTGAGGCCAGCCGTCGGAACGGCTTGCCGCGTCAGCTCGATGGGCCTCAGCCCAGGTCGATCTCCGGGTAGAGCGGGAAGCCGGCCACGAGGTCGGTGGCGCGGCGGGAGATCTCGTCGGCGACCTTGGGGTCGAGGACGTGCTGGGCCTTGGACGGCGCGCCCTTGCTGGTGGTGCCGGGCTCCGCGGTGGTGAGGACGCGGTCGATGAGCGCGGCGACCTCGTCCATCTCGGCGGTGCCGAGACCACGGGTGGTCAGGGCGGGGGTGCCGATGCGGATGCCGGAGGTGTACCAGGCGCCGTTGGGGTCGGCCGGGATGGAGTTGCGGTTGGTGACGATGCCGGAGTCGAGGAGGGCGGCCTCGGCCTGGCGGCCGGTGAGGCCGTAGGAGGTGGTGACGTCGATCAGGTTGAGGTGGTTGTCCGTGCCGCCGGTGACGAGGGTGGCGCCGCGGCTCATCAACCCCTCGGCGAGGGCGCGGGAGTTGTCGACGATGCGCTGGGCGTAGTCCTGGAAGGAGGGCTGACGGGCCTCGGCGAGGGCGACGGCCTTGGCGGCCATGACGTGCGGGAGCGGACCGCCGAGGACCATCGGGCAGCCGCGGTCGACCTGGTCCTTGAGGGAGTCGTCGCACAGGACCATGCCGCCGCGCGGGCCGCGCAGCGACTTGTGGGTGGTGGTGGTGACGATCTGGGCGTGCGGGACCGGGTCGAAGTCACCGGTCAGCACCTTGCCGGCGACCAGACCGGCGAAGTGCGCCATGTCGACCATCAGGGTCGCACCGACCTCGTCGGCGATCTCGCGCATGATGCGGAAGTTCACGAGACGGGGGTAGGCGGAGTAGCCGGCGACGATGATCAGCGGCTGGAACTCGCGGGCGGAGGTGCGCAGGGCCTCGTAGTCGATGAGGCCGGTGGTGGGGTCGGTGCCGTAGGACCGCTGGTCGAACATCTTGCCGGAGATGTTCGGGCGGAAGCCGTGGGTGAGGTGGCCGCCGGCGTCCAGGGACATGCCGAGCATGCGCTGGTTGCCGAAAGCCTGGCGCAGTTCGGCCCAGTCGGCCTCGGAGAGGTCGTTGACCTGGCGGACGCCGGCCTTCTCCAGGGCGGGGGCCTCGACGCGCTGGGCGAGGACGGACCAGAAGGCGACGAGGTTGGCGTCGATGCCGGAGTGCGGCTGGACGTAGGCGTGGCGGGCGCCGAAGAGTTCCTTGGCGTGCTCGGCCGCGAGGGACTCGACGGTGTCGACGTTGCGACAGCCGGCGTAGAAGCGGCGTCCGACGGTGCCCTCGGCGTACTTGTCGCTGAACCAGTTGCCCATGGCGAGGAGGGTGGCCGGGGAGGCGTAGTTCTCCGAGGCGATCAGCTTGAGCATCTCGCGCTGGTCGGCCACCTCCTGGCCGATGGCGTCGGCGACGCGCGGCTCGACGGCACGGATCACATCGAGGGCGGAGCGGAAGGCGGTGGACTCGGGGGAAAGGGGCGCAGAGTTGTCGGGCATCAGGACCTCCGGACGTTGCGTTCGGCGTTCACGGTACGGCCCAGGCGCACGGCACACAGTTTCCGTTCGGGCCGCTCCCCGATGGTTGGTCCCATCCCAGCGCGCCAGTCACGGCCCGCCGGTCAGCCTACCGGGCAGGCCGCGGGGCGGACGTGTCCCGTCCACCATGCGAGCGAGGTCCGGCCGGGCGGCGGACTCACCGGATGACGTGCGGCAGGAAGCGGGCGTACTCGTCCGTGACCAGGCCCGACGACTCCCGGATGCCGAGACCGGCCGACTCGTTCTCGACGACCCAGGCGCCGAGGACGACGTGGTTGCCGTCGAAGTCGGGCAGCGGGGCCAACTGCTGGTAGCAGCAGGGTTCCTGGGGCTCGGGCGGGGGCGTGTGCGGGGCGTGGACCGTCACGCCGGCGCCCTCGCGGCCGAGCAGGGGCTTGGCGACGTAGCCCGTGGTGCGGGCGAGGTCGCGGGGGCCGTCGAGGTAGGACGGGAGGAGGTTGGGGTGGTCGGGATACAGCTCCCACAGGACGGCCAGCAGGGCCTTGTTGCTGAGGAGCATCTTCCAGGCGGGTTCGATCCACAGGGTGGTGCCGGTGCCGCCGCCGTTGTCGAGGGTGTCGAGGACGTGGTCGGCGAAGCGGTCGCTGGTGAGCCACTCCCAGGGATAGAGCTTGAAGCAACTGCGGATGAAGCGGAGGCGGTTGTCGACGAAGCGGCCGGAGAGGGGGTCCCAGCCGATCTCCTCCATGGAGATCCAGTCGGTGTCGAGGCCGGCCTGTTCGGCGGTCTCCTTGAGATAGGCGACGGTCATGAGGTCCTCGCCGAGTTCGTCGGCGGCGGAGTGCGCGAAGTGGAGGGGCGCGCCGGGCGGGAGGAGGGCGGCCTGGTTCTTCCAGGCGGCGACGAGGCGTTCGTGGAGGGAGTTCCACTGGTCGGCGCCGGGGAAGCGGTCCTGCATCCAGAACCACTGGGGCGAGGCGGCCTCGACGAGGGAGGTGGGCGTGTCGGCGTTGTACTCCAGCAGTTTCGCCGGACCGGTGCCGTCGTAGCGGAGGTCGAAACGGCCGTAGACGGAAGGGAGTTCGGCGCGCCGGTGCCAGGCCTCGGCGACGGTCTGCGCGAGGCGGGGGTCGGTGATGCCGAGGTCGGCGAGGCGGTGGTGGGACACCATGTGCTCGGCCGCCGCCAGGCACATGCGGTGCAGTTCCTCGACGGTCTCCTCCAGGGCCTCGACCTCGGGGAGCGTGAAGGAGTAGTAGGCGCTCTCGTCCCAGTAGGGGCGCAAGGAGTCGTCGGGATACCGGGTGAGGGGATAGACGAGGCCCTGTTCCTCGACGGTGCGCTGCCAGTCGGGGCGCGGGGTGATCCGGTGCCTTCGCATGGGTCGCTCAGCCGCCGGAGCTTCCCTTGCCGCTGCCGAAGCCGCCGCGGTCGACGCTGCTGCCGTGGCCGCCGCCCGAGGAGCCGGAGCTCTTGCGCGGCTTGGTGAAGGAACCGCCCTCGACCCAGGAGCCCTTCTTCTTGCCGCCGTAGTACCAGGCGCCGTTCGCCGAGGTCCTGGTGGAGTTGCAGCTCTTGTCGGCGACGACCTTGTAGCCCTTGGCGAGGTTGTAGCTGTCGCGGTCGACGCAGCGCTTGTCGGGGTCGGAGGAGCAGGCGGTGAGGGCGGCGGCGAGCAGCCCCATGCCGCCGAGTACGACCGTGCCCGAGCGTAGTTGTCTGCGTGCGTCCGCCATGTTCCGTCTCCCCGTTGATCCGGCCGCTGCGCGAGAGGCCGACTGCCGTCAGGCCGCTGTGTGATCTTCGGCGGACAGCCTAGAGATCGGTGAGAGCGCGCCACGAGGCACCCCGCCCGTACTCCCCTCCCCTACAGTCGCTTTGTGATCTTTGGGATGGTGTGCGCGCTGGCTGCGGCGGTCTGCTTCGGTACGGCGACGGTGTTGCAGGCCGTCGCCACGCGGGAGGCCGACGCGGAGACGGCCGGCACCCGCGCGACCGGCGCCGGTGGGGAGGCGGCGCTGCTGCTCAGGGCCGTGCGGCAGTGGCGGTATCTGCTCGGGCTCGGTCTTGACGGGCTGGGGTTCGTGTTCCAGATCGCCGCGCTGCGCTCGATCCCCATCTACGCGGTCGGCGCCGCGCTGGCCTCCAGCCTGGCGGTGACGGCGGTGGTCGCGGCCCGGCTGCTGCGGGTGCGGCTGAGCGGGCTGGAGTGGAGTGCGGTCGGGGTGGTCTGCGGCGGACTGGCGATGCTGGGACTGGCCTCGGGCGCGGAAGGGGACCGCGCCGGGTCGACCACGCTGAAGTACGCGATGCTCGGGGTCGCCGTCGCGGTACTGCTGCTCGCGCTGGTCGGCGGGCGCTGGTCGGGGCGGGGCCGGGCGCCGGCACTCGGGCTGGGTGCGGGGTTCGGGTTCGGCGTGGTGGAGGTGGCGGTACGCCTGATCGACTCGGTCACCCCCTCGGACCTCCTCACCAACCCGGCGACCTACGCCCTCCTCCTCGGCGGCGCCGCCGCTTTCCTCCTGCTGACCTCGGCCCTCCAGCACGGCTCGGTGACCGCGGCCACCGCCGGAATGGTCATCGGCGAGACGATCGGCCCGGCAGCGGTGGGCGTGATCTGGCTCGGCGACCGCACGAGGGAGGGCTTGGTGTGGCTGGCGGTACTGGGGTTCTGCGTGGCGGTGGCGGGGGCGCTTGCGTTGGCACGGTTCGGGGAGGCGCCGCCCACCCCCGGGATTTCCCCTAACCCTTCCCGGAGGCCCGAGGGCTGACCGGCTTCCTACTGTTTCGCTGTACGGCCGGAGAACCGGTCGGGCAGAGCAGGACGGACAGCAGGACGAACAGGGGGTAGTCATGGGACCGAACGACGCTCAGATCGTGCGGGTGTTCAGCCGTGAGCCGAGCGGGAAGATCGCCGACAGCACGCTGGATCCGCAGAAGGACGGCGAGATCGTGCTGGAGGCCGAGGCGGGGCGGACCCTGCACGGGCAGGAGGGGTCGTACCGGGTGTCGCTCGTCGTGCGTGACATCGACGACGGCACAGCCATTCCCGTCGTCGGATCCGGAGTGGTGCAGGGTCACTTCCTCACGCCCGGAGAAGGGTGGACCGACTTTCCGGGGGTCTTCGAGTTCACGTTGAGCAGCGCTGTGCTCAGCCAGCACGCGGGCCACATCGCACAGGCCTACGGATCGGTGAAGTACGGCTCGACGGAGCCGGGGGCGACCTTCGCCGTCAGCCCGCCGTTCCTGATCCTTCCCTAGCCGCAGCCACCCGGGCCACGAGTTCCACCCGGGAGCGGATGCCGAGCTTCGCGTAGGCATGGCTGAGGTGGTACTCGACGGTCTTCGCGCTGAGGACCAGCTCGCGGGCGATCTGGCGGTTGGTCAGCCCGGTCGCCGCGAGTTGGGCGACGGCGTGTTCCTGCGGTGTCAGTCGTTCCGGAGCGCCCACGCGGCCTGGATCCCGCACATCGGCAAGGCCCGCCGCCGCCAGTTCGCGGTCGCAGTGCCTCAGGAAGGGCGCGGCGTCCAACTCGGCGAAGCGGGTCCGGGCCGCGCGCAGGTGCTCCAGGGCCGGTGCGCGACGGCCGGTGCGGCGCAGGAAGGAGCCGAAGTCGAGCTCGGTACGGGCCTGCTCGAAGGGCAGGCCGACGCGGGCGGCGCGGTCGATGGCCTCGGCGAAGGCGTCCCGGGCGCGTTTCGGCTCTCGGCGGGCCGCGAACAGGGCGCCGCGCACCCGGCACACGGACGCCAGGGTGGAGGCGCGCGAGCGCTCGGTGGCACGCCGTTCCAGGGCGGCCAGCACCTCCTCGGCCTCGTCGAGCCGACCGGCCGAGACCAGCGCGTCGGCCAGCAGATCGCGCCAGGTCGTGACTCCGGGCTCGGCGGTGAAGTCCAGTTCCTCGTAAGGGACGAGGGTGCGCAGCAGCTCGACGGCCGACGTGGGCTCGCCGCGGACGAAGGCCAGGAAGGCGCGGCCGTACGTCACGAAGATCTCCACCATCGCGGACTCCTCGACCACGGGGTGGCCGCGCGCGATCCTCAACTGCTGCTCGGCACGCTCGTACTCACCGCGGGCGGTGAGCAGGAGCACGTTCTCGGCGTGCACCACGGGGGCGATCCACCCCTGGCCGAGGTCGGCGGCGACGGAGGCGGCCGTCTCCCAGTGCAGGCTCGCCAAGTCCCAGTCACCGCAGAGGTATTCGGCTTTCGCGAGGATCGCCAGGGCGATCACGCGCAGCGGCACGGGCCCCCGGCGCGTGAGGTCCACGACCCGCTCCAGGTCGGGCCGGGCCTGTGCCGCGCGGTCGGTGTACAGGTACAACGCACCTCTGCCCAGCAGGAGTTCGATGTCCCGCACGCCCACCAGTGCCGCCGCGGGCAGTTCCTCGGCCAGCCGGAACCCCTCCTCGTAGGCGCCGAGTTGCCCGAGCGCGGCGAGGTGGATGAAGCGCAGGGTGCCGCCGGAGCGCGCCCGGCCGTCGTGGTCGCGGGCCGACTCGGCCCACTGGCACACGCGAGCGGCCTGACCGCCCAGCATGTGGACCATCACGTGCTGTTCCGCGATCCGTGCGTCGAGTCCGGGGTCCGCGCCGGGGGTGCGCAGCCGCCATGCTTCGTCCAGCAGGGCGTGCGCCTGGCCGACGCGGCCGGCGACCAGCGCCAGATGGCCGCGGGCACAGCACCGTACGGCCTCGTCGGTCGCGTCGGGCAGCGCGGCCACGACGGCGGCGGCCTCCTCGTCCCGGCCGTCGAAGAGAAAGGCCTCCACGGCCTCGCAGTTCAGCCGCCCGCGCTCCGCCGGCCGGGAGGTGAGCCGGGCCGCGTACCGGAGGAGGGGTGCGGCCTCCACCCAGCGGCCGTCGGCGCCGCGCCGGCGGGCGCAGTCGGCGAGTTCGAGGGCGAGCCGGTCGTCGGGTCCGTAGGCGGCGAGCGCCCGGTGGTGCAGGCGCGTGAACTCGTCGTCGGCGGCCTCGGCGGCCCTGCTGTGCAGTGCGGTACGGCGCAGCGGGCCGAGTCCGTGCAGGACGGCCGCGCGGACCAGCGGGTGGGTGAACGCGATACCGGTCGGCGCGGCCTGCGGGGTCTCCCGGAGCAGCCCGTGGGCGAGGGTCTCGCCGAGCGCGGCCAGCGGTTCGGCGACCTCTGCGAGGCGGGCGGCGCGGGCCAGCGTGCAGTCCGGGCCGAGCACGGCCGCGGCCCGCACCAGGGCACGGGCGGACGGCCCGCAGCGGGCGAGCCGGTCCAGGACGAAGCGGGTGTACGACTGCGGGGCGGGCAGTGCGGCGGCGGACCGGAGCGCGGCCGGCGGCACCTCTTCGAACAGGGCCCGGCAGTGCAGCGGGTTGCCGTGGGTGTGGGTACGCAGGCGGCGCGCGGCGGCCGGGGTCAGCGGCTCGGTCAGATACCGGGTGCTGAGTCCGACCAGGTCCGCCGTCGCGAGGCCGTCCAGCCGCAGTCGTACGGCGGTGTCGTCGGTGAGGATCCGGCGCAGTCCGCCGGGCATCCCCGGGGCCTCGACATCGCGCAGCGCGAGCAGGCACAGGACGCGGTCGGCGCGCAGCCGGCGCAGCGCGAAGGTGAGCGCGCGCAGCGAGGGCGCGTCGGCCCAGTGCGCGTCGTCGACGACCAGCACGACGGGTTCGTCGCGCTGCAACTCCCCCAACGGGTCGAGGAGTTCGGCTCCGGCGGTGAGCGGGTCGGTGTGCACGGAGCGGCCCAGGAGCTGGCCCAGCACGCCGTACGGCAGCTCCGCCTCGTTCTCCTCGCCGGCCGCCGTCAGCACATGGCCGTGCGCGCTGTCGGCGAGGAAGCGCCGCAGGAGCGCCGTCTTGCCGATACCGGCGGGTCCTTCGACGACGACCACCCGCGGGACACCCGCCGACGCCTCCCCGTATCGTCGGCGCAGTTCGGCGAGTTCCCTCGTACGTCCCAGGAACGCCGCCCCGTCGCCGCGCCCCCGAGGCATGACAGTGTCCACGCCGCCCCCTCCCCGAGGCCACGGCCCCCGACCCGCCCCAGGGACTTTCCCGAGAACTCACCGGAGGCGGACCGGGGACCGTGTCCGTACGTTGGCTCGCGTCCAGCATCCACGGGGGCGACGGGGGAATGTGATGAAAGCCGGGGAAAAGGCCGAAGGTCTACGTCGACAGGGCGGGGTCGCGGCGGCGCTCGCGGCGTCCAGGGGACCGATCGGGGCGCTCTCGCCGGACTTGCTGGTGGTGCGGGCGCGGACGCTGTGGGCCATGGAGCACACGGAGGCGGCCGTCGAGCCGGCCGCCGAGGCGGTACGGCGCGCTCCGGCACTGCCCGCGGCCCGCGCGATGCGGGGACTGACCCGGCTGGACGCGGGAGACCTCGGAGCGGCCTGGGACGAGGCGGAGTACGCGCACAAGCGGGCCCCGGAGGAACCGTTGACGTACGTCCTGCCCTTCGAGAGGTCCCGGCGCCTGCTCGACTCCGCGGTGGCGGCCCAGCCGTGGCACGTGGGTGCCCTGGGTTCGGACGGATGGTCCGCCCGGCCGAGGCCTCTCGACCGGCAAACTTGACCGGTCTACGGCAACGCCCGGCACAACGCCTCCAGCGCCCCCGACCACGCGTGCTCCGGTGGAGTCCCGTACCCCACGACCAGCGCGTCGCGGCGTTCGACCGTCGCGTCGGGGTGTTGGTAGCGGTGCAGGCCGTGGAGGGCGAGGCCCTGCCAGGCGGCCGCGCGCAGGGACTGTTGTTCGGTGCCCGGGGGGAGGCGGAGGACCACGTGCAGGCCGGCCGCGATGCCGGTGGCGCTGACCTGGGGGGCGCGGTGGGCGAGTTCGGCGACCAGGGCGTCGCGGCGACGCCGGTAGCGCAGGCGGGAGGCGCGCACGTGACGGTCGTAGGCACCGGAGTTGATGAACTGGGCGAGGGTCAGCTGGTCCAGGGCTCCGCAGGAGTCGATGCCGCCCTTCGCGCGGGCCGCCTCCTGGACGAGGCCCGGGGGCAGTATCAGCCAGGCCAGCCGGAGGCCCGGGGCGAGGGCCTTGCTGGCCGTGCCCGCGTACACGACGTGGTCGGGGTCCAGGCCCTGGAGGGCGCCGACGGGCTGGCGGTCGTAGCGGAACTCGCCGTCGTAGTCGTCCTCGATGACCATGCCGCCGGTGCGGCGGGCCCAGTCGACGACGGCCGCGCGCCGGTCGCGGTGCAGGGTGCCGCCCATCGGGAACTGGTGGGCGGGGGTGAGCAGGACCGCGCCCTCGTCGGTCAACTCCCTCGGATCCGTGCCCCGTTCGTCGAAGGGGAGCGGGACGGTCCGCAGACCTTCGGCCGCGAGCAGGCGCCAGTGGATGTAGAGGCCGTACGACTCCACGGCGACCGTGCTCGCGCCGCGCGCCCGCAGTACCGCGCTGAGGATGCGCAGGCCCTGCGAGATGCCGGCGCACACCAGGATGCGGTCGGGGTCGGCGCGTACGCCCCGGGCGCGGGCGAGATAGCCGGCCAGCGCGGTGCGCAGTTCGACGCGGCCGCGCGGGTCGCCGTAGCCGAGGGACTGGGACGGGACGTCGGTCAGGGCGCGCCGGGCGGCCTTGAGCCACTCCGCGCGCGGAAAGGAGGCGAGGTCGGGGGTGCCGGGGACCAGGTCGTAGGCGGGGCGGTGCGCTTCGCGGGGGCGGTGCTCTTCACCGGGGTGGAGGTGATGCCCCGCACGGGGGCGGCGATGGGGCTCCTCGCCGGACGGCTCGGGGTCGGGGCGAGGTGCGGAGTCCCCCGCGATCGGCGTGCCCTCCCCGACCCACGCGCCCTTCGCACCCCTCGTGGCCTGCGCAGCCCGCACGCTCTCCGCGACCCGTGTGCCCGAGCCCTGGCGGGCCGTGAGCCAGCCCTCCGCCACCAGTTCGGCGTACGCGTCGGCGACCGTGTTGCGGGCGATGCCCAGGTCGGCGGCGAGCGAACGGGAGGAGGGCAGGCGGGTGCCCGGGGCCAGGCGGCCGGTGCGGACGGCCTCGCGCAGGGCGTCGGTCAGGCCGCGGCGCAGGCCCGGTCCGGTCGGTTCCAGGTGGAGGTCTACGCCGAAAGTGGCCCACGTTTTCACCATGGAAATGGACCATACTCCTGGGCTGCCCGGAACCTAGGGTCGAGACATGACCACAGAGCAGACCGCCGAATCCGCCTCCGATCGCACCGATCAGTACGCCCCCGAGCACAGCCCCCGCCTGAACTGGGCCCAGCACGTGCCCGACGTCTACAAGGCGATGCTCCGCCTGGACGCCGCCGCCCGTAAGGGTCTCGACCCGAAGCTCAACGAGCTGGTCAAGATCCGGACCTCGCAGCTCAACCACTGCGCGTTCTGCCTGGACATGCACACCAAGGACGCGCTCGCGGCCGGCGAGAGCGTGGAGCGGATCATCCAGCTCGGCGCGTGGGAGGAGTCGCGGCACTTCTACACGGAGAAGGAGCTCGCGGCGATCGAGCTGACCGAGGCGGTCACGGTCCTGACCGACGGCTTCGTGCCGGACGAGGTGTTCGAGAAGGCCGCCAAGCACTTCGAGGAGGCCGAGCTGGCGCAGCTGATCGCCGCGATCACGGTGATCAACGCGTGGAACCGCTTCGGCGTGACCTGCCGCATGGTCCCGGGCCACTACACCGCCGGGCAGCACCAGTGACCGTGAGCAAGGTCGCCGCCTTCCGCGCCCTGCACCGGGGCCGTGTCCCGGGCGACCCGCTCGTGCTGCCCGGTCCCTGGGACGCGGCCAGCGCGCGGGTCCTCGTGGAGGCCGGTTTCCCCGCGCTCGCCACCCCGAGCGCGGGGGTCGCCGCGGCGCTCGGGTACGCGGACGGGGACGTGCCGGGCGAGGAGATGTTCGCCGCGGTGGCGCGCGTCACGCGGGCGGTGGACGTGCCGGTCTCCGCGGATGTGGAGGGCGGGTACGGGCTGGCCCCGAAGGAGCTGGTGGAGCGGCTGCTGGAAGCCGGGGCCGTCGGCTGCAATCTTGAGGACTCCGACGGGGGTGGTGTTCTCAAGGACCCGCGCGAGCACGCCGATTGGCTCGCCGAGGTGCGCTACGCGGCCGGGGACGAGCTGTTCGTCAACGCCCGGGTGGACACGTTCCTGCACGGGGACGGCGATCCCGAACGGGCCATCGAGCGGGCCGCGTTGTACGTCGCCGCCGGTGCCGACTGCGTCTATCCGATCGGCGCCCCGACGGACGTACTGCCGCTGCTGCGGTCCGGGATCCAGGGGCCGATCAACATGGCGGGCCGGCTGGACGGCGAGGGCCCCTCGCCCACCGAACTCGGTGAACTCGGGGCCACCCGCGTGACGTTCGGACCGGGCATGCAGCGCGCGGCGGCGCACGCGCTCCGCGGGATCGCCGACCGCCTCAAGAAGTAGGAGACGGCCAACGACCCTACGGAACAAGGGCGTTCAGGACAGCCACGCCTTCCACGTGGACGCGTGGCTGTCCACCCACTTCTTCGCCGCCTGCTCGGGTGTGAGCTTCTGGTCGGCGATCAGCAGGGAGACCTCGTTCTGGTCCTCGGTCGTCCACTTGAACTTCTTCAGGAAGGCCGCCGCCTCGCCGCCCTTCTTCGAGAAGTCCGCGTTGAGGTACTTCTGCAACGGAGTGTGCGGATAGGCGCAGGCCACCTTCGCCGGGTCCGCGTCGCAACCCTCCTTGTACGCGGGCAACTTGACCTCGGTCATCGGGACCTTCTTGAACAGCCACTGCGGCGCGTACCAGTACGTCAGGAAGGGCTTCTTCTCCTTGGCGAACTGCCGCATCTGCGTGATCTGCGCGGCCTCCGAACCGGCGAACACCACCTGGTAGTCCAGCTTCAGGTTGCTCACCAGGGCCTTGTCGTTGGTGACGTACGACGGCGAGCCGTCCATCAACTGACCCTTGCCGCCGCTCTCGGGGGTGCGGAACAGCGACGAGTACTTGTTGAGGTTCTTCCAGTCGGTGATGTCCGGGTGCTGCTTGACCAGGTACGTCGGCACGTACCAGCCGATGTGGCCGGTCACCCCGAGGCCGCCGCCCCGGGCGATGGTGTGCTTGTCGTCGACGTAGCGCTTCTCCTGGTCGGGGTGGCCCCAGTCCTCCAGGATCGCGTCGACCCGGCCCTGGCTGAGCGCGTCCCAGGCGGGCACCTCGTCGACCTGGACGGTGTCGACCCGGTAGCCGAGCCGATGCTCCAACAGGTACTGCGCGACAGCCACGTTGGCCTGCGCGCCGACCCAGGACTGCACGGAGAGGGTCACCGTCCTGGCACCCTGCGCGTTGGCGAAGGGCGAGGCCTGCTTGGTCATGTCGGCGGCGCCGCAGCCGGTCAGCAGGATCAGCGACGCGACGGCAGCGGTCGTACGTACGCGCATGTCACGCTCCCTTCTTCGTGCGGCGCCGTGTCGGCTGGGTCACCCGGTCGAGCATCAGGCCGAGGCAGACGATCGCGCCGCCCGCCACCAGGCCGGTCGCCAGGTCGCCCTGGGCCAGGCCGAAGACGACGTCGTAGCCGAGCGCGCCACCACCGACCAGGCCGCCGATGATGACGACGGCGAGGACGAGGACCACGCCCTGGTTGACGGCGAGCAGCAACGCCGGGCGGGCGAGCGGGAGTTGGACCTGGCGCAGCTGCTGCCAACTGGTCGCCCCGAGCGAGTTCGAGGACTCCAGCGCGGCCGGGTCGACCTGACGCAGGCCCTGGGTGGTGATGCGGACGACGGCGGGCAGCGCGTAGACGACCGCCGCGGCGACGGCGGGCGCGCGGCCGACGCCGAACAGCGCGACGACCGGGATCAGGTACACGAACTGCGGCATGGTCTGGAAGACGTCCAGGACGGGCCGCAGCAGCCGTTCGAAGCGGTCGCTACGGGCCGCCGCGATGCCGGTCGCGAAGCCGAGGACGAGGGTGACGGCGACGGCCGCGAGGACCTGCGAGAGCGTGTCGAGGGACGGCCGCCACACGCCGAGGACGCCGATCGCGGCCATGGCGAGGACCGCGGTGAGGGCGGTGCGCCAGGTGCCGATCAGCCAGGCGAGGGTGGCGACCAGGAGCAGCACCGACCACCAGGGCAGCCACTGCAGACCGTCGCGGACGGGGTCCAGGACCCAGGTGGTGAAGTGCCCGGCCCAGTCGGCGGTGCCGCCCACGACCGGGACGCCCGAGTAGAGGTGGGCGGTCATCCAGTCGACGGCGCGGTTGACCGGCGTGGCGATGTTCAGCGTCCAGGATTCGGGCCAGTCGAGCCGGCCCGCGAGACGCGCGGCGAGGGCCACGACCACGACGGCGCCGCCCGCGTAGAGCCAACGGCGGCTCCCGAGCTCTTCCTCGCCCGTGCTGTCGCCCGCCGCGCCGGTCACCCGGTCCAGCACGACCGCGAGGAGCACGATCGGGATGCCGGCCGCGAGGGCCGCGCCGACGTCGACGGAGGCGAGCGCCTGGTAGACGCGGTCGCCGAGGCCGCCGGCGCCGATCACGGAGGCGATGACCGCCATGGACAGCGCCATCATGATCGTCTGGTTGAGGCCGAGCAGGAGTTCCCTGCGGGCCAGCGGGATACGGGCGGTCAGCAGCCGTTGGCGGGCGCTCGCACCGAGCGAGTCGACCGCCTCCAGGACCTCCTTGTCCGCGCCGCGCAGGCCGAGCGCGGTGAGTCGGGCCATCGGCGGGGCGGCGTAGACGACGGTGGCCAGGACGGCCGCGGGCACGCCGATGCCGAAGACCAGGACGACGGGCAGCAGGTAGGCGAAGGCGGGCAGCACCTGCATGGTGTCCAGGACCGGGCGCAGGGCGCGGTCGAGCCGTTCCGAGAGACCGCCGGCCAGGCCCAGCAGGAGGCCGACGGCGACCGACGCGAGGACGGCGACGACCATCAGCGCGAGCGTCTGCATGGTCGGCACCCACATGCCGAGCAGCCCGCAGGCGAGGAACGCGGCGCCCGTGCCGAGCGCCAGCCGCACGCCGGCCACCCGCCAGGCGACCAGCGCGCCGAAGGCCGTGACGCCGGCCCAGCCCGCGGCGAGGAGCACGAGATAGACGGCGCGTACGCAGATGACGACCGCGTTGCTGACGTAGCCGAAGAAGTAGAGGAACAGGGGGTGGCTGTCACGGTTGTCGATGATCCAGTCGCTGACGTCGGTCAGCGGCTTGGTCAGGTCGACGGTGAGCGCGTCGGGCCAACTACCGCTGGCCCAACGGGCGTTGGCGAGCGGTACGAGGATCGCCGCGGCGAGCGCGATGAGCAGCAGCTTCTGGACCGACCGGCGCTTGAGCAGGTCGGTGGGGAGGGTGCGGGGGGCGGATGCGGTGAACGTGGCCATCAGACCGCCTCCTTGGGCCGATTCGTCGGCATCGGGCCGCGCCCCTGGAACAGCTTCGCCGGCATCAGACCGCCTCCTTGAACCGCTCCCCCGCGACGACCGCGAGGAGGCGCTCGTGGTCGAGGACGCCCAGACAGTGGCCGTCCTCCACCACACAGGCCGTCCGGCCACTGCGGGCGACGGCCTTGATCGCGTCGGCGACCACGGCGTCGGGGGCGAGCGCGCCCGGATGGTCCGGGCCGCCGCAGTCGCCGGGGCGCATGGCCGTACGCACGGTCATGACCTGTTCGAGGGGGACGTCCCGGACGAAGTCGCGGACGTAGTCGTCGGCGGGGCTGCCGACGATCTCCTCGGGCGTGCCCAACTGGACGACCCGGCCGTCGCGCATCAGGGCGATCCGGTCGCCGAGCCGCAGGGCCTCGCTGAGGTCATGGGTGATGAAGACCATCGTGCGGCCCTCCTCGCGGTGCAGGCGGACCACCTCCTCCTGCATGTCCCGCCGGATCAGCGGGTCCAGCGCGCTGAACGGCTCGTCGAACAGCAGGACCTGGGGATCGACCGCCAACGCACGGGCCAGGCCCACGCGTTGCCGCTGGCCGCCGGAGAGCTGGGCCGGCCTGCGCTGTTCCATGCCCTCCAGCCCGACCTTGGCGACGACCTCCTGGGCCCGCGCCCGGCGTTCGGCCTTGCCCATGCCCTGGATCTCCAGGCCGTAGGCCACGTTGTCGAGGACCGTCCGGTGCGGGAGCAGACCGAAGTGCTGGAAGACCATCGCGGCACGGTGTCGGCGCAGTTCGCGCAGCCGGGCCTTGTCCATGGCGCGGACGTCCTCGCCGTCGATGGAGATCGTGCCCGCGGTCGGCTCGATCAGCCGGGTCAGACAGCGCACGAGCGTCGACTTGCCGGAGCCGGACAGACCCATCACCACGAAGACCTCGCCCTTGCGCACGTCGAAGGAGACGTCACGGACGGCGGCGGTGCAGCCGGTACGGGTGCGCAGTTCGACGGGGTCGAGGGCGCGCAGGTCGGGGTCGGTGGGGACGGAGTCGGACTTGGGGCCGAAGACCTTCCACAGGCCGTCGACCGAGAAGACTGCCTCGCTCATCACGCACCGCCTCCGATCAGGTCGACAGCCCGCTCACCGACCATCAACACCCCGATCATCGGGTTCACCGCGGGCATGGTCGGGAAGACCGACGCGTCGGCGATCCGGATGCCGTCCAGGCCGCGGATCCTCAACTCCGGGTCCACCACGGCCTGTTCGTCGTCGACGGCGCCCATACGGCAGGTGCCCGCCGGGTGGTACACGGTGTGCGCGACCTTGCGGGCGTACTCGCTCAGCTCGGCGTCGCCGAGGACCTCCGGGCCGGGGCACACCTCCCGCTTCAGCCAGCCCGCCAGCGGCTCGGTCTTGGCGATCTCGCGGGCGATGCGGATGCCGTCGACGAGGGTGCGGCCGTCGTGGTCGTTCTCGTCGGTGAAGTAGCGGAAGTCGAGGGCGGGCTTGACCGACGGGTCGGCGCTGGTGAGGAAGAGCCGGCCGCGGCTCTTCGGCTTGGGGATGTTGGGGGTCATCGAGACGCCGAACTCCGGCCGCTCGTAGCCGAGTCGCTCCGGATTGTCCGTGAACGGGATTTGATAGAAGTGGAACATCAGGTCCGGGCCCAGGTGTTCGGGGTCGCGGCGCACGAACAGGCCCGCGTCTGAGTCCATCGCGGAGTTCTCGGGGATGGGTCCGTTCGTCTCCCAGACGATGACCGACTCGGGGTGGTCGAGGAGGTTCTCGCCGACGCCCGGCAGGTCGTGGGCGACCGGGATGCCGAGCGCTTCGAGGTCGGCGCGGGGGCCGATGCCCGAATGCAGCAGCAGGCGGGGCGAGTCGACGGCGCCCGCGCACAGGACGACCTCGTTGCGGGCCCGTATCAGCAGCTCCTCGCCGTCCTGGGTGCGCACGTGCACGCCCTTGGCGCGGGTGCCGTCGAGCTCCAGCTTGTACGCCCACGTCTCAAGGAAAATGCGGAGGTTGGGGCGCTCGTCCATCACCGGGTGCAGATACGCCACCGACGCGCTCGACCGCTTGTTGTCCTCGGGGTGGTAGGCGAGGTCGAAGAAGCCGACGCCCTCCGTGAACGGCTTCTGGTTGAAGCCCTCGACGCGCGGGACGCCCAGCGCGGCCTGGGCCGCGTCGACGAAGTCGCGGGCGATGGCGTTCCGGTCCTTCTCGTCGACCGGCACGATGTTGTTGAGGAGCCGGGCGTAGTACGCCTCCATCGGCACCGCGCCCCAGCCCCGGGCACCGGCCGTCTCCCACTCGTCCCAGTCGGACGGCAGCGGCTTGAAGGCGATCAGGGTGTTGTGCGAGGAGCAGCCGCCGAGCACCCGGGCGCGGCTGTGCCGGATGTGGGAGTTGCCGCGCGGCTGCTCGGTGGTGGGGTAGTCGTAGTCCAACTCGCCGCCGAGCAGGCCCATCCAGCGGCGCAGGGTCAGGACGTCCTCGCGGCCCACGTCACTGGGGCCGCCTTCGATGACGGCGACGGTGACGTCGGGGTTCTCGGTGAGGCGGGAGGCGATGACGGAGCCCGCGGTGCCGCCGCCGATGACGACGTAGTCGTACGCGTTCTCGTTCTGGTTCTCGCTCTGGGGCATAGGGGTGCTCACTCCAGTGGGGGCTGGGGTCTGAAAGCTGAGGGTGGAAGGGCCGTGCGTCGGCTCAGCCCGCGAACCAACGCACCGGCTTCGGCGCGAGGTTCTGGTAGACGTGCTTGGTCTCGCGGTACTCGGCGAGTCCGGCGGGGCCCAACTCCCGCCCCACGCCGCTCTTTCCGAAGCCGCCCCACTCCGCCTGCGGGAGGTAGGGGTGGAAGTCGTTGATCCAGACGGTGCCGTGCCGCAGCCGGGCGGCGACCCGGCGGGCCTTGGCACCGTCGCCGGTCCAGACCCCGCCGGCCAGGCCGTACTCGGTGTCGTTGGCGAGTGCGACGGCCTCGTCCTCGGTGCGGAAGGTCTCGACGGTGAGGACCGGGCCGAAGACCTCTTCGCGCACGACCCGCATCTCGCGGTGGCACTGGTCCAGGACGGTGGGCTCGTAGAAGTAGCCGCCGGCGGCGCGTTCGGCGGACGGCTCGGGGCGTCGGCCGCCGGCCCGCAGCACGGCACCCTCGGCGAGCGCGGAGGCGACGTACGCCTCGACCTTGGCGCGCTGCTGCTCGGAGACGAGCGGGCCGCACTCGACGCCGTCCTCGGTGCCCCGGCCCAGGCGTATCTTCTGGGCGCGGCGGGCGAGTTCGGCGACGAAGCGCTCGCGCAGGGACTCCTCGACGATGAGCCGGGCGCCGGCCGAGCAGACCTGGCCGCTGTGGATGAAGGCCGCGTTGAGGGCCTGGTCGACGGCGGTGTCGAAGTCCTCGTCGGTGGCGCAGGCGTCGGCGAAGACGACGTTGGGGTTCTTGCCGCCGAGTTCGAGGGCGACCTTCTTGACGGTGGGGGCGGCGGCCTGGGCGACCTTGGTGCCGCTGACCAGGCCGCCGGTGAAGGAGACCAGGTCGACGTCGGGGTGTTCGGCGAGACGGGCGCCGACCGTGTGGCCGGGTCCGGTGACCAGGCCCGCGACGCCGGCGGGCAGGCCGGCCTCGGCGAGCAGGTCCATCAGGGCGATCGTGGTCAGCGGGGTGATCTCGCTGGGCTTGACCACGAAGGTGTTGCCGGCCGCGAGCGCCGGGGCGATCTTCCAACTGGCCTGGAGGAGGGGGTAGTTCCAGGGGGTGATCAGCGCGCAGACACCGACGGGTTCGTGTACGACGACGCTGTGGATGTCGGGCGAGCCCGCGTCGACGATCCGGCCGGGGGACTCGGCGGCGACGAGGTCGGCGAAGTAGCGGAAGGCGTCGGCGACACAGTCGATGTCGACGCGGCCCTCCTCGGCGGTCTTGCCGGCGTCCCGGCTCTCCAGCAGCCCGAGCTGTTCGCGGTCGCGCACGAGCAGGTCGGCGACGCGGCGCAGCAGGGCGGCACGCTCGGTGGCGGGGGTGCGCGGCCAGTCGCCGTGGTCGAAGGCCTGCCGGGCGGCGGCGACCGCCAGGTCCGTGTCCTTCTCGTCACCCTCCGCGACCAGGGCGAACGGCAGCCCGTCCGCGGGGTCGAGGACCTCACGCGTGGCACCGGAGACGGCTTCACGCCATTCCCCGCGCACGTGGATGGTCGCCTGCGCCTCTAGCCCCAGGCCGTCTGCTGTGTCCGCCATGATCGGTGTTGCCTTCCGTTCCTGTTCAGCGCCCCTGAGTGACACGGATGTCACCCAGCGGGACCGTGAGCACATGCCCCCACCCCCCGATTGCATGCGCAATTCATGGCCGAAAGTGCGCTGTGTCACTGGGCATGCGGGCAAATGGGGCGAACCGTACGCTGAACGGTGAGGCCGACCCGTGGGGCAGAGCCTGGAGGTGGAGCAATGACCAGGAAGGCGTTGATCTGCACGGCGGCGAGCGCGGCCCTGCTGCTGTCCGTCGCCCCAGCCGTCGCGGTGGCCGACGACGGCCCCTCCGCCGGGGAACTGGCCGACCAGGCCAAGGACAACCTCCTCAAGACCGACTCCGTGCACCTGAAACTGACCGACCGCGGCACGGACGCCAAGGACAGCAAGACCCAGCCGACCTCGATGGACCTGGCCCTGGACCGGGACGGCAACTGCGTCGGCACGCTGCGGATGGGCTCCGGCGGGGGCAGCCTCGAACTGGTCAAGCGGGGCGAGGAGGTGTGGATGAAGCCGGACACCGCGTTCTGGAAGGCCCAGGTGCCCGGCGGCCAGGGCGAGGCGGTGGCCGAGCTCTTCAAGAACCGCTACATCCACGGCTCCACGAAGGACTCCCTGCTGAAGAGCCTGTCCGGCACCTGCGACCTCACCGCGTTCCAGAAGGAGCTCTACACCGGCGGGTCCACCAGCGACACCCCGCTCGCCAAGGGCGCCGAGACGAAGATCGACGGCACGAAGGTCATCCCGCTGAAGGGCACGCGGGACGGCAAGAAGACGGTTCTGTACGTCACTTCGGCCGCCCCGCACCGCCTGGTCGAGGCCACCCAGAAGGGCGACGGCACCGACATGACCCTGACCTTCGGGGACTACGGCGAACCGGTGCCGTCGGCGACCCCCGCGCCGGACGACACGGTGGACATCGGGAAGCTCCAGCAGGAGTTGGGCACCGCGTGAGGCCGCGTCGGTGTGCCGTCCCCCTGTCCCGTCAGTCCAGGCCGGCGTCGGTGCCGCAGGAGGTGTAGGGCGGGCAGAACCAGGTCAACGCGGTGGCCAGACGGGCGAGTTCGTCCGCTCGCCCGTCGGAGTCGGGGCCGTAGGAGGCGAGGGCGTAGATGTTGCCGTCGGCCGCGACGAAACGCTCGTCGTAGACGTGCCAGGTACCGACGTCGGGCTCGCCCTTGATGGTGTCGGCCAGGTATTCGAGGCGCGAGCCGGTGAACTGCCCGTCGTCGAGCGTCTGCAGATCGAGCTTCCGGAAACCGGCGGCCTTGCTGGTCCGGTCCGACAGGAACAGCTCGAAGGAGGCGGCCGGGGAATCCTCCGCCACCTGGTACACCTGCAACCGGTGAGTCCGGTCCGCACTGCGGTAGTTGACCACCGCGATCCCGAACTCGGAGTCGACCGTACCCCGCGTCCACCCCTCGGGAACCGCGATCTGGAACCCCTCCGCGTCGTCGTACTTCTCGTACCCGGCGGGCGGCCCGAAGACCGACGGCGACACCGACACCGACGGGGAGAACGTCCCCTCGCCGGGCGTCACCCCGGCACCACTCGACTCCGACGGCGACGGAGACCCCACGGAACTCCCCGCGACCGGCTTGTCGTCCGCCCCGCCGTCGCCCTTCCCCACGACCAACGTCAGGACGAGACTCACGGCCACCCCGACCACGGCCGCCCCGACGACCACGGACCACACGAGCCGCCGATTCATCCCATCGACGGTCGCGGGAGCGGGGGCCGGCGCCTCGGGTGCCCAACTACCCACAGTGGCCCACTCGTTGACGGGAGGCGTCGGCGGAGTCACCGACCCCGCGCCCTCCCCCGCCCTCTCCTCCCACCGTTGCAGATCCTCGTTCCAGTACCGCTCTCCCCCGCTCATCGCACCCCTCTCACAACCCCACCAGCGCGGCGACCGCACCCGCCGAGGCGAGGACGTCGAGCAAGGACTGGGAGTCGGCGAGCAGCTCGCGCAGGCGTTGGCGGCGGCTGTGCCCCGCCTGGCCCGTGCCGGTGATCTCGGTCTCGGTCTCCGCGAGCTCCGCCGCCAGTGCCGCCGTCTGTTCGCTCGCCCGCACCCGTTCCAGGTCGGCTCTCAACTCCCGTACCGCCGCGAGCAGTTCCTCGGTCGCCTGGTCGCGCTCCCCGGCCGGCCCGTGCTGGTGGTGGCTCTCGGCGTGGGCGTGGCTGCCGACCGCGAAGGTGCTGTCCGAGACGTTTCCGAAGCTGACGTTCGGTTCTTCACTGGGCATGGCTCTCCGCCCCCTTCTGCGGCGCGGGGCCGCCCGAGACAGTGGCTGAGGCGGACGCGGTCGCATGGCTGCCGACGGCGAACGTGCTGCCCTCGACCCGGCCGATGTTCACGTCGCCGTTGCTGATGTTGACGATCTTCTGGACGAACTCGCCGGTCTCGTAACCGCATTCGGCGAGCGCGACCCGTACACCGTTCGCGACCCGGTCCTGCACGCTGCGCAGATAGCGGGCGACGTCCATCTCCTGGAAGAGAGAACCCGCGGGCACCGCGCCCAGTTCGCGGACCGACAGCGCGGGGCCGTCGGGCAGCGCGCCCGCGTAGCCGCCGGTCAGCAGGCGCCAGAAGTAGTAGAGGCCGCGGCCGAGTTGGGCCAGCGCACGCCCCGCCGAGGCCGGCACCTGGGCGAGGGCCGCCGCGCCCTTGCCGAGCGCGTTGTTGTTGCGGAACCGGTGCGCCGTACGGTCGGCGTCCTTGAACTCCGCCCGCACCGGCGTCAGTACGTGCGGGGCGATCTCCAGCATCAGCATGCTGCCCTGCGTGTGGATGCGCACGAAGACCGTGACCACCAACTCCTCCTCCCAGCCGCCGACGCGGATCCGCAGGAAGTGCCGCCGTTTCTCGGCGCCCTCCTCGACGGCCCGCGCCCGGTGCTCCTCGAAGGCCTGCGGGGTGTACGGCGCCTGCTCCCGGCTGGTCAGCCCCTCGGCCGGCAGGAACACGCACTCGTCGATCTCCAGCCAGCGCAGCCGGTCCCGGACACCGGGACCCGCGTACTCGGCGGGCACCCGGAGCTGTTCGAGCAGCGGACGGATCCGCTCCAGGACCACGCGGTTGCTCAGCGGCCGACGGCTGTTGGTCTCGTCCGGCCGCAGTTCCACCGCGAGCACCCAGGTGTCGTACGCCGTTCCCGCCCCGCAGAACGGACGGGCCTCGTGGTACATGACCAGCGGCGCGTGCTGTTCCAGCCGGATGCGCTGCGTGAGCCGCCGGAGACGGGGGCCGTCGGCCTGTTCGGCGGGGTCGGCGGCGGCGTCCGGGAAGCGCTGCGGGGAGAGTTCGGCGGCCAGCGCCCGGCTGAACTGATCGCGCTGCGCGTGCAGGCACAGCGCGATGAGCGCGAACACCCCGAGCGTGACCCAGGCGTGCCACGGCTCGGCGAGGCCGCCGATGTCGTCGAGGCTCGGGACGACGACGTCACCGAGGCTCGCCGGGTCCGAGGAGCCGGACGTGTCCGCGGTGTCCGAGCCTTCGCCGAACGCGGCGAGGACCGTGAGGACCAGGAACACCGCGAAGAACACCCGCCCCCACCAGCGGAGCAGGAACGCCGGGATCAGCCGGTACAGCGGCGGCTCCGCGGCCCGGCCCCTGACCCAGGGCGCGATCGCGAGCGCCACGCTCGGCCACAGGAAGAAGGCGAGGAGCCCGCCGCTGAGCGGCGCCCCCACCACCCACAGACCGATGACGGCCCCGGCCCACAGCAGCTCGTGGCGGCGGGCGCGCAGGGCGTGGGCGAGGACCCGGGCGGCGTCGAAGCCGAGCGAGGGGGCCACCATCCGCTGTTCGTTGAGGTGGAGCTCCTCGATGACGCGGTCGCGGTAGCCGGAGTCCAGATAGGTGCCCGCGCACAGCAGCCGGGTCGCCTCACTGGCGTGCGGAGGTAAGGAAGGCAAGGAAGCGGTAGTCACGCGGTTCCCCCGATGCGTGGAAAGACCGTTGTCAGACGTCTAGTTGACAAACCATCAGCATAGAGCGACGGAAGTGACGGACGGAAGCGGAATGACAGGCACGGGCAGACATGGACAGGCCCGGAATCTTTGACTAAGGTCAAAGAAATATGAGGCCCGACAACACGGAATCGGTGTCGGCGGAGCAGGTGGCGACCCTCCGTCGGTTCAACCGCTACTTCACCCGCCGTATCGGCGCGCTCGACGACCACTACCTCGGCCAGGACCGCCCGCTCGGCGAGGCCCGCCTGCTCTTCGAGATCGAGAGCGGGAGCCGCGGCGCGGGCGGGGGCGACAACGGCGTCGACGTCGGCGGCGGGGTCTCGCTGCGCGAGCTGCGCGGCCGTCTCGGGCTCGACGCCGGGTATCTGAGCCGGATGGCGAAGACCCTGGAGGCGCAGGGCGTGGTCCGGATCGGCACGGACCCGGCCGACAACCGGCTGCGCAGGGTCGAACTGACCCCGGCGGGACGCGTCGAGATCAAGGAGCAGAACCGCCGGGCCAACGCGCTCGCGGCCGGCCTCCTCGACACCCTCAGCGAGCCCCAGCGCGCCGAACTCACCCACGCGATGGCCACCGCCCAGCGCCTGCTCCGCCTTGCCGCGATCACGGTCACCTTGGTCGACGGCGCCGCCGAGGACGCCCGCGCCTGCCTGGACGGCTACGCGGCCGACATCGGCGCTCGCTTCCCGGAGGGCTTCGACAAGTCCGACCTCGTACGGCCCGAGGAGGTCACGGGCGACGCGGGCGCCTTCTTCGTCGCGTACGAGGAGGGGCGGCCCATGGCCTGCGGGGCGCTACGGACGCTGGAGCCGGGCGTGGGCGAGATCCGGCACGTCTGGGTCCACCCCGAGGCCCGCCGCCTGGGCCTGGCCCGCCGGATCCTCGCGGAGCTGGAGCGGTCGGCCGTGGAGCACGGCTTCGACGTCGTACGACTGGACACGCACGCGGTGCTCACGGAGGCGCAGGCGATGTACCGGGCGTGCGGGTACACGGAGATCCCGGCCTACGTCGACCACGTCTACGCCTCCCACTGGTTCGAGAAGCGGCTGGCCGGCGCCCGCTGACCCTCCTCCCCCAGCAGCTCCCGCACACAGGCCCGCAACCACGCGTGTGCCGGGTCGGCGTCATGCCGTGGATGCCAGGCCAACCCCAGCTCGAGAACCGGGAGTTGCAGCGGTACGTCGAAGGTGACCAGGCCCAGTGAGACGGCCAGCGGCACGGTCCAGTAGCTGATCAGGCCGATCAGGTCGGTGTCGCGCAGCACGAACAGCGAGGCGGGAAAGGTGCCGACGGTGCCCACCACTCGGCGTTTCAGGCCGAGTTCGGCGAGCCGCGCGTCGACGGGACCGTGCAGTTTGCCGCGCCGCGAGACGATCAGGTGGTCGGCCTCGCCCGCGAACCGCTCGGGCGTCAACTCCCCCTCCAGCAAAGGGTGTCCGGGCCGGACGACGCCGACCATCCGGTCCTCGTAGAGGAGTTCGTGGTGCACCTCGGGCGCCGTCGCGTCCAGGACCCCGACCTCCAGGTCGGCGGTGCCCTGGCGCAGGACCGGCGCGTCGACATGGCTCTCGGCGAGGAAGCGGATCCGGATGCCGGGCGCCTCCTCGGAGGCGCGCGCGAGCAGCCGGGCGCCGTACAGGGCGGCGAGCGCGTCGTGCCCGATGATCGTGAGCGTCCGGCTGACGGTTCTGAGGTCGGCGCCCCGGCCGGGCGCGAACAGGGCCCGGGCCCGCTCCACCACCGCGCTCACCTCGGCCCGCACGGCCAGCGCGTGCGGGGTGGGCACCATCTGCCGCCCGGCGCGGACCAGCACAGGATCGCCGAGCGCCTTGCGGATCCGGCCCAGGGTGCGGCTCATGGCGGGTTCGGAGAGATGCAGCCGCCGGGCGGCACCCTGCACGCTCTGCTCCTCGAGCAGCACGTCGAGGGCGACCAGCAGATTGAGGTCCAGACCCCCTGAGCCGCCGGAACTCGCGGATTGCGTCACACGCATTCTCCCCTTGCAAAGGTTGCACTGGAAAGCAGGCCACTGCCGAGCCTACGGTGACAGGGCATCCCTCACCACACCTCCCGCACCACACCTCCCGCACCACACCGAAGCTCCCTGGAGGAGCCATGCCCCCGCCTGCCCTCAAACGGTCCGTCCTGCTCACCCTCTGCGCCTGCGTGCTCGTCGCGCAGAGCATGGTCGCCGCCATCAACCTCCTGATCCCACAGCTGAGTTCGTCCTCCCTGCACCCCTCGCACACCCAACTCCTGTGGATGGTCGACGCGTACGTCATCGTCTTCGCCGGACTCCTCATCCCGGCCGGCGCCCTGGGCGACCGGTACGGCCGCAAGGGCGCGCTGCTCGCCGGTCTCGCCCTCTTCGCGGCGGGCGCCGCCACCAGCGCGCTCGCCCAGAACCCGGCGACGCTGATCGCGGGCCGCGGCCTGTCCGGCGCGGGCGCGGCGCTGATCACCCCGGCGACGATGTCGATCCTGGTCCACCTCTCCGCTCCGGAACACCGATCCCGCGCGATGGCGTCCTGGACCCTGGCCCTCGGCCTCGGCGGACTCGCCGGGAACCTCGGCGGCGGCCTGGTCGGCCAATTCCTGTCCTGGCGTGCCCTGTTCGGGGCGATGGTGCCGCTGGCCGCCCTGCTGGCCCTCGCAGTCACCCTCACCACACCCCGCACGGCCCGCGCCGCGCACGGCAACCTCGACCCCACCGGTACGGTCCTGCTGACCACCGGCTTGGTCGCCGTCCTCTTCGGCATCATCGAGGGCCCGGCCCACGGCTGGACCTCCCCGCGCATCATCACGGCCTTCGCGACGGGCGCCGCCCTCACAGCGGCGTTCACACTCCACGCCCTGCGCTCCCGCACCCCGCTCCTCGACCCGCGCGTCTTCACCTCCCCCACCCTCCGCGCGGCCACCCTCGGCACGGCCACCGGCTTCTTCGGCCTGTTCTCCCTCTTCTACGTCAACTCCCAGTACCTGCAAGGCATCAAGGGCTACGGCGCCGCCGTCACCGGCGTCGCGATCGTGCCGCTGACGATCGGCATGGCCCTGGTCCCGAGGCTCGCCGTCCGCTGGGCGCACCGCCCGCGTCCGGTCATCGGCACCGGTCTCGCCCTCATCGGCCTGGGCCTGCTCGGCGCGTCCACCGCCGACGCGGGCACCCCGTACTGGACGTACGCCTGCTGGCTGCTCGTGATCTCGGCGGGCACCGGGCTGTCGATGCCCGCGCTCACGGTCGGTGTCGTCACCTCGCTGCCGCCCCACCAGACGGGCCTCGGCTCCGGCCTGGGCACCTCCGCCCGCGAACTCGGCGCGGCCCTCGGCGTCGCGGTCACCGGCACCATCCTGGCCGCCCACCCCGACCTGGCTCAGGGCATGGGCCCGGCCCTGCGTACGGTGGCGTTCATCGTCCTCGCGGCGACGGCCCTCGTGATCGTCGGACACCGCGACCGGACCACCACCACACGCACTATCGCGTCCGACGGGAAACGCGTACTATCGCGTTCATCCCGTCGCATCTGATCATCGACTCCCCTCACGCGCGACCCAGTTGAGGAGCCCCCGTGCCCGCCGCCCTCCTGAACCCCGTCCTCGACCTGCTGACCCTCCGCGCCACGGTCACCGCGGCCGAACCCGTCACCGCCCGCATGCGCCGACTGCGCGTCGAGGGCGACGCCCTCGCCGGACTCGAGGTCCGCCCCGGCCAGCAGGTACGCGTCCTGGTCGGCGGCCTGACCCTGCGGACGTACTCCGTGTGGCACTACGACCCGTCCGGCGCCGTCGAGTTGCGCGTCCTCGACCACTCCGAGGGGGGACCCGGGGCCCGTTGGGGGAAGAGCGTCGGCGTCGGGGACCAGGTGCGGCTGCGGAAGCCCGAGGGCACCTTCACCCTCCGCCCCGACGCCACCCACCACGTCTTCGTCGGCGAGGAGACGGCGTCCGTCGCCTTCGGCGCGATGCTGGCCGCGCTGCCCGAGGACGCGCGGATCTCCGGGTGCGTGGAGACGGAGGCACCCGACGACCGACTCCCGCTCCCCCACGCGGACCGCCTGAACTGGCTGACCAGGGGCGCCACTTCACTCCCGGACGCGGTCCAACGGCTGGCCCCCGAGCCGGGCGGGATCGCCTACGTCGCCGGCGAGGCGCGGACCGTGCAGCAGGTACGGCAGATCCTGGTCCGCGAGGCGGGCTGGGACCGACGGTCCGTCCTCACCAAGCCGTTCTGGGCACCGGGCAAGCGCGGCCTGGAGTAGGCGCGGGCCGGCTCACGGGCACTCCCGCAGCCCGACTCGCACGCACTCCCGCAGCCCGACTCATGTGCACTCCGCGCCCGCCGGGCAGAAGGACCGCACCGCCATGGCGAGCGGCTCCCGCACCGACTCCGGTGCCAACTCCGCCGGTCCGCCCGCCCGGATCGCGTACAGCGACCCGTCGGCCGCCCGGAACCGGTGGTCGACGATCTGTCGCGCCCCCGTCTCCGGATCGTCGTAGCGGTACGTCAACTCGGCCCAGGTGTCCCCGCGATCGCGCTCGATCACCTGATACCCGGGCTGCTTCGCGAACCCGTAGCCGGGGTCGGTCTCGGCCAGTTCGAGGGACTCGTAGGGCGTGGCCTCGGAGACCCGGAAGATCTGCAACTGGCGGCTGTCGCCGGGAGCGTCGTAGAAGACCACGGGCGCGAGCTGCCCCGTCTTCTGCCGACGGGTCCAGCCCTCGGGCACGTCGACGGTGTAGCCGGTCGGGTCCTGGGCACGGCGGTAACCGGTGGACGGGGACGGCGAGTTGGGCGTCACGGAAGCCAGGGGCGAGGCGGGCGGGGTGGAGGTCCGCGGCTGCGGACTCTCACTCGTGCCGGCGCTGACGCTGGTCGCAGGGGTCGCCGTATCGCCGGTGGAGCCGTCCCGATCGACGTACCAGAACCCGGCCCCCGCGCCCGCGCCGAGCACGACCGTGGCCGTGAGCGTGACGAGCAGCCGGCGTGCGCCGCCGGACCGGCCGGGCGCCGGCGCGGGCGGCGGATACGGATAAGGGGCCGGTGGTGCCCAACCCGTGGGCGGCGGCACCGGATCGCCCGGGCGACCGTGGGCAGCGACCCAGTCGGGGGGCGTGACGTTCGTACGGGTCTCCGCGCTCGCCCAGTCCGGCGGCGGTGTGGACCGCCCTCCCGACCAGGCCGCCTGCCCGCTCTCCTCGCTCGGCTCACGCTCGCCGGAACCCGAGCTGTAGCCGTTCCATCCGCTCATCGCGAACCCCCCGATATCACCCTGGCGGGCACCTGTCCTGACGGTAGCGGCGAAAACGGACGCGGGCCCCGTTCCGGATGGAACCGGAACAGGGCCCGTGCAGGCTCGTGACAGAAGCCGTGGGGTGAGCGGGGCCGAAGAGCCCTACTGAGGGTGGCTCAGATCAGACCGAGGGCGCGGACCGCCTCGCGCTCCTCCGTCAGCTCCTGCACCGACGCGTCGATGCGGGCGCGGGAGAACTCGTTGATGTCCAGGCCCTGGACGATCTCGTAGACGCCGTCCTTGGTGGTGACCGGGAAGGAGGAGATGAGGCCCTCCGGGACGCCGTAGGAACCGTCCGACGGGATGCCCATGGAGGTCCAGTCGCCGTCCGCCGTGCCGTTGACCCAGGTGTGGACGTGGTCGATGGCGGCGTTGGCGGCGGAGGCCGCGGAGGACGCGCCGCGGGCCTCGATGATCGCGGCACCGCGCTTGGCGACGGTCGGGATGAAGTCCTCGGCCAGCCACTTCTCGTCGTTCACGGTCTCGGCGGCGTTCTTGCCGGCGACCGTGGCGTGGAAGATGTCGGGGTACTGGGTGGCGGAGTGGTTGCCCCAGATGGTCAGGCGCTTGATGTCGGCGACCGTGGTGCCCGTCTTCTTCGCGAGCTGGGTCAGCGCGCGGTTGTGGTCCAGGCGGGTCATCGCGGTGAAGCGCTCGGCCGGTACGTCCGGGGCGGCGGCCTGCGCGATGAGCGCGTTGGTGTTGGCCGGGTTGCCGACGACGAGGACCTTGATGTCGTCCGCGGCGTTGTCGTTGATGGCCTTGCCCTGCGGCTTGAAGATGCCGCCGTTGGCGGAGAGCAGGTCGCCGCGCTCCATGCCCTTGGTGCGCGGGCGGGCGCCCACGAGGAGGGCGACGTTGGCGCCGGCGAAGGCGACGTTCGGGTCGTCGGTGATGTCGATGCCCTGGAGGAGCGGGAAGGCGGAGTCGTCGAGCTCCATCGCCGTGCCCTCGGCGGCCTTGAGCGCCGGGGTGATCTCCAGGAGGCGCAGCTTGACCGGCACGTCCGCGCCGAGCAGCTGGCCGGAGGCGATGCGGAAGAGCAGGGCGTAACCGATCTGGCCGGCCGCGCCGGTGACGGTGACGTTCACGGGAGTGCGGGTCATGGCGTTCTCCGTATACAGCTGGCGGTGGAGCGTCCGGGTGGGACGTACAGATGATCGATCTCTTGGTATCAAGAGAGATCCACCGGTCAGGCTATCGCGCATCCGGGATCGCGTACGTCCGGGTCCGATGTGGCCCGTCCCACAGCCCTCACCGTTGTCGGCTCACGGCATCGGATCACTCGGTCGAGTGAACCCTCGCACCATTTCGCGGGCGGTACGCATAGTCGCCCCCAACTCGGGCACGCGAACCGTACCCCCACGGGAGTCCGGCACAGTCGGCACCCCCACAAGGCGGCCGCCTCGGTCCCCCTCTCCCGGACCGGGCGGCCGCCCCCCTTTTTTCGCCGTCTCCGCTGCGCTACTGGGCGCACCCCTTCTGCCCGGACGCGAGGGTCGCGCACGCCGTCGCCTCGCCCGCGTCCTTCACCGCGACCATCGGCGTGTACGCGATGGTGTCGCCGGCCGTCGTGATGCTGTCGTTCTCCTTCGCGGCGCCCGCGGCCACCTGGACCTGGTCGCCCTGGGCGGCCTGGGTGATACGGCCCCAGGCGGCGCCGCAGGTCTCGCTGTACCGGACCTCGACGACGGTCGTGCCGACGGTGGCGGTCTTCGCGGTCGTCACCGCGTTGGCGTCCGTCGTGCAGCCCATCGCCTCGGCGTCCTTGCCGGTGCAGGAGGCGCCCGCGCACTTCACGCCGGGCGGCAGGTCGGTCTGGACGCTGGCCGAGGGCGAGACCGAGGCCTTGGCGTCGTCGTCCGTCTTGTCCTTGCCTTTGTCGGTCAGGAAGAACACGGCCGCTATGACGACCAGCACGCCGACGACGCCCGCGAGGAACATCGTCAGCCGCCGCCTGCCACCGCCGTCTCCGCGCGAGCGGCCGGAGCCACCCGACCCGACGGACCCCGCTGAACCTGCGGACCCCGCGGAACCGCCCTGCGGCTGCTGCCCGAACGGGCTCGGCGTGCCCGGCGTCCAGCCGGGTCCGTCGGGCACCGGGGACGAGGCCGACGCCGGTGTCAATGCCGGGGACGCGGTTCCCGAGGCGCGGGCCGCGGTCTGCGGTGGCCGCTGGTACCCGGCGATCCCCCAGGAGTTGCCGCCGGAGGAGGACGCCCCCGAGGACCCGCCGGCCGCGTCGGCGGGAGTCGCCGCCGGATCGCGTACCTCCCGCGCGTCACGGGTGTCGGGCGCCGTCGGCTGCGGCGGCACCGTCGGTGCCACGCCCGCCGGTCCCGCCACTCCGGGTATCGCCGTCGCGCTCCCGCCCTTGCGGGCCGTCCTGCTGCCCTTGGCGTTCGCCGGCGGCGCCCCGAACTCCCCGAGCGCGGCGCGCGCCTGGGAGATCCGGATGGCCTCCATGGTCATGTCGTGGCGCATCTCCGAACGGCTCCAGGCACGCTCGGCGAGCTCCCACATCGTGGTCAGATGGATCGGATTGGTGCCGGTGACCTCCGCCAGGGCGACGATCGCGCCCTTGGGTGCCAGCAGCCGCCCGTTGAGATATCTCTCCCAGGACGTCTTGCTGTAGCCCGTGCGGTCGGCCACCGACGCGATGCTCAGGCCGCTGCGGTCCACAAGCCGGCGCAGCTGGCTCGCGAACTCCCTGACCTGCGGATCGAGTTCATCCGGCAAGGCCCTCCAACGAGGCATTGCTTCCCCCCTCTTCCCCCCGGTTCGTGCTGGTCTTCCTCGCGTTTTCCCCCGCGCGTGGCGCCCTGTTCCGAGTCCCCGTTCTGGCTACCCACAGGGATGCGCCCACTAAGGATCTCAGTTCCCGGGGTGGGGGCGCACGGGAGCGTTGAGCCGCGGACATGCACCGTTGCACGCCCGGCGGGTCGTGGTCCAGTGTCCCACCGAGGGTCCCCCTCGACCTCCCCGGCCGGACCCGCCTACGCTAGCGCCCTTGTTTCACAACCCCGTGTCAAATCCGCAAACTTGTCAATACATCGACACCGCAGCCACACACGGACAACCCCACCCGCCTCGGCCCTATTCGGCCCACCCAGGGGCAACTCACCCCAGGGCGAGGGCGCCGACGACTGCGGCAAGGAGCAGGAACAGGAGCAGCAGTACGGCGTACAGGAGCAGTTTTCCGCCCGGCAGCCGTCCGCCGCGCTCCTCCTCTGGGGGCGTGTCCCACCAGGGCAGGGTGGGGTCGTCCTCGTACTCCTCGCCGCCGGAGGCGCCGGGGCCGCCCGGGGCGCCGGCGGGGCTCGACGGCAGGGTGGCCGGGCGGGGCCAGGCGCGGACGGCCAGTTCCCAGCGGACGGTGAAGCGTTCGGCGTCGGATCCGGCGAGGCCCGCGATCCGGCACAGGGCGGTGACGGCCTGGCGGGGCGGGGGCTGGGTGGCGTTGAGGTAGCGGTGCCAGGAGGACTTGCTGTAGGCGGTGCGGGCGCCGAGTGCGACGAGGCTGAGCCCCGTGCGGTCCTTGAGGAGCCGCAACTGCTCCACGAAGTGCCGCACCTCCGGCGGCAGATCGTCGGGCAGCGGCTGCCAGGCGCTCATCACACACCTCCTTGGCGTCGCGTTGTCCGGTCGGTGCGATGGACGACGTCGGACGGTCGTTGGTTCCCGTGCGCGGCCCGCGCCGCCCGTGGCACGGCACGGACACCGTCGCGGAACGGTCACCGCTGTGCCACAGCGCGCTGACAGGCGTTGAACAGGCGGTTCGACGTGCACGAGGGTGAGGCGTGGCGACGGCCCGTCCTTGCTCGGGGGAGAGGACGGGCCGTCGTCGTGCGCGGTGGTCCTAGCTGCTGCTCACGGTGAAGTGCAGGGTGTCCTTGAGGAACGGGATCTGCAGCCAGGGGTGCGGCTGCACCATCATCGCCAGCAGGACGATCGCGAGGCCGAGCAGGCCGTACGTGGCGATGTCCGTGAAGCGGGAGCGGACGGCGAGCATGCCGACGTCGGGCATGACCCAGCGCAGCACACCGCCGGCCAGCAGGGCGACGCCGATCAGCAGCGTGCCGTACCGGAAGGCGTCCAGCGCGGTCAGCAGCAGGCCGAGCGCGACGAGCCCCAGCACGGCGAGGATCGGCCACTGCCGAGCGGGCGCCGGCGCGTCACGGGGCGCCGCCCGGCCACCGCCCTCGGGGCGCGCGGTGTCCCGCGTGAACAACGGGAACCGCCGGGTGCCGCGGCGCGGCTTCCGCCCGCTCTCGGCACCGGCGTCGGCGTCCTGCTCGGCGCCGCTCGCACTGATCGCACTCCGCACGACAGCCTCCGCCTGCTGCTCGGGCCCCTCCGGGGCGTCCGCCGTAGCTTCTTCGGCCCTCACGTCACCCGTCTGCGGGTCATCCGCCGCCGAGCCCTCGGCCCGCTCGGCGGGCTCCACGTCGGCCGACCCGGCCTCCCCCCGCTCAGCCGGCGGCACTGCGCTCCGCCGCCTCGACCACGTTGACCAGGAGCTGGGCCCGGGTCATCGGGCCCACGCCGCCGGGGTTGGGGGAGATCCAGCCGGCCACCTCGGCGACGCCCGGGTGGACGTCGCCCACGATCTTGCCCTCGGCGCTGCGCGAGACGCCGACGTCGAGGACGGCCGCGCCCGGCTTGACGTCCTCGGGGCGGACCAGGTGGGCGGAGCCGGCCGCGGCGACGATGATGTCGGCGCGCTTGAGGTGCGAGGAGAGGTCGCGCGTGCCGGTGTGGCACTGGGTCACGGTCGCGTTCTCGCTGCGGCGGGTGAGCAGCAGCGGCATCGGGCGGCCGATGGTGACACCGCGGCCGACGACCACGACCTCGGCGCCCTTGATCTCGACGCCGTACTGGCGGAGGAGGGTCAGGACACCGTTGGGGGTGCAGGGCAGCGGGGCCGGCTCGTTGAGCACGAGGCGGCCGAGGTTCATCGGGTGCAGGCCGTCCGCGTCCTTGTCCGGGTCCATCAGCTCCAGGATCCGGTTCTCGTCGATGCCCTTGGGCAGCGGGAGTTGCACGATGTAACCCGTGCACTCCGGGTCCTCGTTCAGTTCGCGGACGACCGCCTCGATCTCCTCCTGCGTCGCCGTGGCGGGCAGTTCGCGCTGGATGGAGGCGATGCCGACCTGCGCGCAGTCGCGGTGCTTGCCGGCGACGTACTTCTGACTGCCGGGGTCGTCCCCGACCAGGATCGTGCCGAGGCCGGGCGTGACGCCCTTCTCCTTCAGCGCCGCCACGCGGGCGGTCAGATCGGACTTGATCGCGGCTGCGGTGGCCTTGCCATCGAGAATCTGGGCGGTCATGACCCCATCCTCGCGGATGACCGGCCCCCGGTTCCAATCCGGGTCCCCGGCGCTCCCGTACCCGATATCCGGCCATGATCGTCGATGTTGCACTTGCACAACACATAGGGAATGCCGCTGGACAAGTAAGACGCGCGTGAAGAACGATGAGCGGCGCAGTACCGCGGTTCGTGTTCGGGGGGCAAACCGCTCACTTCATGTCGTTCCTCCGTGCGGTCCGCGCCGTCCCCATGCGCAACGGAGGAAACCAGCCATGAGCTTCGGTTCGCCGAACAACCCGTACGGGCAGCCGCAGAATCCGCAGCAGCCCGGCTACGGCTACCCCCAGCAGGGCCAGCCCTATCCCCAGCAGGGCCAGCAGCCCCCCGGCTACGGCTATCCGCAGGCCCCCGGTGTCCCCCCGCAGCAGGGTTACGGCTATCCGCAGCAGCCCGGTTACCCCGGCGGCGGTCCCGGTCCGCGCGTCGCCTCGATGGGCCGCCGCTTCGGCGCCCGGGCGATCGACGGTGTCGCGTTCGGCATCATCTACACGATCCTCGCCGTCGCGGGTGTCGCGGGCGCCGTGAACTCGGCCAAGGACTGCGACGTGAACGCCGCCGACTACGACACCTGCATCAACGACGCGGGTTCGGACATCGCGGCCAAGTTCGGCGCCGTCATCCTCATCCTCGCGATCATCGGCCTGCTCTACGAACTGCTGATGATCGCCGCGTTCGGCGCCACCCTGGGCAAGCTCGCCGTCGGCATCCGCGTGGTGAAGGTCGACACCGGCCAGAAGCCGGGCCTGGGCTCCGCGTTCATCCGCTGGGTCATCCCGATGGTCGGCTCCCTCGCCTGCGGTATCGGCTCGCTGCTCGTCTACCTCTCGCCGTTCTGGGACAAGTCGGGCCGCCAGCAGGGCTGGCACGACAAGGCCGCGAGCACGATGGTCATCCAGAACTGACCCGCCGCCGAACCATCGCGGGCATCACGTTCGCGCCATTCCTGTGCAAGGGCCGTGTCTCACCCGTCCTAGGGGGACACGGCCCTGCCACGTCCGCCTAGTCTGACCTCCGTAGCGGGCAGGCACGGGGAGACGCACCTTGTACAGCATCATCGTGGTACCTCCGACGACCACGGAGGACGAGCGCGACCGCACCCAGCTCCGGCTCGCGCCGGGCGAACGGATCACCTTCGGACGGCTGGCGCGCGACAACGACCTCGCGATCACGCACGACGGCGTGTCCCGCCGCGCGGGCGCGATCACCGCCCAGGGCGCCTTCTGGACGCTGAGCAACTTGAGCGGCGGACAGACCTACGTCGTGGAGAACCCGGAGGGCGCGGGCGAGCACATCAAGGTCGGACCCGGCCGCCTCGACGCCCCGGTCCCCTTCGAGTTCTCGCGGATCGTGCTGCCGGCCGCGGGCGACCTGCTGCCGATCCAGGTCTGGGCACCGCGCCACGACTATCTGCGCACCGAGGGCGGCCTGGCCGGCGACACCACCGCGCCCGCCTTCTCCGTCGACCGCACCAAGCGCTACTTCGCGGTCCTGGCCGCCCTGTGCGAGCCCCGCCTGCGCGGCGAACCGCACGCCCCGCTGCCCACCGTCGACCAGGTCGTCGACCGGCTGCGCCCCAACTGGCCCGCCGCGTCCCGCACTTCGGTGCAGTGGAACATCGACTACCTGGCCGTGAAGCTGCGCCTGAAGCCCGGCCCCGAGGAGGCCGACTCGGGCCCGCGCCTCAACGGCAAGAAGGAGTCCCTGGTCTCCCTGGCGCTCCGCTTCGACCTGGTGCGCGAGGACGACCTGATCGTGCTGGCCGCCGAGCGGCCGGGCCGGGTGTCCCGGTGACCGAGCCGTACGCCGTCCCGGTGCCCAGCGGCTACCGGGTCGGCGCCTGGGAGGTGCGCGAGCCCATCGCGACGGGCGCCTTCGGCAGTGTCTACGAGGGCCGGCGCACCGGCGGCGACGGCGACCTCCCCCGCGTGGCCGCCCTCAAGTTCCTGCCCACCGGCACGGACACCCCGCGCCAACTGGCCCACCTGCGCGAACTCGTCGAGCGCGAGATCGACCTGTACCGCCGGCTGACCCGCCCCCGACTGATCCGGATGTACGAGACCCTCGTCGTCGACGACCCGGAGCGCCCCCGGCTCGACGGCGCCACCGTCCTCGTACTGGAGCGGGCGGAGCGCTCCCTGGCCGACCTGCTCGCCGCCGCGCCCCGCCCGGCCGCCGGGCCCGCGCTGCTGGCGCAGATCTGCGAGGGGCTGGCCCAGCTGCATCACGCGGGCTGGGTGCACGGGGATCTGAAACCGGCCAACGTGCTGCTGATGGCGGACGGTTCGGCGCGGCTCGCCGACTTCAACATGGCGGCCGAACTGGAGGGCACGCACGCGTACACGCCCGCGTTCTCCACCCCGGACTACACGCCCCCCGAACTGCTCTGGGCGGAGATCGGCGAACGCGGGCGCCGGATCCGCCCGTCGGCGGACGTCTGGGCGTTCGGCGTGCTGGCCCACCTCCTGCTGACCGGCGCCTTCCCGCTGCCCGGCGGCACCCCGAGCGCCCGCCGGGACGCGGCCGCCGCCTACGCGCGCGGTCACGACGAACTCCGGCTGGCGCCCGAACTCCCGGACGCCTGGCGGGAGATCGTGCGGGACTGTCTGGCCCGTACGCACGCCGACCGCATCGGCACCGACGCGCTGCTGCGCCGGGTCGAGGCGGCAGCGGGCACGGGCCGCTCCCCCAAGCTGCCCCGGGCCCCGCTGCCGCGCCGGCGCCGGGCCGTGCTGGCCCTGGCCTCGGCGGTCGCGACGGCCGCCGTGGCGGCCCTGGCATACGGGATCACCACCTGGGCCGACTCGGGCACGACGGGCGGCGCGAACGCGTCCGGCAAGAACACGGCCGCCACGTACGGCGCCGCCGAACTCCGCACCGACAAGGGCGTCCCGGTGCAGTACCGGCGGATGATCGTCGACTCGGCCCACGACTGTCTCCAGCACGAGGTCTCGCCCGCGCTCATCGCGGCGATGCTCAAGACGGAGAGCAACTTCGACGCCGATCTGTCGGATCCGACCGCGGGCGGGGAGGGCGAGTACGGCATCGCCCGCTGGACCCCGAGCGTGCTGCGCTGGTGGCTGCGCTCGGACGGCGTCCCGGCCAAGAAGACTCCCCGACCGCCGCTCACGCCGGCCCAGTCGATCCCGGCGATGGCCCGCTACCTGTGCTTCATGGAACCGCGCCTGGACACCTCGCTGCCCGGCGACCGGCGCCTCCTGCTCGCCGCCTCCTACCGGACCTCGTACAAGAAGGTGAACGCGACCGGCGGCATCCCCGAGCAGAACCGTGCCTACACCACCCGCGTCGCCCACTACCTCAAGGAGTACACGCCGCCGGGCGCGAAGTGACCCTGAGAGTTCCGAGGTTCCGCGCGCGGGCGGCGTACACCACGGTGGTCGTGTCCACCAACGGGGGTGGCAGCACCGGAGGGACACACCATGAAGCGCATCCTCGCGTCGCTCGGCGCGGCAGCGGTACTGGCGATGAGCGCCGTCGCCCTGACGCCGGCGAGCGCGTCCGCGGCGAGCGGCTGCTGGGGGGACGCGGGCCAGAAGTCGTTCAACGGCAAGACGTACACCGCCCGTTACTGCCACAACTACCAGGGCGACGCCGTCGGCTTCTTCGAGACGGACACCGGCTATCTGTACGCCGGGGACAACTGGTTCGTCTGCCAGATCCAGTACGGCGAGAACGCACCGGTCGGCGACGCCCGCAACAACTGGTGGCTCTACACCCAGGGCGACGACGCCTACTCCGAGGACGGCTGGGGCTGGTTCCCGGCGAACGAGGTCTCGGGCGGCAACAACTACGAGCCCATCCCTGGTCTCGCCATCTGCTGACGCCCGGCTCACGGCGGAGTTCCGGCTTCCTCGGGGGAGGGCCGGAGCTCCGCTTCCGCCGTGCCCCGCTCGCGTCACACCCGCGTGCCGCTCAACTCCCCACGATGTGCCGCAGATAGAGCCACGGGTCGTCCAGATACCGTCGCCAGTGGTCGACGATCTCCAGGTCCTGCCACTGGGCCGGCCGCATCCCGTGCTCGCCCACCTCGACGATCGCCGCGCCGGGCAGCGCGGTCAGCAACGGCGAGTGCGTGGCGCAGACGACCTGGCCGCCGCCGCGCGCCAACTCGTCCAGCAGCCCGACCAGTTCCAGGCAGGAGGCGAAGGACAGCGCGGCCTCGGGCTCGTCCAGGACGTACAGCCCCGGTTCCTGGAAGCGCTCGCGGAAGGCCATCAGGAAACCCTCGCCGTGGCTCATCTCCTCCGGGGATCCGGATATCCGCCCGCGCCCCCGCTCCCGGCCGAGCGCGTCGAGCGCGGTCTCGGCCCGCAGGAAGAAGCCTCTGCGGCGGGTCCGCGGCCCCTGGAGCATCCGCCGCCCGGTCTTCGCCGCCTCGAACCGCATGCGCCCGCCCAGCGGCGACGGCTCACGCGGACCCGCGTACCGGTTCCCGGCCGACCCGCCCCAGGAATCCAGGCCGAAGGCCTCGGCCAGGGCCTCGACGAGGGTCGACTTCCCCGATCCGTTCTCCCCCACCAGGAACGTGACCGGGGCGGTGAACCGGAGCCCGCCGTCGAGCAGCTGCCGCACGCACGGCACCGACCACGGCCACTGACTCCCGTCGCCCCGCTCGGCCTCGGCGACATGCGCGTAGGCGCGTTCGACGATCATGCCCCCAAGGCTCTCACCCACCACTGACAACGGCAGGGGTCAACGACCGGGGGCAGGGGGAAAGGGCAGGGCGGCGACCGGATCGCTCCGACCGCCGCCCGTTGTCCCTTGCCGTCAGTGGAAGAAGTGCCGCGTCCCCGTGAAGTACATGGTGACGCCGGCCTTCTTCGCGGCCTCCACGACCAGTTCGTCGCGGACCGAACCGCCGGGCTGGACCACGGCCTTGACGCCGGCCGCGGTCAGGATCTCCAGGCCGTCGGGGAAGGGGAAGAAGGCGTCGGAGGCGGCGTAGGCGCCACGCGCGCGTTCCTCACCGGCCCGCTCGACGGCCAGCTTCGCGGAGTCGACGCGGTTGACCTGGCCCATGCCGACGCCGACGGAGGCACCGTCCTTGGCGAGCAGGATGGCGTTGGACTTCACCGCCCGGCAGGCCTTCCAGGCGAAGGACAGCTCGGCCAGCTCGTCGGCGGTCAGGGCCTCGCCGGTCGCCAGCGTCCAGTTGGCCGGGTCGTCGCCGTCGGCCTGGAGCCGGTCGGTGACCTGGAGCAGGGCGCCCCCGTCGATGGGCTTGACCTCGGCCGGGTGGGAGGGCGCGGCCGGCGCCTTCAGCACCCGGATGTTCTTCTTCTTGGCGAGGGCCTCCAGGGCCCCCTCCTCGTAGTCGGGCGCGACGATGACCTCGGTGAAGATCTCGGCGACCTGCTCCGCCATCTCCTTGCTGACCGGCCGGTTGACGGCGATCACGCCGCCGAACGCCGACAGCGGGTCGCACGCGTGCGCCTTGCGGTGCGCCTCGGCGACGTCCGAGGCGATCGCGATCCCGCACGGGTTGGCGTGCTTGATGATCGCGACACAGGGCTCGTCGTGGTCGTACGCGGCACGGCGGGCGGCATCCGTGTCCGTGTAGTTGTTGTACGACATCTCCTTGCCGTGCAGCTGCTCGGCCTCGGCGAGACCGACGCCCGTGCCGTCGACGTAGAGGGCGGCGGGCTGGTGCGGGTTCTCGCCGTACCGCAGGGTGTTCTTGCGCTCCAGGGTGGCGCCCAGGAAGTCGGGGAACAGCGAGTCGTCCACGGGCGCGTAGGCGCTCGCGAACCAGGAGGCGACCGCGATGTCGTAGGTCGCCGTGTGCTGGAAGGCCTCGGCGGCGAGCCGCTTGCGGGTGGAGAGGTCGAACCCGCCGTGCTGCACGGCGGCCAGGACATCGGCGTACCGCGCGGGGCTGGTGACCACGGACACGGACGGATGGTTCTTGGCGGCGGCGCGCACCATCGATGGACCGCCGATGTCGATCTGCTCGACGCACTCGTCGGGCGAGGCGCCCGAGGCGACGGTCTCGCGGAACGGGTAGAGGTTGACGACGACGAGGTCGAAGGGCTCGACACCCAGCTCGGCGAGCTGCTGCCGGTGGCTCTCCAGGCGCAGGTCGGCAAGGATGCCCGCGTGCACCTTGGGGTGCAGGGTCTTGACCCGGCCGTCCAGGCACTCGGGGAAGCCGGTGAGCTCCTCGACCTTGGTGACGGGGACACCGGCGGCGGCGATGCGGGCGGCGGTGGAACCGGTGGAGACGAGCGCGACCCCGGCCTCGTGCAGCCCGCGCGCCAGCTCTTCCAGACCGGTCTTGTCGTAGACGCTGACGAGCGCCCGGCGAATCGCGCGCTTGCCGTTCTCGATGGTCTCGGCGGTCACTGGATAACTACCTTTCGTCCCTCAATGCGATGGCCGTTGCGGGCGAGCCGCCCCACGACCTCGACGAGCAGCCTTCGCTCGACTTCCTTGATGCGCTCGTGCAGAGCGCTCTCGTCGTCCTCGTCCCGGACCTCGACCACGCCCTGGGCGATGATCGGTCCGGTGTCGACGCCGTCGTCGACGAAGTGGACGGTGCAACCGGTCACCTTGGCGCCGTACGCGAGCGCGTCCCGCACGCCGTGGGCCCCCGGGAAACTGGGCAGCAGCGCGGGATGCGTGTTCACGAACCGCCCCCCGAAGAGCGCGAGGAACTCCTTCCCCACGATCTTCATGAACCCGGCGGAGACCACGAGATCGGGGTCGTGGTCGGCCACGGCCTGCGCGAGGGCGGCGTCCCACTCCCCCCGGCTCCCGAAGTCCTTCACCTTGCACACGAAGGTCGGCAGCCCGGCCCGCTCGGCGCGCGCGAGCCCCTCGATGCCGTCGCGGTCGGCGCCGACGGCCACGATCTCGGCGCCGTAGGCCTCGATGCCGGTCCGCTGGATCTCGTCGAGCAGCGCCTGCAGATTGGTGCCGGATCCGGAGACCAGCACGACGAGGCGCTTGACCGCTCGGCCGGCGGGAGTGGCGGCCACGGTGGGGCCCTTTCTCGGGGGAGCATCTGTACGGCCGGTTTGTACAGTCGTACGAATGCTTCGCGCCCCGGGATACGGGGAAGTCTACGAAGCGGTCGGCCGTCAGCAACGATACCGGCACACCGGACGGCCCCCGTGGGACGGGGGCGTGGCCGGAAGGTAGCGTCTGCGAGGGACGGGCTCGGGAACGCGGTGGTGGTGCGACGCGTTCACGAAGTGACAGTTCGCGCGCTCTACCTGACCACTCGCATACCTGGCCGGCCACGAACCTGGCCAACCGCACAGCACGACCGCACCCGAATCGGAATCGGACCAAGGGGAAGACGCTCACTTGATGTCGGACCGCAGCCTGCGACTCTTCACGCTCTCTCCGCTCCCGGCGCGGGGAGGGGAGCGTGGCGCCGTCCTGCTCCGAGAGCGCCCCGCCTCGCCCCCGGACGCGCCCTCGGGCAAGAAGACCGGCGACGGCGACGAGCAGAGCGGCGCCGGCCAGAGCGGTGGCGGCCAGCACAGTGGCGGCCAGGACGACAACCCGTTCGCGCCGCCGCCGGAGGGCACGCCGGACCGCCCCTGGCAGCCGCGCCGCCCCACGGAGGGCGACGACGCGCAGAGCGACGGCACCTCACCGTCCCCCTGGGGCAGCCAGTGGAGCGACCGCCAGCCCGGCCGCTCCCAGGGCGGCTTCGGCGACCGCCCCGGAGACCGCCCCGGCCCCTCGGCCCCCGAGAACCCGGGCGGCAACGGCCCGAACACGGGCATGCGCTGGGACCCGACGGACCCCATCCAGCGCCGCGCCCGCTACTCCCTGCTCTCCGGCATGTGGGCCTTCTTCTTCGCCCTCTTCAGCTGGCCGTACGTGGCCCTGCTCCTCGGGGCGCTCTCCCTCTACTGGGGCATCAGCGCGCTGCGCGCGAAGGCCCGAGCGGCCCAGGACACCACCGACACGTCCGCCCCGCGCCCCCAGACCACGGCAGCGATCAGCGGCCTGGTCACGGCGACCCTGGCCATCGCGCTGGTGGGCGCGACGTTCACCGCCCAGCTGGTGTACAGCGACTACTACACCTGCACCAGCGACGCTCTCACCAACCAGGCGAAGCAGGCTTGCGAGCAGCTGCTGCCGTCGGAGCTGCGGAACATTCTGGGGACGAACAGCTGATGTAACAGGCGGGCCGTCGGGGGGAGTTCGTGGTGCGGTATCCGGATCAGGATCGGGAGTGCTGGTTCTGCGAGAAGGCCGCACCGCCGTCGTGGCACGACCGCGTCATGGGCCTGCACCGAGGCGCCGAGACGAACATGACGGCATGGATCGTCGTCCTGCGCACCACGTGGCGCAGGGAGGTGGTGCACGTACCGAGGTGCGCGCGCTGCCACACGGGCCACCAGCTGGAAGTGACAGCGGCGATACTCTTCGCGGCCTCCCTGATCGCCTACTCGGCAAGCGGCCAGCTGGACCACCTCCTCGGCATCCTGCCGACGTCACCGACGGAACGGACGGTCGCGGCGATCTGGGCGATCGTGGCCTGCCTGCCGGGACTGGCGTGGCTCGCGATCAGACACGCTCACCTGCCGTGGCGCCGCCTGGCCCCCCACCGCCTGGGCTACGCCCGCCACCACCCGGAGTTCGTAAGCCTCCTGGACGACGGCTGGAAACCAAGACCGGGCCCGTTCCCGTACTGGGGAAACCCCCCGAACCCCCACCACCCGCCCCCACCGGGCAAACTCCGACGCGTCATCGGCCGAGCCATAGACGTCATCGCGACAGCGTCGGCCATCGCCATCTTCGTCGCGTACTTCAAGGGCTACGAGGAACTGGCCGGAGGCTTCATCGCGACAACGGCAGGGCTGGCCTTCCTGTCCTCAAAGATCAAGCCCGAGAACTGACGGCGCTCTTGCGGGGCTGCTCCTCCTGAACTCCGGTCCGCATCTTTCAGCCCGTCCGGCGTTTGAGGACGAGGCTCTGCCATCCCAAACCCCCACCCACCCCCACCGGGCTGCGCCTCCTGAACGCCAGCCCGCATCTCTCAGCCCGTCCGGCGTTTGAGGACGAGGCGAGCCGTGCCGCCGCCGCGCTGAGCAGCAG
>NZ_JBSFXO010000016.1:0-123154 GCF_053595415.1 Streptomyces sp. NPDC002499
CAGGACAGCAACGGCGACGGAGTCGGCGACCTCAAGGGACTCACCGCCAAACTGGACTACCTCCAGTGGCTGGGCATCGACTGCATCTGGCTGCCGCCCTTCTTCAAGTCCCCGCTGCGGGACGGCGGTTACGACGTCTCGGACTACACGGCCGTACTGCCGGAGTTCGGTGACCTCGCCGACTTCGTCGAGTTCGTGGACGCCTCCCACCAGCGCGGGATGCGCGTCATCATCGACTTCGTCATGAACCACACCAGCGACCAGCACCCGTGGTTCCAGGAGTCCAGAAAGGACCCCGAGGGGCCCTACGGCGACTACTACGTCTGGGCCGACGACGACAAGCAGTACCCGGAAGCCCGGATCATCTTCGTCGACACCGAGGCCTCCAACTGGACCTTCGACCCGGTCCGCAAGCAGTACTTCTGGCACCGCTTCTTCTCCCACCAGCCGGATCTCAACTACGAGAACCCGGCCGTGCAGGAGGAGATGATCTCCGCGCTGCGGTTCTGGCTGGATCTGGGCATCGACGGCTTCCGCCTCGACGCCGTGCCCTACCTGTACCAACAGGAGGGCACCAACTGCGAAAACCTTCCGGCAACCCACGAGTTCCTCAAGCGGGTCCGCAAGGAGATCGACGCCCACTACCCGGACACGGTGGTCCTGGCCGAGGCGAACCAGTGGCCCGAGGACGTCGTCGACTACTTCGGCGACTACGCCAGCGGCGGCGACGAGTGCCACATGGCCTTCCACTTCCCGGTCATGCCCCGCATCTTCATGGCGGTGCGCAGGGAATCGCGCTACCCCGTCTCCGAGATCCTCGCGAAGACCCCGGCCATCCCCAAGAACTGCCAGTGGGGCATCTTCCTGCGCAACCACGACGAGCTGACCCTCGAAATGGTCACCGACGAAGAGCGCGACTACATGTGGGCGGAGTACGCGAAGGACCCCCGCATGCGCGCCAACATCGGCATCCGCCGCCGGCTCGCGCCCCTCCTGGACAACGACCGCAACCAGATCGAGCTGTTCACGGCTCTCCTGCTGTCCCTCCCGGGCTCGCCGATCCTCTACTACGGCGACGAGATCGGCATGGGCGACAACATCTGGCTCGGCGACCGCGACGCGGTCCGCACCCCGATGCAGTGGACACCCGACCGCAACGCAGGGTTTTCCTCCTGCGACCCCGGCCGACTCTTCCTGCCGACCATCATGGACCCCGTCCACGGTTACCAGGTCACCAACGTCGAGGCGTCGATGTCGTCGCCCTCCTCGCTGCTGCACTGGACCCGACGGATGATCGAGATCCGTAAGCAGAACCACGCCTTCGGCCTCGGCACCTACACGGAACTGCCGTCGTCGAACCCGGCGGTGATCGCCTTCCTGCGGGAGCACGAGGACGATCTGGTGCTGTGCGTGAACAACTTCTCGCGGTTCGCGCAGCCGACGGAACTCGACCTGCGGGCCTTCAGCGGACGGCATCCGGTGGAGCTGTTCGGCGGGGTGCGATTCCCGGCCATCGGCGAGCTGCCGTACTTGCTGACCCTCGGCGGGCACGGCTTCTACTGGTTCCGGCTCCGCAAGGACGCCGCATAGAACCCCAGGGTGGGGCGGTTTCCACTGTCCCACCCGGGGCACGCATCAGTAACACCCCGACCCCCCGGGGAAAGGACATGAGGCTCATGTCGGACACGGTCACCCGCTTCGACGCGACAAGTACCGGCCTCCTCGCGTCACTGGACCCACTGCTGCGGGAATGGCTGCCCAGGCAGCGCTGGTTCGCGGGCAAGGGGCGTCCCGTCACCGGGTTCACGCTGGTCGCGGCCACCGAGCTGCTGCCGGCCGGCTCCCGGCTCGGCCTCTACCACCTGCTGGTCGTCGCCGAGCAGCCGCAGTCCTCAGGGGACTGCTACCAGCTCCTCATAGGCGTGCGCGAGGCGCTGCCACCACGGCTGGCGCCCGCGCTGATCGGACACGCGGAGGAGGGCGCGCTCGCCGGACGGACGGTGTACGACGCCCTGTACGACACCCGGCCCGCCGAGGTGCTCCTGGAGGCGCTGCGCACCCAGGCACGCATCGGCGGGCTTCGCTTCGAGCGGGACCCGGGCCAGGAGATCGACGAGGACCTGGTGCCCCGCCTGATGACCGCCGAGCAGTCGAATTCGTCGGTCGTATACGGCGATACGTTCATCCTGAAGCTGCTGCGCCGGATCGTGCCCGGCGTCAACCCCGACCTGGAGCTCCCGCTCGCGCTCGCCCGCGAGGGCTCCCCCCGGGTGCCCGCGCCGACGGCGTGGCTGCGCTCCGAGCTGGACGGCCAGTCGTACGTGCTGGGCGTGCTCCAGCCCTTCGTGCGGGGTGCGACGGACGGCTGGGAGCTGGCCCTGCGGGAGCTGGCCAAGGGCGAGGACTTCACCGGCGAGGCGCGGGCGCTGGGGCGGGCCACCGCCGAGGTGCACACCGCGCTCGCCCGCGCGCTGCCGACCGTCACGCTGGGCCACGCCCAGCTGCGGCCGCTGGTCGACGGCATGGTCGAGCGGCTGGACGCGGCGGCACAGGCGGTGCCCGCGCTGCGGCCGTACGTGCTCGGACTGCACTCCGCGTTCGAGGCGCTGGCGGACCTGGCGGCCGAGGGCCACACCTGGACCGCGCAGCGCATCCACGGCGACCTGCACCTCGGACAGTGTCTGCGCTCGGCCGACGGGGAGTGGTCGCTGATCGACTTCGAGGGCGAGCCTTCGAAGCCGCTCGCCGAGCGCCGGCTGCCGCAGCCGGTGGCACGGGACGTCGCGGGCATGCTCCGCTCCTTCGACTACGCGGCCCACTCGGCGGGCCCGCCCGCACCTGAGTGGGCGGCGGCCTGCCGGGCCGCGTACTGCTCCGGCTACGCGGAGGCCGCGGGCACCGACCCGCGCACCGATCCCGTACTGCTGCGTGCGTACGAGACCGACAAGGCCATATACGAGGTCGTGTACGAGGCCCGGCACCGCCCCGACTGGCTCCCCGTACCCATGGCGGCGATCGAGCGTTACGCCACATCCGACCTGATCTGAGTTCCCAGCTTTCGCCTAGGAGGCGCCGCCCGTGACCCCCCGCCCCTCGTCCAGCGGTTCGCACGCGAAGAAGACGGCCGACGCGCAGGCCCCGAAGAAGCCTGCGAAGAAGGCCACGGAACAAGCCGCTGAGAAGGCCGCCGAGAAGACTGTCCCGGCGGAGAAGGCGGCGGCCAAGAAGGGCACGACGAAGAAGGCTGCCTCCAAGAAAGCCTCAGCCAAGAAAACCTCGGCCAAGAAAGAGGTGAGCAAGAAGGCCACGTCGAAGAAGGCCACGTCGAAGACGATCTCGGTGAAGGCGATCTCGGCGGAGGAGACGCCCGCACAGAAGCTCACCGAGTCGATCCCCGCCCCACCGCCGGAGGCACCGGCACCCGTCACGCCCGTCTCCCCGGTCATGCCCTCCGCCGACCGCGACCGTCTCGTCACCGGCACCCATCACGACCCGCACGGCGTGCTCGGCGCGCACCCGGTGCCGGGCGGTGTCGCGTTCCGGGCGTTCAGGCCGTACGCGCAGGCCGTCACCGTCGTCGCCGGGGACCTGCGCGTCGAGCTGGAGGACGACGGGGGCGGGTTCTTCTCCGGTCTGGCGCCGCTGTCCGAGGTACCGGAATACCGCCTGCTCGTGGCGTACGAGGGGTCGGAGCAGGAGGTCGAGGACGCGTACCGTCTGCTGCCCACACTGGGCGAGCTGGACCTGCATCTGATCGGGGAGGGCCGGCACGAGGAGCTGTGGCACGTGCTCGGCGCGCACCCGATGACGCACCAGGGCGTGACCGGCACCCGCTTCTCGGTGTGGGCGCCGAACGCGCGGGGCGCGTGCGTGGCCGGCACCTTCAACTTCTGGGACGGCAGCGGGTATCCGATGCGCTCCCTCGGCTCCTCCGGGGTGTGGGAGCTGTTCGTGCCGGGCATCGGCGAGGGCGAGCTGTACAAGTTCGAGCTGATCCGGCAGGACGGTTCGAAGACCCAGCGCGCCGACCCGCTGGCCCGTCGCACGGAGGTCCCGCCGAACACCTCGTCCGTGGTGACCGCCTCGCACTACGAGTGGCACGACGAGGAGTGGCTGGCCCGCCGCGCCGACATCCCCGTGCACGAGGCGCCGTTCTCGGTCTACGAGGTCCACCTGCCGTCCTGGCGGCCCGGACTGACATACCGTCAACTCGCCGAGCAGCTCCCCGAGTACGTCAAGGACCTCGGTTTCACGCACGTCGAGCTGATGCCGATCGCCGAGCACCCCTTCGGCGGTTCCTGGGGCTACCAGGTCACCGGCTTCTACGCGCCGACGGCCCGCCTGGGCACGCCCGACGACTTCCGGTTCCTGGTGGACGCCCTGCACCAGGCCGGGATCGGCGTACTGATGGACTGGGTGCCGGCCCACTTCCCGCGCGACGACTGGGCGTTGGCGGAGTTCGACGGGCGGCCGCTGTACGAGCACGAGAACCCGCTGCGGTCGGCGCATCCCGACTGGGGCACGCTGGAGTTCGACTACGGCCGGCGCGAGGTGCGCAACTTCCTGGTGGCGAACGCCGTGTACTGGTGCCAGGAGTTCCACATCGACGGACTGCGGGTCGACGCGGTCGCCTCCATGCTCTACCTCGACTACTCGCGCGAGCCCGGCCAGTGGCTGCCGAACGAGTTCGGCGGCCGGGAGAACCTGGACGCGGTGGCGTTCCTCCAGGAGATGAACGCGACGGTGTACCGGCGGGTGCCGGGCGTGGTGACCATCGCCGAGGAGTCCACGGCGTGGGACGGCGTCACGCGGGCAACCCATCACGTCGGTCCGGGCGGCTTCGGCGGTCTGGGCTTCGGGCTGAAGTGGAACATGGGCTGGATGCACGACTCGCTGGACTACATGAGCCACGATCCCGTGCACCGCAAGTTCCACCACAACGAGATGACGTTCTCGATGGTGTACGCCTACAGCGAGAACTACGTCCTGCCCATCTCCCACGACGAAGTCGTGCACGGCAAGGGCTCGCTGGTCTCCAAGATGCCCGGTGACTGGTGGCAGCAGCGCGCCAACCTGCGCGCCTACCTCGCCTTCATGTGGGCCCACCCCGGCAAACAACTCCTCTTCATGGGCCAGGAGTTCGCCCAGGGCTCCGAATGGTCCGAGGCCTACGGCCCCGACTGGTGGCTCCTGGACCCGGGTTACGGCGCCGAGCCCGATCACCGGGGCGTCCGCGACCTCGTCCGGGACATCAACATCGTCTACCGCCACACCCCCGCCCTGTGGCAGCAGGACATCAAACCGGCCGGCTTCCAGTGGATCGTCGGTGACGCGGCCGAGGACAACGTCTTCGCGTTCCTGCGCTACGACGCCGAAGGGGGCCCGCTCCTCGCGGTCTCCAACCTCGCCCCCGTCGTCCGCCACGACTACCGCCTCGGTGTCCCCGACGACATCCCGGCCTGGGCCGAGACCCTCAACACCGACCTCGGCAAGTACGGCGGCAGCGACGTCACCAACCCGGACGACATCAAGCCGGAACCGCAGGCCTGGCACGGCCGTCCGGCCAGCATCCGGCTGACGCTGCCGCCGTTGGCGACGGTCTGGCTGCGGCCCGCCTGAGGCGGGTGGGGCGTTCTATAGTTGCCCGGGTCAACGTCGGTGCGCCCACGGGGGGGGTTGTCGCGCGTGCGATCCAACAGGTCGGTGGTGGCCGCGCTGTGCGCGCTCGCCGTACTGCTGCTCGCCGGGTGCGGGACCGAGGTGGCCGGCCGGGGCTCGGCGACGGCGACCGCAACCGCGACGGGACCGATCCCGTGGACGCTCGCCCAGCCCGCCCGGGTCACCGCGGCCCGGCTCGCCGGTGACCACCGGACACTGAGCGTCGACGCGGACGTACCGCACGGCAGGAACCCGTGTGTGCGGGACTTCAAGGCGAAGGTCACCGGCTCCGACGCCCGGACCGTGTGGGTGCAGCTCACCTTCGACTCACCGTCGGGCGACCGGCGCTCGGGATGCACCGAGGAGACCCGGGCCACCGCACAGGTCCGGCTGCCGCAGGCACTCGGCGACCGGCATCTGTCCGTCGACAACGACACGGTGTTCACCGCCGAGGGCGCCAAGTTGCCCGCCCTGCGCCTGTGCGGCGAGTTGGGCTGCGACCCGCCCGCCACCGGCTGCTCCCCCGGCTCCTACGACCAGGCCCTGCTGGCCGTCGGCGCGCCCGCGCACACCTACCGCGACTCCGAGCACTGCGACGGCAAGTGGCTGGTGCTGGACTTCTCCTGGCCCACCGGACCGGCGTGCGGCGACGACACGAAGAACTCCGCGTGCACGTCCCGGCTGGGCGACCGCTTCTTCTTCCGGGCGACCAAGGCCGGCTGGAAGACGATCGCCCGGAGCTCGGCGGGCGGCTGCACGGACGTGCTGAAGGTCGAGCCCGCCTTCCCGACCGCCCTGTGCGCGTCGCTCGCCCCGCTCGACCCCGCCCTGCACCCCAGCTATCCGCCGGCCTCCGCCTCCCCCACGGCCACCGCTACGACCCGCTGACGGCGTCGGCCAGCGCCTTCGGCAGCCGCCCGGTGTGCAGCACCCCGAGCCGCTGGGTGGCCCGGGTCAGCGCCACGTACAGGTCGCTCGTCCCGTACCGCCCCGGCTCCACCACCAGCACCGAGTCGAACTCAAGACCCTTGGCCTGCCGCGGATCGAGGAGTACGACCTGCTGCGTCAGGTCGGGTTCGGCGCCCGCCGTCACTCCGTCGAGCCGCGCGGCCAGCCTGCGGTGCAGGTTGCGCGGGGCGATGACGGCCAGCCGACCCTCGGCGGGCGTCAGCTCCCCGACCGCCTTGGCGACGGCGCCGGGCAGGTCGTCGGTGGCGCGCACCCAGGGCCGTACGCCCGTGGACCGCACCGAACTCGGCGGTTCGAAGCCGGGGTGCTCGGCGCGCACCACGGCCGCGGCGAGGTCCATGATCTCGGCGGGGGTGCGGTAGTTGACGCCGAGGCGGGTGTGCGTCCAGCGGTCGGCGACGTACGGGTCGAGGATCTTCTCCCAGGAGCCGACGCCGGCCGCCTCCGCGGTCTGCGCGGGGTCGCCGACCAGGGTCATCGAGCGGGTCGGGCTGCGCCGCATGAGCAACCGCCAGGCCATCGGGGAGAGTTCCTGGGCCTCGTCGACGATGATGTGCCCGAACGCCCAGGTGCGGTCGGCCGCCGCGCGCTCGGCGGCGCTGCGGTGGTCGTCCTCCTCCTGCCGCTCGGCGAACCGCTCCGCGTCGATGATGTCGTGCGCCGACAGGACCTCGGAGTCCTCCTCGTCCTTGTCGTCGAACTCGTAGGTGCGCGAGGCGTAGGAGACGTCCAGCACGCCCTGCGCGTAGGCGACCTGCGTCTCCCGCTCGCGGTCGGCCCGCGCCCGCGCCAACCGCTCGTCCACGCCGAGCAGTTCGGCCGCCTCGTCGAGTAGCGGCACGTCCGCGACCGTCCACTCGCGGGTCGCCGGGCGGCGGATGGCGGCGGCGTCCTCGTCGGGGAGGTAGCCCACGGGGTCGGCGAGGAAGTCCGCGACCAGCCGCTGCGGGGTCAGCCGCGGCCACAACTGGTCGATGGCGGCCCACACTTCGGGGTTCTCGGCGAGATCGTCACGGATCTGGGTGATGTCGCTCGGGTCGAGCAGGTTGCCGCCGTCGAACGGGTCCGTGCCGATGCGTTCGGCGACCATGTCGGTGAGCGTGTTGAGGATGTGCCCCTCGAAGTGCTCACGGGCCACGTTGTGCGGCAGCCGGGCGGCCCGGGTGCGCTCGCGGGCGACGCTCACCAGGCCGTCGTCGAGCATGAGGATCTCGCGGTCGTGCTCGATCGCGATCACCGGATCGGGCAGCGACTGCCAGTCGCGTACGGCGTCGGCGAGCACGTCCGCCATGTCGGCGCGGCCCTTGACCGCGGCCGCCTCACGCGTGTCGGCGGCCTTCGCCCTGACGCCGGGGAAGAGTTCGCCGACGGTCGCGAGCAGCACGCCCGTCTCGCCGAGCGAGGGCAGCACCTCGGCGATGTAGCCGAGGAAGGCGGGGTTGGGTCCGACGATGAGGACGGCACGCTTGGCGAGCAGTTCGCGGTGTTCGTAGAGGAGATACGCGGCCCGGTGCAGGGCGACCGCGGTCTTGCCGGTGCCGGGGCCGCCCTCGACGACCAGGACCCCGCGATGGGGCGCGCGGATGATCTCGTCCTGCTCGGCCTGGATGGTCTGCACGATGTCGTTCATGCGACCGGTGCGCGCGGAGTTCAGCGCGGCGAGCAGCACGGCGTCGCCGGTCGGGTCCTCGTGGCCGGTGCGCTCCTGGTCGCCCAGGTCGAGGATCTCGTCGTGCAGCGCGGTCACCGCGCGCTCGCTGGTGGTGATGTGCCGGCGCCTGCGCAGGCCCATCGGGGTGTGGCCGGTGGCCAGGTAGAAGGGGCGGGCGACGGCGGCCCGCCAGTCGATCAGGATCGGCGTGCGCTCGGCGTCGTCGGTGCGCAGACCGATCCGGCCGATGTGGTGGTTGCCGCCCGCGGTGAGGTCGATGCGGCCGAAGCAGAGCGAGCCGTCCACCGCGTTCAGCGCGGCGAGCAGCCCGGACCGCTCGGCGACCAGGATGTCCCGCTCCAGCCGGGCCTGCATCGGCGTGTTGCCCTGCCCGAGCGCGTCCGTGACACCGCTCTCGGTGTCCCCGCGCAGGGCGTCGACCCGCGCGTACAGTCCGTCGATGAATTCCTGCTCACCGCGAATTTCATCGCTGTTTGACAATTCCACTCCCGAGCAGATATAGTGTGCTCACTAAGCCTCTTCGCGTCTTCACGCCCTGAAGTCGCGAACCATTGAATATACGCAAAGAAATCCCCCGAGCGCAATTGCTCGGGGGATTTCTTTCGTACCAGGGCTCAGATCACGTCGGCCAGTTCCTCAAGCAGCCGCCGCTTGGGCCGGGCCCCCACCATCGCCTTCACCGGCTCACCGCCCCGGAAGACCATGAAGGTCGGCATCGACAGCACCCGGTAGGCGTTGGTGGTCTCCGGGTTGGTGTCCACGTCCAGCTGGACCACCTTCAGGCGCTCACCCTCCTCCTCGGCCAGCGCGCTGAGCACCGGTCCCATCTGCCGGCACGGCGGACACCAGTCCGCCGTGAACTCCACCAGCACCGGCAGCTCGGCCCCGATCACCTCCGCCGCGAAATCCGCGTCCGTCACTTCCGTCACGCCTGCCGCCTTGATCACAGGTCCCGCCCTCCGAGTTCGCACAACGGTGAGTCGCCCTCGGCGGAGGCCAGCCGCACCCCGATCGTCGCCCGCACGGCCTGCAACTCCCCGATCAGGGAGTCCAGTTCGGCCAGCTTGCGCCGGTAGACCGCGAGCGAGGCGGGACAGGTGTCGCCCTCCGGATGCCCGGCCCGCAGACACTCCACGAACGGCCGCGTCTCCTCCAGGTCGAACCCGAAGTCCTGGAGCGTCCTGATCTGCCCGAGCAGCTTCAGGTCGCTCTCGTCGTACGTCCGGTAGCCGTTCCCGGAGCGCCGCGCGGGCAGCAGCCCGCGCGACTCGTAGTACCTGAGCGTCCGCGTCGTGGTCCCGGCCCGTGCGGCCAGCTCGCCGATTCGCATGTCCATGAACGTAATCCTTGACGTCGGCGTCAGGGCAAGGGCTCGATCCCGGGACCCTCGTCGTCCTTGGTGTCCGGGGGCCACTCGTCCTCGCTCCCGTCCCGCGCCCCGAGCAGGCGGCGGGTCAACCGGTCGCGGTCGGAGAGGAGTTCGTCGAGGGCGGCGCGGACGTCGGCCGCTTCGGTGGTGTCCGACTCGCGCTCGGCGGCGATCAGTACGGAGCGCCGGACCAGTTCCTTGGTGAAGGAAGCCGTCGTGCCCTCCGTGCGGGTCACGACCTCCTCGGTGATGTCCGTGCCGAGGCCGAGGCCGCTGCCGTAGAGGGCGAACAGGGCGGCGCGGCCAGACTCGTCCGGCAGCGGGACCTCGACCGCGAGGTCGACGCGGCCGGGGCGCTGGACGAGGGCCGGCTCCAGCAGGTCGGCGCGGTTGGTGGTGAGCAGGAAGGCCACGTCGGCGTCGTCGCCGAGACCGTCCATCTCGTTCAGCACCTGGAAGAGCAGGGGCTGTTCGCCGGCGCCGTGGTCGCGGGCCTCCGCGATCAGGTCGCAGTCCTCCAGGACGACCAGCGCGGGCTGGAGCATGCGGGCCAGGGCGCACGCGGGGCCGATGGCGTCGATGCTCTCGCCGGACAGGATCACCACGGTGAACTCGGGGAGGTGGGAGAGGAGATAGCGGATCGTGTGGGTCTTGCCGGTGCCGGGCGGCCCGTACAGGAGCAGTCCGCGGCGCAGGTGCTGGCCGGCGGCGCGCAGCTGCTCGCGGCGCCGGGCCACGCCGACGACCTGACGCTCCACGCGCTCCAGGAGTCCCTCGGGGAGCACGATGTCCTCGCGGGTCAGTCCGGGGCGCCGGTGGAAACTGAACGGGCCGAGGCCGTGCCGGAACTGGGAGCCCTCGAAGGAGAGCACCTGGCCCCGGAAGATGTTGAGCTCGTGCACGAGGGCGTCGATCTCGGCGAGCAGCCGGTCCGCGAACTCCTTGTCCTGGGCGAGGACTTCGATCTCGACCTTGTTGCGTCCGTACTCGTCGGCCGGGCCGCGCAGCAGCACCGCGAAGCGATTGTCGCCCTCCACGCCGAGGTAGAACCCGCAGGAGACGCAGGCGAGTTCCTCGTCCGGCGCGATCGGCAGGTGCGCGTAGTCCACGGCGCCGATGGTGAACCGGTCGTAACGGTCGGCGGCTTCGAGGATGTCGCCGAGGGTGAGATCGCCGTGGTGCTGCGCGCCGCGCATGCCGACCAGCTCGTAGGAGCGGCCGTCCGGGGTGAACCAGTTCTCCAGCGCGAGATGCACGTTGGGCAGGTCGTACGGCGGGTACGCGGCCTTGACCACGGGCCGGTCGGCGGGCGCGCCGCCGAGGTGTTCGCGCAGCCGCCTGGTCAGGTTGCGGGCCGCGTCCTGTTCCTTGTCCTTGGGCCGCGCGACCGCGGCGAGGAACTCGTAGAAGAGTTCGTTGATCCGCTCCAGTGACAGCGGCGAGGGGTCCCGTCCCGCGCCGTACCTGCGCTCGTACTCCTCCGAGCTGACGAGCTCGACTCCGCCCGTTTCCCCCATGCTGGCCTCCGCCTTGGTCCGACCGGTCGTGTCAGGCCTCCCAGCGTGCGGCCGTACGCGGGGGCGGGTCAAAGCATTTGCGGCGATTGTCCCCGATCGGCCCCCGCCGGTCTCGGGCCGGCATCCCGGTTGTGTTCAGACCAGCACCCCGGCGGACGTCTCCACCTCCAGCAGGGACGCGCTCTCCCGCTCCTCGTCGAAGGCCTTGCGTCCGCCGCGCAGCCCGAACAGCCGCTTGGCGAGGGCGATGTAGAGCACGGCGAGGACGTTGAGGACCAGGGTGGCGATCTTCAACCAGCTGATGTGCTCGGTGAGTTCGTAGATCTCCAGCGGCAGGAAGGCGGCGGTGGCGACCACCGTCAGATACTCCGCCCAGCGCTTGGCGTACCAGAGCCCGACGGCCTCGACGAGCTCGATCAGCGCGTACACCACCAGCAGGGCGGCGACCAGGACGAGCGTGGAGTGCTTGTAGCCGAACGTCTTCTGGATGGTGCCGACGACCGGTGAGTGGTCGAGGTCGTAGTGGAAGTGCTTGAAGACGGGGCGGAGGACGTCGAGGTATTCGTCGAAGAGCCTGCGCACCGCGTCCTGGCTGTTGCTGAACTTCCACACCGCCGCCGCGACCAGCACGATGAACACCCCGCGCACGGCCCGCTCGATCGCCAGGAAGCGCAGGATGAACAGGTCGCGCAGCACCTTGCCGCGCGGCACCAGCGGCGCCTCGTCGGCCGGTCCCGAACCGTGCGGCTCGCCGAGCGCGAAGTCGCCGCAGCGCAGACAGCGCCAGACGTCCCCGAGGGCGGTCTGCGCGTGCAGGCGCACCCGCAGCCGGGGGTCGTCCGGCGCGTAGGTGACGTGCCCCTTGCGCGCACACGTCCGCCGGTCCCAGTCGATCTTCATCCCCCGCGCCTCCAAAGAGAAGTGGCCTGCCGCGCCGGTATTGGACCGGCGCGGCAGGCTAGTGGACGAGGGTAAGAGGTCGGTGAGGATCGGCCCGGCCGACGGAATTACACACCCTTGTGCAAATAACGTGGGAAGAGGCACACTGGCGTCCATGACCACGGGTAGCAGCAGCCGCGCCGAAGCCAACCGGCGTCGCATCCTGGACGTCGCGCTCGCCGAGCTGCTGCGCGATCCCGACGCGTCCATGGACCAGATCGCGCGCGCCGCGGGCGTCGTACGACGGACGGTGTACGGGCATTTCCCGAACCGTGAGGCGCTGATCGCGACCCTCGTCGACGGTGCCGTGGTGGCGGTGGCCGAGGCGCGCGTCGCGGGACTGAAGGCGACCGAGGGGCCGGTGGAGGCGCTGGCCGGCGGCACGCTCGCGGTGTGGGAGGTCGCCGACCGCTACCGCATCCTGGTCGCGCTGGCCCAGCGCAGTGTCACCGTGCAGGGCATCCGGGCCCGGCTGGCACCCGTGCGCGAGGGCTTCACCGAGGTGATCCAAGCGGGCCTGGACTCGGGCGAGTTCACCTCGCCCCTGCCGGCCGCCGCACTGGCGTACGTGCACGAGCAGATGCTGTTCGCGGTGGTGGACGCGGTCAACGACGGGCTGCTGACAGCGCGGGAGGCGGGTCGCGCCACCGCGGTCACCGTGCTGACCGCGGCGGGCGTACCCGCCTCCGACGCCACCGAACTGGTGGCGAAGCTGAGCGTCGCAAGAAGTGGGCCGGGCGGCTGAGCGACGGGGGGAACACCCAGCCACCCGGCGTCCTGCGGGCCGTTCCTCAGGCCTTGGCGAGTTCCTTCTCGCCACCCTGCTCCGGGAGTTCGACCGGGGCGTCGTCCCCCTCATCGAGCAGGGTCGTCTCGTCGAAGGGCAGCTCGCCGGCGAGCACCTGGCGGACGCGCTCGTTGTCGATCTCCTTGGTCCAGGTGCCGATCAGGACGGTGGCGACCGCGTTGCCCGCGAAGTTGGTCAGGGCGCGGGCCTCGCTCATGAAGCGGTCGATGCCGACGATCAGACCGACGCCGTCCACCAGGGCCGGCTTGTGCGACTGCAGACCACCGGCCAGCGTGGCGAGGCCGGCGCCGCTGACGCCCGCCGCGCCCTTGGAGGCGAGCAGCAGGAAGAGCAGCAGCGGGATCTGCTCGCCGATGGACATCGGGGTGCCCAGGGCGTCGGCGATGTAGAGGGACGCCATGGTCATGTAGATCATGGTGCCGTCGAGGTTGAAGGAGTAGCCGGTCGGGACGGTGATGCCGACGACGGGCTTGCTGACGCCCAGGTGCTCCATCTTCGCGATGAGCCGCGGCAGCGCGGACTCGGAGGAGGAGGTCGACAGGATGAGCAGGAACTCCCGGGCCAGGTACTTGAACAGCACGAGGATGTTCAGCCCCGCGATGAGCCGCAGCATCAGGCCGAGCACGATGAAGACGAACAGCACACAGGTCACGTAGAAGCCGAGCATCAGGACCGCGAGGCTCTTGAGCGCGTCGACACCGGCGGAGCCGACGACCGCGGCGATCGCGCCGAAGGCGCCGATCGGGGCGGCCCACATGACCATGGCGAGGATGCGGAAGACGAGCCGCTGGATGTGCTCGACACCGCGCAGGATCGGCTGGCCGGTCGAACCCATCGCCTGGAGCGCGAAGCCGGCGAGCAGGGCGATCAGCAGGGTCTGCAGGACCTGGCCCTCGGTGAAGGCGGAGACGAAGGTCAGCGGGATGATCGACAGGACGAAGTCGACGGGCGGCAGCGCGTCGGCCGACACCTGGTCGTGTCCGGACGCCTTGATCGCGTCGGTGATGTGCAGTCCGTCGCCCGGGTGCAGGATGTTGCCGACGACCAGGCCGATGCCCAGGGCGACCAGCGACATCACCAGGAAGTAGCCGAGCGCGATACCGCCGACGGCGCCGACCTTGGCGGCCTTCCGTACGGAACCGATGCCGAGCACGATCGTGCAGAAGATGATCGGCGAGATCATCATCTTGATCAGGTTGACGAAGCCCGTACCGAGCGGCTTGAGCTCGATCCCGGCGTCGGGCCAGATCAGACCCACGGCGATGCCGAGCGCCACCGCGATGATGACGGCGATGTACAGATAGTGGGTGCGGTCCCGCTTCGCGGCGGGCGCGGCAGGTGCCGTAGGCGTCGTCGTCACGGCTGCCTCCTTGACGTCTTCGTCGGTAGGACCGGCGTGCGGCTCACGTCCGGGTCGGGCGAAGTGGGGGGTGGGGTGGAGCGGGGGAGAATGGGGGGACGAACGGCTGGAAACGGAGGCCGGAACCGGCCATATTGCTTCCGTATTGCGGTGACTATCTCCCGCCCTGTGAGCCCGGTCACCCTTCCGTTCATTTAGTTCACACTTAACGTGCGAGGCACACTGACGTCATGCGCATCCCCGTCCCGAGCCCCCGCAGCCTGGCCGGCCAGCTCTTCGCCATGCAGGCCGTGCTGATAGCGGTGCTCGTGGCCGGTTACGCGGTGTTCACGTACGTCAACGACGAGCGGCAGGCCGAGGACGCCGCCGGGCGGCAGGCGACGGCGGTGGCCCGCTCGGTCGCGGACTCGCCGTCGGTGCACGAGGCGATCGCCACCGCCCGCCCCAGCGTCGAGCTCCAGCCCTACGCGATGAAGGTGATGGCGGACACCGAGGTCGACTTCGTCACGATCATGGATCCGCGGGGGATCCGCTGGACCCACCCGAGCCCCGACCAGATCGGCCGGCCCTTCCTCGGTCACATCGACCGCGCGCTCAGGGGCGAGACCATCACCGAGACCTACACCGGCACCCTCGGCGCCTCGGTCCGCGCGGTCACACCCATCGAGAACGACGACCACGTGATCATCGGCCTGGTCAGCGCCGGCATCAAGGTCGAGGCGATCAGCGAACGGGTCCGGGCCCAGCTGGCCACCATGCTCGGCGTCGCGGCCGGCGCCCTCGCGCTCGGCGGCCTCGGCACCTACGTCATCAACGCCCGGCTGCGCCGCCACACCCACGGCATGAACGCGGCCGAGCTCAGCCACATGCACGACTATCACGAGGCGGCACTGCATGCCGTACGCGAGGGGCTGTTGATGCTCGACGGGCAGTACCGTGTGGCGCTGATCAACGACGGTGGACGGGAGTTGCTGGGTGTGGCCGGTGACGTGGTGGGCCGATCGGTGGCCGAGCTGGGTCTGCCCGCACAGCTGACCGGCGCGCTGCTGGCGTCGGAGCCGCGGGTGGACGAGGTGCATCTGGCGGCGGACCGGGTGCTGGTGGTCAACACCTCGCCGGTGTCGGGCGGTGAGCGCCGCGGCACGGTCGTCACACTCCGGGACGTGACCGAACTCCAGTCCGTGATGGGCGAGTTGGACTCGGAGCGCGGTTTCACGCAGGCGCTGCGCTCGCAGGCCCACGAGGCGGCGAACCGGCTGCACACGGTCGTCTCACTCATCGAACTGGGCCGCGCCGAGGAGGCCGTCGACTTCGCCACCGCCGAACTGGAGCTGGCCCAGGCACTGACCGACCAGGTGGTGGCCGCGGTGGGCGAACCGGTACTGGCCGCCCTGCTGCTCGGCAAGACGGCGCAGGCGAACGAGCGGGGCGTGGAGCTGGTGGTGTCGGAGGACAGCCGTCTCGACGACGGCCTGCTGCCGCCCTCGCTCCCGCCCCGGGACCTGGTCACGATCCTCGGCAACCTCATCGACAACGCGGTGGACGCGGCCCAGGGCAGCGTGCGGGCCCGGGTGACGGTGACGGCGTACACCGCGCCCGCGGACGGCTCCGCCGGACCGGCCGAGCTGGTCCTCAAGGTCTCCGACACGGGCACCGGGGTCGATCCGGCCCACGCCGAGATGGTCTTCCAGCGCGGCTTCTCCACGAAACCGTCGGGCCCGGGCGGCCGAGGCCTCGGCCTGGCCCTGGCCCGGCAGGCGGTGCAGCGACACGGCGGAGTACTGACGGTGACCGAGGCGGACGGCGGCGGAGCGGAGTTCGACGTACGGATGCCGTTGCGGACGGCGGTGCGAGCGGGGGACTCGGACGCGGCATCTCGGGAGCGGACACCTCAGAAGCCGGCGCCTCGCGAGCGGGCATCTCGCGAGCCTGTCCCTGGGGAGACCACGCTCCGGGAAGCCGCTGCCCCAGAGGCCGGGGCGCGGGAGACCGCGAGCCCGGAGACCGGGGCGTGGAAGACCGGGGCGCGGGAGACCGCGAGCCCGGAGACCGGCGCGCGAAAGACCGCGAGCCCAGAGACCGTGGCGCGGAAGACCGCGAGCCCAGAGACCGTGGCGCGGGAGACCGCGAGCCCAGAGACCGGCACGCGGAAGACCCCGACCCCGGAGACCGTGGCCCCGAAGGCCGAGGCGTCGGAGACCGCGGGCCGGAAAGCCCCGGCCCAGGAGTTCACGGGACCAAGCACGCCTCGGAAACACACAGACCCGGAAACTGCCGCCTCCGAGGCCACGGCGTGGAAACCCGCAGCCACGAAGACCACAGACCCTCACCCCGCTGCCCCGCAGACCGAGCCCGAGGAGACCGCACCTCAGGAAGCCCGTACCCGAGGAGCCGCCGACCGGGCGGTCGTCACCTCGGCGGCCGCGGCCCAAGAAGGCACGCCCTCGGCATCCCCGTCGGTTCGGGCCTCGCGTGGGCCGGGAGGCACGGCATGACGGGCCCCGCCGCCGACCCGATCCGCGTGCTGGTCGTCGAGGACGACCCCGTGGCCGCGGACGCGCATGTCATGTACGTCGGGCGGGTGCCGGGCTTCGCGGCGGTCGGCAAGGCGCACACCGGCGCGGAGGCGCGGCGTCTGCTGGACCGTACGCCGGTGGATCTGCTCCTGCTCGACCTGCATCTGCCCGATGTGCACGGGCTGCAGTTCGCGCGGTCGCTGCGGGCCGCCGGTCATCACGCGGACGTGATAGCGGTGACCTCGGCACGGGACCTGACCGTGGTGCGGGAGGGGGTCTCGCTGGGGGTCGTGCAGTACGTGCTGAAGCCGTTCACCTTCGCGACCCTGCGGGACCGGCTCGTGCGGTACGCGGAGTTCCGGGGGGCCGCAGGCGAGGCGAGCGGCCAGGACGAGGTGGACCGGGCGCTGGCGACCCTGCGGGCGCCCTCACCGGCCGCGCTGCCGAAGGGGCTGAGCGGGCCGACCCTGGAGCGGGTGACCGGGGCGCTGCGGGAGGCCGAGGAGGGGCTGACCGCAGCGGGGGTCGCCGTGGCGGTGGGCATCTCGCGGATCACCGCCAGGCGGTATCTGGAGCACCTGGTGGAGGCGGGGCGGGCGGGGCGCAGTCCGTTGTATGGCCAGGTGGGAAGGCCCGAGCTGGTTTATCGGTGGGTTCGTACGCGTTAGAACCCTCGTCGACCAAGACGTGACCCGCACGGTCATTGACCTGACTAGACCATTCCTCTTACGTTCGCGGGCAACCAACTCGGCCGACAACGTAGTCATGCCCGTAGGAGGTCGTCCCGTGCGCCCCACCGCCGTCCGCCCCCAGCTCACCGTTCTTCTCACGCTCGCCGTCGCCGCCACCGGCCTCACCGCCTGTGGCAGCGGGTCCGGGAGTGACCCGGACACCGTGAAGATCTCCTTCAAACAGTCCACCGACAACTCGATCCATGTGATGGACGACTTCCTCGGGGACATCAAGAAGCAGTTCGAGAAGGAGAACCCCGGCAAGAAGGTCGAACTCGTCCCGATCAAGGCCCCGGACTCGGAGTACTACACCAAGCTCCAGCAGATGCTCCGCTCCCCCAAGACCGCCCCCGACCTGGTCTACGAGGACACCTTCCTCATCAACTCGGACATCACCAGCGGGTACCTGAAGCCGCTCGACAGCTACCTCGCCAAGTGGCCGGACTGGAACCAGTTCATCGACACCGCGAAGGCCGCCGCGCAGGGCGAGGACGGCAAGACGTACGGCGTCCCGGACGGCACCGACACCCGGGGCCTCTGGTACGACAAGGCCATCTTCAAGAAGGCGGGCCTGCCCGCGACCTGGCAGCCCAAGACGTGGGACGACGTGCTCGCCGCGGCCCGCACGATCAAGGAGAAGGTCCCCGGGGTCACCCCGCTCAACGTCTACACCGGCAAGCCGGCCGGCGAGGCGTCCACCATGCAGACCTTCGAGATGCTGCTGTACGGCACGAACGACGGCAAGACGGACCCGCTGTACGACAAGGCGACGAAGAAGTGGGTGGCCGGCAGCCAGGGGTTCAAGGACTCCCTTCAGTTCGTCGAGACGGTCTTCAAGGAGAAGCTCGGCCCGGACGTCTCCGACGCCCTCGACCCCAACTTCGGCACCCAGGTCCGCGGTGAACTGCTGCCCAAGGGCAAGCTCGGCATCGACCTCGACGGCTCGTGGCTGCCGCAGGACTGGCTGCCGGGCAGTGGCCACGAATGGCCCGAGTGGTCCGAGAAGCTGGGCCTCGCCGCGATGCCCACCCAGCACGGCCAGGCGCCCGGCAAGGTGAGCATGTCCGGCGGCTGGACCTGGTCGGTCCCGGCCAAGGCCGGCAACCCCGACCTCGCCTTCGACTTCATCAAGACCATGCAGACCAAGGCGAACGCCCAGAAGTGGTACATCGCCAACTCCGGTATCGCGGTCCGCAAGGACGTCGCGGGCGACCCCTCGTACGCCACCGCGCAGCCCGGCATCAAGTTCTTCACGGACCTGGTGGCGAGCACGCACTACCGGCCGGCGTACCCCGCGTACCCGAAGGTCTCCACGGCCGTCCAGGAGGCGATGGAGGCCGTGACGACGGGTGACTCGTCGGTGGAGAAGGCGGCGAGTTCGTACGACGACGATCTCAAGTCGGCCACCGACAACCAGGTGATCGAGAAGTGAGCGGCGACCGCCGATGACCACCGCACCGCAGCAGGCGGGCCCGGGCGTGACGAAAGTCCCCCCGGGCCCGGCGCCCCGCACACCCGACCCGCAGCGCCGCCCGCGCACGCGCACCCTGGCCCGCTTCCTCCCCCTCTCCCCCGCCGTGATCCTCCTGCTGCTCTTCCTCGCGGGACCGATCGGCTACTGCGCCTACATCGCCTTCACCGACCTCCAGTTGACCGGCCAGGCCCACTCCTCCTTCGTCGGCCTCGCGAACTTCCGCGCGGCCTTCCAGGACGAGGAGTTCCTCAACGCCGTATGGCTGACGCTGGTGTTCACGGTCCTGTCCTCGCTGATCGGGCAGAACACGCTCGGCCTGGCGCTCGCCACCCTCATGCAGCGCGCGTCGAAGCCGATCCGCACGCTCGTCGGCGGGATCGTGATCACGGCGTGGGTCCTGCCCGAAGTCGTGGCGGGCTTCCTCCTCTACGCCTTCTTCCGGCGCGAGGGCACTCTGAACGCCATCCTGGACTGGCTCCATCTCCCGTCCCAGAACTGGCTGTTCACCCTCCCGATCCTCGCGGTGTCCTTCGCCAACGTCTGGCGCGGCACGGCCTTCTCGATGCTGGTCTACACGGCCGCGCTCAACGAGATCCCGAAGGAGATCACGGAGGCCGCCGAGGTCGACGGCGCGGGCGGCTGGCGCCGCATGTGGCACATCACGCTCCCGATGATCCGCCGCTCCATCGGCACGAACCTGATGCTCAACACCCTCCAGACCCTGTCGGTCTTCGGACTGATCTGGGTGATGACGAGGGGCGGCCCGGGCGACAAGAGCCAGACGCTCCCCCTGTTCATGTACGAACAGGCCTTCCAGAACAGCATGATCGGCTACGGCACTGCGGTGGCGTTGCTGCTGCTGGTGGTCGGCGCGCTGTTCTCGCTCGTCTACGTACGACTGCTGCGGACGGAGGTCTGACCCGCATGGCACTCTCAAGGACACTCCCCCGCTCCGCCCGCCTGGCCGACCGCAGGACAACCCGGCGGTTGGCCGCGGACGTGGGGCTCCTGGTGGCCGCCGCCGCGTTCGCGCTGCCGCTGATCTGGGTCGTCCTGTCCTCGGTGGACCCGCACGCGAACCTCAGGGTGAAGGCTCCCGACGGCCTCACCTTCGGCAACTTCGACGCGATCCTCACGCAGGACATCACCTTCACGCCGCTGCTCAACAGTCTCATCCTGTGCGGCGGCGCGACCCTGCTGACGGTGGTCTGCGCGGCCCTGGCCGCCTACCCCCTGTCCCGCTTCAAGTCCCGCCTCAACCGGCCCTTCCTCCTGACGATCCTGTTCACCACGAGCCTGCCGATCACGGCGATCATGGTCCCGGTCTACGCACTCTTCGTGCAGGTGAACCTGATCGACACCATGCAGGGCACGATCCTCTTCTTCGCCGCCTCCCAACTCCCCTTCGCCATCTGGCTGATGAAGAACTTCATGGACGGCGTCCCGAAGGAGTTGGAGGAGGCGGCCTGGACGGACGGCGCCTCCGCCTTCCAGTCCCTGATCCGCATCGTCCTGCCCCTCATGGGCCCCGGTGTGGCGGTCGTGACGATCTTCTCCTTCGTCATGATGTGGGGGAACTTCTTCGTCCCCTTCATGCTGCTGCTCACCCCGGACCAGATGCCGGCGAGCGTGAGCATCAACGAGTTCTTCGGCAACCGCGGAATGGTGGCGTACGGGCAGCTGGCCGCGTTCTCGGTCGTCTACTCGACGCCGGTGATCCTGCTGTACGTGCTGATCGCCCGACGGCTGGGCGGCGGCTTCGCGCTGGGGGGTGCCGTCAAGGGCTGAGCGAACCCGCCCGGCCTGGGGCAGGATGGCGCCATGGAACGTGTACTCGGAATCGGCGGCTACTTCCTGCGGGCCACGGACCCGGAGGCTCTGACCGCCTGGTATCGCGACTGCCTCGGCCTGGACACCGACGAACACGGCCTCTGGCACCAGGACCCCGGCCCGACGGTCTTCGCGACCTTCGAGCCCAAGACCGACTACTTCGGCTCCCCCACCCAGCAGACCATGCTCAACTTCCGGGTCCGCGACCTGGACGCGATGCTCACGCAACTCCGCGCCAAGGGCGCGGACGTCTCCGACGAGACACAGGACATGGAGGGCGTGGGCCGCTTCGGCTGGGTCACGGATCCCGAGGGCAACCGACTGGAGCTGTGGCAGCCGGCCGATTGACCGGGGGGCAGGGGCCCTACTGCGGTGCCACGGCAGCGAGTACGCCCCGCGCCGGCGTCCCGTCCGGCCAGTTCCACCCGGCGACGAGCCGCCCGGACGAGCCCTGCGGGGCCTCGGCCGAGCGCAGTACGCGGTTGACCCGAACATCGAGCGGGTCACCGGGCCCGGCACCGATCCCGTCGACGACAACGGTCGGATCAGGAGCATGACTCCGGCTCTGCTGCTGCGGCACGGCCTCACCGCGCAGCAGGGCTCCCAACTGCACCATCACGACCGGATCGTGAACACCGTCGTAGATCCACCGCGTGCCGAGCACCCCGTGCTCGGAGGTCCCGATGAACGCTGCACCGGGGACACCCTCAAGTCACCGACGTACCAACTCTGCTCGGGCAGCCAGTCGAATAGGCTGCGTCTCGGCGGTTGATTCGTCAACCACCCGTATGGATTGCGCCGCCCGCGCAGGACCCCCAAATCCCCACACGTCAGCTCCGCCTTGACGCACACGCCTTCGAAGCCGACCTCGCCCCTCACGGCCGTCAAGCGCAAAAGGCAAGGTAGATCGGCATATTCATCGCCGCCCGCCTTGAGCCACCACTGCCCGGCCCGACCCCTCTCTGGCCGGATCCGTACGTTCCTACAATCCGTATTCCTGGCCGAACGGACCGTAGTCACCGCACCCAGGGACCCCTATTTTGTGCCCCGTGCACCAACCCCCGGCCCACCCGAACCCGCCGAATCAGCCAAGCTCCTCGGCTCCGCCCTTCAACGCCCCCGCCGCCCGTCGGCTGCGGTCCGCGCTGAACATGGGGCCCGAGCATGTCGCCTACGGGCTGCGTACCTCGTACGGGCTGCCCTACGTCACCCCGGATCTCGTCGTCGCCTGGGAGCGGGGACTGACCGCGCCCAGCAGTCCCGAACTCACCGCCCTCGCGGGCGTGTTGTGGTGTTCCCTCGGTGAACTCATCGGGAGACCAAGAACGTTGGGCGAGCACCGGATCGCCCGGGCGCTCGCCCCGGAGGACGTGGCGCGGGCCGTCGGGCTCGAACTGCGGGCGTATCTCCAGATGGAGGAGGAGAACACCTGGCGCGGCGGCGACCGTCAGTCCGCGGCCCTCGCCGAGGTGCTCGACCTCTCGATCCCGGACTTCGTCGCGGTCACCGGCCGTGAGGCCAGGCTCGCCGAGCTGCTCCGCAGTGCCGCGACCACGCGCTGGCAGGCGTACGTCCGGCAGGTGACCAAGCTGGTGCCGCTGGACCGGCGCCTCCTGGAGGACGTCCTCCAGGAGCTCCACCAGGACTACCAGGGGCAGATGGTCGCCTCGCTGAACTGGGGCGAGGGCGCTTCGGCCGGCACGGCACTCGACTCCGGCCGCGCCTACCTGGACCGGATCGTCGACCACTTCTGGGCCGCGGTCCAGGACAACAGCTCCTGAGAGACCGGCAGTTCCTAGAAGACCGACTCCGCCTCGTCCATCCGGTCCTTCGGCACCGTCTTCAGCTCGGTCACCGCCTCCGCGAGCGGCACCATCTCGATGTCCGTCCCGCGCAGCGCCGTCATCTTGCCGAAGTCGCCCCGGTGCGCCGCCTCCACGGCGTGCCAGCCGAAGCGGGTGGCGAGGACGCGGTCGTAGGCCGTGGGGACACCGCCGCGCTGCACATGGCCCAGGATGACCGGCTTGGCCTCCTTGCCGAGACGGCGCTCCAGCTCGTACGCGAGCGCCGTACCGATGCCCTGGAAGCGCTCGTGGCCGAACTGGTCGATGTCGCCCTTGCCGTAGTCCATGGAGCCCTCGGCGGGGTGCGCGCCCTCGGCCACGCAGACCACCGCGAACTTCTTGCCGCGGGCGAAGCGCTCCTCGACCATCTTGACCAGGTCGGCCGGGTCGAAGGGGCGCTCGGGCAGGCAGATGCCGTGGGCGCCGGCCGCCATGCCGGACTCCAGGGCGATCCAGCCGGCGTGCCGGCCCATGACCTCGACGACCATCACGCGCTGGTGGGACTCGGCGGTCGTCTTGAGGCGGTCCATCGCCTCCGTGGCGACGCCGACCGCGGTGTCGAAGCCGAAGGTGCGGTCCGTGGAGGAGATGTCGTTGTCGATCGTCTTCGGCACGCCGACCACCGGCAGACCCGCGTCGTGCAGCATGCGCGCCGCCGTCAGCGTGCCCTCGCCGCCGATCGGGATCAGTACGTCGATGCCGAAGTCGCGCGCGATGTCCGCCACGTTCTCGCAGGCCTCGCGCAGCCGGTCGCGCTCGAGGCGGGAGGAGCCGAGGATCGTGCCGCCGCGGGCCAGGATGCCGCTGACCGCGTCGAGGTCGAGGGTGCGGTAGTGGCTGTCGAGCAGGCCGGCGTAACCGTCCTCGAAGCCGATGACCTCGTCGCCGTACGTGGTGACCGCTCGGTGCACGACCGACCTGATCACGGCGTTCAGACCAGGGCAGTCGCCGCCTGCGGTGAGAACTCCGATGCGCATCGTGCTGTGTCTCCTGCTCGGTGTCGTCGATACCGGTGAGCCGGTCCGATTCTTTCATGCCCGGCAGGACGGTGTCGCTTCTGGTATGTATGACCCGATTGGCCCTATCGGGTTGTCCGGACGGGCCCGGAGGTCCGACGGGCGCCTTATCCCCCGTTACGGGTACCGTCAAGAAGGTTCTGCTCACCTCGGTGGGCGATTTTTGTGCCCCACGAAAGACCGAACGGAGAGCACGCGTGACCCGCAGCGTGTACGTGACCGGGATCGACCGCGGCGACGGCCGCCAGGTCGTCGAGCTGGGAGTGATGGAGCTCCTGACCCGGCAGGTCGACCGGGTCGGGGTGTTCCGACCGCTCGTCCACCACATCCCGGACCGCCTGTTCGAGCTGCTGCGCGCCCGCTACCGGCTCTCCCAGGACCCGACCACGGTCTACGGCATGGACTACCACGAGGCGTCCGCCCGCCAGGCCGAGCAGGGCACCGACGAACTGGTGTCGACCCTCGTCGACCGCTTCCACGCCGTCGCCCGCGACTACGACGTCGTCCTCGTCCTCGGCACCGACTTCGCCGACACCCAGCTCCCGGACGAGCTCTCCCTCAACGCCCGCCTCGCCAACGAGTTCGGGGCGTCCGTGATCCCCGTGGTCGGCGGCCGCAAGCAGAACGCCGAGTCCGTGCTCGCCGAGACGCGCAACGCCTACCGGGCCTACGCGAGCCTGGGCTGCGACGTCCTGGCCATGGTGACCAACCGGGTGGCCAGGGAGGACCGGGACGAGATCGCCGCGAGCCTGGACTCCCGGCTGCCGGTGCCGTGTTACGTCCTGCCCGACGAACCCGCGCTCGCCGCCCCGACGGTCTCCCAGATCGGCCAGGCCCTCGGCGCCAAGGTGCTGCTCGGCGACGAGTCGGGGCTCGCCCGGGACGTACTGGACTTCGTCTTCGGCGGCGCGATGCTGCCGAACTTCCTGGGCGCCCTGACCCCGGGCTGTCTGGTCGTCACCCCGGGCGACCGCGCCGACCTGGTCGTCGGCTCGCTCGCCGCGCACAGCGCCGGCACCCCGCCGATAGCCGGCGTCCTGCTCACCCTGGACGAGGTGCCGACCGACGAGGTCCTCACCCTCGCCGCCCGCCTCGCCCCGGGCACCCCGGTGCTCTCGGTGGCCGGCAACAGCTTCACCACGGCCACCGAACTCTTCTCCCTGGAGGGGAAGTTGAACGCGGCGACGCCCAGGAAGGCGGAGACCGCGCTCGGCCTCTTCGAGCGGTACGTCGACAACACCGACCTCACCCGCCGCGTCTCCGCCCCGAGCAGCGACCGCGTCACGCCGATGATGTTCGAGCACAAGCTGCTCGACCAGGCCCGCTCCGATCTGCGCCGGGTCGTGCTGCCCGAGGGCACCGAACCGCGCGTCCTGCACGCGGCCGAGGTGCTGCTGCGCCGCGGGGTCTGCGACCTCACGCTGCTCGGCCCGCTCGACCAGATCCGCAAGCGCGCCGCCGACCTCGGCATCGACCTGGGCGACACCCAGTTGATCGACCCGGCCACCAGCGAGCTGCGCGACTCCTTCGCCGAGAAGTACGCCCGCTTCCGCGCCCACCGGGGCGTCACCGTCGAGCTGGCCTACGACGTCGTCTCGGACGTGAACTACTTCGGCACGCTCATGGTCCAGGAGGGCTACGCGGACGGCATGGTCTCCGGTTCCGTGCACTCCACGGCCGCGACCATCCGCCCCGCCTTCGAGATCATCAAGACCAAGCCGGACGCGGACATCGTCTCGTCGGTCTTCTTCATGTGCCTCGCCGACAAGGTGCTGGTGTACGGCGACTGCGCCGTGAACCCGGACCCGAACGCCGAGCAGTTGGCCGACATCGCCATCCAGTCGGCCGCCACCGCCGAGCAGTTCGGGGTGGAGCCGCGGATCGCGATGCTGTCGTACTCGACCGGTACGTCCGGCTCGGGCGCCGACGTCGACAAGGTGCGGGAGGCCACCGAGCTGGTGCGCGAGCGGCGCCCGGATCTGCGGATCGAGGGACCGATCCAGTACGACGCCGCCGTCGAGCCGACCGTCGCCGCGACCAAGCTGCCGGAATCCGAAGTCGCAGGCCAGGCAAGCGTGTTGATCTTCCCGGACCTCAACACCGGCAACAACACCTACAAGGCCGTGCAGCGTTCGGCCGGCGCGATCGCCGTCGGACCGGTGCTCCAGGGGCTGCGCAAGCCGGTCAACGACCTGTCCCGGGGCGCGCTCGTCCAGGACATCGTCAACACCGTCGCCATCACGGCGATCCAGGCCCAGAACCCGAACGAGAAGGCAACCGCCCAGTGAGCCCGTCCCGCGTCCTCGTCCTCAACTCCGGCTCCTCGTCGGTGAAGTACCAGCTGCTCGACATGAGCGACGGCGACCGGCTGGCCGCGGGGCTGGTCGAGCGGATCGGCGAGGAGAACGCGCGGCTGAAGCACACGCACCTCGCCGGCGGTGCCGAACGGGAGTGGACCGGGCCGATCGCCGATCACGAGGCCGCCCTGAAGGCCGTCTCGGAGGAACTGGCGAGGGACGGATTCGGGCTGGACTCACCGGAGTTGGTCGCCATCGGGCACCGGGTGGTGCACGGCGGCCGGACCTTCACCGAGCCGACGGTCATCGACGAGACCGTGCTCGCCGAGATCGAGCGGCTGATCCCCCTCGCGCCGCTGCACAACCCCGCCAACCTCATCGGCATCCGCACGGCGACGGCACTGCGCCCCGACCTGCCCCAGGTCGCCGTCTTCGACACCGCCTTCCACACCACGATGCCGGAGTCGGCGGCGCGCTACGCGATCGACGCGGCGACCGCCGACGCGTACCGCGTCCGGCGCTACGGCTTCCACGGCACCTCGCACGCGTACGTCTCCCGGGCGACGGCGAAACTGCTCGGGAAGGCGCCCGAGGACGTCAACGTGATCGTGCTGCACCTCGGCAACGGCGCGTCCGCGTCCGCCGTGCGGGGCGGGAAGTGCGTGGACACCTCCATGGGGCTGACGCCTTTGGAGGGACTCGTGATGGGGACCCGCTCGGGGGACATCGATCCGGCCGTCATCTTCCATTTGGCGCGTGTTGGCGGAATGTCCATCGATGAAATCGACACTCTTCTCAACAAGAAGAGCGGGCTCGTCGGCCTGTGCGGCGACAACGACATGCGGGAGATACGCCGCCGGATCGACGAGGGCGACGAGCGGGCACAGCTCGCCTTCGACATCTACATTCACCGCCTCAAGAAGTACATAGGCGCCTATTGCGCCGTGCTCGGTACGGTGGACGCGATCGCGTTCACGGCCGGAGTCGGCGAGAACGCGGCGCCGGTGCGCGAGGCGGCCGTCGCGGGCCTGGAGACCCTGGGCCCGGCGGTGGACAGCGCGCTGAACGCCGTACGCAGTGACCAGCCGCGGCTGATCTCGCCCGAGGACGCACGGGTGAAGGTCGCCGTGGTGCCGACCGACGAAGAACTGGAAATCGCGACGCAGACCTACGCACTGGTGAGACAGGGCGACTGAGCGGTAACCGGCAATTGAGCCCGACCTCGCAATTGAGCAAGGCCCCGCCCATTTGTTTCTTCCGCCAGACGGAATATTCCGTAGCGAAACAAACCGATAGGATCGTCCCATGCGCCGTTCGAAAATCGTCTGTACTCTCGGCCCCGCGGTCGACTCCCACGAAATGCTGGTCTCGATGATCGAGGCCGGAATGAACGTGGCCCGGTTCAACTTCAGCCACGGCACCCACGCCGAGCACCAGGGCCGGTACGACCGGGTCCGTGCCGCCGCCAAGGAGACCGGCCGGGCCATCGGTGTCCTCGCCGACCTCCAGGGCCCCAAGATCCGCCTGGAGACCTTCGCCGAGGGCCCGGTGGAGCTGGAGCGCGGCGACGAGTTCGTCATCACGACCGAGGACGTGCCGGGCGACAAGCACATCTGCGGCACGACCTACAAGGGCCTGCCGGGCGACGTCTCGCGCGGCGACCAGATCCTCATCAACGACGGCAACGTCGAGCTGAAGGTCCTCGACGTCGAGGGCTCGCGGGTCAAGACGATCGTCATCGAGGGCGGTGTCGTCTCCGACCACAAGGGCATCAATCTCCCGGGCACGGCGGTGAACGTGCCGGCGCTGTCCGAGAAGGACGTCGAGGACCTGCGCTTCGCACTGCGCATGGGCTGCGACATGGTCGCGCTGTCCTTCGTCCGGGACGCCAAGGACGTCGCCGACGTCCACAAGGTCATGGACGAGGAGGGCCGTCGCGTCCCCGTCATCGCCAAGGTGGAGAAGCCGCAGGCGGTCGACAACATGGAGGACGTCGTGATGGCGTTCGACGGCGTGATGGTCGCCCGTGGCGACCTGGCCGTCGAGTACCCGCTCGAGAAGGTCCCGATGGTGCAGAAGCGGCTCATCGAGCTGTGCCGCCGCAACGCCAAGCCGGTGATCGTGGCGACCCAGATGATGGAGTCGATGATCACCAACTCCCGCCCCACCCGCGCCGAGGCCTCCGACGTGGCCAACGCGATCCTGGACGGCGCGGACGCGGTCATGCTGTCCGCCGAGTCGAGCGTGGGCGCGTACCCGATCGAGACGGTCAAGACGATGTCGAAGATCGTCGTGGCGGCCGAGCAGGAGCTGATGAGCAAGGGCCTCCAGCCCCTGGTCCCCGGCAAGAAGCCGCGCACACAGAGCGGTTCGGTCGCGCGTGCCGCGTGCGAGATCGCGGACTTCCTGGGCGGCCGGGGCCTGGTGGCCTTCACGCAGTCCGGCGACACCGCGCGCCGCCTCTCCCGCTACCGCGCCTCACAGCCGATCATCGCCTTCACCACCGACGAGAACACCCGCAACCAGCTGGCGCTCAGCTGGGGCGTCGAGTCGCACGTCGTGCCGTTCGTGAACAGCACCGACGAGATGGTCGACATGGTCGACCAGGAGATCGCCAAGATCAACCGCTTCAGCCCCGGCGAGATCGTCATCATCACCGCCGGCTCGCCCCCCGGCGTCCCCGGCACCACGAACATGCTCCGCGTCCACCACATCGGCGGCGCCACCAACTGACACCCCCGAAAAGGCTCTTGAAGCCTCCTGTACGACGCTGAGGGCGCCCCCTGGAGAAGGGGGCGCCCTCAGTGTTGTGCGGCTCCCGGACGGGCTCGTGGCGATGTTCAGCTGGTGTAGACGTGCATCCCGGGGACGTGCAGCGTGCCGCCGAACTGCGCGGCCTGGACGACCTTCACGTTGGTGAAGTAGATCAACGGGATGTTCAGCGGCGGCGGGTTGTCGGGGCTGAACGTGATCGGGATCAGACCGAACAGGTTCCCGGAGATGCTCTCCGTGTACATCGTGGTGTCGCCGTCGGTGATCGTGGACGTCGAGCCCTTGGCGGCCTGCACGTGGTAGGTCTTGCCGGACTGTTCGTCGTTGACCGTCTGGTGCAGGTCGCCGATGTCGGTGCCGCTGGAGATGACGTACTTCAGCACCTTCTTCTTGGTGCCGTTGGCCGTCTTCACCTCGACCACGCCCTGGTAGTCGGCGCCCTTGAGGAGCAGCGAGCTGGCGTTCAGGTACCAGGGGTCGTCCGCCACCGGCACCTTGTTGTCGACGCCGCTCTCGTCGTCCGTGGCGGTCGGGCAGTCGTCCGCGTCCGTGGAGGAACTCGGCGACGGGCTCGGGCTCGCGGACGAAGTGGCCTCGTCGGCCGCCTCCTTGGCGGCGTCGGTGGCGTCCTTCGCCGCCTCGGACGCCTTGTCGGTCGTGTCCTTCACGGTGTCGTCCACCGTGTCGGTGAGCTTGTCCGTCGTGTCCTTGACCGTGCCCGCGGCGTCGGACGAGGTGTCCTTGCTCGCGCTCTCGGACGGGGACGCCGACGCCGACGGGGTGGCGCTCGGCGTGGCGCTGTCGTCGGAGCCGCCACCGGTGAGGATGTCACCGATCGTGTCGCCGATGGTGTCCAGCAGGCCGCCACCGCTGCTCTCGGACGCCGAGGGCGACGGAGTGGCGGTGTCGCCGCCGGAGTCGCCGGAACCGTCACTGGTGCTCTTGGACGGGGACGGCGTGGGCGTGGCCTTGTCGTCGGAACCCGAATCCGACGAAGGGGTCTTGCCCGGGTCGGAGTCCGAGCCCGAACCGGAGTCCGAGGAAGACGTCTCCGAGGGGCTCGGCGTCGCCGTGTCGGTCGACTCGCTCGCGGACGGCGACGGCGATCCCGAAGCGTCCTCGTCCTCAAGGGCCGCGAGGCAGTCCTTGTACTCGTCGGCGGTCAGGCTCTTGGCGGTCGGCGACGGCGAGGAGCCGTTGCTGTCGGCGAGCGCGAGGCTCGACGTGAACCCCATTCCCACGATGACCGCCGTGGGCATCGCCGCCATGGCTATCGCCTTGCCGGCCGGCATGTGGAACCTGGTGAACAGCGGCTTCTTGGGTGCCGCATGCCGCGGCCCGGTTCTCACACGGGACTCCTCCACGTCAGTCCCGTGGGTCACCTCGTCAGCCGGCACTGTGCCTCCCGTTCGCCCCGTTGGCCGGGCTCGTTCCTGACAGATCGTTCGGCTCGCCCACCACGGGCTTGAGGAGCGTGGTGTCCGGGTCGTTCCCCTGGGGAGCGTCGCCGTTCCCTTCGGGAGCGTCTCCGGTTCCCCGGGGGGCTTCGTACGCCCGCTCATCGGCGGGCGGTGCGCCCGGCGCCCACGACACGGCCATCGCGCCGCCGACGAGGGCGAACAGGAAGCCGATCAGGAAGCCGCCGAGGTTGGACACGGGGATGGACACCAGTCCCAGCAGGATCGAGGCGACGCCCGCGAAGGTGCGGACGTGCTTCTGGAACCAGAGGCTGAAACCCAGGACGACGAGCAGCACACCGATGATCAGGGACCCGGCACCAGCAGTGGTGGCCATCGCCAACGTGAGGTGACCGATCTGCAGATTCGCGTACGGGAAGTACGCGATGGGGACTCCGGCGAGCATGACGAACAGGCCGGCCCAGAACGGCCGGGTGCCTCGCCAGGCGCGGAACTGCAGCCTCCGGCGGCTGAACTGGCCGTCGGACACGGCAGGAGTCTCGGCGCTCATGGAAAACAGCTCCCTGGTGCGGCTTTTCTGTGGTGTGGTGCTGGTACTGGTGGTGTTGGTGTGGTGGTGGAGAGTTGTGCAGGCGGTGAAGAAGACCCGCGAAGAGTGGACGGGCGGGGGCGCCATCGGCTCCCCCGCCCGTCAGTGAGTGCTTAGAAGCACTCCTTGACACCCTGTGACACCGACATGTGCAGACCGCTGAGCTTGAAGGTTCCGGCGGTGGTGGCCCACGCCGTCTGCTTCACACCGGTCAGCGAGGCCTTGTCGGCCTGCTGCGCGAATCCGTACGGGTTCGCCTTGTCGCCCTTCTGGATGCCCGGACCCTTGCTGGCGTCCTTGGCCGCAACACCGATGTCGATGTTGGTGAAGGTCGCGTCGGCACTCAGGTCGTCGAGGTCGATGTACAGGTTCTCGGCCTCGACCGGCTTGTCACCGCCGCCCGCCTTCAGGATCAGGCTGACGCTGCCCAGCAGCGGGATGTCCGGGGTGACCACGGACTGGCACAGGCCCTTGATGCTCGCGGACTTGAACGCCGAGACCGCGACCGGGTGGGCCGTCTGCTTGCCATCGAGGGTGTACCCCGAGTCAATGGCTCCGTACTGCGAGAAGCCGGTGCCGGTCAGCGAGTCGGCCGACACCTTGAACTGCTGGCCGGACACGCTGAATGACGCGGCGAGAGCACCCTGGGCAAGGGCGACACCTATCGCGGCCGTAGCGGCGACGCTGGGCACCATGACCACAGCGAACCGCTTCCATCTCGTCCCGCCACGCACAAGGGACTCCATATTTCCTCCTTCTCGGACGTACATCTCCTGGCCCTGACTGCCCCATAGGTCGGCTCAGCCGGGCAGGGATGGGAGAAGTGCTACGTCCTCGGGAAGGGGAGCGCCCGCGCTCGGAGGCGCTGAACAGCGCACCGATCACCGGCGATCACCCCCGAGCGACAACCACTGGTCGCGCCTGACACGCATCACGCACAACCCTGCTGGACAGGCTCCACCCGTCGGGCGAAGACCCCCCTGTCCAAGAGCCGGCACCCGGGGCGCCTGCTCTGCTCGGTGGGGACCCAGGAACTCCCGCGATCCGACCGGCTGTCGGAGTACGGGAATGGACCGAGCGTCGCCGATCGTGGTGCATTCTCGCCGCCCGCACAAGGGGGTTCGTTACTGGCTAGTAACGGCCGGATAACCGAACAACGACCCACAGGTCTCGACCGACGACGCTGGGTGCTCCAGGGCGCCAGGACAAACCAGTTGACAGACGGACAGAATCCGACAGACCGACGCCCATTACTTACTCGCAGTAACAGCGGCCGCGATTACCAAGTTTTGGTAAAGCGCGGCCACTCTGACGCGCTGTCGGCAAATCTTTCACTCGGGCAACACAAGGCGTCGCGTTTAGCGACTGGTCAGAACCGGCCCGCCGCCCCGCTCAGAACAGCGCGCGCGCCAACGCCCGCCGCGCCGCGCCCACCCGCGGGTCCTCGGCCCCCACGACCTCGAAGAGCTCCAACAGCCGCAGTCGTACGGTGTCCCGGTCGTCGCCGGCCGTGCGCCGCACGGTCTCGATCAGCCGCCCGAAGGCGTCCTCGACGTGCCCGCCCACCAGATCCAGATCGGCGGCGGCGATCTGCGCCCCGGCATCGGCCGGCCTCTCCGCCGCGTCCTTGCGCACCTGCTGCGGATCAAGACCCTGCACCCGCTGGAGCAACTCGGCCTGGACCAGCCCCAGTTTGGCCTCGGGGTTGCCCGGGTCGTCGCTCAGCACGTTCTTGTACGCCTGGATCGCACCGCCGAAGTCCCCCGCGTCCAGGGCCTGTACGGCCGCTTCGAGCAACGCGTCGTAGGGGCCGACCGGGATCTCGGGAGCCGACGGGGCCGCGCCCGGCTCGGCGTCCGGGTCGACGGCGAGACCGGTCAGGCCGAAGCGCTCCTCGGCGACCTGCACCAACTGGTCCAGGGTCTGCCGGATCTGGGCCTCGCCCGCGGCCCCCTGGAAGAGCGGCAGCGCCTGTCCGGCGACCACCGCGAAGACGGCCGGGATGCCCTGGATCCCGAACTGCTGCATCAGCATCTGGTTGGCGTCGACGTCGATCTTGGCGAGCACGAAGCGCCCGGCGTACTCGACGGCGAGCCGCTCCAGGACGGGGCTGAGCTGCTTGCAGGGCTCGCACCACTCGGCCCAGAAGTCGATGACGACGGGCACCTCGGTGGACCGCTGAAGGATGTCGCGCTCGAAGGAGGCCTCGTCGACGTCGATCACCAGGTCGGCGGGCGAGACGGCACCGGTGCCGGTGCCCTGCCGGGCGGCTTCGGCGCGGGCCTGCTCCGCCTTCGCCTTGGCCTCCTGGGCCGCCTTCACCGCGGCGAGGTCGACGACTCCGCTCATGGACATGTTCCGTGGCTGCATGCGTCTATCCTCCCCCGTTCCCGCGTGTACGTGAAAAGCCTTGTGAAAGCCGGTCCCGCTACGTGCCGTTCGGCGCGGGGTCCCCACTCCGCACCCGTGGTTTCGCTACGAGTCGTAGCGTAATGGCTTGGGGGGCCATCGGTACACCACACCCCGGTGATCTCCCTCACGGCCGCACATGAAACGCCGGTTATGGTCTGGGGATGCAGAGCCGCACTCCCGCCCCACGCGCCACCGGTCGCCCCCGCAGCGCCGCGGCGGACGCCGCGATCCTCGCGGCCACCCGGGAGGCGCTGGTCGAGCTGGGCTGGTCGAAGCTCTCCCTCGGAGACGTGGCCACGCGCGCGGGGGTTGCGAAGACGACCCTTTATCGCCGCTGGGCCGGCAAGAACGAACTGGTCGTCGACGCCGTGGCGGAACTCTTCGACGAACTCCACCTTCCCGACCGCGGCAACCTGGCCGCCGACATCGAGGGCGTGGTCCTCCAGTTCGCGGCGATCCTGGCCCGCCCGGAGACCAAGAGCGGCCTGATGGCGGTCGTCGCGGAGTCGATCCACGACGAGGCGCTGCGCGAGCGCATCCGGGCGTCGATCGTCGACCGCCAGAAATGCCTGGTCCTGGAGGGCCGGGCCCGAGCCCAGGCCCGAGGCGAACTCCCCCCGGAAACCGACCCGTCGGAGTCCTCCCGCACGGTCGACCTCATCTTCGACATGGTCGCCGGCGCGGTAGTCCACCGCACCCTGGTAAGCGCAGAACCAGCAGACGAGGAATGGGTCCACAACTTCACGCAGGTCCTACTGACGGGCTTGTCGGGCCAGCCGTAACAGACCAACCCGCCTAGCCTGCGGGCAGTCGTGCCGCAGGGCGGCGCCCATCCCAAAGAGAGGCGGCACCCCGTCGCGCCGGGCTGCGCAACGCCCCGCCCTTCGCCCACCGCAACCGGCGCCTCAGAACCCAGCAGGCTCCGTGTACACCCCCCACTCGTCCCGCAAGACCCCGCAGATCTCCCCCAGCGTCGCCTCCGCCCGCGCAGCGTCCAGCATCGGACCGATCATGTTCGACCCATCCCGAGCAGCCGCCAGCATCGCGTCCAACGCAGCCCGCACAGCCCCCTCGTCCCGAGCCACCCGCCGCCCACCGAGCGCACGCACCTGATCCCGCTCCACCTCATGGCTGACCCGCAGGATCTCCAAGTCACCCGTGACGGACCCCGTGTGGACGTTCACACCCACGACCCGCTTGTCCCCCTTCTCGAGGGACTTCTGGTACTGGAAGGCCGACTCGGCGATCTCGCCCGTGAACCACCCGTCCTCGATCCCGCGAAGGATCCCGGACGTGATCGGCCCGATCGGGTGCCGCCCGTCCGGATGCGCCCGCAGCCCCCGCTCCTTGATCTGCTCGAAGATCTTCTCCGCGTCCGCCTCGATCCGGTCCGTCAGTTGCTCCACGAACCACGAACCACCCAGCGGATCCGCCACGTTGGCGACCCCGGTCTCCTCCATGAGCACCTGCTGGGTCCGCAACGCGATCTCCGCCGCCTGCTCACTCGGAAGCGCGAGGGTCTCGTCCAGCGCGTTGGTGTGCAGCGAGTTGGTCCCACCGAGCACCGCCGCCAGCGCCTCGACCGCCGTACGCACCACGTTGTTGTACGGCTGCTGAGCCGTCAGCGAGACCCCCGCGGTCTGCGTGTGGAACCGCAACCACTGCGCCTTGTCGGTCTTCGCCCCGTACACGTCCCGCATCCACCGCGCCCAGATCCGCCGCGCCGCACGGAACTTGGCGATCTCCTCGAAGAAGTCGAGGTGCGCGTCGAAGAAGAAGGACAGACCGGGCGCGAACACGTCCACGTCCATCCCGCGGCTGAGCCCCAGCTCCACGTACCCGAACCCGTCCGCCAGCGTGTACGCCAGCTCCTGCGCGGCCGTCGCCCCGGCCTCACGGATGTGGTACCCGGAGACGGACAGCGGCTTGTAGGCGGGGATCCCGGTCGCGCAGTACTCCATCAGGTCGCCGATCAGCCGCAGATGGGGCTCCGGCTGGAAGAGCCACTCCTTCTGCGCGATGTACTCCTTGAAGATGTCCGTCTGGAGCGTGCCGTTGAGGACGGCCGGGTCGACGCCCTGCCGCTCGGCGGCGACGAGGTACATGCAGAAGACCGGGACGGCCGGCCCGCTGATGGTCATGGACGTCGTCACATCGCCCAGCGGGATGTCCTTGAACAGGACCTCCATGTCGGCGGCCGAGTCGATGGCGACCCCGCAGTGCCCGACCTCGCCGAGCGAGCGCGGATCGTCGGAGTCGCGCCCCATGAGCGTGGGCATGTCGAACGCCACGGACAGACCCCCGCCGCCGTTGGCGAGGATCATCTTGTACCGCTCGTTGGTCTGCTCGGCGTTCCCGAACCCGGCGAACTGCCGGATGGTCCACGTCCGCCCTCGATAGCCGGTCGGATGCAGCCCGCGCGTGAAGGGGTACTCCCCCGGCCAGCCGATCCGCTCGAACCCCTCGTACGCGTCACCCGCCCGCGGCCCGTACACAGGCTCTACCGAGTCTCCGGAGAGCGTCGTGAAATCGGCCTCACGCTTACGTGCGGCGTCGTACCGGGCCTGCCAGCGTCGGCGGCCCTCTTCGATGGCGTCAGCGTCCATGCCTTCGAATTTACTAGGACGTCCTAGTAAATGTCGATGGCTGACCGCCGTACGCATGTCGCACGGCGGTGGGTGTTACGCCTTGACGGGCGCCGGGGCGGGCTCGGTGACCTTGCCCTCCAGCTCGTGGCTGATCTTCCGCTCCACGAAGAAGGCGGCCGTCGGGATGGTCCCCGCGAGCAGGACCCACAGCTGCTTGCCGACCGGCCACTTGGCCTTGGAGCCCAGGTCGAAGGCGAAGACCAGGTAGACCACGTAGAGCCAGCCGTGCGCGATGGCGACGACGCGGGTGAAGTCCGCGGCCCCGTCGACGTCCAGGCCGTACTTGGCGATCATGCTCAGGCACAGCAGGACCAGCAGCACACCGGTGACGTAGGCCATGACGCGGTAGCGGGTCAGCACGCTCTTTTTCATGGCTACGAGCGTAACCACCCGTTTCGAGCGATCTTCCGGCGCCCCTGGGGGGCCGTCACAGAAGCCCTACGCCTCGTCGAAGTCGCTCGCCGCGATCCGCAGCGGGCGCAGCATCGCGAAGATCTCCGCGCACTCCTCGGAGTCGTAGGCACCGAGTCCGAAGTCCATCGCCATCAGGTCGCGGGTGGCCGACTCGACCACCTCGCGGCCCTTGTCGGTGATGGTGGCGAGCGTGCCGCGCCCGTCGTTGGGGTTGGGCCGCTTGTCGACCAGGCCGGAGCGCACCAGGCGGTCGACGGTGTTGGTGACGGAGGTGGGGTGGACCATCAGGCGCTCGCCGATCTTCGACATCGGCAGCTCGCCGGCCTTGGAGAAGGTGAGCAGCACCAGTGCCTCGTACCGCGCGAACGTCAGTCCGTAGGGCTTGACCACCGCGTCGACCTCGGCGAGCAGGATCTGCTGGGCACGCATGATCGAGGTGATGGCGACCATGGACGGCACGTTTCCCCAGCGCTGCTTCCAGAGTTCGTCGGCGCGGGCGATGGGGTCGAAGGGAAGGCTGAGCGGCTTCGGCACGGCAACGACCTTACCGGCCGGTCATATGGTGGTCAGCCCCGTCTCGCCTTTCGGTCGGGTGCGTACCACCTCCCTCGCCAACAGGGCGCAGCACACCGCTCCGACCAGCCCGGCACCGGCCACGGTGGCCCGTACTCCGGCGAACTCCGCGACCACTCCGGCGAGTGCCATCCCCACCCCCTGGATCGTCATCAGTCCGGCGGTGAGCAGAGTCATCGCGCGCCCCCGCAGCTCGTCGGGCACGGCCCGCACGAACCACTGGTCGAGTCCCAGCGTGTACGCCGATCCCGCGCCGGAGACCAGGAGGAGCAGGAGCGAGACCGCGAGGCCCGGGTGGAACAGGTAGCCGGCGTACGGCAGCAGCGCGCAGCACACCAGCGGGAGGGTGATCCGCTCCCGGGCGGCCGGGCGCAACCGGGCGCCCGCGTACAGCTCGCCGGCGATGGTGCCGACCGGCAGCGCGCACATCAGCAGGCCGAGACCGACGGAACCGGCCGTCAGTTCGGCGGCGTAGGGAGCGGCCAGCGCCTCCGGGGCGACCGAGAACATCGGCGGGATCCAGAAGAGGAGGAGCAGCGCGCGTATGCGCCGATGGGCGAGCACCTGCCGGGCGCCCTTGAGTCCGTCCCGCACCAGGGCGTTGCCGACGCCCGCCCGGGCCGGCCGGCGGCGGGTGCCGAAGCGGAGCAGCAGCGCGGAGGCGCAGAAGGTGCCGACGGTGATCAGCAGCGCGTGCCGCGGCGACACGACGATCAGGAGCAGTCCGCCGAGGCCGTAGCCGAGGAGCAGCGCGCTCTGCGAGACGATCCGCAGCAGGGAGCGGCCGAGGACGAACAGGTCGCCGTCGCCGAGGATGTCGGCGAGTGTCGCCATCCGGGTCCCCTGGAACACCGGCGAGACGACGGCCACGCAGCAGCGCAGCGCGAGCAGGACGCCGATGTGCGCGCCGGGCAGCACCATCGGCGCGACGCACACCGCGCACACCAGGTCGCACACCACCAGCACCCGCCGGGCCGGGAAGCGGTCGGCGACGCCCGCGAGCAGGGTCCCTCCGACGACGTACGGCAGGAAGCCGAGGGCGAAGGTGAGGGCGCTGAGCAGGGGGGAGCCGGTGAGGTCGTAGACGAGGACGGAGAGCGAGATCTCGCTGACGACGACGCCGAGCAGGGAGAGGGCGTGCGCGGCGAAGACGGCACGGAACTCGGGGACGGCGAAGACACGGGCGTATCCGGCGGGGGCCTGGGGTGCGGGCCGGGTCGTGGTGCCGGCGGACTGGTCTGGCATGAGCAGCAGCGTGCTCGGCCGGGGCGGGGCATTCTAGAGATTCGGCACCGACCGAATGTTGGCCGCCGGAAGGGAGTGGGTGGGCATGCCGTCGCGTCTGTACTTCGGGGAGGACGACTTCCTGCGCTGCCGCTTCGCGGTGTCCCCGTTGTGGGAGACGCAGGAGGTGGTGCGCATGCTCAAGCGGCCCGAGCGGCAGGGGTATCACGCGCACTGGCTGCGGCGGATGGAGAAGGTGGCGGCCGGGCTCGACCTCACGGATCTGTGGCTGCTGATGCCGCGCCGGGGGCACTGTCCGGACTGGCTGTGCCCGCCGCCGATCGGTCCCGCGGCGACGTTCGAGGAGGAGATCGCGGCGGTACGGGCCACCGACCCGGCCATCGCCCGCGCCGACACCGCCAAGTCGCTGGCCGACACCCCGGGCGCGCTCGACTCGCCGCAGGCCAGGAGGTGGCTGCGGGATCCGGTGGGCATGGTGCGGGAACTGGCGGACGCGATGGAGGAGGCCTGGCGCGCGCTGATCGCCCCGGACTGGCCCCGGCTGCGCACCCTGCTGGAGGCCGATGTCGCCTTCCACTCGCGGCGGCTGGCCGAGGTCGGGCTCGGCGGGCTGCTGCCCGAGATCAACCGGCGGTTCGGCTGGCAGGCCGGCACGCTGACCGTCGACATGAACCTGGAGCACGAGCGGCGGCTGGGCGGGCAGGGCCTGATGCTGATGCCGAGCGTCTTCATCTGGCCGGACGTCGTCTCCACCTTCGACCCGCCGTGGCAGCCGACCCTCGCCTACCCGGCCCGCGGCATCGGCGGCCTGTGGGCCGAGCCGGCCGGCCGCACCCCCGACACCCTGCTCCGCCTGCTCGGCCGCGGTCGCGCCACGGTCCTGGCCGCCCTCGACGAACCCGCCTCGACCGCCGCCCTCGCCCACCGCCTCGGCCTCGCCCCGTCGTCGGTCTCCGCACACCTGACCCTGCTGCGGGACGCCGGACTGCTGACCGCGCGGCGGTACGGCCATCAGGTGCTGTACGAGCGGACGCCGCTGGGAATCGCGCTGGTGTCGGGGGACGGCTGACGGAGGGCGTCCGCGACGGCCGACTGACGGCAACTGCTTGCGGGCAGGCGCCTGAAGGGCGGCAGCTGACGACGGGCGACTACCCGCCGGCCACCGCCGGCTGGCTGCCGGCCAGGGGACGGGGGACGCAGGGCAGGCGCAGCAGGCGGCTGACAGTCGACGACGGGCGGGCGACGGAAGAGCGGCCGCCGACGACGGGCCGCTGGCCGCTGGCCGCTGGCCGGAACGACCGACGGCGGCCATGTCGGTTCCGTACCCTTAGATACCTTTATGCGACGATTGCTGACGTTCCGTCACCTCGCCCCAGGGAGCGGCATGTCCCGGCTGATCCACACCCTCGCGGCTCTCGCGGTCCTCGGGCTCGCGGCGGGCTGTTCGTCGTCCGGCGTCGACGAGGCCTCCGTCGCCGGCGCCGCCTCCGGCAAGGCGCGCGCCAAGACGTCCACCGCCTTCTGGGTCGACCCCGAGAGTCCGGCCGCGCAGCAGATCGCGATGTGGCAGCGCCAGGGCCGCAAGCAGGACGCCGAGCTGCTCGGCCGGATCGCCGACGAGCCCGTCGCGCTGTGGCCGGCCGGCGAGCTCGACCCGGGCCCGGCCGTGCGCACGGCGACCGCGTCCGCGAGCTCGGAGGACCGGACGGCGCTCTTCGTGGCGTACGACATCCCGCACCGCGACTGCGGTCAGCACTCGGCGGGCGGGGCGGCGGACGCGGACGCCTACCGGGCCTGGATCGGGCAGTTCGCGGAGGCGCTCGGGGACAGCAAGGCGCTCGTGGTGCTCGAACCGGACGCGGTCGCGCACATCGTGGACGGCTGCACGCCGGGTGAATACCACGAGGAGCGCGAGCAGTTGCTGGGCGAGGCCATCGACCGGCTGAAGCAGCAGCCGAACACCAAGGTGTACCTGGACGCCGGCAACCCGTCCTGGATCCGCGAGCCGTGGAAGCTGGTCGACCCGCTCAAGCGCGCCGGCATCGACCGGGCCGACGGCTTCTCGCTGAACGTCTCCAACTTCCAGACCGACGACCGCACCACCAAGTACGGCCTCCAGCTCTCGCGCGACCTGGGCGGCAAGCACTTCGTCGTCGACACCAGCCGCAACGGCAACGGGCCGATGCCGGGCGCCTGGTGCAACCCGCCGGGCCGGGCGCTCGGCACCCGCCCGACGACCGACACCGGCCAGGAGGCCGTGGACGCCTACCTCTGGGTCAAGCGGCCCGGTGAGTCGGACGGCACGTGCGAGGGCGGTCCGGACGCGGGGCAGTGGTGGCCGGAGTACGCCCTGGAGCTGGCACGCAACTCCAAGGCGTAGCACCGGCGTTCACCGCCGTACCTCACTCAGGCGTCACTTCACCTGGATCCACTTGGCCTCGGACGGCGTGCCCTGCGCGTCCGTCACGAAGAGCATGTACCAGCCGGGCGGCACCAGGGCCGGGTCGTTCGGCACGTCGACCGTGACCGCGTGCGCGTCCTTGGTCAGGCCGAGCTCGATGGAGCGCTGCTCGACGTCGGTGGTGTGGGTGACCGCGCTGGGCCGCATCAGCCGGGCCTTGACGACCCGCTCCGGGTGATCGGTCCGGTAGGTGGCCCGGTGGTGCCGGTCGAGTTCCTGCGGGCCGTCCTCCAGGACCGGCCGGACGGCGGCGCCCCGGTGCACGACGGGCGGCGTGAAGATCTCCATGCGCTGCTCGAAGTGGCCCAGTTTCGTGTTCTGTTGGTCGTCGAAGAGCGGGTCCGAGCCGAAGGTGACGACCCGGCCGTCGGGCAACAGAAGCGCCTCGGAGTGGTAGTTGCGGCCCACCGCGGGGTCGGCCGCCTCGTGGAAGGCGTTGGCCTTGGGGTCGTAGAACTGCGCCTTGAGGATGTTGCTGGCGCCGCGTCCGCGGTAGTCCTCGGAGCCGTTGGTGGTGAACACCGAGTCGTCCGGCATGATCACGCTGTTCAAGTACCGCGTACCCTGCGGGAGGTTGGGGCCGTCCTCGAAGACGGGGTTGTCCTTCTTCAGGTCGACGACCGCCGTGCGGGGCGTCGAGCGCTTGGACTCACCGACCCCGCCCCCACCCATGATCATCACCTTCTGGTCCTGCGCGGGCGGCAGCAGCAGGGAGGACGAGGTCTCGGTCTCGTCGGGGTCGCGCAGCCCGGGCACCTTGGTGAAGGTGTTGGTCTTCAGGTCCCACAGTCCCGGTTCGCGCCCCTTCTCCGCGGGCCCGTAACCGGCGTTGGAGGCCGGGTAGAAGAGCTTGCCGCCCTTGGTGAGGAAGAGCGCCGGATACGTCGGGAAGTACCGCTTCGGCCCCGGAGACCACTTCTTGGTCTTCGGGTCGTAGTACTCGTTGTCGCCGGGGTCGATGACGCCGACGTCGTCGAGACCGGAGACCGCGAGGACCCGTCCGTCGTCGAGGCCGACGAGGGTCGGGTACCAACGCGCCTTCTGCATCGGGTCGACGGGGATGTACCGCTCGGCCTTCGGGTCGAACTCGTAGGCGGCGCGGATGCCTTGGAAGTCCTGCTTGTCGAGCGTGATCTGCTCGCTCAGCCCGTACGTGTTGTTCGCGTCCTTGCCGGTCAGGCCCTCGATGTCGTACTGGGCCTGCTTGTCCGTGGCGGACAGCGGACCCGTCTCGACGGCCTCGACGAAGACACGGACCTCGCTCGCGGTCACGCTGGTGCGCCAGGGCTGCATCACACCGCGGGCGTTGTACGTCACCTTGAAGGCCCGCTTGGCCTTGGGCACGGTGACGTCGAAGCGGCTGACGTACTCGACGCCGGCGGGCGATCTGAACCGGGTGCCCTTCTTGAGGAACATGGCCTTGTCGGGGTTCTCGTTCTTGACCCGCATCCCGCCGCCGGCCCGCTGCACCTCCCCGTCCAGCCGCTCGTAGCGGGCGGTACCGCCGGCCACCAGGAGTCTGCCGTCGGGGAGTTGGGCGTGCCCGGAGCAGAAGAAGTCGTCCGGAGTGGGGATCTTCTTGAAGGTGTTGGCCTTCGGATCCCACAGAACGGTGTCGAAGGACCCTTTGTCGAACTTCTTCTGCTCGTTGCCCGACCCGGCCACGATGAGCACCTTGCCGGTGTGCAGGAGCGCCGCGTGGATGGCGTTGGTGCGGTACTGCTCCGGGATGTCGATCTGACTCCAGGAGCCGTACTTCGCCTTGTACTCGGGCCGCGAGATCTCGTACTCGTGGTACTTCTCGCTCGCGAAGTCCAGTGCGGCCGGGGCGTTCAGGCCCGCCAGGAGGGCGATGCCCCCGATCCCCAGCACGGTCTTCTTGGTCTTCTGGGACGGCTGGTAGGCCATGGCCTAGTTGCCTCCTGTCGCGGAGCCGGAGACGGAGGGACCGGCGGCGCTGGTCGCGAGCGCCGGTTCGGCGCCCTCGACACTGAGCGCGGACCGGTGCGGCGACTGCCGCGCGCGCCGCTCCTTGAGCAGCGTGGAGCACCACACCACGACCGGCGCCAGCGCTATCGCCATGGCCAGGACGGCCCAGGTGCGCATGGCCGCGTGGGTGTGGTTGAGGACGACCGAGGCGGCCAGCGAGGTGCCGAGGAAGATCGCCCAGAAGAGATGGATACGGAAGGTCGCCAGCCGGTCCGCGCTGGCGTCGCCGCCCTTGGGGGTGACGACGAAGCGGGAGGGCCGCCGGATGATGGCCTCGCCGAAGGACTTGAGGTAGATCGGCGCGGACAGGGCCGACATCGCCATGCCGGCCAGTCCGCCCGAGCCCTCCGGTTCGTGCGGGGAGACGTTGTGGCGGCGGTTCCAGAGGTAGAGCCCGATCTGGAGCGCGGCCGCGTCGCTGTAGAGCATCAGCCACACGGAGGCGGAGACCTGGGTGCCGGAGGCCCCGAACCACAGGAACAGGAAGCAACTCATGATGCCCAGCAGCCAGTTGACGGCCGTCATCGGGTAGTACACGAGCATGAGCGTGTAGGAGAACAGCCGCCCGGGAGGCATCGTGAACGGCGCCTTCCAGTACTGCTTGAAGAGCGTCTCGTACGTCCCCCGCGACCAGCGCATCTGCTGCGTGAAGAAGTCGGTCCAGGAGGCCGGGCCCTCGCCGGTGGCCAGGACGTCGGGCGTGTAGACGGACCGCCAGTGCTTGCGCGAGACCGGATTCCGGTGCCGGTGGATCTCGAACCCCGTGGCCATGTCCTCGGTGATGGAGTCGAACAGCCCGCCGATCTGCTTGACGGCCGCGATCCGTACGACGTTGTTCGTACCGACGAACATGGGCGCGCGGTAGCGATTACCTGCCCGCTGGATCAGCGCGTGGAAGAGGAACTGCTGGGACTCGGCGGCCTTGGTGACGGGGTTGTGGTAGTTCCCGTACACCTGGGGCCCGACGACGAAGGCGACGTCCGGGTCGCGGAAGTACCCCATCATCCGCAGCAGGAAGTCGGGGTGCGGGACGTGGTCGGTGTCCACGGAGGCGAAGAACTCGTACTCGTCGCCGTGCATCGCGATCCACGCGTTGTAGTTCCCGTGCTTGGTACGGGCCTTGTGCACGCCCTTGGGCCGGTTCCACTCGGGCACGCCGTGCCGGGTGAAGTGCCGCACGCCGAGCTCGGCGCACAACGCCTTGGCCTGCGCGTCGTCCCCTTCATCGAGCAGCCAGACGTCCAGCGGCCCGGTGTGCGTGATCCTCACCGCCCCTTCAAGCGTGGCGCGGACCATCGAAAGAGGTTCCTTGCCCGGCACATAGGTCGTCAGGAAGGCAACGCGGGTGCCGGCTTCCGGAACCACCGGGACCGGGTCGCGGGCGACGAGGGTGGCGTGGGCGACGGAGGCGACATTGACGACCATGAACAGCTCGATGAGCCCGATGGCAATGAGCATCGCCACGTCCAACCCGACCATCCACTCCTCCCCGCCCTCGCGCTCCACCCAGTGGGTGGGCCACACGAGGTACACGAGCAGGGCCGCGGTGAGCAGCGGCGCGAGGCTCATCAGCAGGACGGCACGTATTCGGTGGGGCTCGCGCGAGAGGAGCGAGGTGTACTGCACCCGATAGGCCCCGGCGGACGGCTCCGTGAGCGGTCCGGCCAGTCGGCTGTGGGTGTCGTAGTCGTAGCCCTCCGGCCGCACAGCGCCCTCCAGTGAGTGAGGAATGATCGGCGATCTTGTCCGATATCCATACAAAAGAGGACATTTGTGGGCGTGTCGAACTGAGGACGGCCAGGTGGGCGTATGGGGTATCGGGTGGCGGTATCGAGGTGCCGACGCCACCCCGATCCCCCACCCACCCGCAGAGGGCTGCGCCTCTTGAACGCCGGTCCGCATCTCTCAGCCCCTCCGGCGTTTGAGGAGCGGGGGCCCGGGGGCTGGCCCCCGGAACCGGGGGTCGAAGGGGGCAGCGCCCCTTGGGGATGGGACGGGTAGGGGCGGCGGGGGTGAAAAACACCCGTCAGCGACGAGCCGTCCGCCGCAACCGATGCCGAACCGCCCGCTGAGCCACCGGCCCGAGCTCCTCCAACGCCGATACCAGCAGCCCGAGTTGGTCCAGCGCATCCAACGCCGAGCTCGCCCCCACCGCATCCACCCCCTCGTACAACTCCATCCCCACGAACGACGCAGCAACCGCCCGAGCCAACCCCGCCGGATCCACGAACTCCCCCACCGGCGACCCGCCCAACACCCTCACCAGGACCCGCTCGATCTCGACGATCCACAGATCGAGCCCCGCCGCCGTCGCAGGCCCGAGCGCCTCATGCGTCTGCGCCCCGGCAAGCAACTGCCCGAGGAGCGCGACATGCCCACCGTCCCGCTCCGCCTCATGCATCTCCCGCCCCACGGCGAGGAGTTCGGACAGCGAGGCCACCGCGTCGAACCGCTCCCGATACCGCCCCACCGCCTGTTCCGCCCCGTACCGACAGGCCGCCGCCAACAACTCGTCGACGGACCCGAAGTGGTAGAAGACGAGCGCCTGATTCACCCCCGCCGCCGCCGCGACGGTCCGTGCCGACGTCTTCGCGATCCCCTGCTCGGTGAGCGTCCGCAACGCCCCTTCCAGCAACTTCGCCTTGGTCTCAAGGGACTTCACCGTCTCGGGACTCACGCGCGCGACTCCTCCCGGACAGGACGCAGACCGGGCCGCACACCACAGCTCCGGATGTCCGAGTACGTCGCCCGGAAGGACCCCTCGTAACCGAAGAGCGGGCCGAAGTACCGGTTGACCACGCGCACTTGGATACGGAACCGGCCGGCCACGTCGTCGTACGACTCGCGGACCTCCGCCGTCGCCCCGACCAACTCGGGCACCCGCACATCCACCGCCCCCTCCCGGAACCGGTGTTCCCCGGACCGGATCAGCAGCGACCCGTCCGGCTCGGCACGGAAGTGCAGGTCGCTGGCGAGGTGCTGATGGGTGCCGAGGTAGTCGAGGACGCGATCGCCCTTCGGGCTCAGCACCATCTGGGCGTCGAATCGGCGGGGTCCCGCGGGAAGGTCGAAGGTGCGCACGAAGGTCACCGTCTCACGGCCGTAGGTGTCGACGTAGGGGACGTTCTCGATGACGAAGGGCACGTCACGCCCTTCCCGCGGCACCAGGATGTTGCGCGTGGCCCCGAGCGCGAGGAACGGCTTCACGAACGCCCCGCCGTGCCAGATCCGGTCCATGACACCCCGCCCGACACACGCCTCACCGCTCGCCAGACCGACCGAGAAACGGCGCCGGAGCTGAGGGTGCAGGCGGTCGAAGTCCGCGCCCATGACCGTACGGAAGATCGACGGGACCGTCATCGGGTGCCCTCCAGGTTGTCCAGGCCGTCCAGGGCGCCCAAGCCGCCCAACGTGCCGAGCAGTCGAGGCGCACGCGTGCGTGCCGGTGGCGTGCGCAGGCAGCGGCGGGCCGCCGGGGTGGTCGGCAGCGGCGGCGCGAGGAGCGCCAGGGACAGCAGCACCAGCGTCAGCAGCGGCATCGCGTAGAAGAAGAGCGGCGCGAAGGGACCGGTCAGCCGCAGCAGCCCGCCGTACCCGAAGCCCGTGCACGCGACGACGATCGCCAGGGCCCGTACGGCCAGTTCCACCAGCCAGTTCCGGCGTGCGCGCTCCGGTGCGATCCCCCGTTCCAGCCACAGCCGGAGCCGGTCGAAGGACCATGCCGTCGCCCAGCCCATCAGCGGGCGGAAGAGAACCCGGTCGGCGACCGCCCCGAAGACGCCCCAGCGGGGGCGGTAGTCGTAGCCCGTGAAGAAGCGGACCCCGTCGCCGTCCGGGACGTAGCGCCAGTACCCACTCCCCTGCGCCAGCACCGAGAGCCAACTGGGCGAGGAGAAGCGGAGTGCTGACGTGCGGGTCCCGTCGGGGCGTTCTTTCTCGCCGGCCGAGACTCCGGTGCCGGCGACGGTAAGGAAGGGCAGCACGCGCGTGGCGTAGCGGAAACGCTGGGGCTCGTCCTCCGCGCGCGGGAGGTAGGTGATCTCGGTGAAGCGGAGGTCCCAGCGCTGGTGGAGGGACGGGTCCTGCGTGCGGATCCAGAGGTCGTCGAGCGAGGCGTGAATCCGCGCCTCTATGTAGAGCCCCGTGTTCCGCATGCGCATCCCCCGTATCCGGCGTGTGAGCGGTGTTTGAGCGGTCGCTCAAATCCGTCGGACAGGAAATTACACCTCTTTGAGCGATCGCTCAATCACATCGCCGCAAGAAAGCCCCTGCCCGGCCGGGCAGGGGCTCGTCGCGTCAACTGGCCTGGCTACTCCGCCAGGTACCGCTCCACCGTCGCCACCTTGGACGTGAGTCCGTCGGTCACGCCGGGGCGGATGTCCGCCTTGAGGACCAGGGAGACGCGGGGCGCCCGCGCCTCGACGGCGGCGACCGCGCGCTTGACGACGTCCATGACCTCGTCCCACTCGCCCTCGATGGACGTGAACATCGCGTCGGTGCGGTTGGGCAGCCCCGACTCGCGGACGACGCGGACGGCGTCGGCGACGTACTCGCCCACGTCCTCGCCGACACCGAGCGGGGAGACGGAGAAGGCGACGATCATGCGTTCACGATTCCTTCCTGGCGTGCGCGGGAGGCGATGACCTCGGCCTCGGCCGCGTGCTTGAGCTTGCGCTCGGCGAAGAAGCCGCCGGTGGGCAGGACCGAGAGGACGAAGTAGAGGGCGGCGGTGCGGGGCCCCCACTTGGTGCGGTTCCAGGCGTCGGCCCAGAACACCACATACAGGACGAACAGGACGCCGTGGACCATGCCCATCACCGGCACCGCATTGAAGTCCGTGGTCCGCTTCAGGACCGAGCAGACCAGCAGGAGCAGGAAGGAGACGGCCTCGGGGGCCGAGACGAGGCGCAGGCGGCGCAGGGCGGAGGCGGTCTTGAGGTCCACGGGTCACCTTCGGTGGGAGGCAGGTCGCTCTTTGTGAACGTGAGCACAAGCGTTCGCCCATTCTGACAAACACTCCCCCTAGGGGTGCGGTCAGGGTGCCTCTCCACCTCCGGGCCCTGTTCGGCGGGCCGATCCGGCGGCTACCGTCGCTGCGTGGCGATGTTCCGACTTCAAGGCAGCAAGGTGCTCGCCGTCGACATGACCGGGGATGCCGTCAAGGCGAAGAACGGCTCGATGGTCGCGTACGACGGGCAGATGGCCTTCAAGAAACTGAGCGGCGGCGGTGAGGGCCTGCGGGGGATGGTGACCCGCAGGATCACCGGTGAGCAGATGACCGTGATGGAGGTGCGGGGGCAGGGGACGTGCTGGTTCGCGGACCGGGCCTCGGAGATCAATCTCGTGGAGCTCCGGGGGGACAAGCTGTACGTGGAGTCGAGCAATCTGCTCGCGACGGACGCGGGGCTCAGGACGGGCACGACGTTCACGGGGATGCGCGGCGCCTCACAGGGCAACGGGCTGTTCACGACGACCGTGGAGGGCTCCGGCCAGGCGGCGATCACGTCGGACGGTCCTGCGGTCGTGCTGCGGGTCAGTCAGCAGTACCCGCTGATCGTGGACCCGGGGGCGTACATCGCCCATCAGGGCAACGTCCGGCAGTCCTTCCAGTCCGGCGTGACCTTCCGCACGCTGTTCGGGGAGGGCGGCGGCGAGGCCTTCCAGATCCGGTTCGAGGGGGACGGGCTGGTGTACGTACAGCCGAGCGAGCGGAACACGATCGCGGGGGACGTGTGACATGACCTTCCGCGAGATCAACTCCAAGATGGTCGAGGCGACCGTGCTGCCCGGGCAGCGGCTGTTCAGTCAGCGCGGCGCGATGCTCGCCTACAAGGGCGAGGTGTCCTTCACGCCCAACGTGCAGGGCGGCCAGGGCGGGATCATGTCGATGATCGGGCGCCGGGTGGCCAACGAGGCGACCCCCCTGATGACGGTCGAGGGCAGCGGGACCGTGCTGTTCGGGCACGGCGGGCATCACGTCCAGGTCATCGGGCTCACCGGCGACACGCTCTACGTGGAGGCGGACCGGCTGCTCGCCTTCGAGGGCACGCTGCGCCAGGGCACGATGTTCATGGGCTCGCAGGGCGGCGTGATGGGCATGGTGCGCGGGCAGGTCACCGGCCAGGGGCTGTTCACGACCACCCTCCAGGGGCAGGGTGCCGTCGCCGTGATGGCGCACGGGGGTGTCTTCGAGATCCCGATCACCCCGCAGCGGCCGGTGCACGTCGACCCCCAGGCCTACGTCGCCCACCACGGCGACGTCCGCAACAAGCTGTCCACCGCGCTCGGTTGGCGCGACATGGTGGGGCGCGGCTCGGGCGAGGCCTTCCAGCTGGAGCTCAGCGGCAGCGGTGCGGTGTACGTCCAGGCGTCGGAGGAGAAGCTGTGACCACCTACCCGGGGGCGGGGCCCACGATCTACGACCCGATGACGCTGCCGGTCGACGACAGCGTCAACAAGTACACCTTCTGCGTGGAACTCAAAGGGAGCCAGTGGTTCCTGCAGAAGGGGAAGATGATCGCCTACTACGGCTCGATCGAGTTCAACGGCGTCGGACACGGCCGTCTGGACCGCCTTGTCCGTACGTCCTTTCATTCGCCTCTGCACGCCAGCGACTGGGTCGTGGCGGAGGGTTCGGGCAAGATGCTCCTCGCCGACCGGGCCTTCGACGTGAACTCGTACGACCTCGAAGACGGCAATCTGACCATTCGCTCGGGCAACCTTCTCGCTTTTCAGCCAACTCTCGCGCTGAAGCAATCGATCGTGCCCGGTTTTCTGACCCTCATCGGAACCGGAAAGTTCGTGGCCGCCTCGAACGGTCCGGTGGTGTTCATGGAGCCCCCGATCCGGGTGGACCCGCAGGCGCTGGTCGGCTGGGCCGACTGTCCCTCGCCCTGCCATCACTACGACCACTCCTACATGACAGGTGTAATGGGCGGTCTACGTGCACTGACGGGCATCGGAGGGGCCTCCGGGGAGGAGCACCAGTTCGAGTTCGTGGGGGCCGGCACGGTCCTGCTCCAGTCCACCGAGATCCTCATGGCCGAGCAGGCCACGGGGGCGGTTCCGCAGCAGGCCGGGGTGCCGGGACATGGCGGACCCACAGGCCCCGGACAGCAAGCCGGCGCACCGCGCCTTCCCGGACAGCTGGGAGACCTCCAACGTCGCTTCGGGCTGTGAGCGGTAGTCTGCGGAGTGTGACGTCGAACGCGTGCGCACCGTCACACCGCCCTCACTAGTTCGCATTTCAACATTTTAGGTAGACTTCATTTATGGAGACCGAGACGGCCACGCGCTGGCTGACCGATGCGGAGCAGTGCGCCTGGCGCACCCACCTGGAGGTCAACAGGCTGTTGACGTATCAGCTCGAGAAGGACCTTCAGCCGTTCGGCCTGACGATGAACGACTACGAGATCCTGGTGAACCTCTCCGAGGCGGCGGACCGGCGGCTGCGGATGAGCGACCTCGCCTCCGCCACCCTCCAGTCCAAGAGCCGCCTCTCCCACCAGATCACCCGCATGGAGAACGCGGACCTGGTCCGCCGCGAGAACTGCGAGTCGGACCGCCGCGGCCTCTACGCGGTCCTCACCGAGCAGGGCCTGGAGACGATGCGGAAGGTCGCGCCCCATCATGTGGCGTCCGTGCGCAGGCACTTCATCGACCTGCTCTCCCCCGAGGCCCTGGCGGAACTCGACAAGGGCCTGAAGCCCATCGCGGATCATCTGCGGGGGCAGCGAGGGCGGCCCTGACGGGCTCACTTCTCCGAATCGGCGACCGGCAGGCGGAGTTCGAACAGGGCTCCGCCTGTCGGCGCGTCGCGGACCGTGAGGGTGCCGCCGTGGCGTAGAGCCACGTCCCGGGCGATGGCGAGCCCGAGCCCGGCCCCGCCCTCGTCCCGGCTGCGGGCGTCGTCGAGCCGTACGAACCGCTCGAAGACCCGCTCCCGGTCTCCCGCCGGCACCCCGTCCCCGTCGTCGGCGACGGACAGCACGGCCCAACTCCCCTCCCGCCGCACGGACATGGTGACCGCCGACCGGGCATGCCGCCGGGCGTTGTCGAGCAGGTTGCCCAGCACCCGCTCCACCTGCCCGCGCGATCCGCCCACCTCGACCGACTCCGCCGCCACCCGCACGCCCGCCCGCCGGGCCGCCTCCTCCCCCGCGAGCGCCCCCAGGTCGAACCGCCCCTTGCCCGGCCGCTCCCCCGCGTCCAGCCGGGCGAGCAACAGCAGATCGGCGGCCAGGGACTGCAGTCGTACGGTGTCCTCGACCGCGCCCGGCACGTCCAGCAACTCCGGGTGGGCGGCGCCCACTTCGAGCTGGGTGCGCAGGGACGCGATCGGGCTGCGCAGTTCGTGGGAGGCGTCGGCGACGAACCGGCGCTGCCGCTCCACGGAGGTCTCCAGCGCGGCCAGCGTCTCGTTCGTCGTCCGGGCGAGGCGGGCGACCTCGTCGTGCGTGTCGGGCACCGGCACCCGGCGGGCCAGGTCCGCGGAGGCGGTGATCGCGGCCATCTCGCGCCGGATGCCCTCGACGGGCCGCAGGGCGCGCCGGGTGACCAGCCAGGTCACGCCCGCGACGACGGCGAGCAGCAGCGGGAACCCGAACAGCAGCGCGGTCAGCGCGGTGCTCACCGCGCTCTGCTCGGCGGCGAGTTGGGCGCCGGCGTGCACGGTGAGCAGCCCCGTGCCGGGGACCTCGACGCGCACGGCGGCGAAGCGGTAGTCGGCGCTGTCGCCGTCGACGGTGGCGGAGCCGCCCGTGTAGGAGACCTCGTCGTCGATCTCGCCGGGTTCGAGCGCGGAGTCGTCGTCGCGTCCGTCGCCGCCGTGGTCGTCGCCCTCGTCGTCGTCACCCGGGGTGGCGGTGGCCGTCGGCTGCGGCCGCACCGCGACCGTGCCGGTGCCGCCGATCCGCTCCAGCCCCTCCGTGGCCGCCACGAGCCGCCCGGCGGCGTCGACGACCTGGACCGGCTCCTCGTCGTCGTCCAGGGACAGTTGGGCGTACGGCGTCCCGGCGGCGAGGTCGGCCGCCACGTTCCGTGCGGTGCGCTCGGCCTGGGTGTCGGCCTGGTCGGTGAGGTTGGAGCGCAGGGACAGCAGCACGGCGACGCCGGCCGCGACCAGGGCCACGGCGACGACGAGGGTGGCGCCCAGGGTGGCCCGGGCCCGCACGGAGCCGAAGAGGCGTCTCATCGCGGGTTCTCCAGGCGGTAACCGGCGCCGCGCACCGTGGAGATGAGCCCGGGGCGCAGCTTGCGGCGCAGGGCGCTGACGTACACCTCGACGATGTTGGGATCGCCCTCGTACGCGAAGTCCCAGACGTGCTCCAGGATCTCGGCCTTGGACACCACCGCGCCGGCCCGCACGACGAGCTGCTCCAGGACGGCGAACTCCTTTGTCGTCAGCGTCACTTCGTCGTCGGCGAGGTGGACGCGCCGGGCGGAGGTGTCGACCTTCAACTCACCGAGAACGTGGACGGGCGAGGCCCCGGGCCCCTGACTCCGGCGCCGCAGCAGGGCCTTCACGCGGGCGACGAGGACGACGTACGAGAACGGCTTGGTGAGGTAGTCGTCGGCGCCGGTGTCCAGCCCCTCGGCCTCGTCGTACTCGCCGTCCTTGGCGGTCAGCATCAGGATCGGCACGTCGTGGCCCGCGGCGCGCAGGGCGGCGCAGACGCGGTAGCCGTTGAGGCCGGGCAGCATGATGTCGAGGATCACGAGGTCGTACGCGCCCTCACCGGCCCGGTGCAGTCCCTCGCGGCCGTCGTGCACGACGTCCACGGCGTATCCCTCGGCGGTCAGTCCCTTGGCGAGCGACAGGGCCAGCCGCTTCTCGTCCTCGACGATCAACAGGCGCATGTCGTACAGGGTCGCAAAACGAACCTGAAGATCCCTTCAGGCGGCTTCAGCATCTCCTCAGCATCGGTTCGCGAAGGTGAGGGTGTCGAAAGCGACGCGACTCAGGAGGAAACACCATGAAGCGCAACATCGTGATCGCCGCCGTGACGGCCGCCGCGCTGCTCGGAGGCGGCACGGCCACGGCCCTCGCGGTGACGGGGGACGACGGGGGCCGGGAGACGGCGGCGCGAGAGAGCGGGGATGACGGGGTCGGCACGGACGACAGGGCCGACGACAGCGACCGGGACGACGACGGTGGCGATGCCGCGACCCTGGTCGTGCGGTCCGGCGACGTGACGGCCGCCGACGCGATCGCCGCGGCGCTGCGGGACACCCGGGGCACGGCCGTCTCCGCCGAACTGGACGACGACGACCGTCGCGGCGGGGCGACCGTGTGGGACGTGGACGTCCTCGCCGGGAACGGGACCTGGCACAGCGTGCGGATCGACGCCGGCAGCGGCGCGGTCCTCGGCTCGCACACCGAGGACGAGGACGACGCCGCCCAGGTGCGGGCCGCGCTGAAGGGCACGTCCGTGACGGCGGCCGAGGCCGCGCGAGCCGCGTCCGCCAAGGGCACGGTGACGTCAGTGGACCTGGACGACGACACCCGGTCCCAGGGCTGGGAGGTCGAGACCCGCACCTCCACCGCCAAGGCCGACCAGGACTGGCTGGTCGACGCCCGCACGGGCGCCGTCACGGCGGACCGGTCGGACGACTGACGCGGTCGGGGCCTCTCAACGCCGATTCACGGCTGATTGGCGGCGGGTCCGCCCGGGTGCGGGCGGGCTCGACGTCGGTCGGAGGAGGGTGAGGACCGTCGGGGCCAGTACCGCGGCCCCCGCCACCACGAAGCACGCCCCGAGCGGTAGGCGGCCCACCAGCAGCCCCGCCGCCATCGCCCCGCCCGAACTCCCGGCGTTCACGCCCGTGTTGATCCAGGCTCCGGCCCGTGTCCGCGCCCCGGGTGCCGCCGTCTCGTCGGCCAGCAGGTACGCGGTCGTCAGCGCAGGCGCGACGAAGACGCCGGCACAGGCCACGGCCGCCGCGAGCGTCCACAGGCCGGGGGCGAGGCCGGCCGCGGCGAGGGTCAGGCCCAACCCCGCCGCCAGCCTGGGCAGTCGTACGCGAGCGGGCGTACGCCAGTCGACCGCGCCGTTGAGCAGGCCGCCCACCGCGCTGCCCGCCGAGAGCGCGGCGAGCACCCACGCGGCGGAGCCGGCGCCCAGGTGACGCTGTTCGGCGAAGGCGACGACGAGGAGTTCGACGACGCTGAGCGAGAGGCCGACGCCGGTCGCGACGACGACGGGTTGCAGGAGTGCGCGCCCGGACAGCGGCGAACTCTCCTTGGCCGACGGCGACTTCGCCCGGGACCCGGCGTCCGCGGGCCGCGCCCCGCCCACCGCCGGTGACGTCACGAAGGCCAGCGTGCCGACCGCCATCAGCACCGCGCTCAGCAGCACACCGGCGGCCGGCGAGGCGAACCCCACCACCACGCCGACCACCAACGGACCGGTGACGAACAGGAGTTCCTCCGCGACCCCGTCCAGGCCGTACGCGCGCTGCAACATCCCGCGCTCGACGACGAGTTCGGCCCACACGGCACGCATCGTGGGCCCCAGCGGAGGCGCACACGCACCGGTGACGGCCGCGATCACGCCGAGCGCCGGCGCGGGCGTGCCGGGGCGCCAGGTGGCCGCCGCGAGCACACAGAGCAGCCCCGCGTACAGCAGCGCCATGGGCGTCAGCGCACGGCGCGGCCCGTACCGGTCGACCAGGGCCGCCCGATACGGCATCAGGAAGACGCCGGTGGCGCCGAACAGGGCCATGACCGTGCCGGCCACGGCGTACGACCCGGTCGCCCGGGTCACGGAGAGCATCACGGCGACGGAGACGACCCCGTAGCACAACCGCCCCACGAGGGCGGCGAGAAAGGTACGGCGGGCATACGGGACCCGGAGAACAGCGGCATACGAAGGCCGCGGAGACGACGACGCGGACATGCGAAAGGTTCCTCAACTGGAGGCGAAGAAGGGGACACCGAGGGACCGCGACGGCGACATCGTTACGCGCCGATCGCGGGCCGGGGCGGGCCCTATGCCAAGAGGAGGAACACGAGGGGCAAGCTAGCAGCGGGGGTCGGGGTCCGACCAGCGATTTCTTACCAGGCATCGTCAACGCCGGCGCAGATCACCCACTCCAGGGGCGCGGGACTGTATCGATTTGCGGCTCCGCCGCGTGGGCGCGACCAGCCACGAACAGCCCGCACTCGCCACACAACCGCACCCGGCAGACGAATAGGCGCCCCGCCCCACACCCACGTCACCCTTGCGTAAGCCCAGCAATCAACTCGTCCGCCGCCCGATACGGATCCAACTCCCCGGCAACGATCCGTTCCGCGAGAGCGCTAAGGCGACGATCTCCGTGCAGATCCTCGATGCGTTCACGCAAGGCCGTGACCGCGATGGTCTCCACCTCACGAGCCGCGCGCCCGCGCCGGCGCTCCGTGAGAACCCCCCGCTCCTCCATCCACGCCCGGTGCTTCTCCAGCGCCTCGACCACCTCGTCGATGCCCTCGGACCGCGCGGCGACCGTCTTGACGATCGGCGGACGCCAGTCGCCGGGACCGCGGGACTCCCCGAGGCCCAGCATGTGGTTGAGCTCGCGGGCGGTCGCGTCCGCGCCGTCGCGGTCGGCCTTGTTGACGACGTAGACGTCGCCGATCTCCAGGATTCCGGCCTTCGCGGCCTGGATGCCGTCGCCCATGCCCGGGGCGAGCAGGACCACGCTCGTGTCCGCCTGGGAGGCGATCTCCACCTCCGACTGCCCTACGCCGACCGTCTCCACCAGGACCACGTCGCAGCCCGCCGCGTCCAGGACGCGGATCGCCTGCGGGGCCGCCCACGCGAGCCCGCCGAGGTGGCCGCGCGTGGCCATGGAGCGGATGTAGACGCCGGGGTCGGAGGCGTGGTCCGACATGCGGACGCGGTCGCCGAGGAGGGCGCCGCCGGAGAAGGGCGAGGACGGGTCGACGGCCAGGACGCCGACCCGCTTGCCCTGCTTGCGGTACGCGGTCACCAGGGCCGCGGTGGACGTGGACTTGCCGACGCCCGGCGATCCCGTGAGACCGACCACGTACGCGTTTCCCGTCAGCGGTGCCAGGGCCGCCATGACCTCCCTGAGCTGCGGGGACGCCCCCTCCACGAGGGAGATCAGCCGGGCCACGGCCCGCGGCCGGCCTTCCCTGGCCTGGGCCACCAGAGAGGAGACGTCCTGCATCACAGCTCCGTTCGCAAAAGAGGTAGCGCTGGAAGTACCGCCACAGGTACCACTCAGGCCTTGGCCACCCGGACGATCAGCGCGTCGCCCTGCCCGCCGCCACCGCACAGCGCCGCCGCGCCGACCCCGCCGCCCCGCCGCTTGAGCTCGAGCGCCAGGTGCAGGACGAGCCGGGCGCCCGACATGCCGATCGGGTGGCCCAGGGCAATGGCACCACCGTTGACGTTCACCCTTTCCGGGGACACCCCGAGGTCCTTCATCGACTGGACCGCGACGGCCGCGAACGCCTCGTTGATCTCGATCAGGTCGAGGTCGGAGACGTCCAGGCCCTCCTTCTTCAGGGCGTGCAGGATGGCGTTGGAGGGCTGGGACTGGAGGGAGTTGTCCGGCCCCGCCACGTTCCCGTGGGCGCCGATCTCCGCGATCCACTCCAGGCCCAGCTCCTGCGCCTTGGTCTTGCTCATGACGACCACGGCCGCCGCGCCGTCCGAGATCTGCGAGGCGGAACCCGCGGTGATCGTGCCGTCCTTGGTGAACGCCGGACGCAGCTTGCCGAGCGACTCGACGGTCGTGTCGCCGCGGATGCCCTCGTCCTTGCTGAAGAGCACCGGGTCGCCCTTGCGCTGCGGGATCTCCACCGGGGTGATCTCGGCCTCGAAGACGCCGTTCTTCTGCGCGGCGGCGGCCCGCTGGTGGGACTGGGCGGCGATCTCGTCCTGCTCGGGGCGCGCGATGCCGAGCCGCGTGTTGTGCTTCTCCGTCGACTCGCCCATGGCGATGTTCTCGAAGGCGTCGGTGAGACCGTCGTACGCCATGGCGTCGAGCATCTCGATCGCCCCGTACTTGTAGCCCTCACGGGACTTGGGGAGCAGGTGGGGCGCGTTGGTCATGGACTCCTGGCCGCCCGCGACGACGATCTCGAACTCACCTGCACGGATGAGCTGATCGGCGAGGGCGATCGCGTCGAGGCCCGACAGACACACCTTGTTGACGGTGAGCGCCGGGACGCTCATCGGGATGCCCGCCTTGACCGCGGCCTGGCGTGCCGGGATCTGCCCTGCCCCGGCCTGGAGCACCTGGCCCATGATCACGTACTGCACCTGGTCGCCGCCGATACCCGCACGGTCGAGGGCGGCCTTGATCGCGAAGCCGCCGAGGTCGGCTCCGGAGAAGGACTTGAGCGAGCCGAGCAATCGTCCCATCGGGGTGCGGGCCCCCGCGACGATCACGGAGGTAGTGCTGTTCGTTCCAGACATGAGGTGCGATCCCCTTCCAGCTGCACAGCTGAAGAAGTGAACGAGGGTTTACTTCGAATGTACTGAGCGGTAGTGCACCCCGTCATCGGGCCGTCGGTGTGATCGCGCGCACGTTGCGTAACCACCGCGGTCGCGCTGCACTGACTCCATGCTGACGCGAATCGACCACATCGGGATCGCCTGCTTCGACCTCGACCGGACCGTCGAGTTCTACCGGGCCACGTACGGCTTCGAAGTGTTCCACTCCGAGGTCAACGAGGAGCAGGGCGTCCGCGAGGCCATGCTCAAGATCAACGACACCTCCGACGGCGGCGCCTCCTACCTGCAGCTCCTGGAGCCGACCCGCCCGGACTCGACCGTCGCCAAGTGGCTCGACAAGAACGGCGAGGGCGTCCACCACATCGCTTTCGGTACGGCGGACGTCGACACGGACTCGACGGACATCCGCGACAAGGGCGTACGGGTTCTGTACGAAGAGCCGCGACGCGGCTCCATGGGGTCACGAATCACGTTCCTGCATCCAAAGGATTGCCACGGTGTACTGACAGAACTGGTCACTTCGGCGCCTGTTGAGTCACCTGAGCACTGACCCTCGTACATAAGGGCCGGTAGGGTTGGGGGCGGTCGTCGCCGGAACGTGGGCGGCCGGGTCCTGCCGTCGTCGGCGGGACGGAGCCGGGGTCCGGGTTTCGGGGGGCGAGCGTCGGGCAGCAGCCCGTGCTCCGCCGTTGATCTGACACCATTCCCCGGGGGCCCCGTTCGGCGGATGAACGGAGTTCTTGGAGACAGACGCGACCAGGGGACGGATGGGACCGCGCAGTGCGGGGCTACGAACGCCAGGAGCGAGAGCCGGCGGCTGACGTCGACCACCTCTCTCGGTTCGAGGCCGAGATGGAGCGGCTGAAGACCGAGCGGGAAAAGGCGATTCAGCACGCCGAGGACCTCGGCTACCAGGTCGAGGTGCTGCGCGCCAAGCTGCACGAGGCGCGCCGCACCCTCATGTCCCGGCCGGCATACGACGGCGGGGACATCGGCTATCAGGCCGAGCAGATGCTCCGCAATGCCCAGATGCAGGCCGACCAGCTGCGTCAGGACGCGGAGCGGGAGCTGAGCCAGGCCCGGGCGCAGACCCAGCGCATCCTCCAGGAGCACGCCGAGAACGCGGCCCGGCTCCAGGCGGAGCTGCACCAGGAGGCGGTCACCCGTCGCCAGCAGCTGGACCAGGAACTGTCGGAGCGCCGCCAGACCGTCGAGTCGCACGTCAACGAGAACGTGGCGTGGGCCGAGAACCTGCGCACCCGCTCCGAGTCCCAGGCCCGCCGACTGCTCGACGAGTCGCGCGCCGAGGCCGACCAGGCCCTGGCCGCCGCCCGCGCCGAGGCCGAGCGGGTCGCCACCGAGGCCCGGCAGCGCCTTGAGATGGACGCCGAGGCGGCCCGCGCGGAGACCGAGCAGCTGCTGCGCCGCGCCCGCACGGACGCCGAGCGCCTGCTGAACGCGGCCTCCACCCAGGCCCAGGAGGCCACCGACCACGCCGAGCAGCTGCGCAGCTCGACGGCGAACGAGTCGGACTCCGCCCGCCGTCAGGCGACCGAGCTGAGCCGGGCCGCCGAGTCCCGGATCGCCGAGGCCGAGGCCTCGTTGCGCGAGGCGCGCCTGGAGGCCGAGAAGGTCCTGACGGAGGCCAAGGAGGCCGCCGCCAAGGCGCTCGCCAGCGCCGAGTCGACCAACGAGCAGCGCACGCGTACGGCGAAGGAGCAGGTCGCCCGGCTGGTCACGGAGGCCACGAAAGAGGCCGAGACCACCAAGGCGGACGCCGAGCAGGTGGTCGCCGACGCCCGCGCCGAGGCCGAGAAGATCATCGCCGAGGCCGACGAGCGGGCCCGCACCCTCACCGCCGAGGAGACCGCCTCCCAGCTGGGCAAGGCGGCCAAGACCGCCGAGGAGGTCCTCAACCGGGCCTCCGAGGAGGCCAAGAACACCACGAAGGCCGGTATCGAGGAGGCCGAGCGCATCCGCGCGGAGGCCGAGGCCGAGGCGGACCGGCTGCGCGCCGAGGCGCACGACATCGCCGAGCAGCTCAAGGGCACGGCGAAGGACGACACCAAGGAGTACCGCGCCAAGACGGTCGAGCTGCAGGAGGAGGCCCGCCGGCTGCGCGGCGAGGCCGAGCAGCTGCGCGCCGACGCGGTCGCGGAGGGCGAGAAGATCCGCGCGGCGGCCCGCAAGGAGGCCGTCCAGCAGATCGAGGAGGCGGCCAAGACCGCCGAGGAGCTGCTGTCCAAGGCCAAGCAGGACGCGGACGAGCTGCGTCAGAAGGCCACGACGGACAGCGAGAAGGTCCGCACCGAGGCCATCGAGCGCGCCACCACGCTGCGCCGGCAGGCCGAGGAGACCCTCCAGCGCACCCGGCAGGAGGCGGAGCGGCACCGCGAGGAGGTCACCGAGCAGGCCGAGGGCATCAAGGCCGACGCCGAGCGGGCCTCGCGCGAGTTGCGCGAGGAGACCGAGCGGGGCGTGGAGGCCCGGCGCCAGGAGGCGGCCGGCGAGCTGACGCGGCTGCACACCGAGGCGGAGGAGCGGATCGTCGCCGCCGAGCAGGCGCTGACGGACGCCCGCGAGGAGGCCAACCGGATCCGCCGCGAGGCGGCCGACGAGGCCGAGCGGCTGCGGACCGAGGCCGCCGAAAGGATCCGCACCCTGCAGCAGCAGGCGGAGGCGGAGGCCGAGCGGCTGCGCGACGAGGCCGCCGGCGACGCGTCCGCGTCCCGGGCCGAGGGCGAGGCCGTCGCCGTACGCCTGCGGTCGGACGCGGCGGCGGAGGCCGAGCGGCTCAAGACCGAGGCGCAGGACACCGCCGACCGGGTACGGGCGGAGGCGCTGGCCGCCGCCGAGCGCCTTGGCACGGAGGCGTCCGAGACGCTGGCCGCCGCGCAGGAGGAGGCCAACCGGCGCCGCCGCGAGGCCGAGGAACTGCTCGGCGCCGCGCACACCGAGGCCGACCAGGAGCGCGAGCGGGCCCGCGACCAGAGCGAGGAGCTGCTGGCCTCGGCGCGCAACCGCGTCGAGGAGGCGCAGGCCGAGGCGGTCCGGCTGGTCGAGGAGGCCGACCGGCGCGCCAACGAGATGGTGTCGGCCGCCGAGCAGCACGCCCAGCAGGTACGGGACTCCGTGGCCGGGCTGCACGAGCAGGCGCAGGACGAGATCGTCGGGCTGCGTTCGGCCGCCGAGCACGCGGCGGACCGCACCCGGCGCGAGGCGGAGGAGGAGTCGGACCGGGTCCGCGCCGACGCCTACGCCGAGCGGGAGCGGGCCACCGAGGACGCCAACCGGGTCCGGCGCGAGGCACGCAACGAGACGGACGCGGCCAAGGCGCTGGCCGAGCACACGGTCGGCGAGGCGATCGCGGAGGCGGAGCAGCTGCGCTCGGAGGCCTCGGAGTACGCCCAGCGGGTGCGTACGGAGGCGTCGGACTCGATCGCGGAGGCCGACCAGGCCGCCGCGCGGACGAGGGCGGACGCCCGCGAGGACGCCAACCGGATCCGTTCGGACGCGGCGAACCAGGCGGACACCCTCATCACCGAGTCGCGCAACGAGGCGGAGCGGCTCACCACCGAGACGATCACCGAGGCGGACCGGGTGCGGTCCGAGGCCATCTCCAAGGCGGAGCGGCTCATCGCGGACGCCACCGGGGACGCGGAGCGGCTGCGCGCCGAGGCCGCGGACACGGTCGGGGCGGCCCAGCTGCACGCCGAGCGGACCCGCGCCGAGTCCGAGCGCGTCAAGTCCAACGCCCGCGAGGAGGCCGAGCGGGTCACCTCGGCGGCCCGCGAGGAGGCCGAGCGCACCCTCGACGAGGCCCGCAGGGACGCCAACAAACGGCGCTCGGACGTCGCCGAGCAGGTCGACACCCTCATCACGGAGACCACGGCCGAGGCCGACAAGCTGCTCACCGAGGCCCAGCAGCAGGCGCACCAGACCACCGCCGACGCGGAGGGGCAGGCCGACTCCATGGTGGGCGCGGCCCGCACGGAGGCCGACCGGCTGGTGTCGACGGCGACGGTCGAGGGCAACTCGCTGGTGGAGAAGGCCCGTACGGACGCGGACGAGCTGCTCGTCGGTGCCCGCCGGGACGCCACCTCGATCCGGGAGCGCGCGGAGGAGCTGCGCGACCGGATCACCGGCGAGATCGAGTCGTTGCACGAGCGGGCCCGGCGCGAGTCGGCGGAGACGATGCGGTCGACGGGCGACCGCTGCGACGCGCTCATCAAGGCGTCCGAGGAGCAGCTGGCCAAGGCGCAGGCGAAGGCCAAGGAGCTGGTGTCGGAGGCCAACTCGGAGGCGGGCAAGGTCCGGATCGCCGCGGTGAAGAAGGCCGAGGGGCTCCTGAAGGAGGCCGAGCAGAAGAAATCGGCCCTCGTGAAGGAGGCGGAGGAGCTCAAGGCGGAGGCGATCCGCGAGGCCAAGCACACGGTCGAGGAAGGAAAGCGCGAGCTGGAGATCCTTGTGCGCCGGCGCGAGAACATCAATGCCGAGATCTCCCGTGTCCAGGACGTCCTGGAAGCGTTGGAGTCTTTTGAGACTCCGTCGGCCGGCAAGGACGGCGGAGTCAAGACGGGCGCTACGGTGGGGGCCCCTCGATCGAGTGGCAAGTCGTCAGACGGCTAGCCCGGCAAGCGAGTTCGGTTCAGGTACCTTCTGGGGCCTTTGGCCGGATCTTTGGCAAGTCGTCCACAGGTTAGCCACTCAAAAGGGGTGTCATTCTCCAGATCAAACACGTATCCGCTCGATGACACACCGCTTCGGCCCCTAGGATTCCCCCTATCACCTCACCGGTCTCATTTGACAGGAACCCCATGAGCGACACTTCCCCCTACGGCTTCGAGCTAGTGCGGCGTGGGTACGACCGCGCTCAGGTGGACGAACGGATCTCCAAGCTCGTCTCCGACCGTGACAGCGCTCTCGCCCGTATCACCGCCCTGGAAAAGCGCATCGAGGAGCTCCATCTCGAAACGCAGAACGCCGCGGCCCAGGTAAGCGACGCGGAGCCGTCGTACGCCGGTCTCGGCGCGCGGGTCGAGAAGATCCTTCGCCTCGCCGAGGAAGAGGCCAAGGATCTGCGCGAGGAGGCCCGGCGCGCGGCCGAGCAGCACCGCGAACTCGCGGAGTCCGCTGCTCAGCAGGTCCGCAACGACGCAGAATCGTTCGCTGCGGAGCGCAAGGCGAAGGCCGAGGACGAGGGCGTCCGGATCGTCGAGAAGGCGAAGAGCGACTCCGCCCAGCTGCGCGGCGAGGCCCAGAAGGACGCACAGCAGAAGCGTGAGGAGGCCGACGCTCTCTTCGAGGAGACCCGCGCCAAGGCCGCCCAGGCCGCCGCGGACTTCGAGACGAACCTCGCCAAGCGCCGCGAGCAGTCGGAGCGCGACCTGGCGTCCCGTCAGCAGAAGGCCGAGAAGCGTCTCGCGGAGATCGAGCACCGCGCGGAGCAGCTCCGGCTCGAGGCGGAGAAGCTGCGCACGGACGCCGAGCGTCGTGCCCGCCAGACGGTGGAGACGGCTCAGCGCCAGGCCGAGGACATCGTCGCCGACGCGAACGCCAAGGCCGACCGGATCCGTTCGGAGTCCGAGCGCGAGCTGGCCGCCCTCACCAACCGCCGCGACAGCATCAACGCCCAGCTGACGAACGTCCGCGAGATGCTCGCGACGCTCACGGGTGCCGCGGTGGCCGCTGCCGGTTCGCCGGTCGAGGACGAGCCCATCTCCCGTGGGGTTCCGGCCCAGCAGTCCCGGTAAGCACCGGCTTCGCTGACGAACAGCGCGATCAGAGGCCCGTACCGTCTCCCCCGGAGGTACGGGCCTCTGGCGTGTCCGGCCGTCCGGTCAGGGGCAGGAAGACGTCGTCGACGATCCCGACGAGGACGTGGTCCTCGATCGGGGTCCGGCTGAGCAGCATCTCGTAGCGCAGCAGGGCGGCCGGCACCGAGACGACCCGGGCGGGCAGGTCGGCGGTGGCGATCTCGCCGCGCTCGGCGGCCCGCTCCAGCAGGGTGCGCATGATGTCCGGCATGATCCCGAAGGTCGCGGGGTCCAGATCGGGCGCCTCGCCCAGGAGTCCGACCACGACGTCCGTCCCCATGTCCCGTTGCCGTTCCGCCATCAGCCGCAGGACGGTCAGGACGTCCGCGCGCAGCTCGCCGGTGTCCGGGACGTGGTCCGTGATCGTCCCGAAGCGGTGCGGCAGGGCCGCCTTGACCAGCTGGGCGCGGTTGGGCCAGCGCCGGTAGAGGACCTGCTTGCCGGTCCGGGCCCGGGCGGCGACGCCCTCCATGGTGAGCCCGGCGTAGCCGACGGCCGCCAGCTCCGCCCAGACGGCGTCCAGGATGTCGGCCTCCAGGGCCGCGCCCCGGCGCCGCGTGGTGCTCCCGCTGTCGGCGGTCATCGGCCATCCCTTCGAGGGACCTCGTGTCCCGAGCGATCGTGCGTCCTGAGAAACCCCGCACCTTAAGAGACCTTGCGTCTCCTACGAGACTAACCTACGGTCGATTAGAGACGCACCGTCTCTAAAAGAGCGACCCGTGCCCGAGGAGCCCGCCGTGCCCGCCACCACCGCGCCCCGCCCCGCCCCCGAACGCCTCGATCCCGCCGTCCTCCGGCTCGCCGGGATCCTCGTGCTCGGCGCCCTCGCGGCCCTGCTGGACAGCACGATCGTGTCCATCGCCATCGACACCCTCGGCCGCGAACTGCACACCACCACGGCGACCGTGCAGTGGGTGAGCACCGGCTATCTGCTGGCGCTGGCCACGGTCGTGCCGGTCTCCGGCTGGGCGGTGGAGCGGTTCGGCGCCCGGCGCGTCTGGCTCGGCGCGCTGCTGCTGTTCCTGGCCGGGTCGGCGCTGTGCGGACTGGCCTGGAACGTCGGCGCGCTCATCGTCTTCCGGGTGGTCCAGGGCATCGGCGGCGGACTGCTCCTCCCGGTCCTGCAGACCCTGGTCGTCCGGGCCTCGGGCGGCCGCAACCTCGGCCGCCTGATGGCCCTGATCACCCTGCCCGTCGTGGTCGTACCGATCCTCGGCCCGGTCCTCGGCGGCCTGATCGTCGGCCACCTCAGCTGGCGCTGGATCTTCTACGTCAATCTGCCGATCTGCCTCGTCGCCCTGGCCCTCGCCTGGCGCGGGGTCCCCGAGGACGAACCGGGCCCGGCGCCGCGTATCGACGTCCTGGGCCTGCTGCTCCTCTCCCCCGGGCTGGCGACCCTGATCTACGGCCTCTCCGAGAACGGCCTCGCCCGCGCGGTAGGGCTCCCGGTGGGCGCGGTCCTCGTCGCCGGCTTCGTGGTCCACGCCCTGCGCTCCAAGGCACCGCTCGTCGACGTCCGGCTGTTCCGCGACCGCGCCTTCGCCGTCTCCTCGGCGCTGATGTTCCTGAACGGCCTGACGCTCTTCGGCGGGATGTTCCTGCTCCCCCTCTACTACCAGCAGTCCCGCGGCGAGAGCGTGATCGCGGCCGGTCTGCTGCTGGCACCGCAGGGCCTGGGCAGTCTGCTGGCCCGCGTCACCGGCCCGCTCACCGACCGGGTCGGCCCGCGCCCGGTCGTCGTGGCCGGCCTGCTCCTGACCGCCCTCGGCACCCTCCCCTTCGCCTTCCGGCACCCCGCCCCCGCCCTGCTCCCCGCCGCCCTGGTCGTCCGGGGCCTGGGCATGAGCGCCGCCAACATGGCCGTGATGGTCGGCGCGTACGAGGGCCTGGAACCCCGCCGGATCCCCGACGCCGGCACGACGATCCGCGTCCTTCAGCAACTCGGCGGTTCCTTCGGCACGGCCGTCCTCGCGGCGCTCCTGACCCGTGGCACGGGAGCGACCGCGTTCCCGCACACCTTCGCGTGGACGACCGTGTTCACGGTTGTTGCCTGTGCCGTCGGACTTTGTTTGCCCGTCCGGGTGGCATCGGCCGAACCGTCCCTTTAGCGTGGCCGCATGATCGAGCTCGAGGGGCTGACCAAGCGGTACGGCGAGAAAGTGGCGGTCGACAACCTCACCTTCGCGGTGAGACCAGGAATCGTGACCGGTTTCCTCGGGCCGAACGGCGCCGGCAAGTCGACGACGATGCGCATGATGCTCGGGCTCGACCGGCCGACGGCGGGTGACGTCCGTATCGACGGCGAGCACTACGACCATCTCAAGGACCCGCTCAAGTACATCGGCGCGCTGCTCGACGCGAAGGCCATGCACGGCGGGCGCAGCGCGTTCAACCACCTGCTCTGCCTCGCGCAGAGCAACGGCATCCCCAAGAGCCGGGTCTCCGAGGTGCTGGACACCGTGGGGCTCACCTCGGTGGCCAAGAAAAAGGCCAAGGGGTTCTCGCTGGGCATGGGACAGCGGCTCGGGATCGCGGGGGCGCTGCTCGGGGATCCGCGGATCCTGATGTTCGACGAGCCGGTCAACGGGCTCGACCCCGAGGGCATCCACTGGATCCGCAACCTGATGAAGTCCCTTGCGGGGCAAGGGCGGACGGTGTTCGTCTCCAGCCACCTCATGAGCGAGATGGCGCTGACGGCCGATCACCTGGTCGTGATCGGACAGGGCCGGCTGCTCGCGGACACCTCCATGGCGGACTTCATCCAGCAGAACTCCCGTTCCTTCGTCCGGGTCCGCTCCCCGCAGCGCGAGCGGCTGCTCGACGTGCTGCACGAGGCCGGCGTCACCGTCGTCGAGTCCGGCAGCGGCACGCTGGAGGTGGACGGCGGCAAGGCCGAGCGGATCGGCGAGCTGGCCGCGCAGCACCAGATCGTGCTGCACGAGCTGAGCCCCCAACAGGCCTCCCTGGAGGAGGCGTTCATGCAGCTGACCGCGGAGTCGGTCGAGTACCACGCGCACTCCGACGACCCCTCCGCCGCGACACCGGAAACCCCGGCGACCCCGCGGCAGCCGTGGGGCGACGACTGGAAGAGGAGCTGACCATGGCGGCGACCCAGGTCGTACGGTCCGAGTGGACCAAGATCAGGTCGGTGGCCTCGACGGTGTGGACGCTCTCCCTCGCCGTGGTCGTCACCATCGGTCTCGGCATGCTGATCTCCGCGCTGTCGGCGAACGACTTCGACAACCTGAGCCGGAACGACAAGCTCTCCTTCGACCCGACGTTCATCAGCTTCGCCGGCATGAGCCTCGGCCAGCTCGCGATGATCGTGTTCGGCGTGCTGGTCGTCTCGAACGAGTACAGCACCGGCATGATCCGCACCTCGCTGGCCGCCGTACCGCAGCGCGCCACCTTCCTCTTCAGCAAGATCGCCGTCGCGTCCGCTCTCGTCCTGGTCGTGGGCCTGGTCACCAGCTTCGTCACCTTCTTCCTCGGACAGGCGATGCTCGGCTCGCACAAGGCGTCCATCGGCGACTCGGGCGTGCTGCGGGCGGTGATCGGCGGCGGGCTGTACATGACCCTGATCGCGCTGTTCTCGATGGGCGTGGCCACGATGCTGCGCTCGCCGATGCTCTCGCTGGGCATCCTGATGCCGTTCTTCTTCCTGATCTCCAACATCCTGGGGAACGTCTCGGCGACGAAGAAGATCGGCCAGTTCCTGCCCGACCAGGCCGGCAGCAAGATCATGCAGGTGGTCACCCCGATCGACGACGACACCCCGTACGGCCCCTGGGGCGGCCTCGGAATCATGGCCCTGTGGGTGCTCGCGTCGATCATCGGCGCCTACGTGCTGCTGAAGAGGCGTGACGCCTAGTATCGGAGGCGGACGGCAACCTTTTACTTGCCCTTGAGCGGAACCGTCAGCGCCTCGGTATCCTCCTAACCCTTACGGGGGGCGTGTGCCCCGCTGTCCTGAACCTTTCGATGGGTGCGGAGCATGATCGAGGCAGTCGGCCTGACCAAGCGCTACGGCGACAAGACCGCTGTGTACAACCTCTCCTTCCAGGTGCGGCCCGGCGCCGTCACCGGGTTCCTGGGGCCCAACGGCTCGGGCAAGTCGACGACCATGCGCATGATCCTGGGCCTCGACAACCCCACCGCGGGTCAGGTGACGATCGGCGGCCACCCCTACCGCAACCTGCCCAACGCGCCCCGCCAGGTGGGCGCCCTGCTCGACGCCAAGGCCGTGCACGGCGGCCGGTCCGCCCGCAACCACCTGCTCTGCCTGGCCCAGTTGTCGGGCATCCCGGCCCGCCGGGTCGACGAGGTGCTCGGCGTGGTCGGTCTGCACGAGGTGGCCAGGCGGCGCTCCAAGGGCTTCTCGCTCGGTATGGGACAGCGGCTCGGCATCGCCGCCGCGCTCCTCGGCGACCCCCAGGTGCTGCTCTTCGACGAGCCGGTCAACGGCCTCGACCCCGAGGGCATCCTGTGGGTGCGCAACCTGATGAAGGCGCTCGCGGCGGAGGGCCGTACGGTCTTCGTCTCCTCGCACCTGATGAGCGAGATGGCGCTGACCGCCGACCACCTCATCGTGATCGGACGCGGTCAGCTACTGGCCGACATGGGCGTCCGGGACTTCATCGCGGCGAACTCCGCCGGCTTCGCGCGCGTGCGCACCCCTGACACCGAGCCGCAGCTGCGCGAGAAGCTGACCTCCGCGCTGACCGAGGCGGGCGGGCACGTGATGTCCGAGCACGACGGCGCGCTGAGGGTGACCGGGCTGCCGCTGCCGAGCATCAGCGACATCGCGCACGACACAGACGTACGCCTGTGGGAGCTCTCGCCGCACCAGGCCTCGCTGGAGGAGGCGTACATGCGGATGACGCAGGGCGCGGTCGACTACCGCTCGACGGTCGACCAGAAGGCGGGCCTGATGCAGCCGCTGCCGCCCGGCGCGCAACCGCCGATGCCGGTGCCGGGACAGGGCCAGCCGGACTGGTACGCCCCGCCGTCGCCGCAGCAGGGCGGCCAGCCGTTCGCGATGCAGCCGGGACAACCGGGCCCGTACGGCGCCGGGCAGCCGCCGGCGGGCGCGTACGGCGCCCCGGGCGCCCCCGCCGCGGACGCACCCAACCCGTACGCCCAGCAGGCGCCGCAGGCGCCCCAGGCGCCCGCCTCGGCCCCGTCCGCCACGCCCGCGCAGCCCGCGGCCGTCCCGACGACGTCCGCCGACCCACGGTCGGCCACGCCAGGCACGGCACCCACCGCCACGCCCGCCCCGCCGGCTCCCGTCGCCGCGTCCGCTCAGCCCGCGCAGCAGCCCGCCGACCTGACCAAGCCCGAGGACGCCCGATGAGCACGCCCCAGACCCCGATGCCGCAGGTCGCCGGAGCCGAGTGGCAGGCGGTGCCCGGTTCGCCGTATCCCAGCTACACCTCGCCGATCCCCGTGACGCCTACGCACCTCGGGAACGCGATCGCCTCGGAGTGGACCAAGATCCGGTCGGTGCGCTCCACGATGTGGACGCTCGGTGTGTTCGTGCTGCTCGTCGTCGGCATCGGGATGCTGGTGGCCACGTTGGTCGCCGCCAACTCGGGCGACGCGGACCTGTCCGGCGAGAACCCGCTGTCGTTCGGGGTCTTCGGGCTGCTGCTCGGCACCATGTGCATCATCACGCTCGGCGTGCTGACCACGGCCTCGGAGTACGGCACGGGCATGATCCGGACCACGATGACCGCGTGCCCGACCCGGGGCCGGGTGCTCGCGGCGAAGGCGATCGTCTTCTTCGTCGTGGCCTTCAGCGTCACGTTCGTGTCCGTGCTGCTGGTCGCGCTGGCGGACGTGGCCCTGCTGGACGGCGCCCGGACCCCGAGCAGCACGGAGTGGCTGAAGGGCACCCTCGGCATCTCGCTCTACATCGCGCTGCTCGGCCTGCTCTCGCTGATCATCGGCTCGATCATCCGGCACTCCGCGGGCGCGATCACCATCATGATCGGCCTGGTGCTGGCCCCGCTGGTGATCGCGCTGTTCATGTTCTCCTCGGCCCTGGAGGGCCTGCGCCAGGCGCTGTTCGACTACTCGATCCCGAACCAGCTCAGCGTCTTCTACACCGACGCCCTCAGCGACTCCGGGCCCTCGGGCTGGGAGCCGCTGTGGATCGCGGTGGGCGTGACGGCCGTGGCCTTCGCGGGCGCGGTCGCGCTGCTCCAGAAGCGGGACGTCTGAGCCGTAGAAGAGGCCCGGCGGCCGCGCGACGGGCCTAGAACTTCGGGCTGTTCCTGGACCGCTGCACCCGTGTGGTGCGGCGGTCCTTCGCGTTCCAGCACGCCTTGTGCCAGTGGCGGCGGTCGTCCACGCCCGAGTGCTCCGGCCAGGCCACCACGTGCGGGACGCCGGAGGGGATCAGCTGGTCGCAGCCGGGACAGCGGTACGTCTTCCCCTGGGCGCTCGCGCCCGCGACATGGCGCACGCTCCACTCCTCGCCCTGCCAGGTCTCCGTCGACTGCCAGCCGCCGTACCGGCCTGACCGCTCGTCGTCGGCGCCGCCGCCGGACGAATTCGACGGATCGGATCCCTTGGGTCGGTTGCGACGCGGGGACACGGAACACCTCACGGGGCTATACAGGAAGCATGTGTCCGCTCCAGCCTACGGGGCGCGAGCAGGGGTACGCGTAGGGCACCAATCATCTCAAGTCCCCCTCGCCGTGACGCATTCTGCAGACAATCCGCAAATCTCTTCGCCAGGCCGTGTCCTCGGCACGTGTCGTCCGGTTATGCCCGGTGGGGGAGCTCCATGTCGGAGCCAAGGAAGCAGGAAAGAGCGATGCACGTAGGAAGTTTCGTGTTGGCGGCCCAGTTCCCGGGGCAGGGCCAGGGGGAGGCCCTGCACCGCGCGGTCCGCTCGGCGGAGATCGCGGAAGAGGTCGGGCTCGACTCGGTCTGGCTGGCCGAGCACCACTTCGTGCCGTACGGCACCTGCCCGTCGGCGATCACCCTGGCCGCGCTGCTGCTCGGCCGCACCAGCCGCATCCGCGTCGGTACGGCGGTCAGCGTGCTGCCCACCGTCCACCCCGTGGCCCTCGGCGAGCAGGCCGCGCTGCTGCACGTCACCTCCGGCGGACGCTTCTCGCTGGGCGTGGGGCGCGGCGGGCCGTGGGTCGACCTGGAGGTGTTCGGCACGGGTCTGGCCGCGTACGAGCAGGGGTTCCCGGAGTCACTCGATCTGCTGCTGCGCTGGCTGCGCGAGCCCTCGGTGGCGGGCCCCGGCGGGCGGTTCGCCTTCCGTGAGGTGCCGGTCGTGCCGCGGCCCTCGGAGTCCCTGTCGGAGGCGGCGGGACCCGAGGTCGTCGTGGCGTGCACGTCCCCGGCGAGTGTGCGGCTGGCCGCCGAGCGCGGGCTGCCGATGCTGCTCGGGATGCATGTCGGGGACGAGGAGAAGGCCGAGATGATCGCCCTGTGGCGGCAGTACGCGCGCGCGGCCGACCGTCCCGCCGACGAGATCCTCGGCGCGGCCCATGTCTCGGCCGGCGTCTGCCAGATCGCGGACCGGCGCACGGACGCGGTGGAGGCGCTCACCAAGGCGATGCCGGGCTGGCTGAAGCAGGGGCTCGACGCCCATGTCACGGTGGACGGCCGGGCCCGGCAGATGCGCGACCCGCTGGCCTACACGGAGTTGCTCTGCGGACTGCATCCGGTGGGCACGCCCCGGCTGTGCGCCGACCGGCTCGCGGCGACCAGCGAGCGGACCGGCATCACCCGCTTCGCCCTGCTCGTCGAGGGCTCGGGCGATCTGGCGGCCACCGAGGAGAACGTACGGCGGCTGGGCACCGAAGTGCTCCCGCAGCTCGACTGACCGTGGACGGATCCCAACTGCCCCGCCCGGCGTGGAACTTGCCGCTCCGTACTGAAATGCACCTCCCGCGTACGGAGCGGCAAGTCGGTGGTGCGACTCAGCAGTCCCTGAACTCCGGGGACTGGTTGAGCAACTGACTGCGCACCGAGGTGAAGCGGGCCAGCGTCTCGTCGACCGAGGCGTCCAGCGGGAACACCGCCACCCGGTGGCAGTTCTGGAAGGCCAGCCGTACACCGAAGTGGCGTTGCAGCGCGCCGCGTATCGCGTCACTCGCGAGCGCACGCAGCAGCTGACCGCGTGCCTGCTCGTCCGGCGGCGGCGTCTGGTTGTCGGCGAAGTTACCGCCGTCCACCTTCAGCTGGGCCACCAGGGAGCTGATCATCTCCCACGCGTAGGGCAGGGAGGTCCGGACGCAGTCGACGAATTCCGCTTCGTCGACCTCGCCTCGCTCGGCCTGTTCGAGTAGGGCCGGTGAGACGTCGAGCGACATGGGTTCTCCTCTCAGACCCCTGTAGTCCACAGGGGTTCCCGGACAGGTAAGGGAGTTCGCGATACCGAACACGCTGCGTACACGTTTCGCGACCTCCCGTTTACTACGGTAAGCAACCGACCGTGACGGCACCAGGCGAATGCGTACATGCGGAGACCTCGTTAGACCCACAATCGGCCATATATGAACAGGGGTTGTCTCGGGTCTTCCGGGGCGAATCGCGTGGACCACTGCCCGTCGAGTAGCGTTGCCGACCATGCGTCTCGTCATTGCCCGTTGCTCCGTCGACTACGCGGGCCGGCTCACCGCCCACCTCCCCGCGGCACCCCGCCTGATCCTGGTGAAGGCGGACGGCAGCGTCTCCATCCACGCGGACGACCGCGCCTACAAGCCCCTGAACTGGATGTCGCCGCCCTGCACCCTCAAGGAGGGCACGGGCGACGAGGAAGGCGTCTGGACGGTCGTCAACAAGGCCGGCGAGAAGCTGATCATCACGATGGAGGAGATCCTCCACGATTCCTCGCACGAACTCGGCGTGGACCCGGGCCTGATCAAGGACGGCGTGGAAGCACACCTTCAGGAACTGCTCGCCGACCGCATCGACACCCTCGGCGAGGGCTACACGCTCATCCGCCGCGAGTACATGACGGCCATCGGCCCGGTCGACATCCTGTGCCGGGACGCCGAGGGGCAGACCGTCGCGATCGAGATCAAGCGGCGCGGCGAGATCGACGGCGTGGAGCAACTCACGCGCTATCTCGAGCTGTTGAACCGCGATCCCCATCTCGCCCCGGTCCGCGGCATCTTCGCGGCCCAGGAGATCAAGCCCCAGGCCCGCGTCCTCGCCACCGACCGCGGCATCGGCTGCACGGTCCTGGACTACAACGCCCTGCGCGGCATCGAGGACGACAAACTCCGCCTGTTCTGAGGCCTGTTCCGCCACCTCTTCCGACCGAGACACAGCCACTTCTACGACAGTGAGGGCCGGGTCCGTGGACAACGGACCCGGCCCTCATGCGTCGTGTCTGCCTCAGATCACGTCGGCCGAACCGCTCGCGGTGCCGGACTCCGGCGCGGACGCCGAACCGGTGGTCTCCGCGGGGGCACTTGAGACCGGGCCACTGGCCGTGTCGGTCGTGGTCGGCTCGGTCGGTGTCGTCGACGGCGTCCCGGTGGGCGTGCCCGGGTCCGTCGGCGTGCCCGGATCGGTCGGCGTACCGGGATCCGTGGGCGTACCGGGATCCGTCGGCGTCGTCGAGGGAGTGTTCGACGGCGGCTTCGACGAGGACGAGTGCGACGGCGAGTGCGACGAACCGCCCTGCGTCCCGCTCGGGTCGTCGGACGGCTTGGACGTGTCCGACGGCGGTGTCGGGTCGTCGGACGTGCCGAAGGTGCCGTCGGGGCCCGGGTCGGTCGGCCGGCTGGTCGCCGTACCGGTGTCGCCCTTGCCGTCGCCGCTCGTCGGCAGGTCGGCGCCCAGGCTGCCGTCCTCGAGGCCCTGGCTCGCGGACGGGTCGGGGCCGACCTGGTTCGACGGGTTGTCGGCGTCGTTGTTGGACGTGGCGCCGAGCGTCACCACCGTGCCGAGCACGGCCGCGAGCAGGGCGCCCGCGCCGGCCGCCACGAGGTTGCGCCGGGCCAGGCCCCGCAGGCCGCCGCGGCGGGCCCTGGAGGGGCCGGGGGTCGCGGAGCGGTGGGTGACCAGCGTCGTGCCGTCGCCGCCCGGCGGCAGCGCCAGGACGACCGCGGGGACACCGCCGGGCGGCGACTGCGACTCCTCGGAGCGCGCGTCCGGCACCTCCTCGGCCGCGGTCGAACCGAAGCCCGGCGTGGTGCCGGTCCGGTCGGCGACCAGGGCCAGGGCCCGGCGGCCTGCGACGGTGCCGCGCTTGTCGGCGACCGCGCCGCGCAGGCCGACGGCGGCCTCCAACTCGGCGCGTGCCTGGTCGAACTCTCCGCCGCAGAGCGCGAGAATACCCAACTCGTGGTGGAAGTAGGCCTGTTCCGACGCCTCGCCGGACAGCCCGGCGGCCTGGACACCGGACCGCAGGGCCCGCTCCCAGGCGCTCCAGTGCAGCCCCGCGGCGAACGCGGGCGCCGCCGTGCGGGCCAGCTGGACGGTGACGCTCTCCTCGTCCTCGGCGGGCGCCGTGGTGCCCGGCACCAGGAGGTCCAGGGCGGTGAGCAGGGCGTCGGCCTCGGCGCACACCCGTTCCGGGGTGACCGAGGGGTGCCCGGCCCACCAGGCGTAGTGCCGGGCGGCGGCCAGGGCCTGCGTCTCGGCGTCGTCGCCGTATCCGGCGGCCACCAGCTGGGCGGCCACTCCGGCGGCGAGCCGGTAGCGGGTGCCGACCGGGGTGACCAGGCCGCAGCCCGCGAGTTCACCGAGGGCGGCGTCCGCGTGGGTGTCGCCGACCAGCGCCGGCAGATGGGCCTGGTGCGGCACCTCGCCGCCGAGCGCGACGGCGAACCGCAGGGTGGCGCGGGCCGAGGCGCTGAGCCGGGCCGCGAGCAGCGGGGCGGGCGCGGCGGCCTCGCCGAGGGACGGCAGGGGCACCTCGTCGCCGGGCTCGGTCTCGAAGGGCGCGTCCACCGGGAGGGCGTCCGCGAAGACGCCGAACTCGTCGACCGCGCCGGTGCCGTTGCGGATCCGGTCGCGCTGGCGCAGCAGGGCGCCGGCCTGGACGAAGCGCAGCGGCAGGCCCTCGGACTCGAACCAGACGTCGCCGGCCCAGTTGGCCTCCTCCTCGGTGAGGACCCGGCCGACGGCGCGCTCCAGGATCTCCACGCTGCCCGCGCGGTCGAGGCCGGCCAGGAAGACCTCCTCGACGGACGAGTCGACGGAGGGCGCCGGTACGTCGGGCGTCGCGGCGATCAGGAAGGCGCACTCGGGTGTCGCGTCCAGCAGGTCGTCGAGCGCGGCGCCGCCGAACTCGAGGTCGTCGAGGACGACGACCGCGCCGATCTCCCGGACCAGGGCGCGCACCTCGTCGGGGGCCGGCCGGTACAGGGGCGCGTTGTAGACGGCGTAGAAGAGGTCGTGGAGCAGGTCGTCGGCGGTGCGGTGGAAGCCGTCGAGGCGGACGACGCCGTCGGGGGCGAGGTCCTCGCAGTCCTCGGCGACCAGGTCGAGCAGGCTGGTGCGGCCGGAGCCGGCGGGGCCGGTCAGCAGCACCGAGCGGCCGCGCGCGAGCAGCCGCACCAGGCGCTCGCGGTCGTCCTGGCGTTCCAGCAGAGGCAGGGCCGGTCGGGTCTGTCCCGGTGGGACGGGCGGCCGGGCGGCGCGGTCCGTCTCGACGCGCTCGTCGGCCGTGAGCTTGGCGGGCCGTCCGGGGCGTTCGCTGGGCGGGCAGGCCTCTATCTCGCTGCCGTCCACGGGATTGACGGTGAGCAGGTAGTCGCCGGTGACGAGCTGCACCGTGCGCGCGAGCGCGGGTGCGGGCTGTCCGAAGTCGGTGGTGAGGGGTTCCCTGGGCGGGCGCTGACGCGGCGGGCTGCCGTCGGCGTCATGGCCGTACTCCTCGGGTCCCCGGTCGTTCGGGTCCATAGGTTTCAAGCCCCCCAAAAGCGCTCGTGTGCTCTTCAAGCCCCTCCCGGCCTTGCCGCACACCACGCTGTCGCTTCTGGTCCGGTGCCCACACGAGGGATCAAGGTGGCGGGCAGGCGAACCCTAAACCTTCGCACAGTATGTCCGACAGCCCGGGGTACCGCGCCGCCCGAGACGTCACAGTCTCGTGAGGATTGCGCGCGCCCGGTGTTTCGCGCCCCGCCCGTCCGCCCGCGCCGCGCGTCACACGCGGGGCAGTGACTCCACGCCGATGCCGCCCTCGATCGCCAGGATCCGGTGCAGCCGGGTGGCCACCAGCAGGCGCTGCATCTGCGGCGGTACGTCGCGCAGCACCAGACGCCGGCCGCAGCGGCCGGCCCGTCGGTGGACACCCATGATCACGCCGAGTCCGGTGGCGTCCCAGGAGTCCAGCTCGGACAGGTCCAGCACCAGATCGCCGACTCCGTCGTCGACGGCCGAGTGCAGGACCGTACGGGCGTCCGCCGCGCTGCGGACGTCGAGGCGGCCCCCGACGACCAGCTCGGCGTGGTCGCCCCTGATGTGCATATGCGCTCCCCGTGAGTGCGGTGGTGTGTCCTCGTACTCCGTGACGGTGGCTGTGCAACGTCTGACTGCTTCAGCGGCGGACAGGTTGCCGTCTGTAAGCGAACCGATACCGAATTCACCCCAGAGAGTGATGCCTCTGGGGACTGTGCGGTTTCAGTGGCGGTACGTACGGGTGTTTCAGTACGTGTAGAAGCCCTGCCCGCTCTTGCGCCCGATGTCACCGGCGTCAACCATCCGGCGCATCAGCTCCGGCGGCGCGAACTTCTCGTCCTGCGTCTCGGTGTAGATGTTGCCGGTGGCGTGCAGCAGGATGTCGACGCCGGTCAGGTCGGCCGTGGCCAGCGGACCCATGGCGTGGCCGAAGCCCAGCTTGCAGGCGAGGTCGATGTCCTCGGCGCTCGCCACGCCCGACTCGTAGAGCTTGGTCGCCTCGACGACGAGCGCCGAGATGAGACGGGTCGTCACGAAGCCGGCGACATCACGGTTGACGACGACGCAGGTCTTACCGACGGACTCGGCGAACTCCCGCGCGGTGGCGAGGGTTTCGTCGCTCGTCTTGTACCCGCGGACCAGTTCGACGAGCTGCATCATCGGCACCGGCGAGAAGAAGTGCACGCCGACCACCCGCTCGGGGTGCTCGGTGGCCGCCGCGATCTTGGTGATCGGGATGGCGGAGGTGTTGGACGCCAGCACGGCATCCGGGCGCACGATCTTGTCGAGCGCGCGGAAGATCTCGTGCTTGACCTCCAGCTTCTCGAAGACGGCCTCGACGACGAGGTCGGCGTCCGCGGCGGCGTCCAGATCGGTGGTCGCGGTGATCCGGCCGAGGGCGGCGTCGGCGTCGTGCGCCTCCAGCCTGCCCTTGCTGACGAACTTGTCGTACGACGCCTTGATGCCGTCGGTGCCACGCTTCAGCGCCTCGTCGGTGACGTCCCGGAGGACCACCTCCCAGCCCGCCTGCGCGGCGACCTGGGCGATACCGGAACCCATCAGACCGGCGCCGATGACGGCCAGCTTCCGTGCCACTGTGCGACTCCCCTTTTGAACGCCTTACACGCTGTTTAGTTGCCTCTTCGGCGGACCTTAGCGCTCGTGAAGCGCTGTGTGACCGGTAAGTAACGCGCGTCACGTCTCATCTGACGGACATCACACCGGCACGGGTCACGGGGCGCCACGGACGGCGTAGTTGAGCACCTTCTCGCCCAACAGCTCCTCGATCTCGTCGAGGAGGACGAGCACTTCTCGTGACACTACGTCCGGATTGCGCCCGGCGAGCATCGCGCGGCCGACGCTCACCATGACCATCTGCTGGACCCAGCAGATCTGACCGGCGATCAGGCCGGGCAGCGGGTCGTCCGCGGCGGCGCCCACCTCTTCACGAAGGGTCGCTTCGAGGTGGTCGAGGATCTCCTGCTGGAGCGTCCACAGCCGCGAACGCAGGGGCGGGGCCTCGTGGATGACGCGCATGAAGCGGCCGTAGCCCGCCATGAGACCGACCCGCGGCGAGACCACCTCGACCTCGGCACGGAGTTCGCGCAGCACGGCCCGGGCCGCCGACTCCCCCGCGTCCCGGCCGCGCACCCAACGGGAGGTCCGCTCCACCACCTCGACGGAGCGGTCGAGGAAGAGGTCCTCCTTGGCGGGGAAGTAGTTGTAGACGGTGTTGACCGAGACGTCGGCCGCCTCCGCGATCTCCGCGATGGTCACCTCCATGAACCCGCGCTCCAGGAACAGCCCGGTGGCCATGTCCGAGATGCGCTGCCGCGTCTCGCGCTTCTTCCGCTCCCTGAGCCCTTCCGCCATGGTCCACATCCTAACTTCGATGGACCCTATGAAACTTTGGGGTCATTGCAAACTTTCAGAGACTCTGTTTTTCTAGGGCCATGCCCATCATCAGTACGGCCTCACTGGCCCGTACCTTCCAGACCAGGCTCGGCCCGGTGGCGGCCGTGCGCGGTATCGACCTCGCCGTCCGGGAGGGCGAGATCCTCGGCCTCCTGGGCCCGAACGGCGCCGGGAAGACGACCACCCTCCGCATGCTCACGACCCTCCTCGAGCCCACCGGCGGCGCCGCCACCATCGCCGGCCGCGACCTCGCCACCGACCCGACCGGAGTGCGCCGGGTCTGCGGATACGTGGCCCAGTCGGGCGGCGTCGACCCGCAGATCTCCGTACGGGAGGAACTCGTCACGCAGGGGCGCCTGTACCGGCTGTCGAAGGATCAAGCGGCGGCGCGGGCGCGGGAGTTGGCCGACTCCCTCGGCCTCACCGATCTCCTCGACCGCAGGTGCGGCACGCTCTCCGGCGGTCAGCGGCGGCGCCTGGACATCGCGCTGGCGCTCGCCCACCGCCCGAAGGTCCTGTTCCTCGACGAGCCCACGACCGGCCTCGACCCCGGCAGCCGCGCCGACCTGTGGGACCTGATCCGCGGACTGCGCGACGAGCACGGCACGACCGTCTTCCTGACGACCCACTACCTCGACGAGGCCGACGCCCTCGCGGACCGGCTGGTGATCGTCGACAAGGGCGTCGTCGTGGCCGAAGGCACGCCGAGCGCCCTGAAGCTGCGGTACGGCGGCTCGATCGACGCCACCCTCCAGGACACCTTCCTCGCGATCACCGGCCGCGGCCCCGCCCCGGCCGACGCCGCCCCCGTAGCCGTATGACCGACCCGAACCGCCCTACAGGAGACCGATGTTCGTCCACGACACCGCGCTGATCTACGGCCGCTATCTGCGCCAGTCCCTCCGCTCACGGTTCGCGCTGCTCTTCGGGTTGTTGATGCCGTTGCTGTATCTGCTGTTCTTCGGTCCGCTGCTCACCGGGCTGCCGCTCGGCGGTCGAGGCAGCTCCTGGCAGGTGCTCGTGCCGGGGCTGCTGCTTCAACTCGGGCTGTTCGGGGCCGCGTTCGCGGGGTTCTCGGTCATCGTCGAGAACGGGCAGGGGGTGGTCGAGCGGATGCGGGTGACGCCGGTCAGCCGGCTCGCGCTGCTGCTCGGCCGGGTGCTGCGGGACGCCACGGTCCTGATCGTCCAGGCGGTCCTGCTGGTGCTGGCGGCGGCGGTGATGGGACTGCGCGCACCGCTGGCCGGCGTACTGATCGGGTTCGCGTTCGTCGGTCTGCTCACCGTCTCGCTGGGCTCGCTGTCGTGCGCCCTGGCGATGCGGGTCTCGACCCCGCAGGAGTTCGGCCCGCTGGTCAACGCCGTGACCCTGCCGTCGATGCTGCTGTCCGGTCTGATGCTCCCGATGACCCTGGCCCCGGGCTGGCTGGACCTGCTCTCGCGCGTCATGCCGCTGCGCTATCTGGTGGACGCGGTGCGGGACGCGTACGTCGGCTCGTACACGAGCGCCGCCATGCTCCACGGGGTCCTGGTGGCCGTCGCCTTCGCGACACTGACCGTGACGGTGGGCACACGCGTGTTCCGGACCGCCGGGGCGTAACTACGCTGGCCCCATGGTCAATCTGACGCGCATCTACACCAGGACCGGCGACCAGGGCACCACCGCCCTCGGCGACATGAGCCGGGTCGCCAAGACCGATCTGCGGATCTCCGCGTACGCCGACGCCAACGAGGCCAACGCGGTGATCGGCACGGCGATCGCGCTGGGCGGCCTGGACGAGGAGATCGTCAAGGTCCTCGTCCGCGTCCAGAACGACCTCTTCGACGTGGGCGCGGACCTGTCGACGCCGGTGGTGGAGAACCCGGAGTTCCCGCCGCTGCGCGTCGAGCAGTTCTACGTCGACAAGCTGGAGGCCGACTGCGACCGCTTCAACGAGGAACTGGAGAAGCTGCGCTCCTTCATCCTCCCCGGCGGCACGCCCGGCGCAGCCCTGCTCCACCAGGCCTGCACGGTCGTACGGCGGGCCGAGCGGTCGACATGGGCCGCGCTGGAGGTCCACGGCGAGGTCATGAACCCCCTCACCGCGACCTACCTCAACCGGCTATCGGACCTGCTCTTCATCCTTGCGCGCACGGCGAACGCGAGTGTCGGGGATGTCCTGTGGGTCCCCGGCGGAGAGCGCTGACCCGGTCTCGGATTCCTTCTCCGGGCGCTGCTTGGGCCAGATCACGTACGTCAGCGCGATCAGGCCGTGGATGCCGGCGGCCCTGAGCGCCACCCACTGGAAGCTGCGCAGGGACGAGGTGTCCCCGTCGCCGACGTACCGGATGGCGGCCTGGAGCAGGGCACAGGCGACGGCGGCCATCAGGACCGTGCGCAGCCACAGCCGGCCCTCGTGCAGGGCCCGGGCCGCCCCGTAGCGGGGCGGCTTGGGCGGGCGCGGGGCGCCGGCCAGGCGATGGGCGGCGTGGCCGTCCAGCCAGCGGATCGTGTAGTGGCCGTAGGCGACGGTGAAGCCGATGTAGAGGGCGGCGAGGCCGTGTTCCCAGCTCGGTTCGGCGCCGTTCTTCAGGTCCACGGCCGTCACGACGAACAGGACCAGTTCGAGGACCGGCTCGCACAGCAGCAGCGCCACGCTCGTGCGGCGCATCCTGAGCAGGTAGCGGACGGCCAGCCCGGCGGCCAGCAGCACCCAGAACCCGACCTCGCAGGCGATGATCAGCGCGACGATCACGATGTGCTCCCTTCCTTCCCTTCCAGGCTCCCGGCAGCCGCCGGACGGTTCGTCGTCGCGAGTGACGAAGTCGCGGTACATCGAACGATGCAGTTCGGGACCCTTCCCGGGGAGCAGGCGGGCGGCGCGTGTGCCGTGTTGGATGGAGTCATGGCCGTGACGCTCCCCCGCCCGCACCGCGACGACGTACGCATCGCCGTCGGGGGCCTGCTCGGCGGACTGCTCGTCTGGTCGGTGAGCGTCGGCATCCGGGCGCACGACGACCCCATCGTCCGCTGGCACGGCCACTGGCCGATCCTGGTGCCGCTGGTGGTGATGGCCGGCTGCGAGCTGCTGCGCCGGACCCGCCCCCGTACGGGCCTGCTGATCGGCGTGGCCGCGCTGACCGTCGACACGATCACCCAGGGCAACCTGGCCACCCTCGTGATGTTCACGGACCTCGTCTACGCCGGGGTCCTGTACACCCCGCCCGCCACCGCCCGCCGGGTGCTGTGGATCAGCGGGCTGACGACAGTGGTCGCCACCGTGCTGCCCCTCGCCACCCTGCGCAAGCCCGAGGCGCTGCTGATCGGGGTGGCCGTCGGTCTTGTGGCGTTCACGCCCGCGGCCACCGGCTGGATCGTCCGCAACCACCGTGACGCCGCCGACAGCGCCCGGCTGCGCGCCGAACAGACCGCGCTGCTGGCCGAGATGGACCGCGTCCAGGCGGTGACCGCCGAACGCGCCCGGATGGCACGGGAGTTGCACGACATGGTCGCCAACCACCTGTCGGCGATCGCCATCCACTCCACGGCGGCGCTCTCGCTCGACGACCCGAAGACGTCCAAGGACGCGCTGGCCGTCATCCGGGAGAACAGCGTCGAGGGGCTGGCCGAGATGCGCCGGCTGATCGGCATCCTGCGGACCGGGGACGGCACGCCCACCGCGACCCCCACCCTGGACGGCGTCGGCGCCCTCGTCGACACCGCCCGCGCCAACGGCCTCGACGTCGTCCTCGACACCGACCACGACCAGGTCCCGGCCCCGGTCGAACTCGCCGCCTACCGGATCGTCCAGGAGTCCCTGACCAACGCGCTCAAGCACGCCCCGCCCGGCCGGGTCACCGTGGGGCTGGCCCAGCGGGACGGCGTCCTCGACGTCCGTGTGACCAGTCCGTACGGCGACCGGGAGGGTCCGCGCGCCCCGGGTTCCGGCGCCGGGCTGGTGGGGATGCGGGAGCGGGCCGCGCTCCTCGGCGGCACCTTCGAGGCGGGCCCCACCGGCGCGCGGTGGGCCGTGCACGCCACCCTCCCCCTGTCCGAAGGAACCTCCGCATGATCCCCGAAGGGACCGCCGCATGATCCGTGTCCTGGTCGCCGAGGACCAGTCCGCCGTGCGCGCCGGGCTGGTCCTCATCCTGCGCAGCGCACCCGACATCGAGGTGGTCGGCCAGGCGGCGGACGGGGAGCAGGCGGTGGCCCTGGCCCGGGAGTTGCGCCCGGACCTGGTGCTGATGGACGTTCAGATGCCGCGCCTGGACGGGGTGTCGGCGACGCGGCAGGTGGTCGAGGAACACCTCGCGGACGTCCTCGTGCTGACCACGTTCGACCTCGACGAGTACGTCTTCGGGGCGCTGCGCGCGGGCGCCGCGGGTTTCCTGCTGAAGAACACCGATGCCAAGGACCTGTTGGAGGCGGTGCGTACGGTCGCGCGCGGCGAGGGTCTGATCGCCCCGGCCGTCACCCGGCGGCTCATCGCCGAGTTCGCCGCGGGACCGGCACGACGGCCGGAAGCCGACCTGACCGTCCTGGACGCCCTGACCCGGCGCGAGCGGGAGGTGTTGTCCTGCCTCGGTGAGGGAATGTCCAACGCGGAGATCGCGATCCGGCTGGACATGGCGGAGGCGACGGTGAAGACGCACGTCAGCCGACTGCTGGGGAAGCTGGAGCTGCGCAGCCGGGTGCAAGCGGCCGTACTGGCGCAGGAGTTGGGGATCTGATCCCGTATACGAGTAGTGGTCCAGACCTCTTGACCTGTGGTCCAGACCTTTCTATTCTCGCGGCACCGTGGGTGCGAAGGCTCAGTCGCACCCCCACCCCCGCTCTTTGAGCTCTTTGAAAAGAGGAGGCGCACGATGCGCTTCAGACACAGAGCCGCCGCAGGGTTCGCATCCCTGTTGCTCCCGTTGGCCGGTCTCGTCGGCCTCGCGAGCCCCGCCCAGGCCGCGACCACCGCGACCGCCACCTTCACCAAGACCAGCGACTGGGGCACCGGTTTCGGCGGTCAGTGGACCGTCAAGAACACCGGCACCACGGCCATCAGCACCTGGACCGTCGAGTGGGACTTCCCCTCCGGCACGTCCGTCACCTCCGCCTGGGACGCCGACGTCACGTCCTCCGGCACCCACTGGACCGCGAAGAACAAGTCCTACAACGGCACCATCGCCGCGGGCGCCTCCGTCTCCTTCGGCTTCAACGGCGCCGGCTCCGGCTCGCCCTCCAACTGCAAGCTGAACGGCGACAGTTGTGACGGCACCACGGTTCCCGGCGACGCGGCGCCCTCCGCGCCCGGCACCCCGACCGCCTCGAACATCACCGACACCTCGGTGAACCTGTCCTGGTCGGCGGCCACCGACGACAAGGGCATCAAGAACTACGACGTCCTGCGCGACGGCGCCAAGGTCGCCACGGTGACGACGACGTCGTACACCAACACCGGCCTCACCGCCGGCACCGACTACTCGTACACGATCCAGGCCCGGGACACCGTCGACCAGACCGGCCCGGTCAGCGGCGCGGTCGCCGTGCACACCACGGGCGGCACCACGACCCCGCCCACCGGCAACAAGGTCAAGCTGGGCTATCTCACCGAGTGGGGCACCTACACCCGCAACTACCAGGTCAAAAACCTGGTGACCTCGGGCTCGGCCTCGAAGATCACGCACATCAACTACGCCTTCGGCAACGTGACCAACGGGCAGTGCGCGATCGGTGACGCCTACGCCGACTACCAGAAGACGTTCACCGCCGACCAGTCGGTCAGCGGCGTCGCCGACACCTGGGACCAGCCGCTGGCGGGCAACTTCAACCAGCTGCGCCAGCTGAAGGCCAAGTACCCGAACATCAAGATCCTGTGGTCCTTCGGCGGTTGGACCTGGTCCGGCGGCTTCGCCCAGGCGGCGGCCAACCCGACCGCGTTCGCCAACTCCTGCTACAGCCTGGTCGAGGACCCGCGCTGGGCCGATGTCTTCGACGGCATCGACATCGACTGGGAGTACCCCAACGCCTGCGGTCTGTCCTGCGACAGCAGCGGCTCGGCGGCCTACAAGAACCTGATGCAGGCCCTGCGTGCCAAGTTCGGCTCCAACTACCTGGTCACCGCCGCCACCACGGCGGACGGCACCTCCGGCGGCAAGATCGACGCCGCCGACTACGCGGGCGCGGCCCAGTACGTCGACTGGTACAACGTGATGACGTACGACTTCTTCGGCGCCTTCGACGCGGACGGCCCGACCGCCCCGCACTCCCCGCTCACCACCTACAGCGGCATCCCGCAGGCCGGGTTCACCACGGCCGACGCGATCGCCAAGTTCAAGTCGAAGGGCGTCGCCGCGAGCAAGCTGCTCATCGGCATCGGCTTCTACGGCAGAGGCTGGACCGGCGTGACCCAGGCCGCACCCGGCGGCTCGGCGACCGGCCCCGCCCCGGGCACGTACGAGCAGGGCATCGAGGACTACAAGGTCCTCAAGACATCCTGCCCGGCCACCGGCACGATCGCCGGCACGGCGTACGCCTACTGCGGCAACAACTGGTGGTCGTACGACACCCCGGCGACCATCGGCACGAAGATGGCGTGGGCCAAGACCCAGGGTCTGGGCGGCGCGTTCTTCTGGGACTTCAGCGGCGACACCAGCAACGGTGAGCTGGTGACGGCCATCAACAACGGGCTCGCGTAAGCGGGTTGACCGTAAGAGTTATCCGTAGGACCTAAGCGACATTGACGCGCTGACCGGGCGGGGCTGCTTCGAGCCACGCGAGAAATCCGGTCAGCGCGTCATCGCTCATGGCGAGTTCGAGACGCGTGCCCCGGTGCAGACAGGTGAGGACCACGGCGTCGGACAGCAGCGCCAACTCCTCCTCGCCCTCGGGCAGTCGGCGGCCGGCCACCTCGATCGCGGCGCGCTCAAGGACCCGGCGCGGACGGTAGGCGTAGGAGAAGACGCGATACCACTCGATGCGGTCGCCGTTGTAGCGGGCGACGCCGTAACTCCAGCCTTTGCCACTGGTGTCGGATTTCTCCGGGACGTCCCAGCGCAGGGAACAGTCGAAGGTGCCGCCGGAGCGCTGGATGAGTCTGCGGCGCAGACCGAAGACGAACAGCCCCAGTACCACCAGGGCCACCAAGATTCCGCACACAGTCAGAGCGAGGACCATCGACACCGACCTCCTCGTCTCCTAGGTACCGAAAACAGATAACGGAACGGAAAAAACATCCAGATCTGCCTCAGCCGCGACCGGCTCCGGATTGCTCCGGTGCCGATCGCGGCTGAGTGACGTCATCGCAGCTGCGCTGGGATCAAGCTCAGCTCCCAGCCGCCGTACGCAGTCGTACGTCCGCGCGACGCTCGGCGGACGCGTCCCCTTCCGCCTTGGCGCGCTCCAGCTCCCGCTCCGCGCGCTGGACGTCGATCTCGTCCGACAGCTCGGCGATCTCGGCCAGCAGGGACAGCTTGTTGTCCGCGAACGAGATGAAACCGCCGTGGACAGCCGCCACGACCGTTCCCCCGTCGCTTGTACGGATGGTCACCGGGCCCGACTCCAGCACACCGAGCAGCGGCTGGTGACCGGGCATGACGCCGATGTCGCCGGACGTGGTGCGCGCGACGACCAGGGTGGCCTCGCCGGACCAGACCTCTCGGTCGGCCGCGACCAACGCGACGTGCAGCTCAGCAGCCAAGGTTGGCTCCTCGGGTCACCACCCGGCGGTTGTGCCGGGTGTTGGTTACAAGTCTAGTGGGCGTGAATGAGGGGGCGGGACGTGCCCCGCCCCCTCACCTGTGAGTCGTAGGACTCACGTCGAGCTCAGGGCTCAGGAGACGCCCAGCTCCTTGGCGTTGGCCTTCAGGTCCTCGATGCCACCGCACAGGAAGAACGCCTGCTCCGGGAAGTGGTCGTACTCACCGTCGATGATCGCGTTGAACGCGGTGATCGACTCCTCCAGCGGGACGTCCGATCCGTCGACGCCGGTGAACTGCTTGGCGACGTGGGTGTTCTGGGACAGGAAGCGCTCCACGCGACGGGCGCGGTGGACGGTGAGCTTGTCCTCCTCGCCGAGCTCGTCGATACCGAGGATGGCGATGATGTCCTGGAGGTCCTTGTACTTCTGCAGCACCGTCTTGACGCGCATGGCGGTGTTGTAGTGGTCCGCCGCGATGTACCGCGGGTCCAGGATGCGGGACGTGGAGTCCAGCGGGTCCACGGCCGGGTAGATGCCCTTCTCGGAGATCGGACGGGAGAGAACCGTCGTCGCGTCGAGGTGGGCGAAGGTGGTGGCCGGGGCCGGGTCGGTCAGGTCGTCCGCGGGGACGTAGATCGCCTGCATCGAGGTGATCGAGTGACCGCGGGTCGAGGTGATGCGCTCCTGGAGGAGACCCATCTCGTCGGCCAGGTTCGGCTGGTAGCCCACCGCGGAGGGCATACGGCCGAGCAGGGTCGAGACCTCGGAACCGGCCTGCGTGAAGCGGAAGATGTTGTCGATGAAGAACAGCACGTCCTGCTTCTGCACATCGCGGAAGTACTCCGCCATGGTCAGACCGGCCAGGGCCACGCGCAGACGGGTGCCCGGGGGCTCGTCCATCTGACCGAAGACCAGGGCGGTCTTGTCGATGACGCCCGAGTCGGCCATCTCCTCGATGAGGTCGTTGCCCTCACGGGTGCGCTCGCCGACACCGGCGAACACGGAGACACCGTCGTGGTTGTTGGCGACGCGGTAGATCATCTCCTGGATGAGCACCGTCTTGCCGACGCCGGCACCGCCGAACAGGCCGATCTTGCCACCCTTGACGTACGGGGTGAGCAGGTCGATGACCTTGACGCCGGTCTCGAACATCTCGGTCTTCGACTCGAGCTCGTCGAAGCGCGGGGCCTTGCGGTGGATGGACCAGCGCTCACCGTCGTACTTCTCGTCGCTGTTCAGCACCTCGCCGAGGGTGTTGAACACCTTGCCCTTGGTGAAGTCGCCGACCGGGACGGTGATGCCCGTGCCCGTGTCGGTGACGGCGGCCTGGCGGACCAGACCGTCGGTGGGCTGCATCGAGATGGTGCGGACCAGGCCGTCACCCAGGTGCTGGGCGACCTCCAGGGTCAGCGTCTTCTTCTCGCCGGCGAGGGCCGGGTCGGCCACCTCGACGTGAAGGGCGTTGTAGATCTCCGGCATGGCGTCGACGGGGAATTCCACGTCGACGACCGGGCCGATGACCCGGGCGACGCGGCCCGTGGCAACGGCCGTCTCAACTGTCGTCGTCATTACCTGTCACTCCCCGCGGTCGCGTCGGCCAGGGCTGCGGAGCCACCGACGATCTCGCTGATTTCCTGGGTGATTTCGGCCTGGCGGGCCGCGTTGGCAAGGCGGGAGAGCGTGGTGATCAGGTCTCCCGCGTTGTCGGTGGCCGACTTCATCGCGCGGCGCGTGGCGGCGTGCTTGGAAGCAGCCGACTGGAGCAGCGCGTTGTAGATACGGCTCTCGACGTACCGCGGCAGCAGGGCGTCCAGGACGTCCTCCGCCGACGGTTCGAAGTCGTACAGCGGAAGGATCTCGCCCTTGGGCGCCTCTTCCGCCACCTCTTCGAGGCTGAGCGGAAGCAGCCGGCTGTCGATCGCCGTCTGCGTCATCATCGAGACGAACTCGGTGTAGACGATGTGGAGTTCGTCCACGCCGCCCTCGGCCGTGTCCAGCTCGATGGCCTCGATGAGCGGACCCGCGACCTTCTTCGCGTCCGCGTACGTGGGCTCGTCGGTGAAGCCCGACCACGACTCCACGACCTTGCGCTCGCGGAAGTTGTAGTGGGCCAGACCGCGGCGGCCGACGATGTACGTGTCGACCTCCTTGCCCTCGGCCTCAAGACGCGCGGTCAGCTGCTCCGCGGCCTTGATGGCGTTGGAGTTGAAGGCGCCGGCCAGACCGCGGTCGCTCGTGAGGAGCAGAACCGCGGAACGGGTCGGTGCCTCGGCCTCGGTGGTCAGCGGGTGCTTGGTGTTCGAGCCGGTGCCGACCGCCGTGACCGCGCGGGTGAGCTCGGTCGCGTACGGCGTGGAGGCCCTCACCTTGCGCTGCGCCTTGACGACGCGCGAGGCGGCGATCATCTCCATCGCCTTGGTGATCTTCTTGGTCGCGGTGACGGATCGGATGCGACGCTTGTAGACCCGGAGCTGGGCTCCCATGAGTCAGGTCCCTTCCTACGTCACTTGGCCGCGGCCGGGGCGTCCTCGCCGAGGAGCTTGCCGTCCGAGGTCTCGAACTGCTTCTTGAACTCGGTGATCGCGTCCGCGGCGGCGGTGAGAGTGTCGTCCGACATCTTGCCGCCCTCCTTGATGGAGGTCATGAGGCCCTGCTGCTTGCGGTGCAGGTACTCCAGGAGCTCCTTCTCGAAGCGCCGGATGTCGTCGACCGGTACGTCGTCCATCTTGCCGGTGGTCGCGGACCACACCGAGATGACCTGGTCCTCGGTCGGCATCGGCTGGTACTGCGGCTGCTTGAGCAGCTCGACCAGCCGCTGACCGCGCTCCAGCTGCGACTTCGACGCGGCGTCCAGGTCGGAACCGAAGGCGGCGAACGCCTCCAGCTCGCGGTACTGGGCGAGGTCGAGGCGCAGTCGGCCGGAGACCTGCTTCATCGCCTTGTGCTGCGCGGAACCACCGACTCGGGAGACGGAGATACCGACGTTCAGCGCGGGGCGCTGACCGGCGTTGAAGAGGTCCGACTCCAGGAAGCACTGGCCGTCGGTGATGGAGATGACGTTGGTCGGGATGAACGCCGAGACGTCGTTGGCCTTGGTCTCGACGATCGGCAGACCGGTCATCGAGCCCTTGCCCATGTCGTCGGAGAGCTTCGCGCAGCGCTCCAGCAGACGGGAGTGCAGGTAGAAGACGTCACCCGGGTAGGCCTCACGGCCCGGCGGACGGCGCAGCAGCAGGGACACGGCGCGGTAGGCGTCGGCCTGCTTCGAGAGGTCGTCGAAGATGATGAGGACGTGCTTGCCGTCGTACATCCAGTGCTGGCCGATGGCCGAACCGGTGTACGGCGCCAGGTACTTGAAGCCGGCCGGGTCGGACGCCGGGGCGGCGACGATGGTCGTGTACTCCAGGGCGCCGGCCTCTTCGAGCGCACCACGCACGGAGGCGATGGTGGAGCCCTTCTGACCGATGGCGACGTAGATGCAGCGGACCTGCTTGTTCACGTCGCCCGAGCGCCAGTTGTCGCGCTGGTTGATGATCGTGTCGACGGCCAGGGCGGTCTTGCCCGTCTGGCGGTCGCCGATGATCAGCTGACGCTGGCCACGGCCGATCGGGGTCATCGCGTCGACGGCCTTGTAGCCGGTCTCCATCGGCTCGTGCACCGACTTGCGGACCATGACGCCCGGCGCCTGCAGCTCCAGGGCGCGGCGGCCGGTGGTCTCGATCTCGCCGAGGCCGTCGATCGGGTTGCCGAGCGGGTCGACGACACGGCCGAGGTAGCCCTCGCCGACGGCGACGGACAGGACCTCTCCGGTGCGGGTGACCGGCTGGCCCTCCTCGACACCGCTGAACTCGCCGAGGATGACGGTACCGATCTCACGCTCTTCGAGGTTGAGCGCGAGACCGAGGGTGCCGTCCTCGAACTTCAGCAGTTCGTTGGCCATGGCCGAGGGGAGGCCCTCGACCTTCGCGATGCCGTCGCCGGCAAGGGTGACCGTACCGACCTCCTCGCGCGAGGCCGCGTCCGGCTTGTACGACTGGACGAAGTTCTCCAGCGCGTCCCGGATCTCCTCCGGCCGGATCGTGAGCTCCGCCATCTGGGTTCCCTGCTCTCCTTGTTGGGCCCGAAGTTTCACTTTGGGGGGATGGGGACTCCCCCCTGAAAGAGGTGAATCCTCTGCACGGCCCAACCGGGCCGTAGGTACGTACTGCTCTGTCACTGCTACTGCGGTACTGCGGTACTGCTCTGCTGCTTTGAAGGTGCTGCTAGCTCGCCAGGCGGCGGGCGGCGTCCTCGATGCGGTCCGCGACCGAACCGTTGATGACCTCGTCACCGACCTGCACCCGCAGCCCGCCGACGACCTCGGGGTCGACGTCGAGGTTCAGGTGCATCGGGCGGCCGTAGAGCTTCGCGAGGGCGGCGCCCAGGCGCTGCTTCTGCGAGTCGCTCAGCGGCTCGGCCGAGGTGACCACGGCCACCATGCGGTCCCGGCGCTCGGCGGCGAGCTTGGACAGGGATTCCAGTCCCGTCTCCAGGCTACGTCCCCGGGGCGCGGTGACCAGTCGCGTCACCAGACGCTCGGTGGTCGGGTTGGCCCGCCCGCCGAGCAGCCGGTGCAGCAGCTCGGTCTTGGCGGTGCCGACGTCCTTGCGGCCGGTCAGCGCGGCGCGCAGCTCGGTGCTCGAGGAGACGATCCGGCCGAACCGGAACAGCTCGTCCTCCACGTCGTCGAGCGCGCCGGCCTGCTGGGCCGCGGTGAGGTCGGCGACGTTGGCCAGTTCCTCCAGCGCGTCCGCCAGGTCACGCGACTGCGACCAGCGCGAGCGGACCATGCCGGACACCAGGTCCACGGTCGTCCCGCCGACCTGACCGCCGAACAGGCGCTCGGCCAGCTGGGCCTTGCCCGCACCGTCCTGCGCCGGGTCGGTGAGGACCCGACGCAGGGACACCTCGCGGTCGAGCAGCGCGGTGACGGCGGCCAGCTCGTCGGCGAGCGAGCCGGCGTCCACGGACGTGCTGTCCGTCAGGGCGTCGAGACGCTCGCGTGCGGCTGCCAGGGCCTCGCGGCTCGCTCCGTTCATCGAGCCGCCTCGGCCTTCTCCTCAAGGTCATCGAGGAAACGGTCGATCACGCGGCTCTGCCGGGCGTGGTCCTCGAGGGACTCGCCGACCAGCTTGCCTGCCAGGTCGGTGGCGAGCTTGCCGACGTCCTGGCGCAGCGCGGACGCGGCGGCCTTGCGGTCGGCCTCGATCTGGGCGTGACCGGCGGCGACGATCTCCTCGCGCTGACGCTGGCCCTCGGCCCGCATCTCGGCGATGAGCGTGGCGCCCTGCTCCTGCGCCTCCTGGCGCAGTCGCGCGGCCTCGTGCCGGGCCTCGGCGAGCTGGGCCTTGTACTGCTCAAGGACGCTCTGGGCCTCGGTCTGCGCGGCCTCGGCCTTCTCGATACCGCCCTCGATGGCCTCGCGACGCTCTTCCAGGACCTTGTTGATGGTCGGAAGGAGCTTCTTGGCGAGGAAGCCGAAGACGATGACGAAGGCGATCAGGCCGATGACGAGCTCCGGCCACGGCGGAACGAGGGGATTCTCCTTCTCCGCCTCGGCCGCCAGCTGAACCAGTGCGTGGTTCACATCAGTGCCTTTCGTCGAATGGGGCTGTCGTCGTCGTTCGTCTTAGTAGACGAACGGCATGACGAGGCCGATGAGGGCCAGCGCCTCACAGAACGCGAAGCCGAGGATCTGGTTGGCGCGGATGAGGCCGGCCGCCTCGGGCTGACGGGCGAGGGCCTGGGTGCCGTTGCCGAAGATGATGCCGACGCCGACGCCCGGGCCGATCGCGGCGAGGCCGTAACCGATGGAGCCGAGGTTGCCGTCGACCGCAGCGAGGGTCTGGAGAGCGGACATGCCGGTTCTTCCTTCTCTTTCAGTGACCGGTGGGGGTTGGCCACCGGTGGGTCTGTCGGTTGGGTCAGGGGGTCGCTCAGTGGTTCTCGGCGAGCGCGCCCTGGATGAAGGTGCAGGTCAGGAGCACGAAGACGTACGCCTGAACCGCTTGGATGAAGAGCTCGAAGGCGGTCATCACGATGACCATCACGAACGAGACAGCGGAGTAGGCGATGCCGATGCCGTTCAGCATGTACCAGCTGGCGATCGTGAAGAGCAGCAGCAGGGTGTGACCGGCGAACATGTTCGCGAAGAGTCGCACCGCGTGCGTGAACGGACGGACCAGCAGGTTCGAGAAGAACTCGATGGTCATGGAGAGCGGCAGGACGGCGCCGAGCGACTTGTCGTAGCCGGTGACGTTCTTGAAGAAGCCGACGAAGCCGTGCCGCTTGAAGGTGAGCGAGACCCAGGTGATGTAGACGATCGCCGCCAGCACCATCGGGTAGGCGATGATCGACGTCACCGGGAAGGACGCGAGCGGGACGATCGACCAGAGGTTCATCATCCAGATGAAGAAGAACAGCGAGACGGCGAGCGGTACGTACTTCTCGCCCTCGCGCTTGCCGATCGTCTGGTAGACGATGCCGGTCCGGACGAAGTCGTAGCCGGCCTCGGCGACCATCTGGAGCTTGCCCGGCACGATCTGGGGCTTGCGGAACGCGGCCCAGAAGAATCCCACCACGAGGATCGAACCGAGCAGGGCGAGCAGCATCGGCTTGTTGAAGTACAGGCCGTCGGTGTCGCCGGCGATCGGCTCGAACAGGAACGAGTGCAGGCCCGGAGCCGGGAAGCCGCACCCGTCGAACAGGTGGCAGCTTGCGTCGAAAGCGAGCGTCTGCGTCGGATCAGCACTCACCGCGGGCTCCTTCATCGTGGCGCATGGGTACGACAACCTCGTTGTGTCGGCGCGGCGCGAGGCCGCGGTTCGGCACGGGACTGGTGTGACGGATGTGGGGGCGGCTGGGGGGCATCTCGCCTCGCGATTGAGCAGGCGTCAGCTCAGATGCCCGCGCCCGCGATGCCGCAGTTGGCACCGGACGATAGCAGGGTCCCGCGTGCGCTTTTATCCCGGCCCTACCTCTCACGACGAGTGCCCCGTCTTTTCGGGCTCGACGTAGAGGATCTTGGCTTTCATGTGGGCTCGCGTCTGCGCGGCGATCCAGGCGAGAGTGCCGGCGACGAGCGTGAGCGCGAAGGCCCGGGGGTTGAACAACGTCGTGTTCTTGAAGATCGCGAGGAACATGAACAGCAGAAGAATCTGTGCCGCGTAGAGCATCAGACCCATCATCTGGAACAGGTGCGGAAGCGATTTGGCAGTGCGCTGAAGAACGTAGAGCCCGATTCCCATGAAGAGGATGACGATCAGCGTCGCGACGGCCGCCCCGATCGCACCCTTGCCACCCGCGACCACGCCGCTGACGACGGCGGCGATCGCGCCGACGGCAGCCGTGGGCACGGCGGCCTGGGCCAGGATCCGGACGTCATTGGACGGCATGGCGGCAACTCCGCTTTCGCAGGGGGGCTGGGGGTGTCGTCATGGACGAGCGTAGCCCCGGGGCGATGAGGAGTCTCACGCCAATGGACCGTCGCACTACGGTCCTTCGGCTCTGTCCGGGGTTCTCGTGAACCGTATCACAAACTATTTGATGCGGTCTTTACCAAGTAGGTGTGCTCGCTGTCACACATGAGAGTGACAGTGCGCGTCTGTGCGGATTCACGGGCAACTTGTCTGGTATTGGGAAGCTTTGCTCCCCCACGAGTTGGCAATGCTCTAGTCAGATTCTTACCTACGGCGTCGGGCGCCGAGGGCGGTCGCCCCGTTGACTCCCGATACCCCGACGGCAACCGGAGTGCGAGATTCCGCACATTCCTCCGCCAACGCGGCGGCCACCGGCTCCAGTTCCTCGGTGTGCTCCGCCGCGGCGGCCCGCCGGCGGCGCCGGTAGCGCGGCGGCACGAACGCCTCGGCCCAGCGCGGGGCACGCGGTGTGAAGCGCGGCAGCAGCAACAGCGCGAGACCGATCGCGCTGAGGAACACGATCCCCAACACGATCCACATGGAAGCCGAGTTGACCGAGTAGGCGAGCGCGCCGAACGCGATCAGCGCCGACCAGAAGTACATGATCAGCACCGCCCGGCTGTGCGAGTGGCCGATCTCCAGCAGCCGGTGGTGCAGATGCCCGCGGTCGGCGGCGAACGGCGACTGGCCCTTCCAGGTGCGGCGCACGATCGCCAGCACCAGGTCGGCGGTGGGCACCGCGATGATCGTCAGCGGCATCAGCAGCGGGATGTAGACGGGCACCATCTGGTGCACGGTGGAGCGCTCGGAACTGAACAGGTTGTCCGGGTCGACCTGACCCGTGACGGAGATCGCGCCCGCCGCGAGCACCAGCCCGATCAGCATCGAGCCCGAGTCCCCCATGAAGATGCGCGCGGGATGCATGTTGTGCGGCAGGAAGCCCAGGCACATCCCCATGAGGATGGTCGCGAACAACGTCGCGGGGGCGGCGGCCTCGATGCCGTACGAGTACCAGATGCGGTACGTGTACATGAAGAACGCGGCGGCCGCGATGCACACCATGCCGGCGGCGAGACCGTCGAGGCCGTCCACGAAGTTGACGGCGTTGATCGTGATGACGACGAGCGCGACCGTCAGCAGGGTGCCCTGCCACTGGGTCAGCGCGACCGTGCCGACCTTCGGGATGGGCAGCCACAGGATCGTCAGACCCTGCATGACCATCACACCCGCGGCGATCATCTGGCCGCCCAGCTTGATCAGGGCGTCGATCTCGAACTTGTCGTCCAGGACACCGATCAGCCAGATCACGGCCGCCCCGGAGAGCAGCGCCCGCGGCTCGTTGGAGTTGTCGAAGACCTCGCTGAGGTTGGTCAGGTGGTCCGCGACCAGCAGTCCGGCGCACAGGCCGAAGAACATCGCGATACCGCCGAGCCGCGGAGTGGGTTCCCGGTGCACGTCACGGGCCCTGATCTGCGGCATCGCTCCGGCCACGATCGCGAACTTCCGCACCGGCCCTGTCAGCAGATACGTCACCGCGGCCGTGATGCAGAGCGTCAGCAGGTATTCACGCACAGGCTTCCCCACAGGTCTCGCTGGCCATCTCAGCCCCACACCCTAGCGAGGGACGCATATGAGTGGGGACTTCCGGGTAGCGACGATGGTTGCACGCGTGCCTGTGCACGCGGATTGCACCCAGGTGTACGCAGGTGCGTGTACCCCCGCTCAGCCGCTGTACGGAGGAAATCTACCCGCCAGCTCACGTACCTCGTCACGCGCCTTCTGGCTCTCGGTCTCCCCGCGCAGCACCCGCGCCGCCAGCGCCGCCACGTACGCCATCTCCTCCTCCCCCATTCCCTGCGTGGTCAGGGCCGCCGTGCCCAGGCGCAGTCCCCGCCCGTCCCCGTGCGGCAGCGCGCAGCAGTCCAGGACGAGACCGGCCGCGGCGAGCCGGCCGCGGGCGGCACGGCCCTCGACGCCGAGGGGCGCGGGGTCGGCGGTGATCAGATGGGTGTCCGTCCCGCCGGTCGTGACGACAAGACCCTCCGCCGCGAGCCCGGCCGCGAGAACCCTCGCATTGGCGACCACCTGATGGGCGTACGCGGTGAACGCCGGTGTTGCCGCCTCCCCGAACGCGACCGCCTTCGCGGCGATGGTGTGCATCTGCGCCCCGCCCTGCGTGAAGGGGAACACGGCCCGGTCCACCCGCCCCGCGAGCTCCGCGCCGCACAGCAGCATCCCGCCGCGCGGCCCGCGCAGCACCTTGTGGGTGGTGGCACAGACGACATCGGCGTACGGCACCGGATTGGGCGCCGCTCCCCCGGCGACGAGCCCGATGGGGTGGGCCGCGTCGGCGATGAGATAGGCGCCCACCTCGTCGGCGACCTCGCGGAACAGGGCGTAGTCGATGTGCCGGGGGTAGGCGATCGAGCCGCACACGATCGCCTTGGGGCGGTGGGTACGGGCCAGGGCGCGGACCTGGTCGTAGTCGATGAGGCCGGTCTCCGCGTCCACCCCGTAGCCGACGAAGTCGAACCAGCGGCCGGAGAAGTTGGCCGGTGAGCCGTGCGTGAGGTGGCCGCCGTAGGGCAGGCCGAGGGCGAGGACGGTGTCGCCGGGGCGCAGCAGGGCGGCGTACGCGGCCAGGACGGCCGAGGAGCCCGAGTGGGACTGGACGTTGGCGTGCTCGGCGCCGAACAGGGCCTTGGCGCGGTCGACGGCGACGCGTTCGGCGACGTCGACGATCTCGCAGCCGCCGTGGTGACGGGCGCCGGGGTAGCCCTCGGCGTACTTGTTGGCCAGCGGTGAGCCGAGTGCGGCGAGCACGGCGGGCGAGGTGAAGTTCTCGGCGGCGATCAGCTGGAGCGTCGTCGACTGCCGCTCCTGTTCCCCGAGCAGGATCTCGGCGAGTTCCGGGTCCTGGCGACGCAGGACGTCCGTGGCCTCAAGGGTGTGGATGACCGCCATGATGGGCTCCGGGGGCGTCGAGGATGACGTACGTCCAATGTAGGCCCGGGGCCGACGGGGTGCGCGGCCGTTATGTGCGTGTGGAGACACCCGTGAGTGCCGTGACGACCGGATCCACGGCCTGGTGTATCTCGTCCCCGATGGAGCGGAAGAACGTCAGCGGGGCGCCGTACGGGTCGTAGACCTCGTCCGCCTCGGCGGTCGGGGCCAGGAGCCAGCCGCGCAGGGCGGCGGCCGCGCGGACCAGGGCACGCGCGCGGACGACCACGCCGTCCTCCAGGGGCGGCAGGGTCGCGGTGTCTATCGCCCGCACCAGGCGGGTGAACTCCTTCAGCGTGAAGGTGCGCAGGCCCGCGGAGTGGCCCATGGAGATGACCTGCTGACGGTGGTCGCGGGTCGCGGTCAGCACCAGGTCGGCCCTGATGACGTGCTCGTCCAGCAGCTCGCGGCCGACGAAGCCGGAGGCGTCCGCGCCGAAGTCGGCCAGCACCGCCTCCGCGTTGGCCTCCATGGGCGCGCCCTCGTGACCCCAGGTGCCCGCGCTCTCCACGATCAGCCCGCCGCCCAGGATGCCGAGCCGCTGCTTCACGTAATGCCGGGTCAGCCGCTCGGTGATGGGTGAGCGGCATACGTTTCCGGTGCTGACATGGAGGATGCGGAAGCTGTCGCGCGGGAGCCCGACGAACGTCGTCGTGATCTCCGTGGCGCGTTCCCCGTTGCCTATGCCACGCCCCGCTTCAGGGGCCGTCAATTCGCCACCTCGAGGTCGGGTACGACCTTCCTCAGCTCCTCGGCCGACAGCGCGCCCGCGCGCAGCAGCACCGGCACCGGGCCGGTCACGTCGACGATGGAGGACGGCACGTTGCCCGGGGTCGGGCCGCCGTCGAGGTAGACGGAGACGGAGTCGCCGAGCATCTCCTGCGCGGCGTCGCAGTCCTCCGGCGCCGGGTGGCCGGTCAGGTTGGCGGAGGAGACGGCCATCGGGCCGACCTCGGTGAGCAGTTCGATGGCGACGGGGTGCAGCGGCATACGGATGGCGACCGTGCCCCGGGTGTCCCCCAGGTCCCACTGGAGGGACGGCTGGTGCTTGGCGACCAGCGTGAGGGCGCCGGGCCAGAAGGCGTCGACCAGCTCCCAGGCCAGCTCGGAGAAGTCCGTGACGAGGCCGTGCAGCGTGTTCGGGGAGCCGATGAGGACGGGCGTGGGCATGTTGCGGCCCCGGCCCTTGGCCTCCAGCAGGTCGGCGACGGCCTCCGAGGTGAAGGCGTCCGCGCCGATGCCGTACACCGTGTCGGTCGGGAGGACCACGAGCTCGCCACGGCGGACGGCGGACGCGGCCTCGCGCAGACCGGTCGTGCGGTCGGTCGCGTCGTTGGTGTCGTATCGCCGTGCCATATCTAGCGGGCCTCCTCGTACACGTACTGCTGCGGGTCGAAAGTCGGGGCGGAGCTCACGGCATCGCCTTGCGGGCGGTGGCGAAGCGCGGGCGGTTGTTGAGGTCGGGGTGGTCGGCCGCGTCGGCCCAGCCCCGCTCCTCGGTGAAGATCCACGGCACCTGGCCGCCCTGGGTGTCGGCGTGCTCGATGACGACGACACCGCCCGGGCGCAGCAGCCGGTGCGCGGTGCGCTCGATGCCGCGGATCAGGTCGAGGCCGTCCTCCCCCGAGAACAGGGCGAGTTCGGGATCGTAGTCCCGTGCCTCGATGGCGACGTACTCCCACTCGGTGAGCGGGATGTAGGGCGGGTTGGAGACGACCAGGTCGACATGGCCGTCGAGGTCGGGGAAGGCGTCCAGGGCGTTGCCCTGACGCAGGTCGACCCGGGAGCCCTCGACGTTCTTGCGGGTCCATGCCAGGGCGTCCTCGGACAGCTCCACGGCGTGCACGCGCGAGCGCGGGACCTCCTGGGCCAGGGCGAGCGCGATGGCGCCGGAGCCGGTGCACAGATCGACGATGCGGGGCTCCACGACGTCCATGGCGCGCACGGCGTCTATGGCCCAGCCGACCACCGACTCGGTCTCGGGCCGGGGCACGAACACGCCCGGCCCGACCTGGAGTTCCAGATAGCGGAAGTAGGCCCGGCCGGTGATGTGCTGCAGCGGCTCGCGCTGCTCACGCCGGGCGATGACCTCCCAGTAGCGGGCGTCGAAGTCCGAGTCCTTGACGGAATGCAGCTCGCCCCGCTTCACACCGTGCACGAACGCGGCCAGCTCCTCCGCGTCGTTGCGCGGCGAGGGCACGCCGGCGTCGGCCAGCCGCTGGGTGGCCTGTGCCACCTCTGCGAGCAGCAGGTTCACGCATTCCTCCGTGTCGTACTCGTACGCGCCGACGTGTCTTACGCGGCTGCCAGCTTCGCCGCGGAGTCCGCGTCGACGCAGGCCTGGATCACCGCGTCGAGGTCGCCGTCCAGGACCTGGTCCAGGTTGTACGACTTGAAGCCGACGCGGTGGTCGGAGATGCGGTTCTCCGGGAAGTTGTACGTGCGGATCTTCTCGGAGCGGTCGACGGTGCGGACCTGACTGCGGCGGGCGTCGGCGGCTTCCTTCTCCGCCTCCTCCTGCGCCGCGGCGAGCAGCCTGGAGCGCAGGATACGCATCGCCTGCTCCTTGTTCTGCAGCTGGCTCTTCTCGTTCTGGCAGGAGGCGACGACTCCGGTGGGAATGTGCGTGATGCGCACCGCGGAGTCGGTCGTGTTGACGGACTGCCCGCCGGGTCCCGAGGAGCGGTAGACGTCGATGCGGAGGTCGTTCGGATTGATCTCGACGTCGACCTCCTCCGCTTCGGGGGTGACGAGGACACCGGCCGCGCTGGTGTGGATGCGCCCCTGGGACTCGGTCGCCGGCACCCGCTGCACGCGGTGCACGCCACCCTCGTACTTCAGCCGGGCCCACACGCCCTGACCGGGCTCGGTGGCGCCGTTGCCGCCCTTGGTCTTCACGGCGACCTGGACGTCCTTGTAGCCGCCCAGCTCGGACTCGGTGGCGTCGATGATCTCGGTCTTCCACCCCACGCGCTCGGCGTAGCGCAGGTACATGCGCAGCAGATCACCGGCGAACAGCGCGGACTCGTCACCGCCGGCCCCCGCCTTGACCTCAAGGATCACGTCCTTGTCGTCGTTGGGGTCACGCGGTACGAGCAGCAGGCGCAGCTTCTCGGTGAGTTCGTCGCGCTGCTTGTCCAGCTCCTTGACCTCGGCCGCGAAGTCCGGGTCGTCGGCGGCCAGTTCGCGCGCGGTCTCCATGTCGTCGCCGGTCTGCTTCCAGGAGCGGTACGTGGCGACGATCGGGGTGAGCTCGGCGTAGCGCTTGTTCAGCTTGCGCGCGTTGGCCTGGTCGGCGTGGACCGACGGATCGGCGAGCTTCGTCTCCAGGTTGGCGTGCTCGGCGACGAGTTCCTCGACGGCCTCGAACATCTTGGGCTCCTGAACTACGTAAGAAGAGGGAAGGCGGGCGACCAAAAACGCCGGTCCCGGCGCGCCTGTGGAGGGCGCGGCCGTGGACCGGCGGAATGGAGCTCGCTACTTCTTGGAGCCGGCCGCAGCCTTGCCGAAGCGGGCCTCGAAGCGGGCCACGCGGCCACCGGTGTCGAGGATCTTCTGCTTGCCCGTGTAGAACGGGTGGCACTCGGAGCAGACCTCGGCGCGGATGTTGCCGCTCGTGATCGTGCTGCGGGTGGTGAACGACGCGCCACAGGTGCAGCTGACCTGGGTCTCGACGTACTCGGGGTGGATCTCGCGCTTCAAGGTGTCTCCTAGTTTCGGGAGGGCACCGGGTCGCTCCGCGGGTTTGCGGGGCGTGAACCGGGGCCGACGTACCAGTCTGCCAGGACTGGGGCCATCCCCCAAAACCGGGGGCGGGTGTGGTCTATTCCCTGCGGGCCCGGTGGGGGCTGAGCGCGCAGTTCCCCGCGCCCCTTACGGGGCGCTGACTACGCCCTTGGCCTCCCCCGTTGCCGTGCCCTTCGTGGCCGCCTTCGGGATCGCCTGGTCGTTCTTCAGAGCCGTCCAGACCAGCTGGGCCTTGGACTTCTCGACGATGACGCGGTTGGGGTTGGCCGGGTCGTACTGGACCGGCATCGTGACCATGGTCATGTTCTTGGAACTGATGGTCTTGAGGCCGTTGGCGAAGGACATCAGGGAGTTGACCGAGCCGAGGTCGGAGTCGGTCGTCACGGCGCTGGTGGCGGTGTTGGCGAGGTCGTAGAGCTTCTTCGGGCTGGTGAAGACGCCGATGTGCTTGACCTGGTTGACCAGCGCCTTGATGAAGGCCTGCTGGAGCTGGATGCGGCCGAGGTCGGAGCCGTCGCCGACGCCGTGCCGGGTGCGGACCAGGCCCAGGGCCTGCTCGCCGTTGAGCGTGTGCGTGCCGGCCTTCAGGTTCAGGTGGCTGTCGGGGTCGCTGATGTTCTTGGTCGTGGTGACCGGGACCCCGCCGAGCTCGTCGATGAGCTTCTCGAAGCCGCTGAAGTCGACTTCCAGGTAGTGGTCCATGCGGATACCGGTGAGGGACTCGACGGTCTTCACCGCGCAGGCCGCGCCACCCGTGGTGTACGCGGAGTTGAACATGACGCCGGACGCCGCGTCGTGCGTACCGCCCTTGGTGTCGGTGCACTCGGGCCGGTCGATGAGGGTGTCGCGGGGTATGGAGACCACGCTGGCCTTCTTGTGGCCCTTGTAGACGTGCACGATCATCGCGGTGTCCGAACGGGCACTGCCGTCGTCCGTGCCGCCGCCGAGCTTCTTGTTGGTGCCGGAGCGGGAGTCGGAGCCCAGCACGAGGATGTTCTCGGAGCCGTTGTCGACCTTCGTCGGCCGGGCGCTGCCCAGGGCCTGGTCGATGTTGACGCTCTTGATGTTGCCGTTGAGCTTGAAGTACAGGTAGCCGGCCCCGGTACCGCCGAGCACGACGATGCCCGCGGCGACCCAGGCCGTCACGACCAGACCCTTACGACGCTTGTCGCGGGTCTTGCGGTGACGCGGTCCTGTGGCGTCGGTCTCGGTCGTGTCGTCGGCGGACATGTGCTCCTCGAATCTCGGCTACAGCTCCATCGTCGCTCCCGTCCGGTCAGACGGCGAAACTCGACAAAGAGTTGCACAACGCCCTGTGCCCAATATGAACAAACTTAGACACACTGCGTAACGATCACGAGGGCTCCTACGTCCCTGACCTGGGCTTTAGCCGCACAACCGCGCCTCGCCGAAAATCACCACCGACCGAGCCGCCTGTGGCAAAGATCTCGCACGAAAAAAGGTCGACCCCCGTCACATATGGACGGGGGCCGACCTGATCGCCGCCAGGGGCGCGGGGAACTGCGCGACCAGCCACATTCGGCCGGCAGCCGACGAACTACCTAGTCACCGTTACCAGGAGTAGGCGTCGTCTTCTGAATCTGCAGCAAGAACTCCGCGTTCGACTTCGTCTGCCTCATCTTGTCCAGCAGCAGCTCGATCGCCTGCTGCTGATCAAGCGCATGCAGCACCCGACGAAGCTTCCAGGTGATCGCCAACTCGTCGCTGCCGAGCAGGATCTCTTCCTTACGAGTACCGGACGCGTCGACATCAACGGCCGGGAAGATCCTCTTGTCGGCGAGCTTCCGGTCGAGCTTCAGCTCGGCGTTACCCGTGCCCTTGAACTCCTCGAAGATGACCTCGTCCATGCGCGACCCGGTGTCCACCAGCGCCGTGGCCAGGATCGTCAGCGAACCGCCGTCCTCGATGTTCCGCGCCGCACCGAAGAACCGCTTCGGCGGGTACAGCGCGGTCGAGTCGACACCACCGGACAGAATGCGGCCGGAGGCGGGCGCGGCGAGGTTGTACGCACGGCCCAGACGCGTGATCGAGTCGAGCAGGACGACGACGTCGTGGCCCAGCTCCACCAGCCGCTTCGCGCGCTCGATGGCGAGCTCGGCGACCGTGGTGTGGTCCTCGGCGGGACGGTCGAAGGTCGAGGAGATGACCTCGCCCTTCACCGACCGCTGCATGTCGGTGACCTCTTCCGGACGCTCGTCGACCAGGACGACCATCAGGTGGCACTCGGGGTTGTTGTGCGTGATCGCGTTGGCGATCGCCTGCATGATCATGGTCTTGCCGGTCTTCGGCGGGGCCACGATCAGACCGCGCTGACCCTTACCGATCGGCGACACCAGGTCGATGATGCGCGTGGTGAGGACACCCGGGTCCGTCTCCAGGCGGAGGCGGTCCTGCGGGTAGAGCGGCGTGAGCTTGTTGAACTCCGGGCGGCCGCGGCCGTGTTCGGGCGCCATGCCGTTGACGGAGTCGAGGCGGACGAGCGCGTTGAACTTCTCGCGGCGCTCGCCTTCCTTGGGCTGACGGACCGCGCCGGTGACGTGGTCGCCCTTGCGCAGGCCGTTCTTGCGGACCTGGGCGAGGGAGACGTACACGTCGTTCGGGCCCGGCAGGTAGCCGGAGGTCCGGATGAACGCGTAGTTGTCGAGGATGTCGAGGATGCCCGCGACGGGGATCAGGACGTCGTCGTCGGAGACCTGCGGCTCGCTCGTGCCACCGATCTCGTCACGGCCGCGGCGACCGCGCCGGTCCCGGTAGCGACCACGACGGCCGCGCCGGCCGCCCTCGAAGTCGTCGTCGTCCTGGGGGCCGTTGTCCCGCTGCTGGCGGTCCTGGCGTGCGCCGCCGCCCTGCTGCTGACGGTCCCCGCGGTCCTGGCGCTCCTGGCGCGGCTGGCCCTGGCCGGCGCCCTGGCCGCCCTGCTGCTCGTCGCCCTTGTTGCCACGACGGTCGCGGTCGCGTCCGCCGCGGTCACGGTCGGTGCGGTCACCGCGCTCACCGCGGTCGCGACGGTCACGGCGGCCCTGACGGCCGTCCGCGTCGGCGTCGCCCTTGGCCTCGCCCTGCGACTGCGCCTGGACGGGCGTCTCGGCCTTCGACTCGCTCTTCGCCTCGGCGACTACGGTCTCCGGGCTGCCGGCTTCGGCCGTGGCACGGCGACGACGGCGCTCAGCGGGGGCGTCGTCGGAGGCGGGCTGACCGGGAATCTCGATCTGCTGCTGGGCCACGGCCTTCTCGGCGGGAGCCTCGGCGACCGCCTTCTCGGCGGCGGGCGCGGCCTCGTCGCCCGTACGGGCCTTGGAGGTGGCGCGGCGCTTGGGCTTGGTCTCGGCGGTCTCCCCGGCGGGGGAAGAGGCAGCCTTCGCCGGGGCGCCCCCGGCCTGCGCCTCCTTGATGACCTCGATCAGCTGGCTCTTGCGCATACGCGCGGTGCCCCTGATACCGAGGCCCGAGGCGACCTGCTGCAGCTCGGCCAGCACCATGCCGTCGAGGCCGGTACCGCGGCGCCGCCGGGAGCCGGCACCGGTGGCAGGCGCGGAGGCGTCCGTGGCGGGCGCGGCAGCGGTCTCCTCGACACGTGCGCCCATCAGATCGGTGGTGTCGCTCACGAAGGGTCCTTCCCTGGAGCGGACGTCGGCCTTCTGGCTCGGCGACCGGTTGTGCTGTCCGGCAGTGGTCCTTGCTGTGTGGACCGTGCCGGGGCGGTGGTCCGCCAATGCAGGCGGAGGGAATTTCTGGGATGGCACTTGCCTGAGCCTGGGCGCGGCACCGGGTGTTTCAGTGTCACGTGGCTCGGTAGCACCGATTCCGGAGCGTGCCCGGCAAGTCGCTCAGCGCCCGCGTACGAGGTACTGCCCACGTACGTCGTACGGAACACAGTGCGGCTTGGGAGGCTCCCGGAAGAATGTCTGTCCCTGACGGGGACAACAAGCACCTCGCCATGGTGGGGTCGGGTGCAGACTTGAGATTAACACTACCGGATCCAACAAACATTCCCCCTCTCGAAATCCGGCAACCGTGCACTCCTAGATGTCTCCGGAGGCCGCGAGCGGCAGTACGCACGCGCCCTGGGCGTCGAGGTCGAGCCGGTTGGCGGCCCACCCCTCGCCCGCCAGATGGGCCACCTTGTCCGCGCTGTCCCCGTCGACGAGCGCGAGCACGGTGGGTCCTGCTCCGGAGATGACTGCCGGGACTCCGTCGGCCCGCAGCCGCTCCACCAGAGCGGCGCTCTCCGGCATGGCCGGAGCGCGATATTCCTGGTGGAGCCGGTCTTCGGTGGCGGCCAGCAGCAGCTCGGGGCGCCTGGTGAGGGCCTCGACGAGCAGCGCGGCACGGCCCGCGTTGGCGGCGGCGTCGACGTGCGGCACGGTGCGCGGAAGCAGACCGCGCGCGGTCTCCGTGAGCACCGGCTTTCCGGGCACGAAAACCACCGGAACGATGGAATGGGCGGGCTCCATGGAAATGGCGCGGGCGGCGCCGGACTCCATCCAGGAGAGCGTGAATCCGCCGAGCAGACAGGCCGCCACATTGTCGGGATGGCCCTCGATCTCGGTCGCGAGCTCCAACAGGGCGATGTCGTCGAGCCGTGCTTCGCCGCCTATGGTCACGGCGCGCGCGGCGACAATGCCGGCGCAGATCGCGGCGGAGGAGGAACCGAGGCCGCGTCCGTGCGGAATGCGGTTGGCGCACACGATCTCCAGGCCGCGCGGCTGTCCGCCGAGCAGGTCGAAGGCGGTGCGCAGCGCGCGTACCAGAAGGTGGTTCTCGTCGCGGGGCAGCGTCTCGCTGCCCTCGCCCGCGATGTCGATGTGCAGCCCGGAGTCGGCCACCCGGACGACCACGTCGTCGTAGAGCCCCAGCGCGAGGCCCAGGGCGTCGAAGCCCGGGCCGAGGTTGGCGCTGGTGGCGGGGACGCGCACCCTGACGGCGGCGGCGCGGAAGGCTGGACCGGCCATCGCTCGATGACTCTCCTTGAGCTGCGTGACTGTCGAAGACATTCGATGGAGTTCGATGCGTACGGGGAACCCACGGGGAATCCCCTGGGGCCGTCTCCGGGCCGCGGAGACGGCGCGGCACCGCCCACATGCTCCATGCGTGGAGGCATATGCATCGGGCGGGTTCGGTACAGCCTATCGAAGGAAGGTTCTGTGGCGACATAGGGCGCACAGGAGGCGCACGATGCGTGTCGTAAGCCCCCTGTGCACCCCCACGCGGGAAACCCCCTGGCGCCCGCCGGTTGTACGGAGTGACGGGCGGTCGTACGGAGTTACGCGAGCCCGAGACGCTCGGCCGCCGTCGCCGCGTCGACCGGGACGGTGACCGGCTGCGGGGCGCCGGCGACGGCCCAGTCGGGGTCCTTGAGGCCGTTGCCGGTGACGGTGCACACGATGGTCTGGCCCGGGTCGACCTTGCCCTGCTCGGCCGCCTTCAGCAGACCGGCGACCGAAGCGGCCGACGCGGGCTCGACGAAAACGCCCTCCTGCGCGGCCAACAGCCGGTAGGCGCGCAGGATCTCACGGTCCGTCACCTCGTCGATGGCGCCGCCGGACTCGTCCCGCGCGGCCAGCGCGTACTGCCAGGAGGCCGGGTTGCCGATGCGGATCGCGGTCGCGATGGTCGAGGGGTCCTTGACGATCTCGCCGCGCACGATGGGCGCCGAGCCGGACGCCTGGAAGCCCCACATGCGGGGCGACTTGGCGGCGATGCCGTCGGCGGCGTACTCCTTGTACCCCTTCCAGTACGCGGTGATGTTGCCCGCGTTGCCGACCGGGAGGACGTGGATGTCGGGCGCGTCGCCGAGCATGTCGACGATCTCGAAGGCGGCTGTCTTCTGCCCCTCGATGCGCACCGGGTTGACCGAATTGACCAGTGCCACCGGGTAGTTGTCGCTCAACTCGCGCGCGAGGGTGAGGCAGTCGTCGAAGTTGCCGTCGACCTGGAGGATCTTCGCGCCGTGCACGAGGGCCTGGCCCATCTTGCCGAGCGCGATCTTTCCCTGCGGAACGAGGACGGCACAGACCATCCCGGCGCGCACCGCGTAGGCGGCGGCGGACGCGGACGTGTTGCCGGTGGAGGCGCAGATGACGGCCTGCGCGCCCTCCTCCTTGGCCCGCGTGATGGCCATGGTCATACCGCGGTCCTTGAAGGACCCGGTGGGGTTGGCACCCTCCACCTTGAGGTGGACCTCGCAGCCGGTGCGCTCGGAGAGCACCTGCGCGGGCACGAGGGGCGTACCGCCCTCGCGGAGGGAGACGACCTCCGTGCTGTCGGACACCGGAAGCCGGTCCCGGTACTCCTCGATGATTCCGCGCCACTGGTGGGTCATTGCTGGTTACTCTCCTTCAACCCGCATGATGCTGGCGACACCCCGCACGGTGTCGAGCTTGCGCAACGCCTCGACGGTCCCGGTGAGGGAGGCGTCGGACGCGCGATGGGTGACGACGACGAGAGAGGCCTCGCCGTCTCCGTCTTGTCGACCGTGCTGGCGCACGGTGTCGATCGAGACACCGTGCTCGGCGAACACGGTCGCCACCTGCGCCAGGACGCCCGGTTTGTCGGCGACGTCGAGGCTGATGTGGTAGCGCGTGACGACATCGCCCATGGGCGACACGGTCAGGGCCGCGTACGCCGACTCCCCTGGCCCCGTAGTGCCGTTGAGCCGGTTGCGGCACACGGCGACGAGATCGCCGAGCACGGCGGAGGCGGTCGGGGAACCACCCGCGCCGGGACCGTAGAACATGAGCTGCCCGGCCGCGTCGGACTCGACGAACACGGCGTTGTAGGCGCCGCGCACGGAGGCGAGGGGGTGGCTCAGCGGGATCATCGCGGGGTGCACGCGCGCGGTGACGGACCCGCCGTCCTGCGCGCGCTCGCAGATGGCGAGCAGTTTGATGGTGCAGCCCATGTTCCTGGCGGAGGCGAAGTCGGCCGAGGTCACCTCGGTCATGCCCTCGCGGTAGACGTCGTCGAGACGCACGCGCGTGTGGAAGGCGATGCCGGCGAGGATGGCGGCCTTGGCGGCGGCGTCGAAGCCCTCGACATCGGCGGTGGGATCGGCCTCGGCGTACCCGAGCGCGGTCGCCTCATCGAGGGCTTCCTGGTACCCCGCCCCCGTGGAGTCCATCTTGTCGAGGATGAAGTTGGTCGTCCCATTGACGATCCCGAGGACCCGATTGACCTTGTCGCCGGCGAGGGACTCGCGCAGCGGCCGGATCAGCGGAATGGCGCCGGCGACGGCGGCCTCGTAGTAGAGGTCCTTGTCGGCCTCCTGGGCCGCCGCGTGCAGGGCGGCGCCGTCCTGGGCGAGCAGCGCCTTGTTGGCGGAGACGACGGAGGCGCCGTGCTCGAAAGCGGTGGTGATCAGAGAACGAGCGGGCTCGATCCCCCCGATCACCTCGACCACGACATCAATGTCCCCACGCTTGACGAGGGCGGTGGCGTCCGTGGTGACAAGACTCGGGTCGATCCCGTCGCGAACCTTCGAGGGCCGCCGTACAGCGACCCCCGCCAGCTCCAGCGGAGCACCGATCCTCTGAGCCAGGTCGTCGGCGTGCGTCGTCATGATGCGCGCCACCTCTGAGCCGACCACTCCACAGCCCAGCAGCGCCACCTTCAGCGGACGCGTACGCATCATCCGACCTCGTTTCCTCATACCGTCTACGGTGGGAACAGTCTCACGCACCGGACGGGAGTTTCTGTCCTTTGTCCGGATCGTGAGACATTGATTTCATTTCCGCGGCCCCGGAAAACCGAAGATCTTCCGCTCCGGATCTCCCTTGGACCGCTGGACCGCTGGACCGCTGGGCCTCTGGACTTCTGGGCCCTCCCTGCTCATCCGACGTCGAGCCGCAGCAGGTCCTCCTCCGTCTCGCGCCGCACGATGACCCGCGCCTCGCCTTCGTTGACGGCGACGACCGGCGGGCGGAGCACATGGTTGTAGTTGCTGGCCATGGACCGGCAGTACGCACCGGTGGCGGGTACGGCGATGAGGTCACCCGGTGCCAGGTCGGCCGGCAGGAACGCGTCCTTGACCACGATGTCCCCGCTCTCGCAGTGCTTGCCGACGACCCGGGCGAGCATGGGCCCGGCGTCGGAGGTGCGGGAGACGAGAGCGACGCTGTACTCGGCGTCGTAGAGCGCGGTCCGGATGTTGTCGGACATGCCTCCGTCGACCGACACGTACGTCCGCAGCCCGTCGAGGGGCTTGATGGTGCCGACCTCGTAGAGCGTGAAGGCGGTGGGTCCGACGATGGCGCGTCCGGGCTCGACGGAAATCCGAGGAGTCCGCAACTTGGCGGAGTCGCACTCGCGGGTGACGATCTCGGTGAGCGCCTTGGCGATCTCGTGCGGCTCGCGGGGGTCGTCGTCGCTGGTGTAGGCGATGCCGAGCCCACCCCCGAGGTCGATCTCGGGAAGCTCGACCCCGTGCTCGTCGCGAATGTCCTTGAGCAGCCCGACCACGCGATGGGCAGCGACTTCGAATCCGGACATGTCGAAGATCTGCGACCCGATGTGGGAGTGGATCCCGATCAGCTCAAGCCCGTCCAACTGAAGAGCGCGCCGCACGGCTTCGGCGGCCTGCCCGCCCGCGAGCGGGATCCCGAACTTCTGATCCTCGTGGGCGGTGGCGATGAACTCGTGCGTGTGCGCCTCCACCCCCACGGTGATACGGATCTGCACGCGCTGCCGCTTGCCGAGGGACTGCGCGATGTGGGCGACGCGGACGATCTCCTGGAAGGAGTCGAGAACGATCCGCCCGACACCGGAGCGGATGGCCCGCTCGATCTCCTCGGTGGACTTGTTGTTGCCGTGGAAGGCGATGCGGTCGGCGGGCATGCCGGCGGAGAGGGCGGTGGCGAGCTCGCCGCCGGAGCAGACGTCGAGGTTGAGCCCCTCCTCGTCGAGCCACCGCACGACGGCACGGGACAGGAACGCCTTGCCGGCGTAGAAGACGTCGGCGTCATGCCCGAAGGCGCTGCGCCAGGCCCGCGCCCGGGCCCGGAAGTCGGCCTCGTCGACGACGTAGGCCGGGGTACCGAACTCCTCGGCCAACGACTTGACGTCCCTGCCGCCGACGGTGACGACACCGTCCTCGTCCCGGGTGACCGTCTGCGCCCAGACCTTGGAGTCGAGGGCGTTGAGGTCGGTGGGCGGGGCGGCGTAGTGGCCCTCGGGCAGGACGTCGGCGTGGCGGGGCCCGGCGGGGTGTGCGGAACGGCTCATGGCTGTGTGGCTCTCTCGTGGCTCTCAGAGGTGATCAGGTGCGTCGATGCCGAGCAGGGACAGGCCACCGGCAAGCACCGCCCCGGCGGCTTCGGCGAGCGCGAGCCGGGCGCGATGGGCGGCCGAGGGTTTCTCGTCACCGAACGGCAGCACGGTGGGGAGAAAGGCGAGCGTGGCATCGGCGACGGTGACGAGATGCCGGGCGAGACGATCGGGGGCGCGGTGGGTGGCGGCGCGGGTGAGGGTGGGGGGGTGGGTGGCGAGGGCGGTGAGGAGGGGGGCGAGGAGGGAGGGGGTTGGGGGGAGGAGGGGGGCGAGGGAGGGAGGGGTGGTGGGGTGAGGGGTGACGGGGGTGGGAGTGGTGCTGGGGTGGGGGGTGACGGGGGTGGAGTGAAGGGTGCCGGGGGCGGCGGTGATGGCGCCGGGGGTGAGAGGAAGCGGCGCGCCGTCGGCGGGGGTGGGTGCGGTGGCGGAGGTGGGGGCCTCTGGCTCACGGGCGGCGGCGATCGAGTCGGGGGCGGGGGGAAGCGGCGCGCCGTCGGCGGCGGTGGGCGTGGCGGCGGAGGTGGGGGCTTCTGGCTCAGGGGCGGCGGCGATCGAGTCGGGGGCGAAGGGAAGCGGCGCGCCGTCGGCAGGGGTGGGCGCGGTGGCGAAGGTGGCGGCCTCAGTCTCAGGAGCAGCGGCGATCGAGTCTGCGGTGAGAGAAGGAGGCGCCTCGCCGGAAATGGGGGCGCTGCCCGGTGCCTCGGCGTCGACGTCGAGGGCGGTGGAGATGGCCCCGGGGTCGGCCGTGAAGCCGAGGGCCGCGGCGTTGCGGGTGAGGGCGCGGGTGCGGGCGTAGGCGTAACGGACCCGGAAGAGGGGGTTGCTCGCGCGCTGGACCAGGTGGTCGGCGGTGATGCGGGGCCGGTCGTGAGCGGCGGGGTGGAGGAGGGCCCAACGGGCGGCGTCGGGGCCGAGCGGGGCGGGGTCCTCGGGCGCGGGAACGGGCCGGAGATTGACGGGTTCACCATGGTCGACCTCGACCCGGCCGCCCTGCGCGGCAACGATCCGCACGATCGCGTCGGCGACGACCTCGGCACGGACGTCGTACGGAATGCGCAACTCGACGACCTGGCCGGCGAGGGCGTCCCCGTGTCCGTACCGCGGGCCCGCCCGCAGAATCTCCTCGACGAGGGCGGCCGCGCCGTCCGCCGCGTCCCGCAAGCTGATGTTGATGAAGCCGGGCCCGGTGACGACGACATCGGCGACGCCGGCCACCTCGACGAGATGCGGCCGCAGGATCTCGGCCACACGCCGGGGCGGCTGCCCTGCGGGGCGGGCGAGCTGCAGGGCGATGTTCGTGGCGTAGTCGCCACAGCCCCCTGGCCCAGGAACGGTCACCACGGCCCGCTCCGGCACCGCCACCTCCAGTTCCCCCTCGTCAACAGCACGACGCACCGCGCGCAGCACGGTACGGGAGAGCTCGACGGGGGTCACGGGACAAGCGTATGGGAGGAGGGGGGTGGGTAGGCGAGCCGGATTGGGTGGGGTCCCGGGATGTGGACGGGGGTGGGTGGGGGAGGGAGGACGGGGTGGGTCGGGTGAGGGAGTCGGTTTGGGTTGGGTGCTGGGATCTGAACGCGGGGTGGGTCGCGCAAGGGGGAGACCTGCGGCGGCTCGGACGTCGACGGACTCACCGCTGAACCGACAACGCCAACGAACCCAGCGCGCCGCCCACTCAACCGCTAACTACTGGCCGGAGCCGGACCACCAACTGCTTACTGGAGCACTCGACCTCTAGCTACTCGCGCGCTCGGCCTCGCCGACGGCCCCGAAGGTGCTCCCCAGCCCTCCACCCCCACCGACCGGGTCTCCCCCATCCGACTCGCTCGACCCGTCCCACCCGCTCCGCCCACTCCGCTTCCGCTCGATCAACTCCTGTACGAGGCGTACGAGTTCGGCGGGTTCGAAGGGCTTGGCAAGAAAGGCGTCGACGCCGACGTCGAGGCCACTCTCGACCTCGTACTGAGTACAGGCGCTGACGATGGCGAGCGGCAACTCACGGGTACGCGGGTCGGAACGCAGCCGGGCGGCAGTCCTCAGCCCGTCCAACCGGGGCATGACCACATCCAGGGTGACCACATCGGGCCGCACTTGATGAATGACATCCAGACACTCGGCACCATCGGCCGCGGTCACGACCTCGAGACCCTCAAGCTCGAGATTGACCCTGATCAACTGCCGGATGACCTTGTTGTCGTCCACAACAAGAACCCGGCCCGACGCGCCTGGCACAACTCGAGAGTAGGTCCGGACCGGCCACCGCGTCCGGGTTTTCCCCACTTCCACCCCGTGCGAGCGACGCGGGCCACCCGGTGCGACGGATGCGGGTCCACTCCGTTCGACGGAGGCGGGTCCACCCTGTTCGACCGACGCGGGGCGGCGCCTCGACCCCGAGAAACCCGTTCATGAACACCCCGGGGGAGCTGGTAGTGTTCAACCCGTCGCCGCGCACACCGCGCCGCCGACACGCCCCCGTAGCTCAGGGGATAGAGCAACGGCCTCCGGAGCCGTGTGCGCAGGTTCGAATCCTGCCGGGGGCACCTTGGATTAGGTGCCTAAAGACCCCGCCATCAGCGCGTTCGCTGAGTGCGGGGTCTTCGCGTGTGTGCAGGCGGATGCCGCTGAGAGCAGCTGTTTGCCAGTGATCACGTAATGACGACGTAATGATCTTCGCGGTACTTTCCGCAGGCCACGGACCGATCCCAACCTCCCGGATCAGCACAGATTTTGGCTCACCCATGTGGACTCCATCAGTATCGTCCAGCCATGGACATAGGCGACGTGCCGGGTTGGTCAGGCCTGGTGGTATCGATCGTGTCAGTGGCGATCAGCTACCGACTCGGCGTCCGTTCCGCTCGGGCTTCCGAGCAGTCAGCCGAAGTGTCACGGAGAGCCGCGCTGGAGGCGCAACGTTCCTCGGATGCCGCAGAACGGTCGGCAAACGCCGCGGAGGGGTCACTCACCCTTCAACAGCAGGAAGCAGAGGAACGACGCAGAGCAGCAGAACCACAGGTCGAGTTACGGATCGAGCGCTCCGGGAACAGCGGTCGCTTGCGTCTTCGCAACGTCGGTGGGGCCGAGGCACGAGGGCTGCGAATTCACGACGCACCGGGCATCACCACCCAAGATCGAGAATTCAGTTTCCGTAACCGAGTCAACAATGTGGATCTTGTTCCTGGAGCAGCACGTGAGTTCTTGATCTACCGAACAGGCACAACGCGGATGCCGACGCATCTTTGGGTCACGTGGGAGGGTCAAACGGAACGAATCGCCATTGCGGTTCCCGCCTGATTGCGAGCCACCCCCCTGTCAGGGAGCTCATGCGCCCGGTGTGGCGTTCGAGGACGACGAAAGCCCCGGATCTCTCCGGGGCTCGCGTAGGACGGTCACATCCGCCGCTTCACTCTTCGACGGCATCCACCTCCCCCAGACCCTTCAAGATCCGGTCGTTCATTTCTTGCTCTTGGCCGTCGATGCACTTGGCGTAGATCTTCAACAAGACGTCGACGGAGTGACCAGCACGGGCCGCCACTTCCGGAGCGGGTACACCGGAGTTGAGCCACTGGGAGACGCCCGCGTGTCGGAGGTCGTACGGCCGGAAGACCAGCACCGATGACACCTGATGCGGTACGAGCGCCAGTTCCCGAGCCTGTTTCCACGCTCGGGAGTACGACGAGGCAGCGATCACGTTGCCCCGCTCGCTGGAGAACAGTCGGCCGTCCTTCGCTGTACCGAACTCCTTCAAGTGCTCTCGGAGAAGCCGAACCAGCGGAGGCGGTATCGGCACGATGCGCACTTCACCGCGGGCCCGTTGCTTCAGGCCGCGCCGATCGTGCGCCTCCCCGGAGTCCGTCCACACCTTCCCAGCCGTAGGGCGGGTCTCCGCCAGCTCGATGCGTCCCCAGCCGGACGCGGGAAGTGTGCAGTCGGATCGACGTAGCCCAAGCGCCTCCCCCGGTCGCATGGCCGCGTAATACAGGCAACCGAAGAACCCCCGCAGCCGCCGGCCACTCGCGCGGTCGTAACCGCCCACGTAGGTAAGGGCGATCAGCAGCTCCCGCGCCTGTCGAGGATTGACCACCACACGGCGGTCGACCTCCTGCACCGCACGCTTGCCGCGCTTACGCCGCACCCGGCTCAGCGGATTGGACTGCAAGTGCTCCAACTCCACCGCGTATTCAAGGGCGTTGAAGACCACAGCCCTGCGTCGCCGGTACGTCTGAGTCGCCGCGGGCTTGCCGTCCAGCTTCCGGCCCAACCCGTCGATCAGCTCATGCACTCGGGCGATCTCCTGCAACTCCCCCACGGGGAGCGAGGCCTTTTCGATCCACCGCACAGCCGCCGCGATCTCCTCTGGCCGCTCCCGTTCCCGGCGGGGAACCGGCAGGACATACGAGCGCAGCGCCCGCCGGAGCGTCTCGGGAGTGGGCCGCCCCCTCCACGGCTTGACGAGGAGAGGGACGACTGTCGCCAGAGCATCGGTCATGCTGTCCCGTTGCTTGGCTGACGCTTCCGCCCAACGCGCGTCCACGTACTTCAACGCCAGGTCGAGGAACGACAGCGCCGCCTTACCTCCGCGGAGTGAGTCCGGCAGGCCGGTCACCGTATCGAACGGTTCGCCTTTGTCAGCGGCGCGGAGGAGCTTGGCCCTGAAGCGGTCTGCCAGCGCCTTCGTCTTGTGCGACTCGTGGAACGGCTCGCCACCCACGGACCAACGAACCAGGTACGTCGGCTTCTTGGCAGAGCGATTGATGCTGAGCTTCCAGATGACGACCTTGTACGACTTCACGACGCGGCCCCCTCTGCACGCTCTTCCAACCACTCGTCGAGCGTTTTCCGACGGACCCGGAGCTCCCCATTGGGTAAGCGGATGCAGGCTGGCGCGGTGCGCAGCTCCCGCCAGCGGTAGAAGGTTCGCCGGGAGATGCCGCCCAGTTCGTCGAGTACCTGCCGCACGGTGAGCAGTTCAGCCGCCTTCTCACGCACCATGCAGACCACCACCCTCACGAACGGAAGCCGCCAGCAACGCCGCCTCCGGCGAGTAGCCACGCCCGGCATAGCGCCACTGCCCGACCGTGACGGTCTGTCGGTCAGCAAGTCCGAGCGCCGCCCGCTGCTCCTCGGCGCGGTGTTCCGCACGAGCAGTCCGCAGCGCGGTGAGCGTGGTGGAGTAGCGACGCGACTTGCTGGAGAAATGGCCGCCGTAGCCCAACATGTGCGCCCACCGACGCAGCCCGAGGGACGCGAACGGCGGCAGCCCTCCAAGCCACCAGCACGTACCGATCATGCGGAGCACATGCGCCCGCACCGGCAACATGACCATGTCCCGCGCCCCGAGGATCCGGCCATCCACCGCGCCGGCTGACTCCGCTCCCTTCGTGGCGTACTTGGCGATGTAGCCGGCCACCGCCGCCAAGGGCACCCGCTCCCCCGCGTCAGCGCGGAACGAGGCGACCGGCCGCACGTCGACCTGATCGCCGAAGCGCAGCACGCGAGGCCCCACAACTCCTGCGCCCGGAGCCGCTAGCCGCACCCGACCGACGACAGCACGCACGGCATCTGTCAGGAGTGGCACGGTCGCCCAGGCCGGCGGAGCCGAGTCAGGTCCATCGGGCCCGTCGAGACGGATCACGGCATGGAAGTGGACCAGGCCCCGCCGCTGGTACTCAGCGACCTTCGCGTACGACAGTCGCGCGACCTCCGCGAACTCCGAGCGCAACAACCCGACCCGTCGCGCGACTTCCCGCCGCAACTCCAGCCCGAACCGATGCCAGAGCCGCCCCGCGTGCGCCTGCCAGAGCACGGCCCCGGCATAGTCGTAGCAACGCGGGCACAGCGGTTCACCGAGGCACAGGTCATCCGTCGCGTGCCGCTCATGGCACCCCACGGGAACCCCATGCGAGCAGCACTCCCCCACACGTCGAGGACGGCAGGCCCGCACCCGACCATCGCGCTCCCGACGGGTGTGAACCGGACCAAAGCCGGGAGCGGTGAGGGTGGCGAACACCCGAGGGTGCCCGCTCACCGCTTCCGAGACGTTCTTGCCGCCGACGAGGCCGGCCCGAATGAGTTGGTACGTGTCCGCCCGATACAACGCCGAGCATGCCGGGCAGACCCTCGACCGTCGATTGCCGCATGCGGTGAGCAGGCGACCGCCGTAGACGTCCGACCCGTACGACAGCAGAGCCGCGCCCGTAGTCGTGTCGAAGACAGTCGCCGTACCGACCAGGTGAATCGGATTGGTGCAGCCTGATAGACGGACGATGTTGCGACGCCAAGCGGCGAACTCGGGGTCCGTCGCCCTGGCGACCAGAGCGGCAGCGCCTTTCGGCAGGGTCGTGGTCATCGTCGACCACCGCCCCCGCCGAACGCCGCCGACATCACGGCGGAGATCCCTTCCGGTCGTGTCTTGGCGCTGAACCGGAGCGTCGGATCCGTCAGCCAGACCGCGGCGGCATGCGCCGGGCACAGGTGCTGCTCTGTGCCGTCGAGTCCGACGAGGACGATGCGTTCGGCCCCCGCGCAAGTCGAGACGGCCGGGCCGTCTCCTCTCAAGTCGCAGTCGGGCAGCGGAGATTTGCGCGAATGATGCGCAGTGGACAAAGTGTGGGTGCTCCTTTCACTGCTCACGTGGCGGTTGGAGTGGGTTCCTGACGGGGTCGGGTTTGGCGACTTCGCGCCCCGTCGGGAGCCCTTCGTACGGGCGATCACGGCCGTTCCTCGGGCGGTATCGCGACGACGCTGTACGCGATCGGTCCGAAGACACGGCGTGCGTCGAAGTAGCCCTGACCGATGTCCTCGACGGACACACCGAGCGGCGCGGCGACATGTTCCGCGCCCTCCCTACGAGCGGCAGGGTCGGAGGCGTCGACGAAGACGCCGAACGACGCATGTCGCGGGACGAGAACGGCGGGGTTGGCGGTCAGGAAGTCGACCAGCTCACGAAGGCCGGCGAGGAACGCGGCACGGTCACCGGAGCGGACTTCGTACTCGTACTTGGGCATGGCTCGCCCACCTCTCTGTGGTTCGGAGATCAGGTGAGGTCGCTTCAGAAGCGGAGCTGACCGAGGAAGCCGCTGACGGCGACAAGGGCCGCCTGAACCACCGGCGCGGCCACGGTCTTTGCCACCAGGAAGCCGAAGGTTCCGCAGAGCAGGGTGTCCGCCCAGCGCAGGTATCGGATGCGCAGCAGGAACCAGATACACAGGCCGAGCAGCACCACGGCCGACATGGAAACCAGCACGACAGCCCCCTCTCACTTGGCCTCGGCGAACAGCTCGGGCAGGAACGGGGTGAGGTGCGCGTACTCGGCCGCGATAACTTCCGCGTCCGCCTCGGTGACAAGGTGCGAGCGGGCGCGTTCCCAACCGTCGCCGGAGGCCAGGACGGCCGTACCGGCCTGCTCAGGAGTAATGGCTTGCGCAGCCTTGAGGGCATCGGGATTGAGGTCCCCGAGCGCCATTTCCGCCGTACCGGGATCGGCCACCCTGTGGCACACACGTCCGCCGAGTTGGGCACGCAGTGCCGTGACGCCCGGCCCCAGGTCGGATCCCACTCGCTGGCCGGCCACGACGAGGAACACCCCGAGCGCAGCCCCGAGTTGGGCCAGTCGGATCAACGCCGTGCCGGCCGCGTGTGCTTCGTCCTTCTCGCTACGGCTCGCAACAAGGAACAGTTCCGCGATCTCGTCGACGATCACGACGACGGGGACGGGACGCTCCGCCTCCGGGAGTCCCCAGATGTTGCGCACGCGAGCCGCCCGACAGACGGTCATGCGGTCGAGCGTCAGGTCGACGAGCGCCGCCAGGAGCCGCACCGCTTGCTCTCGATTGGTCGCGAGAGCCGACAACCGTGGTTCGTAGAGCGACAGTTCCATGCCGCCCTTGCAGTCGATACCAACCAGCGCCACGGGTTGCGGAGCCAGGCCCGCTACGAGTGCGTTGATCAACGTCGACTTGCCGGACCGGGTGGCACCCACGATCAGCCAGTGCGGCACACGACGCAGGTCGATGACCCAACCGGCACCGGTCTCCAGCACGCCCACAGCAACTCGGAGCAGCTGAGCGGGCCCGCGCTGTTTCGGCAGTCGCGGAGCGGCCAGTGGATCGGCCACCGAGGCGGCGATCCGTACGACCCCCGGCTTCCAGGAGGTAACCCGCACCCCATGGACCTGCCAGTCCTCTGCCATAGCGGGCGCCGCCTTGACGAAATCCTCGGGCACCTGACCCGGTAACAACCGCACCAGCAGCCAGAATCCGCCGCCTGTCGGACGTATGAACCCGTGCCGAGGCACGCGCGGCTGAGGCGGAGGTGCCCCGTTGCCGACGAGCCCGGCCACCACGGTCAGCGCCGGCCGACGGCTCACGGCGAGTCCGCACCCGGCCATCAACGGCCGCCAGGTGCGCATCACTTGGACGACCGTGACCGGGAAGCCGAGTAACAGCCACCAGGCCACGGGGTAGCGGCGGCGCAGGGCCGGGCCTGCGAGAAGCAGACCCGACACCAGCATTGCGGCCACCACCAGAGCCCAACTCGGCCAGACCGCACCGGCCGAGGAGGTGGAGGAGGCCAAGGCCATCACTGCCCGGCCCCCTTCCCCGCCGGAGCGCTCAGGGGCCGGATCTCCGCCGCACGGAACGCAATCCCGTGCCGCCCGTCGTTCTCCCAGGGCGTGGCGACCAAGTCCCGTACGGCCACGGGCATACCGAGCTGCACACCGGCCGGCTCACCGGCGACGCTCACGTTCACCACGTCCGCCGATGACCCAGCCATCAGGCAAAGACCGACCTGGTACACGGTCTTTCCGGTGTCCCGGTCAACGCGAAGCTGACCGGTCTCACGATTCGCAACCCGCGGAGCCGGGGGTACGGCACAGATGATCCCCGTGAACTTCGCGGTGTCGATCGGAAGGCTTGCCACTGATCTGAACTCCTCATCTCTGGCACCCGAAGGCTGACCCTTCGGGTTGCTAGACCACCCGTAGTACGGGTGACTGGAGTCCAGAGTGCGACCCGTAGTACGGGTTGTCAACCGTCTTGTGATGGGGGAGTCTGTCTACGCACGTGAACGAACTGTCCACGCAGACGCACAGCCGAAAGGCGATCACGGCCACGGAGGGCCCGCATGCCGCCGAAGAACACGCAGCCGAAGTATCGGCAGATCGCCGACTACCTGCGCGAAGGCATCCTGAACGGCACCTTCCCCGCCGGCCAACCGCTCCCCTCCGAGGAGGCGTTGGCAAAGCAGTTCGGCGTGACGCGCCCCACAGTCCGTCAGGGCCTCACGGAGCTACGTGCATCCGGCCTGGTCGAGGCGATCATGGGCCGAGGCACATTCGCCCGCTCACCACAGGGCCGCCCAAGCCTCACGCGCCCGCGGGGCGTACGTCTGGCCCCCGACGGCAGGTACATGGAGGCCGACGGCATCCAGTGGACGAACGCCGAGCCCCCGGTAGCCACCCGCACGGACGCCCCCCTGCCATTGGCGGATCTCCTCCGCATCCCGCCGGGCGAGCCAATGTTCACGTACGACGCGTTGCAGACCGCCGACCACGGCCGCCTCCGCCAACTCCACCGCACGTACGTGCCGTTCTCTGTCCTGATCGGCACGAGGTACGAGGAGGAGGCTCCGCCGCCGGCACCGGAGCTCTACGCGGCGCTTGCCGAGCTAGGCCACGAACTCAACTTCACGGAGTACGTCCGCACCCGCATGCCCCTCCCAGACCAGGCCCAGACCCTCCGCTTGCCTGAAGGCGTCCCGCTCCTGCACGTCATCCGCGTGACGCTCGCAGAGGGAGGCAAGCCGCTTGCCCTGGAGGAATTCCACCTCCCCGGCGACGACCTGGAGTTGTCCTTCAGGCTGTAACTGAGCCTCGGTTGGCTCAGACTTGCTCTACGTCATCAAGGCCCGCGCACTGCGCGGGCACGGGCCGCCTTGACGACGCGCTCCGTGCATGCGGGCCAAGAGCGGGAGAAACCCTCTATGGCTGGGGCGGTCGGCTCCACGGCTTTAGGCAGCCACCTTGGGGCGAGCCTCTAAGATCATGGCCCCAACGTCGTGCTTTAACGGGCAGGTCCACAGACTGCCCGACGCGCCGGAAGCTTTCGGGGCCATGATCACTCGCCCCAAAGTAGCTCCAGCCCAAAGCCGTTCCGCCGATCTCTCGCGCTCGCACGTCTGCCGTTGATCCATTTGGTTGCGCTGACCGTCTTGCTGAGAGGGCTGTGTTTGGTGGACAGTACTGACAGGGGGGTGTTGTCAGTGGTGCCTGATAACTTCAGATGTCTCCCTCCAGGAGGGGCGAGTGGGGGACGGAGTCGATCATGAATGACAGCGAAGAAGAGTACTTCGCGTTTTTCTCACTAACTGGCGACCGCTTTGACGCTCCGGGGATGCCGGCTGACACTGCTCGTGAAGTCGGCAACTTCCGCGAAGCCGTCCTCAAAGTGGCGCGTGATCTGTGGCTGGAGAGTAATCCGGACCGACGTCGGTTGCCCAATGGCTTTAACGAGGCCTTCGACTTGCGTCTCATCGCCGTAACGAGCGGGAGTGCCAGACCTAGAATGGTCCTCCATCGCTCATCGGGGAGAACCAGCGACGCCGACTGGGATGAATGGTCGGATATTTACACACGGGCGCGCGACGCACTAACCGATTCATTGCAAGATATTGCGCGAACTCGGCAACCTCCCATGCATTTCTCGGCCGATTCGATGAGGGCCATTAGGCGAGTCGGCTCCAGTCTTCAAGATTCCGAAGCGATCATCTTGGGTGATCCACAGCAAGATTCCCGCCGAGCGACCATTGACCTCGCAGTGCGCGAAATCCTTGAGGAAATCGAGGAGCTTGCACCCACGCCGCAACCGGTTCAACTTGAAGGCGTAATCGTCGAGTATGACGGTTCATCTCTGAGCTTTCGACTCAAGACGGCCACGGGTGTTTCCACATGCAGGCTGGACCACGACCGGCATGACCTTGCAACAACAGCCAAGGAATTCCTGGCAACGGACGGCATCACGGCTCCTGATGTGCACGTTGAAGGGGAGACTCCCGACGCCTCGCAGAGGAACGTATCGCTCTACAGCGTCACGGACATTACGGCTATTCGCTCGATTGAGGAGAAGGCTCTACTCTCCCAGCTTCGCAGCATCCGAGACCTTACAGACGGATGGCTAGGTCCAGACAGTCAGGCCCCCAGCAATGTAATTTCCGATCGAATTGAGCGGATAATTCCCAGGCTGGCGACACTAGGGCTAGAGGTCGCCATTATCCCTAATACCGAGGGAGCGATCCTCCTGGAGTGGCGACGCGGCGACATTGAAATGACTGCCGCCATCGAACCAGATGATCAACTGTTTTTGTGCGCGGACAATACCATGACCGACGATCTGCAAGAGAGGCAGTCAGAGTTTGACGAGAGACTGCTTACGCGCTTCCTTGAGAATGGGAGTATGAAGTGAACCAGTCTCCTGATACCTCCATTCTTCAAGACGAGGGTGAAACTCTTCTGCGGCAGGTCCATCCGACACAATACCCAAATGGGTGTCCTTCAAAAGAAGCCTTTGTTCCTTCAGAGAGGGATAAGGGATTGCTATCCACATTGCGGGAGAGAGTTGGCGCCGAGGAGGCCTACCGTCGCTGGACAGAGGAGCAAGGCCGAATCTCGGTCGGCACCTTTGGGATAACAGTGGCAGAAATACAGAGCGAGAGCCTTACTGCCATAGATGACGCTAAAGCGACCTCCCAGCCCGATCACGCTTCTGTGGACTTCACATCAGTCTCATCCAAGGGGCAGCGGAGGCAGATCGGCCGTAGGCTGCGAGACGCAGCTGTCGCTCGGGGCTGCTTGTTCCAGCCGTGAGGTCTGACAGCCTGGCAACAGCTTGAATATCACACAGTGCCACAATGCCTGCAGACAGCGGCGCACGTCTACGGACAATCACAGCAAGAGGTACGCGGACCCAAGGCCAAGCGCGCCGCCAAGACGCTTCGGGCCAAGGAAGCCGGCGGAACTCGGCTTCGGAGTCAGACGCTCCCATCGTCGTCGAGCGTGAGCTGGACCGCACTAATGAAGGCACTCATGCGGTCCCCAAGCTCCATCCATGTCCCGTACAGCTCGGGCCAGTGGTCGTCCGGGGTGTTGGCTGTTGGGTCAGTGAAGTACGCCAGCGCTCTGGCATGTTCCCTGCACTCTTTCCGGAACGCTGCGGCCCACTTCTCAGCGTCTTTCGGGCCTGCTAGTGCCACGCTTACCCAACCCTCTTTGACAGCTTCAGCGAGCCGGGCAGCTTCGTCGGCGAAGGCTGCGTCTACCCGGCGCGTAGTAATGACAAGTTCGTGGTGTTCAAGGAACGCCATCGCTGCAGCGATGAACTGGCGGTAGGCCTGTCGCCTCGGTTCCATGAGCAGCTTTCGGTGTTCCACCCGCGCTGTGGTCCGGGTCTGCTGGCGAGCAGCCCACCCGGTGACAAGACCCGCCCCCGTGGTCGCGGCGGCGCCAGCAAGAGCACCCAAGACTGCTGCGAATCCGGCATCCACGATCAAGCAGTCTGCCGTACAGGAGCTAGCTCGGAGCCAGATCAGCCAACACCGCCGTGGTCGCACCCGGGCCCTCCCTGGGCCGTCCGAGGCCACGCGACGAGAACCGACAGCGACAGTCGATCTACAGCAGCCTACGACGAACCCCTAAGGTCACAGACCCCGCCCATATGGGTTACCACCCAAGCCTGGACCTCGGGCAAGACGGGGTATTTCTTGATCCGTTGAGGCAGGAAGTGCGCCAAGTAAGGCGCCGAGTATGAGCACTTGTCCGGATCAGTTGGTCAGCCGGAAGCGCCCGGAGTCCCGCATAATGCCCCTTAAAGCGAGGGGGCGGTATGACATCGCGGCGTCCACAAGCAAGGACATCCGGGACTCACGCACGGCTTCAGCGGGCACGGACGCGGATGGTCAAGCAGCAACGAGTGCAACCCAGCACCACCAGGCCAGCCCGCTCGCCGCGTTGGAGGACGTCAATCGTTCGCAGCGTGGCGATTCGCTCGGCGACTCGGGCTGCTTCAACGCCGCCCCCCGATCCGACAGAGCGCCGGGCCGCCTGGCTCTCATCGTGGGGCACCTTTGCCTCAGCCATCGCAGCGGTGATTGGGCTGGCCGTTTCGGCCCTTGCTACCTACTACACAGGTCTTGCTCTGCGCGACCAACAGAAAATCAATGAAGATCAAAACGAACGCGAGCATCGGTCGCAGGCGTTGCAGGTTGGTTTCTGGTATACCAACAGCCAACCCAACAAGGGGGAGGTTGCCATCGTCAGTAATCGGTCATCTGATGCAATCTATCAACTGACGGTTAGGTTCACGTTCCCCGACTGGCCGTCAAGCCCGATCCCCGCCGAAAAATCTAGTCTGAAGGTGCATGAGGTGAAAGCCGAGTACACCTCGGCCAGCTTGCCCCCTTGCACCCAGATGGTGTTTACCAGGAAGACCCTGCACGCGGTTTTCAGCCTGCTCGAAAAGCATACAGATGTCGACGTTGAACAACCGCTATCGACAGCGTTAGTGTTCGAAGACGCCCAGGGGTCCAAGTGGGCACGAGGAACCACACTTCGCGAGTTGAGTTCCCTCGAAGGTTTTGGGATGGCAGCCAAAAATCTGGGACAGCGTCTAAACTCAGGAGAAGTCGTCGCAGAGTTTCCTCAACGCGATGTGACTACGACACGCCCTGAACCCAATTGCGGAAATTCCTAGTCTATTTGTCTGCGCAGCAATCTAGCGCAGCGCACCATGTTGAATCTTGAAAACTGTTACTGACATCGGAAAAGTTGAACAGCATCGGCCCCATCGACCAGCCGCAAGAGTTCCACTGAGCGGCGCCATCGTGCATCACGGCGCCTCCAGGATTGGTTAAACTCCTAACTCAGCAGCCCTGGCTGTTGTGGGATATCCATGGGCCAGCCTTGTTGAACCAGCCGCAGATTCGACCCTGCTCAGCGACGTCACCTGGGACCCACTGGTTGCTCCGAGGCTGCGCGCCCTGACTTCATTCACTGTTGATCAACAGTGCGAGTAAGGATCCGATCAACACCGATTTGCCATGGAAATACGTCAGACTCCTCTACATGAGGAGCCAATTCCATGTACGTGTTTACAATCGACTTCTTCATTAACAGGCGCAGAGAATTCGAGAGTTCATCCATCGACAAGTAGGGCTTGCTCAACAGATGAGCATCTTGCCATTTCAGCCACGAGTCGGTGATATCGCCGGGGCGATTCGAATGCCAAGAACAGGCGTCATTCAACCCCCACCCGTACGATTTATAGTTTGACGGATTAGAGGGCGGAATCACTTGAAAGGCGTAACTGTTTGACGTGGCTCCTGAAATGTAGACCTTCAACATGCCGAAGCTACGTACCGAATCCTTGGCCATAGGGTCTCGATTTAAGGTCACATCTAGGCGACCTGAAGGCGACCGATTAAAGGAGCCCATCATCGGGGAGAATTTTGGGCGGAAGTCAATATTGCAAGCCGTGACTGCATAGGACAGTGCAGTTCCCGATTTATCCGTAACGACGTCGACCCAGTATCCCCTACCCTCGAAGATATTCTCCGTTAGATTCTTACCTTGCACTGGTTCCACAAATAGTGGAGCGCCTAGCTTCTCCCTGAAAGTCGCGAAGCTATAGCCCGCATGCAAAGAGGTCAGTTTCTCATACTCTGCCTCTTTCCACTCAAAACGCGACTCATACCAGCCTTTGAGCTCAACTACCGTTGAAAATAGGGTGATGAGCGAGGAGATTAGCACTGCCGCAAATGTCAGCACCGTTAGGAACACATTGCGCTTGGTCCAGTCTTCAAATCTGACGGCCATGTGGCGCCCACCAGGCGCAGCACCGGA
>NZ_JBSFXO010000016.1:123250-338747 GCF_053595415.1 Streptomyces sp. NPDC002499
GTAACTGACCCGGCACCGCACCACCGGAACCCGTCGCACCACCAGGCGCAGCACCGGACTGACCCGGCACCGCACCACCGGAACCCGTCGCACCACCAGGCGCAGCACCGGACTGACCCGGCACCGCACCACCGGAACCCGTCGCACCACCAGCAGGAGATGTAGGCACTTTCCCCCCAAAGCCCCTAGTAACCAGTCTAGTTGGCTTGGAAGTATGACAGAGGGAGCTCAAGTGGCGGAGGGACTTCAACTCTTCTGTAAGTCACCTCAATGAAGTCCCGCGCGATGCTCGGAGCGCAGCATCGGCGACAAACACATGGCACTGCCGTACAGAGGTGTGCAGAGCGTGTTGGAAATAGGGTCCTGGTCAGACCGCCGTTGAACTGAAGCGCGCAATTCTCTGCTTGGCTTAGGCCTGCAACCAGAGCCGAGCAGGCAACCGAACTGCCTCGGGTCGTAGATGACCGTGTCGGAAGACGAAGACACTGGGCAGTGAGACTTCCGGCGGACAAGTGCACGCGACTCTCAGCGTCTAACCCAGCCCGGAACCCCTGGGCTTCCGAAGCAAGTGCTCAGCGTGAGTGACCAGCGAATGCCCCATACGCCGAATCGACATCTGTCTCGGTGGTCTGCCGTTCGTCCGGGCTGCGGCGCTGGGGCGCCGGTCCCGGCCGAGCGGCAGACCACGACCACAACGGCGCTGAACAGATCGATGCCCCGCACAGCACTCGCCGGGGGAACGAGATGCCGTGCGGGGCATGGGGCCGACCGGTCGCGGGAGCTTGCTCCGACCGCGACGAGCCGGGGATTGTGGTTCGCCGACTCAGACCGCGGAGGCCCGCATGTAAGGAGCCTCCGTCGATGGCCGGCGCGCAGCTTGCTGCGTACCCATCGCAAGCCCCACCCCGATCAGCTCGGCCAGTAACAGCGCCGCCTCTGGACGCACCGTTCCGAGACGCACCAGGCCATCGCCGAACACGTTCACGTCGGCGGACAGCGCGGGGAAGTCGGAGTCCAACCCGAGGGCCTTGAGTTGCCCGGCCAACGTGGCCGCGCTTCGCCGGGCCTGCGCCCAACCGCGGACGTAGGGGACGCCGGGCATCAGGTCTTCCGCGCGCTTGGCTATCACTCCTCGCCGGTCGGTCATAACTTCCGCTCCGTTTCCTGTCGTTCCTCGGGGGCGCGTCCGCGTTCGTCTCGCTCCTCCGAGGCGGATAACAGCGCGAGACGCATGAGCTCAGCCAGGTGCTCCGCAGTCGCCGGTGAGACACGGCCGAGTTCCACGAGGCCGTGTCCGAAGGCGTTCAAGTCCGCTCGGAGGTATGGGAAGTCCTTCTCCATGCCGGCTCGGATGAGGACATCGCGAAGAGCCGTTGTTGCGTTCCGTGCCGAGTACCAACCGTCGCTGTCCAGGGGCGACCAATCGGCGGCGTCATGGCGGTCAGCCGCGTCATCCCCCATCGGTGGACGCCCCGTCAGGAAGAGCTGCAACAGCCGCGTACGGCGAGCCGTACTCCTCCGCGTATCGGTCCGCCCGTGCCAGGAGTTCGGCAGCGGCTACGAGCATGGTCGCGAGTGCGACGGGGCGCAGAGGGTTCGCCTGCGGTCGCCGCGTCGGAGCCCTCAGCCACTGATACCGGTCACCTGCCATGGGCATCGGGCCGGGGACAACGACCACGGATTTGGTGTTGAGGTATCGGTAGAAGGGTGGGGTCTGCGTCTCTCTACCGAGGTAATGAGTGAAGGATTCCTGGCTGTCCGAGGAGAGGAAGAACCCGACGCAACGGGCCTTGTGGTCCACCAGAGCAGGACCGAACGGCGCGCCTCGGCGGAGCAGTTGGTCGAAGGTCTCCAGGCCGAGACGCTCGTTCACCACGACTACGTCGAAGAGCCGCCCCGTCGGCAACATGCAGGGCCTACGCGGATCCTCCGTCCAGACCGCTCGGCACTTCTCCGGATCGTCGGCCGCCGCAGAGAGCCACTCCACTCCCCTGCTGGTCATCCTTTGCACGTCATCCCACCTCGGTCGGAGTGCGTTGCGGCTCGGCGCCGCTGTGACTCCAGACTGAGGGCGCCTGGCCTGACCAGGGCAGATGACGAGTGTGGACGAGGGATGACGTGTCAGCGCGTGATGCGTCATCCCTCGTCACCCCGGTCTCGGGGACGATCTCTGTTAGTCGCCTGCCACAGACGGTGACGGGCGCGTACATTCGATGCCCAGAACGAGTCGTCGTACCAACACCCGTGCAGGGAAGGAACGGACACGTCCCCTGATGGAGTCGATCAGCGTTCACTTACGCGAGGCCCGCACGGGTCGAGGGTGGAGCCAGCCGAGATTGGTGCGCGAACTGCGCCAGGCTGCCGCGCGGCGGGGTCATCAACTTCCGTCGGATGCGAGCGTCAAGCGCCGTATTGCCAGTTGGGAGAACGGGCACAGTACGCCGGACGACTTCTACGGCCCGCTCCTCTGTGACGTCTACGGGGTCAGTGCTTCGGAACTCGGGCTGAGCCACAGTTCGCAGCAGGACTCGGCCCTCTTGGATGCCGGCTACCCGGCCAGTCCGGATGCGGCGATCCAAGCCGTCGGGAAACTGTGGCGAGCCGACCTCAACCGGTACGAGCCTTTGTTGGAAGCCGAGCCGTCCGAGCCGGCATGGAGTGAAGCGTCCCTGCGCTGGTTGGTGGCTCCCGAGCCCGCAGTTCCCCGCCCTCGCACAGAGGGTCAGCGTGTTGGGCTGGGGGACGTCGCCGCCGTGAAGACCACTGCGGACATGTTCGCCCGCCTCGACGACCAGTTCGGCGGGGATCACGCGCGGCATGCCGTAATCCAGTACCTCAGTAACGACGTTCTGCCGATGTTGCGAGGGAAGTACACGGAGCAAGTAGGGCGAGCCCTCTTCTCAACTGCCGCCGAAGCGACGCTGCTTGCCGGTTGGATGTCCTACGACTCCTGCCATCACGGCCTCGCTCAGCGGTATTTCCTCCAGGCACTCCGGTTGGCCCAGGACGCCAACGACCGACGACTTGCGGGAAGCATCCTCTCCGCGATGAGTCATCAGGCCACATTCCTCGGCCAGTACACGCACGGCGCAACGCTCGCCCGAGCCGCGCTGATGGGTATTTCGCCGGTGGCCACGCCGACCCTGCGCGCCCAGTTCCACGCCATGGAGGCCCGCGCCCTTGCTCGTACCGGTGACGTCGCCGCATGCGAGGCCGCACTGAGCGCGGCGACCAGGTCCCTGGAGAGTCGCAACAGCGACGACGAGCCGGAGTGGATTAGCTACTTCGACGAGGCGGAGCTTGCTGCCGAGGCCGCGCACTGCTTCCGTGACGTGAACAGCGCCCGCCAAGCCGTGGCTCATGCCGAGAACGCCATGAGCGGAAGCCACGTGCGAAGCGACTTCTTCGCGACCATGGTTCTTGCCGACGCCCACTTACGAGCCGGCGAGACCGAGGAAGCCTGCCGCGTCGCCCTTGATGCCCTCGATCTCGGAGAGCAACTCAAGTCGGCCCGCTGCGTCACCTACCTCGCCGAGTTCCGGACGAATCTTGCTGCCGCCAGCGACAACGCGGTCTCTCGGGACTTCGCGGAGCAGGTCCAGGAGCACAGGTTGTGGGTCGCGTCAGGGGCGCAGCTCAGCCTCTGACCACGTTTCAGAAGGGGCCCCACGAGTCTCGACCCTCGCCGGTACGCAGTGACCGCACACGCCGCGCGAACTCCGCCGCGGAACGGTCGCTGCCGGCGACCTGGTGGCCGAGCCAGACGACCATCATCAGTTCCCGGAGATCCGCCAAGGTCTCATAGCCGGGCCAGTTCATCAGGTCGAAGCCGTACCGGTGAACGAACTCGTCGTACTCAGCCTTCGTGTGCCAGCCGTACCGGTCGTAGAACATCGCGGTCAGGATCAGATCCCACTCCCGCGGAGCCAACGCGAAGCCGTCCAGGTCGATGAGCACCGCGTGGCCGTCCCGGTGACGGAGCACGTTGCCTATGTTCGCGTCCCCGTGGATCATCCCGAAGGGAAGCACGAAGTCCAGGCGGTCGTAGTCCTTGTTGAGCCTTGCGGCTCTCTCCTCCAGGAAGGTGCGGTCATCCTCCGTGACGCCGTCCATCTGCCTCATGGACGCCGACAGCTTCGCGAAGGGATCGAAGTACGGGAGTCTCAGAGACTCAGGTTCCTCAAGCCAGTGCAACCGGCGGAGCAGGTCGGCCAGTTCGCCCACCGTGGCGAACTCCTCCCGCTCCTGCACGCTCTCCCAGAAGGTCACCACCAGGCCGCCGACCACCAACGGTTGTGTGACGCCCGCCGGCACCCGAGTAGCCGGGAAGTTCTCCGTCTCCAGCCACCGCGCTACCCGTACCACCCGTTCCATCTCTTCCAGGGCATCGGGGTCACGAGCAATCCGGACGATGATCGGTGACGTCGATAAGCGGTACACGGCGTTGGAGCCGAGCCGGAGCAACTCGGCGCCGTCCGAGTCCAGTTCGGCTGTCGCACACGCCTCGCGCAGGACAGCCGCAAGGCCCTCCGCCGTGAACTCCGTGCCGCCGTCCTGGCCCCCGCCGCTGCCCGAGATCATGCCTCCGACCATACGGCGCCGCTCCGCCGCTCGACAGGCCGCCCACGTAATAGGGGCGTAATGACCTTGGTCGGTGGGACCCACGGATGCCGCTCCCCCGCAGGTCACGTCCCCGAAGGCGTCACGGTCTCATCTGGGCTCCGGAGCCGTGTGCGCAGGTTCGAATCCTGCCGGGGGCACTCGCCACACAGCCAGCAAGAATCACGCGCTGAGCTGGGCGGATGCCTAGATGGAAGAGCGGGAGTCAGTCTCACTGACTCCCGCTCTTTCTCGTTGTCACCCATTGGCCGCGTGTGAGGAGCGTGTGGGACCGGTGCGTCCTCCTGGAGCCCAAGCAAGCACTTGACTCCAACAGCCTTGACCTTCGGGTGCTAGCTTCATTGGCTGACTAAACGATCACGTCGATGACCTGCTACTGCTCGCGCGAGATCAAGGCTGGGGGACGAGTGGCAACAATTCCAACGGTTTCAGATATCGACCAGCGCCTCATCGAAATCGAATCCGAGATATCCACAGCCAGATTCATTAAACGGTTCACACTGCTTTGGTTAGTAGCTGGAAATTCAACAATCCTCGGCAGCATCGTTGCAGGGAATTATCTAATTGACTTCTCTCACCCTGGCGATGGTCGCGTAGTTTTGAACGAATTTGGCCCGGCAGGCCTCATCATTTCAACACTTGCATCCATTGCTTTCTGGTGGAATCGGCGAACCGAGATAACAAAAAGAACGGTAGAGCTGCGCCAACTTGAGGTAGAGAGGGCATGGTTCCAAGCCAGGGATGTAGCGACGGCAGATCTCCCCAGCGCCTTCCATTTCTACTACGAATCCGTACCCAGATTTCGTGATGAGTATCGACGGAGCGCCGAGAAATACAGAGGGAGACACAACCTCTTCCAACTTACCGTCATCGTCGGTTCCATCCTCACCTCTGTAAGCACGACTGCCTCAGCGGAGCAGGGTGTTTGGAGTTGGCTTGCTGTGGTCCTTAGCGCACTGGTTAGCATCTCCGCGGGAATCATCGCGTACTTCAAATTCCGAGAGCGCAGTCTCAATCTTCAACAGACAGCGGACTCGATAGATCTGGAGATTCAGGCCTACTCGCTGCGCATTCGGCGATACAAAAATCTAGCACCCGAAGAAGCATCAACCCAGTTCGCTGAAGAGGTCGAACGAATCCGAGAAGAGCAACGGAAGAAAGAGCTGCAGTTGGAGCAGCCTCCTGAGGCCACACCTGATCACCGGCCGCAGCCTACCTAAGGCTTGTCCCGCAAATGATCTTCCACGTGTCCGTTGACCTGTCTGTTCGTCGTCACCCGGCGAGGGTGAGGTTGTGCAGGCGGGCGATGCCGAGCATCGCGTGGTGGACGCCGTCGCCCTTGAGGCGGCAGTCGCGGAGCATCTTCCAGGTCTTCATCCGGGCGAAGGTGTGCTCGACGCGGGCGCGGACCTTGCGGTGGGTGGTGTTGTGTTCCTCTTTCCAGGCCGGGAGTTGGGCTTGGCCGGGTTCGCGGCGGTGCGGGATGACCAGGCCGGTGCCCCGGTAGCCGCCGTCCGCGATGACCGTGGTCTTGCCGACGGTGGCCTTCGCACCGGACAGATCCCACGCCTTGCAGTCGTTGCGGTTGCCGGGCAACGGCCGGCCAACCGCGACGACCAGCCGGTGTCTGCGTCGATGACGACCTGGTGGTTGGTCGAATACCGGTAGTTCTTCGACTGCTCGGCGATGCTGTGGTCACGGGTGGGGACCAGAGTGCCGTCCACGATCAGCACGGTGTCCTTGCGGAACCGCTTGCGTTGCTGGAGGGCGAACGCGGCTCCGAGGTGGTCGATGATGCGGTCCGCCGCGGACTTGGACACCCCGAAGAGCGGCGCCAGTTGGCGCAGTGTCAGGTTCGTCCGCCAGTACGCGGCGACCAGCAGCACTCGGTCCTCTAGTTGCAGGCTCCACGGCCGGCCCCTGCGCACCGGATCCGCTCCCTCGCGCCGCAACGCGGCAATCAGCTTGCCGAACTGACGCGGGCTCAGCCCGCTGAACGGGGCTATCCAGGACGGCTCCGACGCCGTGATCACACCAGACACTGCGTGATCATTCCACTGCTTCAGGTTCTCCCTGCTCGCACGCGATGCGGCAGCGTTCAACCTGCTCTGCCACGCGCTCCATGAACCAGCGCATGATCTCGTAGGGGATGACGTGCTCGTGCCGCTGTGGATGTGGACGGTCGGCTCCAGGTCCGGATCCTCGTCGGGTATCACCGCCACCAGGAAGGCCGCTCCAGGCAAATGCGTTTCCGCGTTGGGGATCTCAGCCAACGCGGTCGGCGCCGGGGCGGCCTCGCTCAGCTCCACACGCCATGCGTCGTCCGGCAAGGCGTAGTGGAACTGGATGGCGTGGTGACGGCCTGTATGAACGCGCAGCTCTGGCATGTCCGCAGGCTGTCACAACCCCGCTTCGGAGTCTCGCGAGTATCCCGCTCAGCGCTTGGCGCGAGCCCCAGTCAGCCTTTGCGGGACACCCCTTAGGGATGATCCGTCAGTCTGAGCAAGTGACGCATCCTCCACATTTCCTGAAGGGTGTGGGGTGCACTCGATGACCATTTTCGACCTTCGACGTCACCATTTTCCCAATTTCTCACAATATCCATCACGTATTTTCTTTTGAATGGGATCCACTCTGTATCTTGCGCTTCGAATAGGCTATGCGAGGAAAGTAGCCGCTCATTCACCTCTCGCTTTGAGAGATGGGTGCGAACCTGTGCATAGACTTTCAGTTGGATTGTCTTTACCTCATACCCAACCCATGAAATGTTGATTCCACTGTAGTCTACAGGTTCGAGATTAAGCTCCTCCCTCAGGCAACGTTCACCGAGGTCAAAGAAATCTTCTGGGGGATTTCCCGGCGTCGCACGCGAGGCGAGTTTCATACCTTCATTGGGACCGACCGTCCATACGCCCCGCTTAAAATCTACGGCGCCTGAACGTTGCACCGCTAGAAACTCATTATCCAAATTTAGGACAGCAACATTAATTTTGACTGACGTTGGTGGTGACGTTCGAGCGAAGTCAATAATGCCTCCGTCTACGAAACTAGCGCGAATCCTGGATTGCGCGTCGGGATGACGTCGCAGGTACTCGACTGTCGCCAAGTGCTCGCTATAGTCGCATGGAGTGATTGTGTATCGAAAGTCCTCACCCTCGCGGCTTTCCCGGTGATCAATCGATGCATCAATCAAGAAACCAATGTCACCGGTATAGCGACTATGGTACTCGTCTGCGATTTGTTGCCACTCGCCTTCATTGAACCACTGCTGCCGTGGACGCGCATCGACTACTGAGACCTGTAGGTGGTTCCGCTGCAACGGCCTAGCGAAAGTCCAGCGATTTAGAGGGAATAACCCAACCTCAGAAGAGGTGAATCCTAGTGGTTCATATTTCGGTTGCCTGATGCCCTCCGCTAGCGATCTGAGGCGGCCTCTCCGGATCCAGATGACATTCGTTAGTAATCCTGAGATCACGCCCAGGGCGAAGCTGATCAATTCGGACATGCAGTTAGTGTATTGAACGACCCCAAAGAGGGACTAGCGGTTGATGGAAGTTCATGCACGTCAATTTGCGGCTTATGTAATATTTAGAGACGAATTATTCCCGAGTAGATCGCGTCGCGCGAAGTCCGGGCCACCTCTGGGCAGCACAAGGTCAGCGGACGCCGACCAACAACGGCAGAAGCCCACGACATCTGATCTGGTCAGAGTCGTGGGCTTCGTCAGGCCGCTGGTGAGCGAGACCGGTGATCACAGTGGACGGGCTTCTGCCCAAGAATGCCGGTTCAGTGCCAACCTTCGGGGGGAGTGGCTCTGGCGCGACACGCCTCCGACACACTCTGTGGCTCTGTCAACCCTCAGCCCGTCTCCGTCGCAGGTCAGAGGGCATGCACACACGCGAGCTGAAGTGCCAGACGTCAAGAGCCGGACCCAGTGACGCGGTGGATTACCTTAGGCGAGTTGCCGACTCGACGGGCGACTTCGGCCACGGGTACGCCGGCGTTTAGCCACGTCGTGATGCAGGTGTACCGCAGGTCATACGGCCGCCCTCTCCTCCGAGGATGGACGTTAGGAGGTCCGGCGGGAGCGCGTACTTCCGAGCGTCCCGCCACACGCGCCAATAGGTGCTGCTGCCCACGAGTCCACCCCACTCGTTCGTGAAGAGCCGCCCATCCTTGGCCGTGCCGAACTCTTTCAGGTGAGCACGGAGCATGGCCACAAGTGGCGGGGGAATCGGGACCGGACGGCCTTCCTTGGCCTCCCTCGACTTCAGGCCGCGCTTGTCGTGGCGCTCGCCGCTGTCTGTCCACTGCTTGCCCGACACTGGGTGCGTGTCGTGAGGCGTCAGAACTCCCCACCCCTTCTCCGGAAGGAAGCAATCAGCCTTGCCGAGTCCCACGCCCTCACTCGGACGGAGACCCGTGAAGTACATGACCGCGTAGAAGCCCACCAGGCGCCAGCCCTTCTTAGGCGCTGTTTCTTATGGCGTGATCGTTCGTTGAGTCGTGCATGACGGATCTTGGTCGAGCGGTTGGTGCCGGAAGAGCTGTGGGTTCTGTTCCGACGAATGGTGCCACCAACTGAGTTGAAGCGTTCGCAGGGTGGCGGCCGGCGACGGGTCGGCGACCGCGAGGCCCTGGCAGCAATCACCTTCGTGGCCACATCGGGCTGCACCTGGCGGCAACTGCCACCGGTGTTCTGCCCGGCCTGGCCCACGGTCTACCGGCGTTTCGCTCAGTGGAGCCGGGACCGGGTCTGGGCCCGACTCCACCGCGTCATCCTGGACGAACTCGGTACCCATGGCGAGCTGGACTGGTCGCGGTGCGCGATCGACTCCGTCAACGTGCGGGCAGAAAAAGCCCGAATCGAAAATCCACCTGATCACCGACCGCAACGGACTCCCAATCTCACTGGGGATCTCCGCCGCCAACACCCACGACAGCCTCGGCCTGCAGCCGCTCGTGCGGGGCATCCCTCCCATCCGCTCCCGCCGGGGCCCACGCCGACGCCGTCCGGCCAAGCTGCATGCCGACACGGGCTACGACTACGACCTCCTGCGGAAATGGCTGCGTGAACGCGGTATCCGCCACCGCATCGCCCGCAAGGGCATGGAGTCCTCGCAACGCCTTGGGCGACACCGTTGGGTGGTCGAGCGCACCGTGTCCTTGCTGGCCGGCTACCGCCGCCGTCATCGCCGCTATGAGCGAAAACCCGAGCACTTCCTGGCCTTCATCGGTATCGCGACTGCCCTCATCGGCTACCGGTGGCTATGACGCGGAATACGCGCCTACAGGTCGACGCGCCTGGGGCGAGCGTCTATCCGCCCGAACGCCAGCACTTGGGCGAGTACCTCCCGCATTCGCTCGATGTCCTCGTCCGGCACGTCGAGTTCTGCCTCGATCTCGGCGTCGTCCAGGCCCAGATCGTCCAACGAAGCGGAGACCAGCGACACGGCGAGCAGTCTGTTCGACAGTGCGATCTCCCGGACGCAGCCATAGGCCGTTCCCTGGTCCTGCGTCACAAGGCAATGAGTGTCCAGTCCGAGCGACACGGTCTGACGGGAGGGTTCGCTGATGTTGCTCATGAACAACAGGATGAAGCCCTCACCGTCCCCGTCTTCGGCGACACCGGCCGTCATCACGTCGTTGTCGGGGTCGACTTCTGCCGCCACTGCACGAGCTGTGAACCTGTACGTCATAGCTGTGTTCTAGCAGGAGATTCATGCTGGCCAGCACGCAGGTCGACCATCATCAGAAACGGCGTCTTAGAGCTCATAACGCGATCTTGTTGAAGGGTCCTGGTCGAGCGTGACCGGTGTGATGATCCTGCCGTTGGTGAGGAAGTGAGCACTCGGCCGTGGATCGTGGACGACGACTTGTGGGCGCTGATCGAACCGCTGCTCCCGCCCTGGCCGGAGCGGTCTCCGGGATCGAGACCAGTTCCGGACAGACTCTGTTTGCAGGGCATTCTGTACGACCTGTTCAACGACGTGGCCTGGCAACTCCTGCCACCGGAGCTGGGGTTCGGCTCCGGGCAGACCTTGGCGACGGCTGGATCGCTGGCAACAGGACGGAGTCTTCGACCAGCTCCACCGGCCGCTGCTCGCCCAGCTGAACGCGGCCGGTGAACTCGACTGGACCCGCGCGCGTGGACGGCTCCCGTGTTCGCGCGAAAAAGGGGGAACCGCAACCAGTCCGTCGCCGGTCGACCGGCGGAAGACAGGCAGCAAGCACCACCTGATCTGCGACGGACGTGGCACCCCGCTGCACGCCGTCACCACCGCGGCCGACGTCAACGACATCACCCAGACCCTGGCCCTGGCCCTGGTCGACGGCATCGCGGCGGTCGGCCAAGGAGGCGGTCCGAGTCCATCCTGGGTGACAAGGCGTACGACTCGGAGGCCGTGCGGCGCGAGCTGCGGCGTCGCCGGATCATGCCGGTGATATCCCGCAAGGGTGCTCCGAATATCAAGGGCCTGGGCAAGCTCCGCTACGTCGTCGAGCAGACTTTCGCCCCGCTCCGCCAGTTCAAACGCCTTGCCATTCGATGGGAACGACGCCTCGAACTCCATGACGCCTTCCCCTCGTTGGCCAGTAGCCTGATCTGCTGGCGGCGGCTCAAGAAGACCAGATCATGAACCCGGCACACACTTCTAGGAGTGTCGACTCACGATTGAATTGGCGTATGACGCGAGATCTTGGACCAATACCTGCAGGCGCCGTCTTCTGAGCGTGCCCAGAAGTGGGAGGGCATGCCGGTAGGTTGCTGACCAGGTGATGTTGGTGCCGCCGTGGGGTGCTCGGGCCAGGTCCACAGACCCCCGGTGAGACGCGAACAGCCCGGCGGCCTGTTCGTAGCTGAACCGCTGGTCGGGAACCAACTCGACAATGCGCTCACGGCAGCACACCCGCCCAAGGCGGGAACGAATGGTGCGAAGGTCATCTACGCGTGCCGGTCGCTCGACGCCCGCGGGCAACTCCCACTGGACCTCGTAGTAGGAGGTCCACGACGGCCAGGATTCTGCGTCCAGGAGTGCTGCATAGACGAGAGCGGAAGGCGCCGATGAGTAAGAGGTAGCAGTAACAGCGAGGGACGACACCCGGCAAGGCTAGACAATGTCTCGCCATGATCGCGTTACGAGCTCTTAGGCTCGCCAGGGCCTAGTTCATTGCCCAACCGTTCAGTGCGGGCTGAGTGTCCAGACCGGCGGCAGGACCAAAGCCTGTTGCGGCTTGGGCGGGGTCGGCAGATGTCACGATCCGGGCAAGTTGACGGTGTACCAATCGGCGGGTTCGCCGCGCATGGAACGCGCGAGCTCGGCGGCATGTTGGGTCTGGGCTGCGGACAAGCGTCGTATTTCCCACAGCAATGCCGCAGCGTCCACGGCTTCTGGGGGCGCGGGTGGTGGCGACTCGGGCAGATGGATGCCCGTCAGCTTGGCCAGTTCGGAGGCGTCAATGCCCAGTAGGGCCGCGAAGTCCGTCACCAGGCGGGGTGTCAGCCCTTTGCGGCCATCGCTGATCACACCGTACGTGGACGCTGACAGGTACGTGGGCGTGACGACCGAGAGGGTGTGCGCCATGCCTGTCCAGTTCAGGTTGCGGTACCAGAACATGCGGATGACCTGATCGCCCGGCCTTGAGTCTTCGGGAAGGGGTGCGAGCCCCGTCGGGATGAAGGTGGAACGCCGTTCCTCCTGCGGCAGGGAGCGGATGATCTGTAGGAGTTCACGCCGTCCCGCCGCTGGGAGGTGCACCGCGTTCATCACGAGGTGAGACGCCCACCGACCGGCCTCGGCGTCCAGTGGAGCCAGGTCGTCCGGGATCGCCAGCCCGGCCAGGATGAACAGGTCGACGGCGTGGAAACCCAGCGCGGGCGCGAGCCTTTGGTGCAGCCCTTCGACGGGGGGCTCTCCCGCGAGCACCGCCCGGACCTCGTCGGCGGTCGAGTCGGCTCGGTCGGCCAACTCCTGTGCGCCTAGACCTCGGTGGTCCAACAACCGTGCCAGCATCCCGCCGAAATCCGGACGTTCCGTCATGCCCTCAGCCTAGCCAGGAGGGCACCGAAGGTACCGGCGGTGGATCACTCCCGCCTCGGCTGCTCTGGCGGGCAACCGTCCTGGAGGATCGCGTCGTTCGGATGCGACTCCGCTCCCGGTGTCAACGCGCCGGTGAGCAGAGCCAGTTCAGGTCGTCCGACCCACGGCAACGGCAACCTGCCGAGAAGACCGCGCCCCGGCCAAGGAGGCCACGGCGCCCGGCGGGCCAGCGTGACTCACGGCCGCCCTGTGCAACCTGCGGCCGTACGCGAGCGTTCCTCCGGGCCGCCACCGACCGCATCATCGAGCGGATCCAGCCGGCCGGTGCCCTGCGCCCCGACCTCACGCGCGACGACTTGCTGTTCGTCTTCGGCGCCACCCGTACCGAAGCCGCCCATCCACTCCCCACCCGCCCGCTCACCCCGCAGCTGACGCACGGGGTAGTGGACAACCTCACCGGCATACCCCGGCGGACCCGTGGGTGCAGGTTCATGCTGCCGGCTGGTCGGCTCTCGGGCGGGATCTCCACTCGCGGCGGAAGACGAACGCCCGCAGGACCGCGACCGCGAGGAACGCGACGCCGAATGCGGCTCGTTGCCACTCTCCGACCATGAAGTACCAGTAGAGGGCCAGGCCGGAGAAGAAGAGGCAGACGGCGATGAGGAGCGGTTCGCGGATCCAGAAGGGCAGGACTCGGAGAATCAGGTTGATCAACATCGGGTCAGTATCGGGTCAGTTGAGCAGGCGAACAACCGTTCGCGCGATCGCTGCGCGGCCTCTAACCTTCCGCCACCCCTCCCTGCCTCTCCAGTGCCCCTCCGCTAGTTCTCCGCTCCCCCCTCGACCACCTCTCCGCGAGCCCTCCGCTGCCTTCTCAGCGCCCCTCGACCACCCCACCGCCACCCCACCGCCACCCCTCCCCTAGCCCTCCCCCTCCCCCGCCAACCCCGTAAGCGCATCCCGCAACCCCGCCCTCGACGTGATGTTCAGCTTCGGGTACGCGTTGCGTAGGTGGGCCGCGACTGTTCTGGGGGACAGGAACAGTTGGGCCGCTATTTGTTTGTTCGTCAGGCCTGTCGCCGCCAGTTGGGCCGTGTGCCATTCCTGGGGAGTGAGGGGGGACGGGCGGGACTCCGTCGGGTCGGTGGGGCGGGGCTGGAGGCCTGTCGCTCGGAGTTCGTTCGCGGCTCGGGTGGTCCAGGGGGCCGCGCCCAGGCGTTCGAACGTGGCCAGGGCTGCGGTCAGGTGGGGGCGGGCCGCGACGCTGGCCCGGGCTCTGCGGAGGCGTTCGCCGTAGGCGAGGTGGATACGGGCCAGGTCGAAGGGCCAGCACTCGGCGTCGGGGGTCGCGAGGGCGCGTTCGAAGAGGTCCCGGTCCACCGAGCCCTGGTCGGCTATGGCTGCCGCGCCGTCCGCGATCATCGCCAGGCGTGGCGAGAGCGAGCGGATTCCCAGCGCTCCGATCGCCTCCAAGTGCGCCGCCGCTTCCGCGTGGTGGCCGCTGTGGGCCGCCGCCTCGACGAAGTCCCAGAGGAGCCACAGGTCGTGCGGGGAGGTGAGTCGGCCGGCCTCCGTCACCGACGTCAGGTGGTAGTACGCCATGCCGAAGTTCGCGTTGCCCAGCGCCGACAGGGCCTTGATGTGCGCGGAGTAGGTGCGCAGGATGCCCAGGCCGCGCGGGTTCCCCCAGGAGACGAGGGTGTCGGCGACGGTGCGGGCGGTCCTGTCGTCGCCCCGGGCCGCAGCCAACAGGCCCCGCAGGAACCGTCCCGGCCAGGCCTGAAGGCGGTAGTTGTACGTCGTGCACCAGCCCAGGCCCTCGTCGGTGAGGCCGGTGATGTCGTCCCACTGGCCGGTGACGTAGGCGTCGTTGGCCAGGAGGAAGAGCGCCTCGATCGCCAGGGTGACGGCGCCTCCCCCGCGGCCGTCGTCGACGACCCGCCGGAGTGAACTGCGGCTGCCCGGCAGGCGGTCGACGTAGGCGCCGGCGGCGGCCGTACGGAGGATCCTGGTGGGGTCGGTCTCGCGGTGGAGGCCCGAGACGAGTTCGTCGAGGCGGGGCAGTGCGGGCAGGGCCAGATGGGCCGGGTCGCCCAAAGTAGCCCGCAGGACGGGGAGTTGAGGGTCCGGGGTGTTGGGGTGGAGGCGATTCAGCGCGGTGTCGACGCGCTGCCACACGTCGGGGCGGCCGCTGAAGAAGCAGACCCTGAGTAGTGTGTGCAGCGCCTCGGAGAGCATGGTGTCGTCGCTCTGCCGCAGGGTGGCATCGTTGTCGAGCGCGTTGACCAGGAGCCGCTGGGCGGTGTCCACGTCGCCCTCCCCGTTGAGGAGTTGGCTGGCCGCGGCGACGGCGGCCGGCAGGGACGTGGTGGCCCGGGAGTCCGCGCCGGTGGCGTTGTCCAGGAGGTCGCGCACGTGGAGCAGATCGCCGGTGACGTTGGCCCCCAGGCAGGCCGCCTCGGCCAGCCTGCGTCCCTTGCCCGCCCCGGTGGCGCTGAGTTCCGAGGCGCGCAGCAGGGCGTTGATGGCGCCGACGGCGTCCCCGCGGCGCAGGGTGCCGTAGGCGAGTTCGTGCAGCAGGACGGCCACGTGCTCGTCGGGTCCGACCGCCGCGTCGGCCAGGTGCAGGGCCCGGCGCTCGGAGCCGGCCGGGAACTCCTCGGCGAGCACCTGATGGGCCCACCGGCGCTCGGCGCTGGTCGACAGTTCCATGACGGCGGACCGGGTCAGCGGGTGCCGGAAGAGCAACTTCCCTGTCTCGACGTCGACTTGCACGAGTCCACCGCGCTCGGCGGGGCACAGTCCCGGCTGGGCGTCCGGGCTCGCCATCGCGCGCCGCAGGGTGCGCAGGTCGCCCGAGCCGTCCAGGACCGCGAGCAGGAGCAGCTTGCGGGTGCCGGCCGGAAGGGCGCTGACGCCTTCGCAGTAGATCCGCTTGAGCCGTTCGGTCAGGGGGAGGACGGCGGGCAGGGTGCTGCGCTCGGTCTGCTGCGGCTTGTTGAGCGTGCCGGGCAGTTCGAGCAGGGCCAGCGGGTTGCCGCGGGCCTCCGCGACCAGCCGCCGGCGGACTCGGGGGGTCAGGGCGGGGAATCGTTGCGCCACCAACGCGGTCGCCGCGATGTCGTCGAGCGGCTGGATCTCGTGCGTGGCCATTCCGGTGCCGCTCAGAAAGGACTCGTCGCCGGTCCGGGACGCGGCCAGCAGGGCGATCGATCCGGTGCGTACGTAACGGGACACGATCCCCAGCACCATCGCGCTGGGCCGGTCCAGCCAGGCCGCGTCGTCGACGATCAGCGCCAACGGCCGTGCCCTGGTGGCGGTTTGGGAGAGCACGGCGTGTACGGCGCTGGCGATGGCGATGAACTCGACCGGCTGCCCCTCGGACAGTCCGAGCACGGCTTGCAGGGTCGCCGCCTGCCGGGACGGCAGGGCCGCGATCTCCTCCGACAGCGGCTGAAGCATCTGGTGCAGTCCCGCGAAGCTGACGGTCCGGTCGAACTGCGATCCGGTGACCCGCAACACCCGGAAGCCCGCCTCGGCCGCCCTCTGCGCCGCCACGTCGAGCAGCGCGGTCTTGCCCACCCCGGCCGCTCCGGTCAGCATCAGCGCGGCGCCCCGGTCGACGGCCGCGGTGAGCAGGGAGTGGACGACCCGCAGCTCCGTCGTCCGTCCTACGAGGCGGAAGGCGGCCTGCGCGTCCGCCGCGGAGGGCACGCCCGTCACCGTGTCGGCGCCGGTGCGAAGGTCCGACGGCGAGCGGAACAGCCCCCTGTCAGGTCCGGGCAAGCGGGAAATCGTGCGGCTCATCCTGCACTCCCCCTGTGTTCTGGGTAGGGCGCCACGGTGCGCTGCGCCGCTGTCTCGGCAGCCGAGAGGAACGGTTCGCGCGGGCTTCGAGTACGCCCGCGGCTTGTCGTCAGTCTGGAGCGAGGGGGCTTTCGGCGGCTTCTGTCAGACGACCTGACTTGCCCACTCAGGCAGTCGACGGGCCGGTCCCGCTGCCCGTTCAGGCGACGACGTCCCGCAGTTGGAAGCGTGAGGTGACCCCGAGCTTGGGGAACGCCCGGTTGAGGTGGAAACCGACCGTGCGCGGCGAGAGGAACAGCCGGGCCGCGATCTCCTTGTTCGACAGTCCCTGTGCGGCGAGTTGGACGATGGCCAGCTGCTGCGGGGTGAGTTCCATCGTCGCGTCCGGACGCCGTCCCTCGGCGGTGTCGACGCCGGTGGCCCGCAACTCCGCCGCCGTGCGGGTGGCCCAGGGCACCGCCCCGAGTCCCTGGAAGAGTTCCAGCGCCTCGCCCAGGGGCGCGCGGGCGTCGGCCGGCCGCTGGCGGCGGCGCAGCCACTCCCCCAAGTCGGCGAGCGCGAGGGCGCGTTCGAAGGGCCACTGGTCCCCGTCGGGGGTGGACGCCGCCTCGCGCAGCAGCTCCTCGGCGCGCGTGGCGTCGTCGGTGAGCAGCCCCTGGGCCCGGCACAGGATGAGATGCAGCCGCAGCGAGATCTTGGCGGGCAGCTGCCCCATGGCCGTGTCGAGCGTGACCCGGGCCTCCTCGGACCGGCCGGTGCGTACGGCGCCGGCCGCCAGGTCGCCCAGTCCGTGGTAGGAGCTGTGGAAGTGCACGGGGCTGCCGTCGCGGTGGAAGTAGCGGCTGAGGTGGAAGTACGCGGCCTCGTGATCGCCCTCCGCCAGCGCCGCCAGCGCGCTCGCCTGACGGGCGCGTATGTCGAAGGTGCGGGTGCCGCGCAGGTCGTAGTCGCGGACGGCGTCGGCGAGCGTCTGCTTGGCGCGCTCGCTGTCCCCGCGCACGGCGGCGAGCGTGCTGGCGAGGATGTGGTTGCTGACGGTGGCGATCTCCATCCCGCCGGCGGCGGACGCCGCCCGGTCGGACTCGCTCAGACTGGCGAGGGCGGCGGGCCAGCGGCCGACCTCGAAGAGGGCGAGCGCGTGCGCCGAGGCGACGGTGGCGTTCGCTCCGGCGGTGGAGGTCTGGCGGTAGATCTCCAGCATGGTGCCGAGCAGTTGTACGGCCGACTCGGTCTCGTCCAGCGCCCATGCGGCGGCGCCGAGGGCGGCCCAGGCCATGAGCGACTTGTCCTCCTGGGCGGCCGCGTGGCGCAGGTGGGCGAGGGCCTCCTCGCGCGCGTCGAGAACGTCGCAACCGGCCAGGATCCAGGCCGAGTCGAAGGTCGGCTCCCGGGGCGGAAGCCGCCGGTAGCGGTCCAGGATGGCCGCGCGGAAGCGTGGGTCGCCGCTCTGGTAGCCGACCGTGGCCGCGGTGCCGAGCGCGTCCATGACCCGGTCGGGCCGCTCCGGCCACGAGGCGTCGGCGGCCGCCATCAGGCGGTCCATCGCCTCGCCGTGCCGGCTGGTCAGCACGAAGGCCCACCCGCCCATCGTGTCGGCCAGGACGCGGGCCTCGTCGGTGTCCGCGATGGCGGCGACGGTGGAGGTGAGTTCGGCCACCCAGCGCGGATGGCCGGCCCACGCGGCGAACTCCGCGGCCGCGTTGAGCCGGCGGACCCGGTCCTCCGTGCGCGGGCTGAGCTGGGCGGCCCGTTCCAGGGTCATCGCGGCCGCCGCGTAACCGCCTCTGCGGCGGGCGCGTTCCGCGGTGGCCTCCAGAGCGGCGGCGACGCCCTCGTCCGCCGTGACCATCGCGGCGGCCCGGTGCCAGGCCCGGCGGTCCTCGTCGAGGTCGGGCACGGACGCGATCAGCCGGTGCGCCTGGGACCGCTCGTCGAACGGCGCGGCGGCCAGCACGGCCGACCGGACGAGGGGATGCCGGAACCGGACGACGCCCTCCCGGAGGGTGAGCAGCCCGGCCTTCTCGGCCACGGCCCAGGCTTCGTCGGCGGCACGGGCGACCTGGGCTCGACGGGTCGGGGCGTGGGGGTCCTGCGCGTTGCCTTGCTGGTCCTGCGAGTTGTCCGGCGAACCTTGCGAACCCCTGCCCGCTTCCTCCGAGTTGACCGGCGGACCCTGCAAACCCATACCCGCTTCCTGGGAGTTGGCCGGCACGCCCAGCGAACCCCCGCCCTCCTCCCGAGAGTTGCCGGGGTTGCCCTCCGCTTCCCTCCCCTCCGTCCCCACCTCGTCCGGATCCGGCAGCAAGACATCGCCCAGGATCTCCGCCAGCGCCGCCATGTCCGGCAGGTCGGCGACGGCCGCCAGGGTCAGGAGGCGGCGGGTCGGGCGCGGGAGGGCCTCCAGGTCGGCGGCGAAGAGCTGCTCCAGGCGTTCGGTGAGGGGGAGTTCGAGGCCGACCCACTCCTCGCCGAGCGGGCGCGTGGCCGCCGCGCGGGTCAGTTCGACCAGGGCGAGCGGGTTGCCGCCGGCCTGCCGCAGCACCTGTCGGCGGGTGCGGCCCTCCGGCGGTGTCGCGAGGGAGTCGAGGAGGCGGGCGGCCTGGATCTCGTCGAGGTCCTCCAGCCGGTGCAGGGTGCTCTGGCGCATCCACCCGGCCGGCAGTCCCGTAGGACGGGAGGCGAGGAGGAAGCCCACGGGCTCGCCCTCGAGGCGGCGGGCGCACAGGCTCAGGAGGTCGTGGGAGGACTGGTCGAGCCACTGGAGGTCGTCGATGATCACGAGGACCGGTCCGGTGTCGGCCCACGTGGACAGCAGGCGCAGCAGCGCCCCGGCCAGCGCGAGCGTTCCGCCGGTGGCCGCTTCTCCCCCGCGCAGGGCGGTCCGAAGGATCGACCGGTCCTCGGCGTCGATGCCGTCCAGGGTCCTGCGCCAGGGGTGCAGAAGGGCGTCGAGTCCGCTGAAGGCGAGCCCGGCCTCCTCGGGCCGGCCGACCACCCAACGGGCCTGTCCGCCAAGGTCCTTGGCCTTCCTGGCCCCGGCCTCCAGGAGCGAGGTCTTGCCGATGCCGGGCTCGCCGACGAGCAGCAGCGTGCGCTCGATCGCCCCGCCCTCGGGGCCCCAGGCGTCGATCGAGGCCTCCCCGCGCAGCCGGTCGAAGAGGCCGTCGATGGCGTTCAGCGACTGCTCCCGGCCGAACAGCCCCATCGGAGTCATCGATGCCATCGGGCCCTCCCACACCTCGCCGCTGGAGCGGCCAACCCTAGCCCGGCTTCCTATAGGAAACGGTTGCGTCCGGCTGATCACCGCCATGACGAAAGCGTGACGTCGAGCGACAGCCGGCCCGGATCAGGCCCGGTCCGAGGGGGTGCGTCAGGCCGAACGCCTGCGGGGCGTCGCCTTCTTCGCGGTGCTCTTGGCCGTGCTCTTGGCCGTGCTCTTGGCCGTGGTCTTGGCCGCCGTCGTCCTCTTCACGGCCGTGGTCTTCTTCGCCGCCGTCTTCTTCGTCCCCTGCGCCGACTTCGCCGTCGACTTCCCGGCGGACGCCGTCGTCTTCTTCGCGGCCGTCTTCTTCGTCGCCGTGGACGTCGACTTCTTGCCGGCCGTCTGCTTCGGTGCCGTCCGCGCGGACTTGCGCTGCGGAAGCCGCCGGACCTGAGCCTCTTTCGCCGGGGCCTCTTCCGATACGTCCCCTTCCCGTGCCGGCGATCCCTCGCCCCGGGACTCCTGTGCCGCCCGGACGCTCTTCTCCAGGGCGGCCATCAGGTCCAGGACCTTGCCGCCGGACGCGGGCGCCGGGGCGTCGGGGATCGACTCGCCCGCCGCCTTGGCCGCGATGACCTCCTCCAGCGCCTCGCGGTACTCGTCGTGCAGGTCGGAGAGTTCGACCTCGCCGAGGATGTCCATGAGGGCGTCGGCCAGGTCGAGTTCCTTGGCGTTGACGGTGACGTCGACGTCCGGGGCGACGCCGGAAGGGGCGCGGACCTCGTCCGGCCAGAGCAGGCCGTGCATGGCGATCGCCTCGTCGACGACCCGCAACATGCCGAGGCGTTCCCGGCCGCGCAGGGCGTATTTGGCGATCGCGACCTTGTTGCTGCGCTTCAGGGCCTCGCGCAGGAGGGTGTAGGGCTTCGCCGCAGGGGCGCCGCCCGCCGCGAGGTAGTACGCCGCGTCCATCTGGAGCGGGTCGATCCGGTCGGCCGGGACGAAGGCCACGATCTCGATCGTCCTGGCCGTGGGGAGCGGGAGGTGGGAGAGGTCGTCGTCGGTGATCGGGATGATCGTGCCGTCCGCGTCCTCGTACCCCTTGCCGATCTCGGCGGAGGTCACCTCGCGGTCCTCGAGGTCGCAGTACTTGCGGTACCGGATGCGGCCGCCGTCCTCGGTGTGGATCTGGCGGAAGGAGATCGAGTGGCTCTCGGTGGCGTTCACCAGCTTGATCGGGATGCTGACCAGGCCGAACGAGATGGCGCCGTTCCATATGGATCTCACGTGCAGCACCCTTTCGGTCGGTTTGCTCAGGTCTCTGACCAATCGCGTGAGATTCTCATCGTATGACGCCCATCACAGAGGTGGAGGGGAGACGGCTCGCGCTCAGCAACCTGGAGAAGGTGCTGTATCCGGCGACCGGCTTCACCAAGGGCGAGGTGCTGCACTACTACGCCACCACCGCCGCCGCGCTCCTGCCTCATCTGCGGGACCGGCCCGTCTCGTTCCTCCGCTATCCCGACGGGCCGGACGGGCAGGTGTTCTTCACCAAGAACGTTCCGCCGGGTACGCCCGACTGGGTCACCACCGCCGAGGTGCCGCGGTCGGAGGGGCCGGCGCGGATGGTGCTCGTACAGGATCTGGCGAGTCTGATGTGGGCGGCCAATCTGGTCACGGAGTTCCACACGCCCCAGTGGGTGATCGGCGCGCCCGGGGAGGCCGACCGGATCGTCCTCGATCTCGATCCGGGGGCGCCCGCCACGATCGTCGACTGCTGCGAGGTCGCGCTGTGGCTGCGCGAGCGGCTCGCGGCGGACGGTGTCGACGCCCACGCCAAGACCTCCGGGGCGAAGGGGCTGCACCTGCTGGCGGCGCTGCGGCCGACACCGTCCGAGCGGGTCAGCGAGTACGCCAGACAGCTCGCCGTCGAGGCCGAGCGCGCCCTGCCCCGGCTCGTCGTGCACCGGATGACGCGGAGCCTGCGGCCGGGAAAGGTGTTCGTCGACTGGAGCCAGAACGCGGCCCGCAAGACGACCGCCACCCCCTACACCCTGCGCGCCCGCCCCGAGCCCACCGTCTCCACTCCGGTGACGTGGGCCGAGGTCGAGGAATGCCAGGACCCGGATCGGCTGACCTTCCGGGCCGCGGACATCGCCCCACGCCTTGAGGAGTACGGCGACCTGCTGGCCCCGCTCATGGAGCCGGGCGGGGCGGGTTCACTGCCGTGAGCTCAGCGGGGGAAGGTGAGGGACGGCGACGGAAGAGCGGCCGGCGTCTCCGCCCGGCCGCCGCCACTGCCGAGGCCGGCGGGACGGAAGCCCTGCTTCCGCGGGCACGCGGGCACCACCGGCTCGGCGCACCGCCCCACGCTCAGCCGCCGAAAGAACCTCCCGACGCCCCCTGTCCGCCTGTCCGCCTGTCCAGGACACCTCGCAACGCTCCCTCTCCGCCTATCCAGGACACCTCGCAACGCCCCATCTCCGACCGTCCAAGACACCTCACCCCACCCCCGTTCAACCGCCGGAGGCACCCCGCACCCCCCGCCCCCTCAGACCCGTACCCACGTCCCCCGGTCCCGGGCCATCGCGTGCAGGGCCTCCACGTCCGCCGGTTTGAGGACTCCGCCGAGGCGGGCGAGGTCCGAGAGTTCGGTGTCCTGGAGGACGCGGACCTCGCGGAGCGGTGCGGTGACCGAGACGTCGGCGGGGCCGGCGAGGGCCAGTACCGGATGGACCTCGGCCGTCAGGGCGTACGAGGCGCGGTCGGCGTCGGCCCGGACGCGGCGCAGCAGCGGCTGGGGCTCGCGGCGGCCCAGCGCCACCATCGGATCGGCGACCGTCACCCGCTGCTTGCGCGCGTACAGCGTGTGCACGGCGAACAGGCCGCCCGGCCCGATCACCAGGTGGTGGACACGGTCGCCGCCCGGCAGCGGGACCGAGTGCAGGGCGTGCCAGCCCGCGCCGTCCAGCCGGTCCAGTGCCTCGCCGACCGTCTGTTCCGCGGTCAGGGCCCGGCGGCGCGGGTCCGCGCGGAGCCGATGGGACGGCGCCGGTTCCCGGTCCAGGTCGACCAGCAGCGCCTCACCGGGGCGGTTGGGCGCCAGGTCGTCGTCCGGATGGAGGGAGAGCCGGGCCAGTTCGGCCGGGGTCGGGACGGGTGGCGGGCCCACCGTCACCGGGCCGGTGAGGAAGGGACCCAGGGCTTCCAGGACGTCTTCTCTCTCGTCCTCGCTGAGCAGATTGACCCTGGCCGCCTCCCGGTCGTACCAGGCGATGTTCCTGCCGTCCGTGAGACAGACGTAGAGCCGCTCCTGGCCATGCCGCCAGGCGGGTACGACGCGTAGTCCGGTCATGCACCATCACCCCTTGACCATGGGAACAGGCGGGGTGCTCCCCGGGCAAGAACCCGGTTACCTTTGAGACCAGTTGGGCGTGGAGTTGGGGAGGCGTTGTTGCGTACCCGCAGGAAGCAACCCGACGTACCGGCTCCGGACACCCCGTGGAGCGAGATCGTGCCCGGATTGTGGATGGGCGGGCACGAGTTCAAGGGGCTCTCCGGACAACTCGAATTCGCTGTGGTGCGGGACGAGTTCGACCTCGTCCAGACTCTGCTCAGGCTGCCGGGGCACGGGCCCGATCCCGGCGTCGAGCACCATGTGTGGCCGATACCGGACGGGCCGCTGGACGGGACGCAGCTCGCGGGCGTCATCCGCCTCGCACGGGCCGCGAGCGACGCGATGGACGAGGGCCGAAAGGTCCTCGTCCGCTGTTACAGCGGCTACAACCGCTCGGGCCTCGTCGTCGCGCAGACGCTCGTCCGGCGCGGCGGCTCCGCCGACGAGGCGATACGGCTGATCAGGGGCCGGCGTTCGCCCTGGGCACTGCACAACGAGCTGTTCGTGGACTATCTGCGGACGGGCCTTTCGACGGCACGGCTGCTGGAGGAGCTGACGGAGTAGCGGGCGGTGGAGAGGCGTCCGCGCCAAGGCGTTCTCCAGGTGTCACACGGTGTTCCCGGGCCGACTTTCCGGGCGAATTCTCCGGATGAATAGGGTGTACTGGGTCATCGATCACCCTCGCACCCAGGAGCACCGTGCCCCGCACCAGCCCCGCGCGCACCCGTCCCGCGCGCACCGCCCTCGCCGTCACCCTGCTGACGGCGACCGCGGCGGTCACGGCGGCCTGCGGTGACACGGGCGGGCTGCGCGGGGCCGGCGCGACGCCGACGGCGACCAGTCCGGCCAAGCTGTGGCCCCACCTCTCCCCGGCCACCAGCCCCGCCTGGAACTACGACGACGGCGAGTCCGAGCTGGTCCGGGGCATCACCGCACCCGGCGACGACATCCACAAGGTGGACCCGGTCGCCGTCGTGCGCGAGGAGATCCGGCGTCATCCGGACGACTACACGAGCGCGAAGGCGCCGTACGCCGGGACGACCCGTCGGCTGGCCGACTGCGCCGAGGGGGCCGGGCACGGGAACTGTCCCGTCCTCAAGCCGTACTACCGCGATCTGACCGGTGACGGACGCGACGACCTGACGCTGGGGTTCCGGCTGCTGCCCGGCAACCAGACGGCCGTGCGCGTCTACACCTTCGAGTCGGACCGGCTGGTCCAGGTCATGTCCAACGACGACGCGGTGAGCGGGGTCGAACTGGCCGGGCGGTCCGTGATCATCCACTCGCCGTCCGACATCGCCGACTACGAGTACCGCTTCCAGTGGACCTGGGACCCGGACCAGCGCGTGATGCTGCTGACCCACGACGAGATGCTCCGCACGGGGGGTGGGAAGGGCGGAAAGCGGGACCGGCGTGTGCCGCCCTCGGTGACCCCGTCCCCCTCGGCCTCCCCCACGGTCTCCCCGTCGGCTTCGGTGGGCGCCGGATGAGGCTCGCGCTTCCGCACTGGGCCGGCACCCTCGCGGTCAAGGCCGCCGTGTTCATCACCGTGATGTGCTGCGCGCTCGCCGCCCTGCTCGGCGTCCTCGTGCATGTCTCGGTGAGCGACCAGATCGTCGGCCAGGCCCGTGATCTCGCGCTGTCCCGGCTGGGCGACGCCACGGAGTCGTTCGAGGCAGGGGACACGCTGATGCCGGGTGCCGGGGTCGATCCGCCGGGTATGCCCGCGCGGCTGCGGACGCTGGCGGCGGGCGGTGAGCGCGGCACGATGGTCGCCGACCACCGCGGACGCCCCACGATGTGGGCGGCCGGGCCGGTCGACGGCGGGCGGGCGCTGGCCGTACGGGTCGACTACGCGCAGGGCAGACGCACCATCGTCGGGCTGGACCGGGCGATCCTGTGGTCGTCGGCGCTGGCGATCGGGGCGACGCTGCTGGTCGGCGCGTTCGCGGTGACCCGGGTGACGCGGCGGCTGCACGCGACGGCGCAGGTGGCGCGGCGGATCAGTACCGGTGATCTGGACGCGCGGGTCGACGACTCACGGACGAAGGATCCGACGCGACCGCAGGACGAGGTCGCCGCGGTGGCCGCCGCGCTGGACTCCATGGCGGGCTCGTTGCAGGGGAAGTTGCTGAGCGAGCAGCGGTTCACCGCGGATGTGGCGCACGAGTTGCGGACGCCGTTGACCGGGTTGCACGCGGCGGCCGAACTGCTGCCGCCGGGGCGGCCGACCGAGCTGGTGCTCGACCGGGTGGCCGCGCTGCGGACGCTGACCGAGGATCTGCTGGAGATCTCGCGGCTGGACACCGGGCGGGAGCGGTTGGAGGTGGACACCGAGGAGTTGGGGGCGTTGGCCGAGCGGGTGGTGCGGGCGTCCGGGACGGACACCGAGGTGATCGTCGAGCGGGACGCGCGCGTGGAGACGGATCGGCGGCGGCTGGAACGGGTGCTGGGGAATCTCGTCGCCAACGCGCAGCGGCACGGGCGTGCGCCGGTGTCCCTGACGGTGCGCGAGGGTGTGGTGGTCGTGCGGGATCACGGGGACGGGTTCCCGGAGTATCTGCTGGCGCACGGGCCGCAGCGGTTCCGTACGGAAGGGGGTGCTCGGGGGCACGGGCTGGGGTTGACCATCGCGGCGGGGCAGGCGGAGGTGTTGGGGGCGCGGCTTGAGTTTTCCAATGCGGTGGATGGTGGAGCCGTGGCGACTCTGACTCTCGGTTGCGGGGACTGAGGAGACGGTCGTTCGTTTGCCGCGGGCCGGTGGGGGCCGGTCGCGCAGTTATCCGCGCCCCTGACGGGGCGCCCCGGCTCGCGGCATCTATTGGCCCAGCTTGGCGGGCGATCCCGCCACCCTCCTCCTAATGTGGCGATTAGTCCGCTTTGCGGCTCCCACTCCCCCTCACGGAGGTCTCCATGTCCCTGCGTCACACCCTCACCCGCCTCTCCATAGCCGCGGCCTCCGGTGCGCTTCTCGCGTCCGTCGCCACCACTCCCGCGCTGGCCGACGACGACTGGGACGGCGGTGACGACCCGGGGGTCAGCAGGCAGGACGAGGGCTTCGACGACCGCGGGGACTGGAACGACCACCAGAACAACCCCCGGCTGTACCGGGGTGTCGTGACGGCGAGTGAGCTGCTGCTGCGCAGCGCGCCGAACCGCGGCGGCCAGGTGATCCGGGTGGCCTACCGGGGCGACCACGTCAGGATCTTCTGCAAGACCCGGGGCCAGAACATCCAGGGCAACCGGAACTGGTACCTGCTCACGGACGGCACGTGGGCCTGGGGCTCCGCCCGGTACATCAAGACGCTCGGGCCCTCGCCACGCTGGTGCTGACGCCCTGAGGTCACAAGACGCACTATTTGGGTAGGTTCCGGACATGACCAAGGCCGGAATCACCGTGGTGGAGGCGGATGCTCCCGCTCCCGCGGTACGCCTGCCCCGACGCCGTGGCATCGAACTCGCCCTCATCGTCCTGGCCGTACTGCTCTCGGTGTACGGCTACTGCGCTGTCGGCCTCGCCCAGCACGGCACCGTCCCGCCCGGCGCCGCCGGTTACGGCGCCGGGCTCGGCGCGCTCGCGCTGCTGGCGCATGTCGCGGTACGGGTGCGCGCCCCGTACGCCGATCCGCTGCTGCTGCCGATCGGCGTGCTGCTCAACGGGGTCGGCCTGGTCCTGATCTACCGGCTGGACCTGGAGACACCGGGCGATCGCGCGGCCCCCACCCAACTCGTCTGGTCCACGCTGGGCGTGACCCTGTTCACCGTCGTCGTGCTGGCCCTGCGCGACCACCGGGTGCTCCAGCGGTACGCGTACGTGTGCGTGGTCGGCGCGCTCGGCCTGCTGCTCCTGCCGATCTTCTTCCCGGCGGTCAACGGCGCCCGGATCTGGCTGCGGATCGCCGGATTCTCCATCCAGCCGGGCGAGTTCGCGAAGGTGCTGCTCGCGATCTTCTTCGCCGCGTACCTGGCGGCCAACCGCAACGCGCTCGCCTACGCCGGCCGCCGCGTGGGCTGGCTCCAACTGCCCACCGGGCGCGTGCTCGGCCCGATCGTCGCCGTCTGGCTGCTGAGCGTCGGCGTCCTGGTCCTGGAACGTGACCTGGGTACCTCGCTGCTGTTCTTCGGCCTGTTCGTCGTCCTCCTGTACGTCGCCACCGGCCGCACCGGCTGGATCGCGGTCGGCCTGGTGCTGGCCTCGCTCGGGGCGGTGGCCGTCGGCTGGCTGGAGCCGCACGTGCACAGCAGGGTGCAGGACTGGCTGCATCCGTTCGCGTCGATCGACGCCGGGCAGGGGCCCAACCAACTCGCGCAGTCCCTCTTCGCGTTCGCGGCCGGCGGGGTCCTCGGCACGGGCCTGGGCCTCGGCCACTCCATCCTGATCGGCTTCGCCGCCAAGTCGGACTTCATCCTGGCCACGGCCGGCGAGGAACTGGGCCTGGCCGGACTGTCCGCGCTCTTCATCCTCTACGGCCTGCTGGTGGAGCGCGGCTTCCGGGCCGGCCTCGCCCTGCGCGACCCCTTCGGCCGGCTGCTCGCCGTCGGCCTGGCGTCGATCGTCGCGCTCCAGGTCTTCGTCATCGCGGGCGGGGTGACCGGACTGATCCCGCTGACCGGCATGGCGATGCCCTTCCTCGCCCAGGGCGGCTCCTCGGTGGTCACCAACTGGGCGATCGTGGCGCTGCTGATCCGCATCAGCGATTCGGCACGCGGTCAGTACGACAGGGAGGCCGGCCCGTGACGCGGTACATCGAGGTGGGCCCATGACGCGGTACATCCGGCACGCGGCCGTCTTCTGCGCCCTGCTGCTCGTGGCGCTCCTGGTCAACGCCACCCGCATCCAGGTCTTCCAGGCCCGGTCCTACGACGACAACCCCGCCAACCGGCGTGCGGGTATCGCCCGTTGGGAGCAGCGGCGCGGCAACATCCTGGTGGACGGCGGCAAGATCACCGGCTCACGGGACACCGGCGAGCAGCTCCGCTACGAACGGACGTACACCGACGGGCCGTTGTACGCGCCCGTCACCGGCTTCGCCTCGCAGGTGTACGGGACCGCGTTCCTGGAGCACTCCGAGGACGCGGTGCTGGCCGGGACCGACCCGATGCTCACGCCGTTCCCGCTGTGGAACCAGCTCACGCGGGCGCAGAGCCCCGGCGGCAACGTCGTCACGACCCTCGACCGGGCCGCGCAGCGGGCGGCGTACGCGGGGCTCGGCGGGCGCAAGGGGGCGGTGGCGGCGGTGGAGCCGTCGACCGGGAGGATCCTGGCGCTGGTGTCGACACCCTCGTACGACCCGGGTGTGCTGTCGGGCAACTCCGCGGCCACGGAGCGGTCCTGGGCGCGGCTGAACGGCGATCCGGACAAGCCGATGCTCAACCGGGCGATCCGGCAGACGTATCCGCCGGGTTCGACCTTCAAGGTGGTCACCGCGGCGGCCGCGCTGGACGCCGGGGTGATCACGGACGTGGACGCGCCGACCGACTCCCCCGCGCCGTTCACCCTCCCCGGCACCACCACCTCCCTCACCAACGAGTCCGACGGATGCGAGGACGCCTCGCTGCGGACCGCCTTCGAGTGGTCGTGCAACACGGTGTTCGCCAAACTCGGCGTGGACGTGGGGGTTTCGGACATGGCGGCGACGGCGACGGGCTTCGGCTTCAACGACACGGGCCTGCGCGTCCCGTTCTCGGTCGCGCCGAGCACCTTCGACACCTCCGTCGACAAGGCGCAGCTCGCGCTGTCGTCGATCGGGCAGTACAACACGCGGGCCACGCCCCTGCAGATGGCGATGGTCGCGGGAGCGGTGGCCAACGGCGGGCAGGTGCGGACGCCGTACCTGGTGGAGCGGACGACGACGGACGACGGCGACACGGTCGGGTCGGCGGGCTCGCGTCCGGTCCGCCAGGCCATGCACCCGGCGACCGCGGTCCGGATGAAGGAGCTGATGGAGGACGTCGTCACGGAGGGCACGGGCACGAACGCCGCCATCCCCGGCGCGATCGTCGGCGGCAAGACCGGCACCGCCCAGCACGGCGTCGGCAACTCCGGTACCCCGTATGCCTGGTTCGTGTCCTGGGCACAGGGTGAACGCGACATCGAGCCGAAGGTCGCGGTGGCGGTGGTGGTCGAGGACGCGTCGGCGATCCGGGGGGACATCACGGGCGGCGGGGTGGCGGCGCCGATCGCCCGGGCGGTGATGGAGGCGGTTCTCAGTCCGTGAGATACGGGGTTTCGGGCGCGGTTCGCCCCGACCTACCGTTCGGTACATGACGTCATCGACGGCTGAAGCCGCGTACCAGCTCGCCCAGGTCAACATCGGCCGCCTCAAGGCCCCTTTGGACTCACCGCAGTTGAAGGACTTCGTCGACAGCCTCGACCCGGTGAACGCCGACGCGGACGGCGCCGACGGTTTCGTCTGGCGCCTGGAGAGCGACTCGGGCAACGCGACCGACGTACCCGTGCTCGGGGACGAGTGGCTGATCATCAACATGTCGGTGTGGCAGGACCTCGGCTCCCTGACCGCGTACATGTACGCGGGCCGCCACCGGGAGATGCTGGCCCGCCGCCGGGAGTGGTTCGAGCGGGTGCGGGAGGCGATGGTGGTCCTGTGGTGGGTGCCGGCCGGGCACCGGCCGACGGTCGCGGAGGCGGAGGAGCGGCTGCTGCGCCTGCGCGCCGACGGTCCCACGCCGTACGCCTTCACCTTCCGCTCACCGTTTCCCGCGACAAGTCACGCCCAGGGGATTGACGTGCTTGCTGACAAGCAGTCTCATAAGTCGAGGAGGATGTGACCCCGGGTAACAAGGTGGGAGAACCATGACGACCCAGACGGAAGCCGCCGACCTGGACGGCCTGCGTGACGCGCTCGGGCTGCTCAAGGACCGGGAGCAGGTGGCAGAGCGGTTGCTCGACTCCTCCGCCAAGCACTCCTTCGACCCGGACAAGGAGCTCGACTGGGACGCGCCCTTCGAGGAGGGCAAGTGGTTCTGGCCGCCGGAGCTGGTGTCGCTGTACGACACGCCCCTGTGGAAGCGGATGGGCGAGGAGCAGCGCATCCTGCTCTCCCAGCACGAGGCCGCCGCGCTCGCCTCGCTCGGCATCTGGTTCGAGCTGATCCTGATGCAGCTGCTGGTGCGGCACGTGTACGACAAGGCGGCCACGAGTGCGCACGTGCGGTACGCGCTGACGGAGATCGAGGACGAGTGCCGGCACTCCAAGATGTTCGCGCGGCTGATCTCGCGGGGCGACACGCCCTGGTACCCGGTGAGCCGGGTGCACCAGAACATGGGGCGGCTGTTCAAGACCATCTCCACCACGCCGAGTTCCTTCACCGCCACGCTGCTCGGCGAGGAGGTCCTCGACTGGATGCAGCGGCTGACCTTCCCGGACGAGCGGGTGCAGACCCTGGTCCGGGGCGTCACCCGCATCCACGTGGTGGAGGAGGCACGGCACGTCCGGTACGCCCGTGAGGAGCTGCGGCGCCAGATGGTGACGGCGCCGAAGTGGTCCCAGGAGTACACCCGGGTCACCTCCGGCGAGTTCGCCCGCATCTTCTCGGTGGCCTTCGTGAACCCCGAGGTCTACGCGAACGTCGGCCTGGACAAGCGCGAGGCCATGGCCCAGGTGAAGGCCAGCGGCCACCGCCGGGAGGTCATGCAGACGGGCGCGAAGCGTCTGACGGACTTCCTGGACGACATCGGGGTGCTGAGGGGTGCGGGGCGCCGGCTGTGGAAGGCGTCGGGCCTCTTGGCGTAGGTGAGGATGCCAACCTGGGGGCGCGGGGAACTGCGCGACCAGCCACAACGAACCCGCAGCCGCACGACTACGCTGCATGGCATGACCCCCGCCGCTCCTACTCCTGCCTACCGTCGGCTCAGTGTCGAGGAGCGCCGAAGCCAACTCCTCGACGCGGCCCTCGGCCTCTTCGCGCACCGCACCCCGGAAGAGGTCTCCCTGGACGACGTGGCGGAAGCGGCCGGAGTCTCCCGCCCCTTGGTCTACCGGTACTTCCCGGGCGGCAAGCAGCAGCTCTACGAGGCCGCCCTCAGGTCCGCCGCCGACGAACTCCGGCAGTGCTTCAACGAACCCCGCGACGGCGCCCTGCTGCCCCGCCTCTCCCGTGCCCTGGACCGGTACCTCGCCTTCGTCGACCAGCACGACGCCGGTTTCAGCGCGCTGCTCCAGGGCGGCAGCGTGGTCTCGACGTCCCGGACGACCGCCATCGTGGACGGCGTCCGCCGGGCCGCCGCCGAGCACATCCTCAGCCACCTCGGCGTCACGGACCCCGGCCTGCCGCTGCGGATGACCGTACGGATGTGGATCACCGCGGTCGAGGCGGCCTCCCTGATCTGGCTCGACGAGGGCAAGCAGCCGCCGGTGGACGAGTTGCGGGACTGGCTGGTGGAACAGTTCGCGGCCGTCCTGTCGGTGACCGCGAACCGGGACCCGCAGACCGCGGCCCTGGTCGAGGCGCTGGCCGGGGATGTCTGACACTGGTGCCGTGAAGAGCGAAGACACCCCCTTCGAGGGCGGCCCGATGGACGGCCGGGTGCTGCCGGTCCTGGTGGGCGCCACCGGGCATCCGCCCAAGACCTACCGCATCCCGGTCCCGGACGCGGCCGGCGGCCCGCCCACGGTCCACGTCTACCGCCGCGTGCCGCGCGGCTTCAGCAAGCGGCTCGGCCTCCAGAAGGGCTGGAAGTACGAGTACGACCCCGAGGGCAAGCCCACGGACAGGCTCAAGTGGCCGTGGTCGAAGCCCGACGCCACGCCGGGCGGCAAGCCGGACGACACCGACGGGTGACGAGGTTGGGCCAAGCCGCCCACACCCGGCGCGCGCGGCCCGCGTCCACGTCTGAAGCTCACGGTGCGGGGCAGAGGGGCTGCCCGCACCGGAGGTGATGACGTGTCAGGAAGGCTTCTGCGTCTGGTGTGTACGGCGGCGGTGGCGGCCGGCACCGTCCTGGCGCCGCTGCCCGCGGTGGCCGTGCCCGAGCCGGATCCCGGCGTGCGGCCCGTCTCCCGGCTGCTGACGGACCTTCAGAAGCTGTACCGGGAGGCCGAACAGGCCACCGAGACGTACAACGCCACCGAGGAGAAGCTGCGCAAGCAGCACACCGAGGTCGACCGCCTCGACCGCGAACTCGCCCGCACCCGCCTCTCGCTGCACGACAGCCGGGGCGCGGCCGGCCGCCTTGCCCGACAGCAGTACCAGAACAGCACCGACATCTCCCCGTACGTCCGCCTGTTGCTGGCCCGCAACCCCCAACAGGCCCTCGACCAGGGCCATGTGATCGAGCAGGTCTCCCGGGAACGCGCCGAGACCCTCGGCCGCCTCACCGGCACCGAGAAGAAGGCCGACGGACTGGCCCGGAAGGCCCGCAAGGCCCTCGACGACCGCCTCTCCCTCGCCGCCCGCCAGAAGAAGGACCGGGACGACGTACAGAAGCTCCTCAAGGACGTCCAGGAACTCCTCGTCTCCCTCTCCCCCGAACAGCTCGCCGACATCGCCGAGTTGGAGGAGAAGGGCGTGGACAAGGCGCAGCAGCAGCTCGTCGCGTCCGGCGCGCTGAGCGACGAACACGAGCCGTCACGCGAGGGCGACCGGGCGGTGCGGTACGCCGTGCAGCAGTTGGGCAAGCCGTACGAGTGGGGCGCGGAGGGCCCCGAGACGTACGACTGCTCGGGCCTGACGTCCCAGGCGTGGGGCCACGCGGGCGCCCCGATCCCCCGGACGAGCCAGGAGCAGTGGGCGCAGCTGCCGAGGATCCCGCTGAAGGACCTCCGCCCGGGCGACCTGGTCATCTACTTCCCCGAGGCGACCCACGTGGCGATGTACCTGGGCGAGGGCATGATGATCCAAGCCCCCAGAACGGGCGAGAAGATCAAGGTCTCGCCGGTGGCGTCTTTCCCGATCCTGGGAGCAGTACGTCCAGATGACCAACCTCAAGGGGCGCGGGGCAGTGTCGATGCTGCGGCTGCCGCCGCGTGGGCGCGACCAGCCACAACAGACCCGCAGCCGCCGTCCCTCCGCACCCCGTACGGCGATTAGGCTCCCGCCACCGAGGCCAGGTAAGCCCCCGTCTTCTCCGGCTCATAGAAGAAGTTCTCAAAGTCCGCCGGGTCGTTGAACGCGTTGGCGAACCGGTCGGCGACGGGTTGCAACTGCCCTGCCGCACCAATCAGGTTGAGGATGTGCTCCGGCGGCGGAGCAAGCATCGCGTTCGTCCACTTGGTGACGTGCTGCGCCGTCTCCCAGTACCGCTCGAACGTCGCCCGCATCCAGGTCTCGTCGAACTCCTTCTCACCCTGGTCGAGGATCGACGCGAGATACGAAGCCGCGCACTTGGACGCGGAGTTGGAGCCCTGACCGGTGATCGGGTCGTTCGCGACGACGACGTCGGCGACACCGAGGACCAGGCCCCCGCCGGGCAGCCGGCCGATCGGATTGCGGACCGTCGGCGCGTACCGGCCCGCCAACGTGCCGCCGGCGTCGGTCAGTTCGACCTTCGTGGCCCGCGCGTACTCCCACGGCGTGAACTTCTCCATGAGTTCCAGGGTCAGGGAGAGGTGCTCGGCCGGGTCCTTGACGCCGTTGAAGACGTCGAGCGGGCCGCCGGGTATGCCCTCCCAGAACAGGATGTCCGCGCGGCCGGAGGTGGTGAGGGTCGGCATGACGAACAACTCGCCGACGCCCGGGACCAGGTTGCAGCGGACCGCGTCGTAGTCCGGGTGCTCGGGACGCGGGCCGAGACCGTGGACGTAGGAGACGGCCAGGGCCCGCTGCGGCTCGCTGTACGGCGAACGGGACGCGTCCCGGCCGAACATGGAGACCAGCTCGCCCTTGCCCGCCGAGACCAGCACCAGGTCGTACGTACGGGCGAAGTAGTCGAGGTCGGAGACCGCCGCGCCGTGGATGACCAGTTGGCCGCCGCGCTGCGCGAACGTCTCCATCCAGCCGGCCATCTTCACCCGCTGGTCGACCGACTGCGCGTACCCGTCGAGCCTGCCCACCCAGTCGATGGCCCGCTGGGTCGGACCGGGGTCGTGCGAGCCGGGGGCCGCGACCGAGACGCCGAGTCCTTCGATCTTCGGGGCCTGGGACTCCCAGAAGTTCAGCTGGAGATCGCGCTCGTGCTGCAGTGCCGTATGGAACATGCACTGCGTCGACATGACCCGGCCGGAGCGGATCTCGTCCGCCGTCCGGTTCGACATCAGGGTGACCTCGTACCCGTTCGACTGGAGTCCGAGGGCGAGTTGGAGACCGGCCTGGCCGGCTCCGACGACGAGTATCTTCCGCATGCGGGTGGTGTCTCCTAAAGGGCGGTCACTCGGGGGTGACGTCCAGTGCGTGGCCGACGAGGGACAGAAGGGTCTCGATCGCCGAGATCCGCCGACGCGCATCCATGATCATTACAGGTATGTGCGCGGGGATCGTCAACGCCTCCCGTACGTCGTCCGGTTCGAACCGCTCGCTGCCGTCGAAGTGGTTGACCGCGACGACGTACGGCAGCCCGCAGCTCTCGAAGTAGTCGAGGGCGGGGAAGCAGTCCTTGAGACGTCGGGTGTCCGCGAGGACGACCGCGCCGATCGCGCCGCGCACCAGGTCGTCCCACATGAACCAGAACCGCTGCTGGCCCGGCGTGCCGAACAGGTAGAGCACCAGGTCGTCGTCGAGCGTGAGGCGGCCGAAGTCCATGGCCACGGTGGTGGTCGACTTGCCCGGCGTGCCGGAGAGATCGTCGGTCTCCTCGCTCGCCTCGGTCATCAACGCCTCGGTCTGCAGGGGCGTGATCTCCGAAACGGCGGTGACCAGCGTCGTCTTGCCGACGCCGAAGCCGCCCGCCACCACGATCTTCGTGGCCACGGGGGCACGGGTGCGGTCCGTCTGCCAGGACCGCAGTTGCTCCTCGTCATCGGGGAGCGGGGTGACGCCGAAGGAGGCGGCGGCGTCAGAGACGACGGAGTCCACTCAGCACCCTTTCCAGCAGAGCGCGGTCGGGACGGCCCGTACCGTGACCGGTACCGGTGCCGTACACACGGATCTTTCCCTGGTCCGCGAGATCGCTGAGCAGCACGCGGACCACACCGAGCGGCATCTTCAGCAGCGCGGCGATCTCGGCCACCGTGCGCATACGGCGGCACAGTTCGACGATGGCCCGCATCTCCGGCATGACCCGGGTGTTGAGGGAGCCATTCGTCAACTCCTTGCGCTCCTCGGGCGCTTCGAGCGCCGCGACGAACGTCTCCACGAGGAGTACGTGACCGAAGCGGGTGCGGCCGCCGGTGAGCGAGTAGGGACGGACGCGGGCGGGTTTGCGCTCACCGCCGCGTACCGGGAGCTTCTTCGGGTCAGGGCTCATCGGGTGCTCCCCGTCGACTCGGACGCCTCGGATTCCTCGGACTCGATGGACTTCCGCAGCTCGCTGCGGAGTTCGGGCGTCAGCGCGTGGCCGGCCCGGCCCACGAAGAGCGCCATGTGGTACGCCACGACACTCATGTCGCAGTCCGCGGAGCCGTGGACGCCGAGCAGCGAGCCGTCGCTGATCGACATCACGAAGAGGCTGCCGTCGTCCATCGCGACCATCGTGTGCTTCACCGGGCCCGAGTCCATCAGTTTCGCGGCGCCGACGGTGAGGCTGCCGATGCCGGAGACGATGGTGGCGAGGTCGGCGGCGGAGCCGCGCGGTCCGGTGCGCTTGGTCTCCAGGGCTTCCCTGGCCTCCGTGTTCCGTTCCGGGTCGGAGGAGAGGAGCAGCAGGCCGTCGGAGGAGACGACCGCGACCGACTGGATGCCGGGGACCTCTTCGACCAGGTTGGTCAGTAGCCAGTGCAGGTTTCGGGCTTCACTGCTCAGTCCGAAGGTACTGGGCGCGGTCAACTGCTTGCCTCCTCGACTGTGCCCCCCGTGGCGACGTCGGATGTGGGTGATCCTGCGGCCGGTTGCTTGGTCTGGCCTGTCTGTTCGGCGATCTCCGCCTGTACGTCCCGGTGACCGGCCTGGGCGCCTTGGCGGAACCCGCCGAGTCTCCTGCGGAGGGCTTCCGGGTCGACGCCGGTGCTTCGCTGGCGTGGGGTCTGGGTGGGGGCGGTGATTTTGGGGGTGCGCTTGGGGAGGCCCTTGGCTGTGACGGGGTCCTCGTCCGGGCCGTCAGGTGTGCGGGTGTGTGCCGCCTCGGCTTCGCCTTCGGCGGGAGTGTTCTCACCCGCACCACCCGTGCGGCTTTCGTCGTCGGGTGCGGGTGGCCCCTGTGGGGCGGAATCGCCGTCGGCGGCCGACGGGTGCGTCGTGGCGGAGGGCGACGTCGGTGCCGGCGTGGGGACCAGCAGCTCCATCGTCATTTCCGACGGACGCTCCGGGGGCTCCGTACTCGCCTGCGCAGGCGTCTCCGTGCTCGTCTCCGCGTGTTCCATCGCCTTCTCGGCCAGTTCGACCAGCGGGTCGCCCGGCTTGGGGCGGGTGTGGAGGACGTTGGAGTTGGCCTCGGCGTCGGCGCCCGGGAGGGAGAAGGTGTGGGTGCCGCCGGGGACCGGGGGCTTGGCCGCGGAGGAAGGGACCGCGGCCGTGGGGTTCTGCGCCAGGAGGGGGCTCGGGATCACCACCACCGCCGCCACCCCGCCCTGCTTCTGCTCGCGGAGCTGGACCCGGGCGCCGTGACGGTGGGCGAGGCGGGCCACGACGTAGAGGCCGAGGCCCAGGCCGTCCTCGCCCTCCTGCTCGTACGGGGAGGCCGGATCGAACTCGGCCAGGCGGGTGTTGAGGCGGGTCATGCGGTCGGGGGCCATGCCGATGCCCTCGTCCTGGACGGAGAGCATGACCTCGCCGCTCTCCAGGAGCCAGCCGGAGACCTCGACGGGACGGTCGGGCGGGGAGAACGAGGTGGCGTTCTCCATGAGTTCGGCCAGCAGGTGGGAGAGGTCGTCCGCGGCGAAGCCGGCCACGTGGGCGTGCGGCGGGAGGGCGGCGATGCGGACACGCTCGTAGCGCTCGATCTCGCTGACCGCGGCGCGTACGACGTCCACGAGCGGGACCGGGCCCGCGCTCTGCTGGACGTGTTCGGTGCCGGCGAGGACCAGGAGGTTCTCGCTGTGGCGGCGCATGACCGTGGCGAAGTGGTCGAGCTTGAAGAGGGTGGAGAGGCGGTCGGGGTCCTGCTCGCGCTCCTCCAGGCCCTCGATCACGGTGAGTTGACGTTCCACCAGGCCGAGCGTGCGCAGCGCGAGGTTGACGAAGGTGGAGCCGATGCTGGCCCGCAGCCGCTCCAATTGGGCCGCGGAGTCGGCGACTTCGGTACGCAGGTCCTCGCGGGCGTCGGCCATCCGCTGGCGTTGGCCGACCAGGTGCTTGCGGTCGGACTCCAGGGTGGTGACGCGCTCGTGGTGGGCGACCGCGTGCGCGTGCAGGGCGTTGACGGAGCGGACGACCTGGGCGAACTCGTCGTTGCGGCCGGTGAAGGTGATGGGCTCCTCGGCCGCCGGGTTCTCCGCCTGGGCGAGGCGGGCCGAGCCGCGGCGGAGCACGGAGAGCGGGCGGGTGAGGGTGCGGGCCATCGCGGTGGCGATGCCGATGGTGAGCAGGACCAGCGCGCCGAGGGCGGCGATCCGGATCTCCAGCGCGGTGACGTCGTCGTCGCGCAGCCCGGCGAGTTGCTTGCTGCGGCGCTCGTAGAGGGCGGACTCGGCGCCGCGCATCAGGTCGACGCGGGCGGAGAGCGCGGCGTCGGCCTTCTTCACGCTGGTGGAGAGTTCGCCGTCGGTGAGCGTGGGCTGGTCGGTGAGGGCGGTGAGGTACTTCTCGGCGGAGTTGACCTCGGCACCGGTGACCGTGGAGTCGTAGGACTCGCGGGCGGCCTTGGGCGCGGTGTCGCGGAAGTCGGCGAGCGCCGAGTCGGAGCGCAGCCGGGCCTGTTGGGCGGCGGCGGTCAGGGCGTCGCGCGTCTTGGTGTCGGCGGCCGAGGACGTGGTGGTCGTGGTCGGCAGACCGGTGACGGGGTCGACGGCGCTCTGCGTGCTGCGCGGCACGTTCAGCGCGGCGAGCAGCAGTCCGCGGGCGGCGGCGGCCTGCTGGACGGCGGAGTCCAACTCGGCGAGCGCGTACCCGCCGGAGCCCGCGCGGGCCGGCATCCGCTCGGCCAACTCCTCGGCGAGCCGGTGCAGTTCGGTGATCGCGGCGGAGTAGGCGTTGTGCGCCTCCAGGGCGCTGCTCTGCCCGGTGAGCGCGGCGCGGCGCAGGGTCGCGATGCCATCGAGGTCGCCGCGCAGGGCGGCCGGCAGGTCGGTGTCGGCGCGCAGGTCCTCGACCTGGCGGTCGACGCGGGCGCCGCTGTCCTCGGAGGGGGCCTTGGACTTGGGCCGCCCGGCGGCGATGTACGAGGTCACCTCGTCGCGCTCGTCGGCCAGCGAGTGGGCCAGCGCGAGGGCGTCCTGGGTCTGCTCGGCGAACGTCACCAGGTCCTGGGAGTCGCTCAGTCGACCGGACGCGGTGAGAACGGTGGGCGCCCCGGCCCCGGCGACGGCCGCGGCCACGACCGCCACGGCGACGATCAGCCGGTTGCGTACGTGGGTGGGGCGGCCCTTGCCGGTGACGGTCTCGGGGGCGTGTTCCGTGCTCCCTGTGGAGGCCGTCTGCTTGCCTGTGCGACGAGGCCGCGTCTTCTGCACCGGTGCTCGCATTCCTGACTCGTGATACCCAAGGGCGGGGTGACGTCGCGTCACTTCCTGCCGACTGTGCGTACACCCTCCCCCATGCTCCCGGCCGAGCGGGCGCAGGGGGTGCCCCCACCGGTCCCCGACCCTCCCAGTGCCGGTGGGCAGTGGTCGCGCATCACCGGACCCGCCACCCGAAGGAGTGAACATCGGAGGGGAGTTGGCGGGCAAGTTCCTCCGGCATCCCGGACGGCCGCTTCCGGCGGGCCGGTTGGACGTCTGCGGCGGGCGGTGGCACTATGTGCCGCCACGCCTTCCGCGATCATCGGATTCCACCCCAAAACTGGCTTCTGACCTGCACGGGTGTGTCAACTCGGCGACCCGTGCCAGCCTTTGGTGAAGCCTGTGAAGACGTCGTGCAGACTGGCCGGATGCGTACGGAACTTGTATCGGAAGCCGGCGATCCGGCCCGCCCCAACGAGGACTTCGCGAGCGTCACGCTGCCCGCCTCCGGCCAGGGCGGCTCGCTCGTCGTCCTGGACGGGGTGACACCGCCGAAGGACGGCACGGGGTGTCTGCATTCCGTCCCCTGGTTCACGGCCCGCCTCGGCGGCGCACTGACCGAACTGACCGTTTCCCGCCCGGATGTTCCGCTCGCCGAGGCCCTGTCCCGCGCGATCGCCCGTACGGCGGCGGCCCACGCGGACACCTGTGACCTTTCTCACCCACGCACCCCACAGGCCACAGTGGTCGTCGCCCGCTGGTCGGCCGAGTCGGTCGAGTACCTGGTCCTGTCGGACTCGGCCCTCCTGGTCGAGTCCCCGACGGGCTCGGTCTCCCCTCTCCTCGACGACCGCATCGCCCGCCTCCCCCGCTCGGCCCTGGCCACGGACGCCCTGGTGGACTCCGCGGTCCGCAACAAGGAGGGCGGCTTCTTCACGGCGGCCGCGGATCCCTCGGTGGCCGGGCGCGCGGTGACCGGCACCATGCCCCGCACGGAGGTCCGCACCCTGGTCGCGCTGACCGACGGGGCCACCCGCTGGGTGGAGAAGTTCCACGAGGGCGACTGGGAGGACTGCTTCAGGTTCGTCCGCAAGGAGGGGGCGGCGGCACTGGTCGCCCGGGTGCGTGCACTCGAAGTCGCGGACACCGAGCGGGTGTTCCTGCGACGGAGCAAGACGCACGACGACGCGACGGTGGTGTTCGCGGAGGTGTGAGGGGAGCCGTGCGGGGGCGGTCGCGGTACGAGGGTGCTGATTCCGGGTGCCGCTTCCGGCTCCCGATTCCGGGCGCTACTTCTCCACCTGCCGGTTCAACTGCGCCAGCAGCCGGGCCAGTTCGGAGACCTCCCGCCGGTCCCAGTGGGCGAGCTGGCTGACGTACCGGGCGCGGCGGGCGTCGCGGACCTTGGCCACCCGGCCGCGGCCCTCCTCGGTGAGGTCGACCAGCCAGGCGCGGCCGTCGGCGGGGTCGGGTTCGCGGGCGATCAGGCCGAGCTCCTCCAGGGCGCGCAGCTGCCGGGACATGGTGGCCTTGCCGACGCCGATGTAGGCCGCCAGCTCGGTCGCCCGCTGCCGGCCGCGCTCGTCGAGGCGTACGAGGAGGCCGTACGCGGCGGTCTCCAGGTCGGGGTGGACCTCGCGGGCCATCTCGCCCTGGCTGGCCCGGGCGCGCCGGAGCAGGACCGTCAGTTCGCGCTCCAGGGAGAGGTACTCCTGGTCGGCGCCGCTCGGGGCGGAAAGGTGCTCCTGGTCCGCGCCGCTCGGTGTCACCTGTGCCTCCACACGGTGTTCGTCACCGTTCGTACCGTCGTCCACGTCAGCCCCTGCCTCGCTGTTCCCGGGGTTTCCCGGTCCTGAAAGTTTCCGCCGAACGCCGTCGTCGCCGCAGCTCGGCAAGTATTTCGCAGGGCTAGACCAACGGCAGCCTCTGGCCCCTCTTCCCACCTGCTCGTCGAGCTGCGTAGCGTCTCCACCAGACCTTGACTGGCATGCTCACGCCAGCAGAGGCCGTTCCCCCCACCTCTCCCTCGGAGGCACGCCATGCCCGTGCACAGACCCGGATCGGCCCGCCCCGGACACCTCTCCCCCACCCTCCTCACCTTCCTCACCGGACTCCTGCTCGCCGCCCTCACCCTCGTCCTCGCCGTCCCGGCCTCCGCCGCCGACACCCCCGCCCGGGGCTCCGCCCGGATGGGCATCGGCGTCCTCTCCCACGACGGCAGCGCCGGCACGCCGGTTCCCGGTGACGCCACCCAGACCGAGGGCGTCGACGTCTCCGGCTACCAGGGCAACGTCGCCTGGGCGACCCTGTGGAGCAGCGGGGTCCGGTGGGCGTACACCAAGGCGACGGAAGGCACGTACTACACGAACCCGTACTTCGCCCAGCAGTACAACGGCTCCTACGACGTCGGCATGATCCGCGGCGGGTACCACTTCGCCACCCCCGACACCACCAGCGGCGCCACCCAGGCCAACTACTTCGCCGACCACGGCGGCGCCTGGTCCCGGGACGGCAGGACCCTGCCCGGCGTCCTCGACATCGAGTGGAACCCCTACGGCGCCGCCTGCTACGGCAAGACCGCCGCCGCGATGGTCAGCTGGATCGCCGACTTCCTGAACACCTACAAGGCCCGCACGGGCCGTGACGCCGTCATCTACACCGCCACCAGCTGGTGGACCCAGTGCACCGGCGACTACGCCGGCTTCGCCACCGCCAACCCGCTGTGGATCGCCCGGTACGCCACCGCCCCGGGGACGCTGCCGGCCGGGTGGAGCTACTACACGATGTGGCAGTACACCTCGTCCGGACCGACCGTGGGCGACCACGACAAGTTCAACGGGGCGCTGGACCGGGTCGTGGCCCTTGCCAACGGCTGACACGGACAGCACAGCGGACAGGACAGCGGACAGGACATGAGACAGGGCGTAAGAAAAAGGCCCGGGCCTCCCTCACGGGACCCGGGCCTTCCCCTATCCGTTGGCGTCCGTCACGCCGCCACCGGAACCTCCGACTCCGTCTCCGCGCCGTTGGTGGCCGGCGACAGGGCCAGTTCCAGGACCTGGCGGACGTCGGTCACGGCGTGGACGTCGAGCTTGTCCAGGACCTCCGCGGGGACGTCGTCCAGATCGGGTTCGTTGCGCTTGGGGATGATGACGGTGGTGACGCCCGCCCGGTGCGCGGCCAGCAGCTTCTGCTTGACGCCGCCGATCGGGAGCACCCGGCCGGTCAGCGAGACCTCGCCCGTCATGGCCACGTCCGTGCGGACCAGGCGCCCCGACAGGAGCGACGCCAGGGCCGTCGTCATGGTGACGCCGGCGCTCGGGCCGTCCTTGGGGACCGCGCCCGCCGGGAAGTGGATGTGCACGCCGCGGTCCTTCAGGTCCGCGACCGGCAGTTCCAGTTCGGCTCCGTGCGAGCGCAGGAAGGACAGCGCGATCTGCGCCGACTCCTTCATCACGTCGCCCAGCTGACCGGTGAGGGTCAGGCCCGCCGCGCCCGTCTCCGGGTCCGCGAGGGACGCCTCGACGAACAGGACGTCTCCGCCGGCGCCGGTGACCGCGAGGCCGGTGGCGACACCCGGGACCGCCGTACGGCGCTCGGCCGGGTCCTGCGCCGACTCCGGGACGTGGTGCGGGCGGCCGATCAGGGCGCGCAGGTCCTCGTCCGTGACGGTGAACGGCAGCTTCCGCTCGCCGAGTTCGTGCTGTGCCGCGACCTTGCGGAGCAGCCGTGCGATGGAGCGCTCCAGGGTGCGGACGCCCGCCTCGCGCGTGTACTCGCCGGAGAGCTTGCGCAGGGCGCTCTCGTCGATGACCACCTCGTCCTCGTTCAGACCCGCCCGCTCCAGCTGGCGCGGGAGCAGGTGGTCGCGGGCGATGACGACCTTCTCGTCCTCGGTGTAGCCGTCGAGCCGGACCAGTTCCATCCGGTCCAGGAGGGCCTCCGGGATGGCTTCGAGCACGTTGGCCGTCGCCAGGAAGACCACGTCGCTCAGGTCGAGCTCGACCTCCAGGTAGTGGTCGCGGAAGGTGTGGTTCTGCGCCGGGTCCAGGACCTCCAGGAGGGCCGCCGCGGGGTCGCCGCGGAAGTCCGAGCCGACCTTGTCGATCTCGTCCAGCAGGACGACCGGGTTCATCGAACCGGCCTCCTTGATGGCCCGCACGATCCGGCCGGGCAGCGCGCCGACGTATGTACGCCGGTGACCGCGGACCTCCGCCTCGTCGCGGACGCCGCCGAGGGCGACGCGGACGAACTTGCGGCCCATGGCGTGCGCGACGGACTCGCCGAGCGAGGTCTTGCCGACGCCGGGCGGGCCGACGAGGGCCAGGACGGCACCGCCGCGCCGACCGCCGATGACACCCAGACCGCGGTCGGTACGGCGCTTGCGCACCGCCAGGTACTCGGTGATGCGCGCCTTCACGTCCTCCAGGCCGGAGTGCTCGGCGTCGAGGATCGCCTTGGCGCCCCGGATGTCGTACTCGTCCTCGGTCCGCTCGTTCCACGGCAGTTCGAGGACCGTGTCCAGCCAGGTGCGGATCCAGGAGCCCTCGGGGGACTGGTCACTGGACCGCTCCAGCTTCTCGACCTCCTTGAGCGCGGCCTCACGGACCTTCTCGGGCAGGTCGGCGGCCTCCACGCGGGCGCGGTAGTCGTCGGACTCCTCGCCCTCCTGCTCGCCGTTCAGATCGCGCAGCTCCTTGCGGACCGCCTCCAGCTGGCGGCGGAGCAGGAACTCGCGCTGCTGCTTGTCGACGCCCTCCTGGACGTCCTTGGCGATCGTCTCGGCCACGTCCTGCTCGGCGAGGTGGTCGCGCAGCTGCTGGGTGGCGAGCTTGAGGCGGGCGATCGGGTCGCTGGTCTCCAGCAGCTCGATCTTCTGATCGGTGGTGAGGAACGGCGAGTAACCGGAGTTGTCGGCGAGCTGGCCCACGTCGTCGATGGCCTGGACGCGGTCCACGACCTGCCAGGCGGCGCGCTTGCGCAGCCAGGCGGTGGCGAGCGCCTTGTACTCCTTCACAAGTTCGGTGACGTGACCGGGCAGCGGCTCGGGCACGGTCTCCTCGATCCGGGTGCCCTCGACCCACAGGGCGGCACCCGGTCCGGTGGTACCGGCGCCGATCCGGACCCTGCCGCGGGCGCGGATCAGGGCACCCGGGTCACCGTCGGCCAGCCGGCCGACCTGCTCCACGGTGCCGAGCACGCCGGTGCTCGGGTAGGTCCCGTCGATCCGTGGAACCAACAGCACCCGCGGCTTTCCGGGCTCGTTCCGGGCGGCTGCCTGCGCGGCCTCCACCGCGGCACGTACATCGGTGTCGTTCAGATCCAGCGGAACCACCATGCCGGGCAGCACGACCTCGCCGTCGAGCGGCAGCACGGGCAGGGTGAGCGGTGTGGACGTCGAAGCCATGATCTCCCCTTCGGCATTCAAGTTGAGCTATGCCGACTCAATGCGTGGGGCTCCGCCAATGTTCCCGGTCCACTGTTCGCTGTGAGCAAACCGGCGTTGAGCTGGGCGTTTCCGGGGGCCGCCGCCCCCGGACCCCCGCGCCGGCCCTGAAGGGGCCTTGTCCTCAAACGCCGGACGGGCTGGGTTTGTGCCGGGCTGCATTTGAGGGGTGTCGCCGATCCAGGATCACGTAATACCCTGATGGCCCGATCAATCCTTACCGGAGGATGTTGTGAACGACCTCGTACGCGCCTGGGTGAGCGGATGGGTTCTGTCGCGCGGGGCCGCGCCGCCCGTCGAGGAGCCGTGGGGGTGGAGCGTCGACGTGGGGCAGGTCGAGCAGGTCTCCCGGAGGGTGCTGGGGGACATCGGCGACGACGTCGAGGAGACCGTCGTACGGAAGGTGGCGGACTCCGTGACGGGGTACGGCGTCTGGCTGAAGGTGTTCACGGATCCGACGCTGGTACAGGGGTGGCTGGGCCCGGGGTGGTGGATCGACCCGAACCCGGGGTTCCTGATGTCCGTACCGCTGACCCGGGACGCACCGCCGGCCGCGCCGGACGGCTACCGGCTGCGCACCTGGACCCGCGGCCCCGTCACCCAGGCAGTGGTGACGGCCCCGGACGGCGCCCTGGCGGCCCGCGGACAGGTCGGCGTCAGCGGGCCGACGGCCGTGGTGGACAGGGTGGAGACGGCCCCGGCTCATCGCCGCAGGGGGTTGGGGGGCCTCGTAGTACGCACCCTTCAGGCGACCGCGGCCGAACAAGGCGCCCGGACCGGCGTCCTCGCGGGCACCCCCGACGGACGAGCACTGTACGAGCACCTCGGCTGGACCACCGCCGCCCTCCTGACCAGCGCCAAGTTCACGACCTAAGGGGCGCGGGGAACTGCGCGATCAGCCACGACGCGTCGGCAGCCGCCCGACAACAGCACGCGGCAGCCCAGTAGAGCGCCCAACGACCCGCCACCGGCGAACCACCGGCCACATCGCCAGCCCTATCGCGAGCGAGAACACGTGCCCCCAGTTCGTCAGGGGATCCGTGAACTCGATCAGGTCCTCGATCAGCATTCCGCCGAACAGCACCACCAACGGCCACCGCACCCACGGGGACACCAGTCCGGCCAGCGCCCCGACACACGTCGCGACGCCGAAGCTGATGCCGTAGTCCATCCGGTGCAGCGAGCTGTCCGGCAGGTGCCCGACCAGCACCGCGAGCCCCACCGGGACCTCCGTCGCGAGGGTCGCCAGGATGTGGCCGGTCAGGAAGACGACCGCCGTACGCGCCCCGCCTATCCGCCGCTCCAGCGCGGTGAGGACGAGCAGGAAGAGGACGGCGTACGGCGTGACGATCCCGCCCGCGATCCACAGTGCGCTGGTGAGCAGCACCAGCATCGGGGTCCGTACGAGGTGGGCCACGTCCGTGCTGGAGCCCTGGTGCAGGGCGTGCACAAGAGAGGGTGCCGCGTCGGCGACCAGGAGTGAGGTGAGGGCGAGGACGATCGCGAAGCCGAAGGTGAACGGTGTGCCGGTGGGGGTGGGGAGGAGACGCCAGACGCGCGGGACTCGAAGAGCCTTCGCCGGGGATATCGGTACCGGCGTCCCGTCCACATCACCGGTGGACGCGGCACAGCGGCTCCGCTGCCTCGGTACTCCGTCCAGCAGGCCGGAGGCCTTCGCGTCGGTCGGGGTGGCGGGTTCCACGGTGAGGCGCTCCTTCCGTTTCACCTCCAGCCTTCGACGCCCCCAGGGTCTCTGTCTATGACCGACGCCACGCGGGAGGCGATTCTCAGGAACCTCTCAGGCTTCCGGGACGTCCGCCGGTCACGGGTGGTCAACCGTTAATTCCCGTGGTCGTCAAGCCGAGTTCGTGCAGGATGGGCCGATGACCACCTTCTACGACAGCCCAGTGGTCCTGGACCGGCGCGAGGGGCCGTACGGCGAGGTCGTGCTGCGTCGGCACGGCGAGCTGTTGCAGATCATCGCCAACGGGTGCTTCCTGATGGACACCTCGGACGGCCGCTCGGAGCGGCTGCTGGTCGACGCGGCGCTCGGCGCGCTGGACGATCGGGAGCGGCCGGAGCTGCTGATCGGCGGGCTGGGCGTCGGCTTCTCGCTCGCACACGCGGCAGCGAACCCGCGCTGGGGGGCCATCACGGTCGTGGAGCGGGAGCACGCCGTCGTGGACTGGCATTTAGACGGGCCGTTGTCCGGTATTTCGACCAAGGCGGTCGCCGATCCGCGCACCCGGATCACCGAGACCGACCTGCTCGATCACGTCAATGAGACTTGCGCCACGTATGACGCGCTGTGCCTGGACATCGACAACGGTCCGGGCTGGACCGTCACCGAGGGCAATGACGGGCTCTACTCGGCGGCCGGACTCGCAGGCTGCGCAAGGGTTTTGAGGCCTGGTGGGGTGCTCGCGGTGTGGTCGGCGCAGCCCTCTCCGGAATTTGAAGGAACACTGCGGAATGCCGGGTTCCAACGGGTGCGTACCGAAGAGATCCCGGTTGCCCGGGGAGTTCCGGACGTCGTGCACCTCGCTGTCCGACCTGGATAGCCGTGGCACCGTTACTCCCCGTACCCTGCTGCCTTGGCGCGGATCATTCAAGCGTCAATCGCAAGCATGCTCAGGCATGGGCAGTCAACGGATCACCCCACGGATTCCGGAAAGCAACTCAGGGGCGGGCGATGGAGCAGACACACACCGCACACAGCAGCACGGCGACGACCCCGGGCGCACAGCGCCGGGTGCTGGTGGTCGAGGACGACCCGACCATCGTCGACGCTATCGCGGCCCGTCTGCGCGCCGAAGGTTTCGTCGTGCAGACCGCGGTCGACGGTCCGTCGGCCGTCGACACCGCCGAGGCCTGGCAGCCCGATCTGCTGATCCTCGACATCATGCTGCCCGGCTTCGACGGCCTGGAGGTCTGCCGCCGCGTGCAGGCCCAGCGCCCGGTGCCGGTGCTGATGCTGACCGCGCGCGACGACGAGACCGACATGCTGGTCGGGCTCGGGGTCGGCGCCGACGACTACATGACCAAGCCGTTCTCGATGCGCGAGCTGGCCGCGCGCGTGCACGTCCTGCTGCGCCGGGTGGAGCGGGCCGTGGTGGCCGCGTCCACCCCGCGCTCGGGCATCCTGCGCCTGGGCGAGCTGGAGATCGACCACGCGCAGCGCCGGGTGCGGGTGCGCAGTGAGGACGTGCACCTCACTCCCACCGAGTTCGACCTGCTGGTCTGCCTGGCCAACACCCCGCGCGCGGTGCTCTCCCGTGAGCAGTTGCTGGCCGAGGTGTGGGACTGGGCGGACGCCTCCGGCACCCGGACCGTCGACAGCCACATCAAGGCGCTGCGCCGGAAGATCGGCGCCGAGCGGATCCGCACGGTGCACGGTGTGGGCTACGCGCTGGAGACACCGACGCCATGAGCGACGGGCGGCCGACCGCACGGAGGAGCCCCGGGGAGGAACCCTGGGGCGGCGTACGCCCGTTCTCGATCAAGACCAAGCTCGGCGGTCTCGTCGTCATCTCGGTGCTGATCACCACCGGTCTGTCGATGATCGCGGTGCACACCAAGACGGAGCTCCGCTTCATCACGGTCTTCTCGATGATCGCCACACTGCTGATAACGCAGTTCGTGGCCCATTCCCTCACCGCCCCGCTGGACGACATGAACACGGTCGCCCGGTCCATCTCGCGCGGCGACTACACCCGCCGGGTGCGCGAGAACCGGCGCGACGAGCTCGGTGACCTGGCCCAGACGATCAACGTCATGGCCGACGAGCTGGAGGCCCAGGACCGGCAGCGCAAGGAGCTGGTGGCGAACGTCTCGCACGAGCTGCGCACGCCCATCGCCGGCCTGCGGGCGGTCCTGGAGAACATCGTCGACGGTGTCTCGCCCGCCGACCCCGAGACCATGCGCACGGCCCTGAAGCAGACGGAGCGCCTCGGGCGGCTGGTGGAGACGCTGCTCGACCTGTCCCGCCTGGACAACGGCGTCGTACCGCTGCGCAAGCGGCGTTTCGAGGTGTGGCCGTACCTCTCGGGCGTGCTGAAGGAGGCCAACATGGCCGTGCCCGCGCGCGCGGGCATCGCGTCGGGCTCCGGGAGTCACACCCGTACCGACGTCCATCTGCACCTCGACGTCTCGCCGCCGGAGCTGACCGCGCACGCGGACCCGGAGCGGATCCACCAGGTCGTGGCGAATCTCATCGACAACGCGGTCAAGCACAGCCCGGCGCACGGCCGGGTGGTCGTGAAGGCGCGGCGCGGGACGTTGCCGGAGTCGCTGGAGCTGGAGGTCCTCGACGAGGGTCCGGGCATCCCGCGCTCCGAGTGGCACCGGGTCTTCGAACGCTTCAACCGGGGCGGCGCGGGCACCTCCAAGGGCCCGGGCAGCGACGGGGGTACGGGACTGGGCCTGGCGATCGCCAGTTGGGCCGTGGATCTGCACGGCGGCCGGATCGGAGTGGCCGAATCCGAGCGGGGTTGCCGGATCCTCGTCACCCTTCCGGGAGAGACTTCCGTACCAAGTTGACGTAAAGTCCGATCCGGAACTTCAAGATCCAGGTGCGTCCGCGCTGACGGGCACGTGTGATCTGCGACAGGCCCGCCCGTTCGGTGCGCAGGGCCTGCGTTCGCGCGTTCCGGCCACCTCGTTCCAGAGCGGAACCACGCTTGTTTCCCGCCATTTCACGGCCCGAAACACGATTTCCGGTGTGACTTACACGACGATGAACCGGCCCGGCCTGACCTTCGCGGTCATGGGGGCGTAGCCTTAATTCCCGCTGTCCATCACCTTGTGAAGCGGAAGAGGGCGGTTGCCGCCGTGTCGTCACAGTCCCCCAGTAACTCGACCATCTCGACCGAGTCCGACCAAGCAACGGGGAAGAACCCCGCTGCCGCGTTCGGCCCCAACGAGTGGCTCGTCGACGAGATCTATCAGCAGTACCTCCAGGATCCGAACTCGGTGGACCGAGCCTGGTGGGACTTCTTCGCCGATTACAAGCCGGGCGCCGCTGCCGCCCCGGCTCCGGCGGGCACTGCGGCCGCGGGGGCCGTAGCGACCACCCCGACGAATCAGGCTCCGGCTCCCGCTCCGGCGGCGCCCAGCGCGCCGGCCGCGGCCGCCCCGGCGGTTCCCGCGCCGGCCCCCGCGGCCCCGAAGCCGGCAGCCGCGGCTGCTGCGCCCGCCGCGGCTCCGGCCGCGAAGCCGGCCACGGCTCCCGCGCCGACGCAGGCGAAGCCCGCGGTGGCCAAGCCGGCCGCGCAGACCGCGCCCGCCGAGGGCCCGGAGCTGGTGACGCTGCGCGGCCCCGCCGCCGCCGTCGCGAAGAACATGAACGCCTCGCTGGAGGTGCCCACGGCCACGTCCGTGCGCGCGGTCCCGGTGAAGCTGCTCTTCGACAACCGCATCGTCATCAACAACCACCTCAAGCGCGCCCGGGGCGGGAAGATCTCCTTCACGCACCTCATCGGGTACGCGATGGTGCAGGCCATCAAGGCCATGCCGTCGATGAACTACTCCTTCGCGGAGAAGGACGGCAAGCCGACCCTGGTCAAGCCGGAGCACATCAACTTCGGCCTCGCCATCGACCTGGTGAAGCCCAACGGCGACCGCCAGCTGGTCGTCGCGGGCATCAAGAAGGCCGAGACGCTGAACTTCTTCGAGTTCTGGCAGGCCTACGAGGACATCGTCCGCCGTGCGCGTGACGGCAAGCTGGGCATGGACGACTTCACCGGTGTGACGGTCTCCCTGACCAACCCCGGCGGCCTCGGCACGGTCCACTCGGTGCCGCGTCTGATGCCCGGTCAGTCGGTCATCATGGGCGTCGGCTCCATGGACTACCCGGCGGAGTTCCAGGGCACCTCCCAGGACACCCTGAACAAGCTCGGCATCTCGAAGGTCATGACGCTCACGTCGACCTACGACCACCGGGTCATCCAGGGCGCCGCCTCCGGCGAGTTCCTGCGCGTCGTCGCCAACTACCTCCTCGGCGAGAACGGCTTCTACGACGACATCTTCGAGGCGCTGCGCATCCCCTACGAGCCGGTCCGCTGGCTCAAGGACATCGACGCCTCGCACGACGACGACGTCACCAAGGCCGCCCGCGTCTTCGAGCTGATCCACTCCTACCGGGTCCGCGGCCACGTCATGGCCGACACCGACCCGCTGGAGTACCGCCAGCGCAAGCACCCCGACCTGGACATCACCGAGCACGGGCTCACCCTGTGGGACCTGGAGCGCGAGTTCGCGGTCGGCGGCTTCGCCGGCAAGTCCCTGATGAAGCTGCGCGACATCCTCGGCGTGCTGCGCGACTCGTACTGCCGCACCACCGGCATCGAGTTCATGCACATCCAGGACCCCAAGCAGCGCAAGTGGATCCAGGACCGCATCGAGCGCTCGCACACCAAGCCGGAGCGCGAGGAGCAGCTGCGCATCCTGCGCCGCCTGAACGCGGCGGAGGCCTTCGAGACCTTCCTGCAGACGAAGTACGTCGGCCAGAAGCGCTTCTCCCTGGAGGGCGGCGAGTCCGTCATCCCGCTGCTCGACGCGGTGCTGGACTCGGCCGCCGAGTCCCGCCTGGACGAGGTCGTCATCGGCATGGCCCACCGCGGCCGCCTGAACGTCCTGGCGAACATCGTCGGCAAGTCGTACGCGCAGATCTTCCGCGAGTTCGAGGGCAACCTCGACCCGAAGTCGATGCACGGCTCCGGCGACGTCAAGTACCACCTGGGCGCCAACGGCACCTTCACGGGCCTGGACGGCGAGCAGATCAAGGTCTCGCTGGCCGCGAACCCCTCCCACCTGGAGACGGTCGACCCGATCATCGAGGGCATCGCCCGCGCCCAGCAGGACATCATCAACAAGGGCGGTACGGACTTCACGGTCCTGCCGGTCGCCCTGCACGGTGACGCGGCCTTCGCTGGCCAGGGCGTGGTCGCCGAGACGCTGAACATGTCGCAGCTGCGCGGCTACCGCACCGGCGGCACGGTCCACATCGTCATCAACAACCAGGTCGGCTTCACCGCGGCCCCCGAGTCCTCGCGTTCCTCCATGTACGCGACGGACGTGGCCCGCATGATCGAGGCCCCGATCTTCCACGTGAACGGCGACGACCCGGAGGCCGTGGTCCGTGTGGCCCGCCTGGCCTTCGAGTTCCGTCAGGCGTTCAACAAGGACGTGGTGATCGACCTCATCTGCTACCGCCGCCGCGGTCACAACGAGTCGGACAACCCGGCCTTCACCCAGCCCCTGATGTACGACCTGATCGACAAGAAGCGCTCGGTGCGCAAGCTCTACACCGAGTCCCTCATCGGTCGCGGCGACATCACCCTGGAAGAGGCCGAGCAGGCCCTCCAGGACTACCAGGGCCAGCTGGAGAAGGTCTTCACGGAGGTCCGCGAGGCCGTCACGGCCCAGCCGAGCGCCGGCCCGATCTCGGACCCGCAGGCGGAGTTCCCGGTCGCCGTGAACACCGCGATCTCCGCGGAGACCGTCAAGCGGATCGCCGAGTCCCAGGTCAACATCCCGGACTACTTCCACGTACACCCGCGTCTGCTGCCGCAGTTGCAGCGCCGGGCGTCGATGGTCGAGGACGGGACGATCGACTGGGGCATGGGCGAGACGCTCGCCGTCGGCTCCCTTCTCCTGGAGGGCACCCCGGTCCGCCTCTCCGGCCAGGACTCGCAGCGCGGCACCTTCGGCCAGCGGCACGCGGTCCTGATCGACCGTGAGACGGGCGCGGAGTACACCCCGCTCCAGTACCTCGCGGAGGAGCAGGCGCGCTACAACGTCTACAACTCCCTGCTGTCCGAGTACGCGGTCATGGGCTTCGAGTACGGCTACTCGCTGGCCCGCCCCGACGCGCTCGTGATGTGGGAGGCGCAGTTCGGCGACTTCGTCAACGGCGCGCAGACGGTGGTCGACGAGTACATCTCGGCGGCGGAGCAGAAGTGGGGCCAGACGTCCGGCGTCACGCTCCTGCTCCCCCACGGCTACGAGGGCCAGGGCCCGGACCACTCGTCCGCGCGCGTGGAACGCTTCCTCCAGCTCTGCGCCCAGAACAACATGACGGTCGCGATGCCGACCCTCCCGTCGAACTACTTCCACCTCCTGCGCTGGCAGGTGCACAACCCGCACCACAAGCCGCTGGTGGTCTTCACCCCGAAGTCGATGCTGCGCCTCAAGGCCGCCGCGTCGAAGACGGAGGAGTTCACGTCGGGTCAGTTCCGCCCGGTCATCGGCGACTCGACGGTCGACCCGGCCGCGGTCCGCAAGGTCGTCTTCGTCGCGGGCAAGCTGTACTACGACCTGGAGGCCGAGCGCACCAAGCGCGGCATCACGGACGTGGCGATCATCCGCGTCGAGCGCCTGTACCCGCTGCCGGGTGCGGAGCTCCAGGCGGAGGTCAACAAGTACCCGAACGTCGAGAAGTACCTGTGGGCCCAGGAGGAGCCGGCCAACCAGGGCGCCTGGCCGTTCATCGCCCTCAACCTGATCGACCACCTGGACCTGGCGGTCGGCGCGGACGTGCCTCACGGCGAGCGACTGCGGCGGATCTCGCGTCCGCACGGGTCGTCGCCGGCGGTCGGTTCCGCGAAGCGGCACCAGTCGGAGCAGGAGCAGTTGGTGCGTGAGGTGTTCGAGGCGTAAGCCCCACCCGCTGTCACGTGCGGCCGGGCCGCACCCCCGATCCGGGGGTGCGGCCCGGCCGTTTCCGCCCACTTATCCTTGACCCATGTACTTCACGGACCGTGGCATCGAAGAACTGGAGAAGCGGCGCGGCGAGGAGGAAGTCACCTTCGAGTGGCTCGCCGAGCAGCTGCGGACGTTCGTCGATCTGAATCCGGACTTCGAGGTGCCGGTGGAGCGGCTGGCGACGTGGCTGGCCCGGTTGGACGACGACGAGGACGACGAGTAGCGGTTCGTTCCGAAGCGCCGACGCATGCGCGCACGCTAGGGCAATTTGTCATGCCTGGTCACTCTCTGGGGCATTTCGAGACCTCGCCCAGACTCTCCCCGAGCCCTCCCTAGACCCTCCCGAAGGCATCCCCTAGGGGTCGATATCCCCCAAACGAGTGGCTTGACTTTCCTCGACCGCGATATATCGTGAATAGCGGAAGACGCGATATGGCGCGTCAGGACGGGGAGGTCCGGAACATGTCCGAGTGGTCCGTCGCAGAGCCGAGGAAGCTCACGTTCGATGAGCCCGTGCGAGAGCTGCATGTGCGAGTCGTCAACGGAACGGTGAACGTGGTGGGCACCGAGGAAGGTTCCGCCCGCCTGGAGGTCTCCCGGATCGAGGGACCTCCCCTGACAGTGACCCAGCGGGACGGCACCCTCACGGTCGCCTACGAGGATCTGCCCTGGAAGGGCTTCCTCAAGTGGCTCGACCGGAAGGGCTGGCGGCGCTCCGCCGTCGTCTCCCTGGCCGTTCCGGTGGACACCCGCGTCGAGGTGGGCGTGGTCGGCGCCGCGGCCGTGGTCTCCGGGCTCGACGGGCGCGCGGAGGTCAAGGGGGTCACCGGCGACACCACGCTGGTACGGCTCACCGGCCCGGTCCGCGCGGACACCGTCTCGGGGAACGTGGAGGCGCAGGCCCTCAGCGGCGACCTCCGTTTCAACTCCGTCTCCGGTGATCTGACCGTCGTCGAGGGCGCGGGCTCCTCCGTCAAGGCGGAGTCGGTGAGCGGCTCGATGATCGTCGACCTCGACCCGGCCGGTCGCCCGACCGACGTCAGCCTGACGAGCGTCTCCGGCGAGATCGCCATCCGGCTGCCGCACCCGGCGGACGCGGAGGTGGAGGCCAACACCGCGAGCGGCTCGGTCTCCAACGCCTTCGAGGACCTGCGGGTGAGCGGCCAGTGGGGCGCCAAGCGGATCACCGGCCGGCTCGGTTCGGGCAGCGGCCGCCTGAAAGCGACCACCGTCTCGGGCTCCATCGCCCTGCTGCGGCGACCTCCGACGGAGGACGGGCCTGAGGACGGGCCCTGGGACTCGACGCCGGACGACTTCGAGGCGAAGGTCGACGACTTCGAGGCTGAGGTTCCGGATGCGGCTCCGAGCTCCGGCGACGCGGCCCGGGACGCCGACCTGCTGACCAAGCACGACAGCACGGACGCCACCGACGACATCGACCCGTCGGCCGAACCTGACAGCAACTCGGGGGACAATTCCGTTTCCGGCCCGGGCGACGGCACGAGTGACGCCCCGACCGACGGTACGACCGACAAGAAGGTGCTCTGACATGCCCCCCGTCTTCGCCCACGGCCGCCTGCGCCTCTACCTGCTCAAGCTGTTGGACGAGGCCCCGCGCCACGGCTACGAGGTGATCCGCCTCCTCGAAGAACGGTTCCAGGGGCTGTACGCGCCGTCGGCGGGCACCGTCTACCCCCGTCTCGCCAAGCTGGAGGCGGAGGGCCTGGTCACCCACACCACCGAGGGCGGCCGCAAGGTGTACGCCATCACCGACGCGGGCCGCGCCGAACTCGCCGACCGCAGCGGCGAACTGGCCGACCTGGAGCTGGAGATCCGCGAGTCGGTGGCCGAGCTGGCCGCCGAGATCCGCGCCGATGTGCGCGGCGCGGCGGGCGATCTGCGGCGCGAGATGCGGGCCGCGGCGAGCGAGGCCCGCAGCGGTGCCGGCGCCAGGAGCCGCGGGGATGGCGAACACGCCGGTCCCGCGGGCGACTTCGGGGACTTCACCGACAAGGAGTCCTGGCGCGTCGCCAAGGAGGAGATGCGGCGGGTCAAGCAGGAGTGGAAGGAACAGGCCCGGCGGGCCAAGGACGAGAGCCGGCGGGCCCGTGACGAGGCCCAGCGGGCCCGGCGCCAGGCCAAGGAGGCGCAGGAGCGGGCCCGGGCCCAGGCGCAGGAGGAGTTGCAGCGCATCGGCAAGCGGGTCCAGGAGCAGGTGCAGGACCACTTCTCGCGGGGCGACTGGCCGACCGGGGTGCGCGAGGGGCTGACCGAACTGGCCAAGGAGTTCGGCGAGTTCGGGAAGGACTTCGGCAAGGAGTTCGGGAAGGACTTCGGGTTCGGGCGGGGTGGCGCGGGAGCGGGCGCCGGCGCTGGTACCACCGGTGCGGGTGCGGACGCTTCCGGCACGCAGCCCGACTACTCGCAGACGCCTGAGGACTTCCCGGCCGAGTTCGAGCCGAGCTGGGCGCACGACGACTCGACGACCGGTGACGCGGCGCGTGACCTCGACCGGTTGCTCGACCGCTTCCGGGACGACATCCGCGACGCGGCCCGGGATCACGGGGTCACGGACGACCAACTGCGCGATGCCCGCCGCCACTTGTCGACGGCGGCGGCGCACATCGGGGCGATACTGCGTACGCCGAAGGCCTGAGCGAGCGGGCGAGCGGGCGAGCGGGACGGCACCAGGCGCACCCCACAGTGCGCCCGGCCGGCCCCTCACAGCCGGCGCCAGTCACACGCGCCACCAGCCGCATGCGCCGCCGGCCGCATACAGCGCGCCAGTCACATGCACTGCCAGAGGAACCGGCCCTCCTTGCCGTCCGGGGCGAGGAAGGCGTAACCGACGCCCGAGTCGCCGAAGTCGACGTCGAAGGGCAGTTTGCCGGAGTCGAGCTGGACGACCAGGGACCAGTCGTCGCCGGGAGGCTCCTCGCCCTGGAGCCAGTGCGGTTCGACCCCGGGTCCGCCGAGGAACTGCCAGGGCCGACGGCTCTCCCCGTCCCCCTCGGCAGCGGCGGCACCCGGCAGATGGTCGGCGCCTGCGCTCGGCCCCTCGGCCCGCTCCTCGACGGTCACGAACTCAGGGACGCGGCCGTCGGGTTGGATCACGAGGGCGTTCTCCCCGCCCTCAGGGTCGAAGGTGCCGTCGACGGAGTCGTTGCCGCTCCCGGTCATGAAGAGGTACGCGAGCCGACCGCCCGCCAGGGCGAACTGCCCCAGGAACTCCATCGGTCGCCCGGTCCCCCGGGACAGCGGCCACTGCGGCTCCGCCAGCCACACCGGTTGCCCGCCCACCTTGGTCACGGCGTCCCGCACGGCTCCGTCCGCCGGGAAGAGGACGAGCGGCACGGGCTCGGACACGGATACGGTCTCGGACACCGGATCGGACGCCGGTTCGGACGCAGTCATGGGCTCTCCTTCGAAGGACCAGGTCATTCTCGGCAGGCCCAACCCCAGTACCCATCCCTGACACCCCCACGGCCACATCTTCGCCGCCCTGTTCGCCGAGCCCTGGTCGTCGCTGATCGCCGCTGTCCGGCGCCCGGCCCGATCAGCCGGCCTTGGCCTCGCCGCCGTCGGCACCCGCTCCGTACAGCACCCGCGACAGCGACTCGTGCGTCACGCCGTGATCGGCGAGCACCTCGCCCGGTACGCCCGGCATGACGGTGAGGGCCAGGAGAAGATGTTCGTCGCCGACGTGCCGGTCGCCGTGGGCGAGGGTGGCGCGCAGTGCTCGTACGAGGACGTCCTTCGCGCCCCGTTCGAAGGGCCGGCGCCCCAGCCCGCGGCTGCCGGACCCACGGCCTCCAGGCCCGCGACCGCCGGTCACCCGACCGCCGCTCCCCCGGTCCCCGGACATCGCCCCGACTCCGTGGACCTCCTCGACCCGGGCGACGATCTCCGAGACGTCGATGCCCAGCCCGGCGAGGGCCTCCGCCTCGGCCTGGGACAAGCCGGCCCGGCGTCGTGCCTCGGCCAGGGCCCGGCGTACGGACTCCTTGTGCTCGGGGTCGGTCACGCCGAGCGCGGCCAGGGCGAAGGACGCGCGGCTGCCTTCGCGGTCCAGCAGCGCGAGCAGTATGTGCTCGGCGTCCACGGACCGCGCCCCCGACCGTTCCGCCTGCTCCACCGCGCCCTGGACCACCGTGCGGGCGTCCTTGGTGAACCGCTCGAACATCAATGCCTCCCGTACTTCTTGTGCACGGCCTGCCTGCTCACTCCGAGTTCCGCGGCGATCTCCTGCCACGACCAGCCCTGATTGCGGGCGTTGCGCACCTGTACCGCCTCCAACTGCTCCAGCAGGCGGCGCAGGGCGCTGACGGCCCGTAGGCCGACCCGTGGATCGCGATCGCCCGCGCGCTCGGCGAGATCCGTTGCTTCGGTCATGATGTCAACTTACGTTGACACCCCTCGCCTGTCAACCACAGTTGACAAACGCCGACGGCCGACCCGTCGTGAACCACAGGTCGGCCGTCGGCGCAGAGAAGAAAAGAGGCGAAGAGTGGGGTCAGCCGTTCGTGAGGACGATCTTTCCGAACTGGTCGCCGGACTCCAGTCGTTCGAAGCCCTCGCGGGCGCGGTCCAGCGGGAGGATCTCGTCGATGACGGGACGTACGCCGGTGGCGGCGCAGAAGGAGAGCAGGTCCTCCAGCTCGTCCTTGGTGCCCATCGTGGAGCCGACGACCTTGAGTTCGAGGAAGAAGATGCGGGTCAGTTCGGCGTGCGAGGGGCGGTCGCCGCTCGTCGCGCCGGAGATGACGACCGTGCCGCCGGGACGCAGGGACTTGATCGAGTGCGACCAGGTGGCCGCGCCGACCGTCTCGATGACGGCGTCCACGCGTTGCGGCAGCCGCGCGCCCGACTCCACCGCCTCGACCGCGCCGAGTTCCAGCGCCCGCTTCCGCTTGGCCTCGTCCCGGCTGGTGGCGAAGACCCGCAGCCCCGCGGCCTTGCCGAGCACGATCGCGGCGGTCGCGACCCCGCCGCCGGCGCCCTGGACGAGGACCGAGTCGCCGGGGCGGACACCGGCGTTGGTGAAGAGCATGCGGTACGCCGTGAGCCAGGCCGTGGGCAGACAGGCGGCCTCCGCGAAGGAGAGTTCCTTCGGCTTGGGCAGGATGTTCCAGGTCGGGACGGCGACCTGCTCGGCGAAGGTGCCCTGGTAGCGCTCGGTGAGGATGGAGCGGGGTTCCTTCGGGCCGACGCCGTGACCGCTCTGGCCGATAACGGAGTGCAGGACGACCTCGTTGCCGTCCGCGTCGACACCGGCGGCGTCACAGCCGAGGATCATCGGCAGCCGGTCCTCCGGGAGTCCGACGCCCCGGAGCGACCAGAGATCGTGGTGGTTGAGGGAGGCGGCCCTGACATCGACGGTGCTCCAGCCGGGACGGGCCTCGGGGGCGGGTCGGTCCCCCGACTCCAGTCCGGCGAGCGGTTGGTCGCGGTCGATTCGGGCGGCGTAGACGGCGAACATGGCGTCGACGATAGGCTCCGCCGGTTGCGCGGGGAACCGATGGGCGCTGTGACACACGCCCTCTTGCCATGAACGCCGACCAGCGCTTGGGATTTTTCAGCCCGTCCGGCGTTCCTTCTCAGCCGGCCTGGCTTGGCCTTCTTCAGCCCGTCCGGCGTTTGAGGACGAGGCCGCAGGCCGATGGGGGTCTGGGGGCGCAGCCCCCAGGACGCGCACCCCCACCGGCCCGCACAACCGAACCGTCAGCGACGGGCAACGCCCTCGGCCCGAGCAGCCGCAGCCACCGCCGAGGTCACCGCCGGGGCAACCCGCTCGTCGAACGGCGACGGGATCACGTAATCCGCGGCGAGGTCATCGCCAACGACACCCGCCAACGCCTCCGCCGCCGCGATCTTCATCCCCTCCGTGATCCGAGAGGCCCGAACCTGCAGCGCGCCGGCGAAGATACCCGGGAACGCCAGCACGTTGTTGATCTGGTTCGGGAAGTCGGACCGCCCGGTCGCCACGACCGCCGCGTACTTGTGCGCGACGTCGGGGTGCACCTCGGGGTCCGGGTTGGCCATGGCGAACACGAACGCGCCCTTCGCCATGGAGGCGACGGCCGCCTCCGCGACCGTACCGCCGCTGACGCCGATGAAGACGTCGGCGCCGGACAGGGCGTCCTCCAGGGAGCCGGTCAGGCCCGCCTTGTTGGTGAAGCCGGCCACCTCGCGCTTGACGGAGGTCAGGTCGTCCCGGTCGGCCGAGACGACGCCCTTGCGGTCGGCGACCGCGACATCGCCGATACCGGCCTCGACCAGCATCCTCGCGATCGCGACCCCGGCCGCGCCGGCGCCGGAGATGACGGCCCGCAGATCCGCGATGGACCGCCCGCTCAGCCGCGCAGCGTTGCGCAGGGCGGCCAGCGTCACGACCGCCGTGCCGTGCTGGTCGTCGTGGAAGACCGGGATGTCGAGCCGCTCCTGGAGCTTGCGCTCGATCTCGAAGCAGCGGGGCGCCGAGATGTCCTCCAGGTTGATGCCACCGAAGGACGGGGCGAGGCGCACCACGGTCTCGACGATCTCGTCGACGCCGGTGCAGGCCAGCGCGATCGGCACCGCGTCCACGCCGCCGAACTGCTTGAACAGGATGGCCTTGCCCTCCATCACCGGGAGGGAGGCCTCCGGGCCGATGTCGCCGAGGCCGAGCACCGCCGTGCCGTCGGTGACGACGGCCACCACGGACGACTTCCACGTGTAGTCGTTGACCAGGTCCGGCTGCTCGGCGATGGCGGTGCACACGCGCGCGACGCCGGGCGTGTAGGCCAGGGACAGGTCGTCCTTGTCCCGGAGCGGCACGGTGGCCTGCACGGCCATCTTGCCGCCACGGTGGAGCGCGAACGCCGGGTCGAAGGAATCGAGGGGCTCGGCCCCGCCGTCCTGGTCGCTATGTCCCGGCTTGTTGTCGCTGCGAGGATTGACGATCTCCGCTGCCACTTTGTTTTACCCCTTAAGTCTTCAATGGTTGAGGGTGGGCCACTTCGGGTGAGAAGTGGGCGGGACCGCGCATGCCCACGTGATTGGTGCGTACGGGTCATACGCGACGGGCGCGTCGCACACGCGCCCGGGGCCCCGGATGAGGGGTGTAAAGCACCTTCTTACCGGACGTCCCGCGCCGAGGACGAGTCCATTCGGCGCAAGGTCACATCGCGGGTTGAGAAGGTCACATCTCGATGACAAGAATCGTCATGAAATAAGCGGACACGTCCTCGACAAGCCTCTGACCGGCGCCTAAGCAGTGATCAACGCCTCGGGGCGCCGGTCCGCATCCTGGGATGCGCCGAAGATCTTCCGGCCGGAACAGTGGATTCCCGCAGATGGTCCGGACATGTCGTACCGAACCGGCGCGGTTCGGGGGTCACCCGTTATCCGATTTTGACATGGCTGGCACCTTGAACGGCTCAGTCCGAATGGCAAGATGCCGTAATCACACAAGGTCGCGACACCCGAAGCCGTGTGTTCTCGTCGACCCAACGGCACTGTCGACCTGTCGGCAAATCAACCCATCCGCCGGAGGAACCCAAGATGACCGCACGCTCCACGCTTCGTACCACCGCCGCGCACCACCGCCTGGCCGCAGTGGGTGCGATCGCGGTCGCAGGCACTCTGCTGCTCGCCGGCTGCGGCGACCAGACCAAGGACAAGGACAGCTCCGACAGCGGCAGCGCGTCCACCAGCTCGGCCCCGCTGGCCGCCAAGCTCCCCCAGGCGATCCGCGACAAGGGGGTCGTCAAGGTCGGCTCCGACATCGCCTACGCCCCGGTCGAGTTCAAGGACTCCTCCGGCAAGACGGTCGGCATCGACCCGGACCTCGCGGACGCCATGGGCAAGCAGCTCGGCGTGAAGTTCCAGTTCGAGAACGGCACCTTCGACACCCTGATCACGGGTCTGCGCTCCAAGCGCTACGACATCGCCATGTCCGCGATGACCGACACCAAGGACCGCCAGGAGGGTGTCGACTCCGAGACCGGCAAGAAGGTCGGCGAGGGCGTCGACTTCGTCGACTACTTCACCGCCGGTGTCTCGATCTACACCAAGAAGGGCGACGACCAGGGCATCAAGACCTGGGCCGACCTGTGCGGCAAGAAGATCGCGGTGCAGCGCGGCACGGTCTCCGAGGACCTCGCCAAGGCCGAGGCCAAGAAGTGTCCGAGCGGCAAGAAGCTGTCGATCGAGTCCTTCGACAACGACCAGCAGGCCCAGACCCGGGTCCGCTCGGGCGGCGCCCAGGCCGGTTCGTCCGACTTCCCGGTCACCGCGTACGCGGTGAAGACCTCGGGCGGCGGCAAGGACTTCCAGATCGTCGGCGAGCAGGTCGAGGCCGCCCCGTACGGCATCGCGGTCGCCAAGGACAACACGCAGCTGCGGGACGCCCTGCAGGCCGCGCTCGACGCGATCATCAAGAACGGCGAGTACGACAAGATCATCACGAAGTGGGGCGTCGCCGACGGCGCCGTCACGGCCGCCGCCGTCAACGGCGGCAAGTGACCGCGGCCCGCGGACACTGAGAGGCAATCCCCGTGACTGCTGACATCGACAAGACGGCGGAGCCGCAGGACACTCCCCCGGCCGGACCGGAGGCCATCAAGGCCGTCCCGGTCCGGCACTACGGGCGGTACATCTCGGCCGTCATCGCGATCGCCCTCCTGGTCGCGATCATCTACGCGTTCGGCCAGGGCAAGATCAACTGGAACGCCGTTCCGGACTACTTCTTCGACCACCGCATCATCAAGGGCGTCGGCCAGACGATGCTCCTGACGGTGCTGTCGATGGTGATCGGCATCGTCGGTGGCATCCTGCTCGCCGTCATGCGGCTGTCGAAGAACCCCGTGACCTCGTCCATCGCCTGGTTCTACATCTGGTTCTTCCGGGGCACCCCGGTCCTGGTCCAGCTCTTCGTCTGGTTCAACCTGGGTCTGGTCTTCGAGTACATCAACCTCGGCCCGATCTACAAGAACTACTGGTCGGACTTCATGACGCCGCTCCTGACGGCGTTGCTCGGCCTCGGCCTCAACGAGGCCGCGTACATGGCGGAGATCTGCCGGGCCGGTCTGCTCTCGGTCGACGAGGGCCAGACCGAGGCCTCGCACGCCTTGGGCATGAGCCACGGCAAGACCCTGCGCCGGATCGTCATCCCGCAGGCGATGCGCGTGATCGTGCCGCCCACGGGCAACGAGGTCATCAACATGCTGAAGACCACCTCGCTGGTCTCGGCGGTGCAGTTCTACGAACTCCTGCGCTACGCCCAGGACATCGGCCAGACCTCCGGCGCCCCGGTGGAGATGCTGTTCCTGGCCGCCGCCTGGTACCTGATCCTCACCTCGGTGCTGAGCGTGGGGCAGTACTACATCGAGCGGTACTACGCCCGCGGCTCCAGCCGCAGCCTGCCGCCGACGCCGTGGCAGCGGATCAGGACCAACCTGGCACCCGTGTTCAGCAGGAAGGGAGCCACGGCATGACCGAGCAGAAAGCAGCGGCGCCCGTGCGCGACACCGGCGTCCCGATGGTCAAGGCCGAGGGCGTGCACAAGTCCTTCGGTCCGGTCGAGGTCCTCAAGGGCATCGACCTGGAGGTGAAGTCCGGCGAGGTCTTCTGCCTCATCGGCCCCTCCGGCTCCGGCAAGTCGACCTTCCTGCGGTGCATCAACCACCTGGAGAAGGTCAACGCCGGGCGGCTGTACGTCGACGGGGAGCTGGTCGGCTACCGCCAGAAGGGCGACAAGCTGTACGAGCTCAAGGACAGCGAGGTCGCGCTGAAGCGCCGGGACATCGGCATGGTCTTCCAGCGCTTCAACCTGTTCCCGCACATGACGGCGCTGGAGAACATCGTCGAGGCGCCGATCCAGGTCAAGGGCGCGAGCAGGGCCGCGGCCCGGGAGCGCGCCGGTCAGCTCCTGGAGCGGGTGGGCCTGGCCGACAAGGCGGGCAGCTACCCCTCGCAGCTCTCCGGCGGCCAGCAGCAGCGCGTCGCCATCGCCCGGGCCCTGGCCATGGACCCGAAGCTGATGCTCTTCGACGAGCCGACCTCGGCCCTGGACCCGGAGCTGGTCGGTGACGTGCTCGACGTCATGCGCGACCTCGCCGAGTCCGGCATGACGATGATCGTCGTCACCCACGAGATGGGCTTCGCCCGCGAGGTGGGCGACAGCCTGGTCTTCATGGACGGCGGTGTGGTCGTCGAGTCCGGCAACCCGCGCGACGTCCTGACCAACCCGCAGCACGAGCGGACGCAGTCGTTCCTGTCCAAGGTGCTGTAGCGGTACGACGGTGAAGGGGCGGTACGGAGATCTCCGTACCGCCCCTTTCCGTATGGGCCGGCCTACTTGAGCGCGAGCAGCAGCGTGTCCGACGGCGAGCACCACACCGGACGCGCCTCCCCGAACCCCTTCTCGCGCAGCACGCGTGCGTGCCACTGGGCGGAGGGCATGTCGCCGTCCGCGTGGGCGCCGTAGATCTCGAAGCGGCGGGCGGTGGGGGCGGCGAGGACGGGGTCCTGGGCGGCGCGCTGCCACCACTCGGCCCAGTCCAGGGCGCCGTTGCGCAGGGCCTGGTCCATCTGCCGGTGACGTTGGCCGGATTCGGCCGCGTTGATCCGGGGCGTGGTCTCGTCGATCATGTGGTCGGCGTTCATGAACACGCCGCCGTGGCGAACCAGTTCGCCGATCTGCCCGTAGAGGGCAGCGAGGGGTTCGGTGTGCAGCCAGTGCAGGGCCGTCGCGGTCAGGACGGCGTCGTACGACGCGTGGGGCAGTCGCGTGGGCCAGTCGGGATCCTTGAGATCGGCCTCTACGAAGGTGACGCGGTCGTCGCCCTCGAAGGTGCCGCGGGCGATGGCGAGCAGGGCGGGGTCGAGGTCGATGCCGGTGCTGGTGGCGTTAGGGAAGCGGGCGAGCAGGCGGGCGGTGATGCTGCCGGTGCCGCAGGCGAGGTCGAGGACGCGGGGTTCGGGGCCGGCGAAGGCCTCGACCATGTCCAGCATGATCCGGAACCGCTCCTCGCGGTCCGGCATGTACCACTCCTGCTGCCGGTCCCAGCTCTCCTGCCAGGACTGCCAGTCGGTTCCGGTCGCAGTGGCCATGGAATCCCCTCTTCCCTTCAGCCGCGTAATACCCTGGATACACGACCGGCTGTTACCCGACCGCACCCACGACCATAGAGCGCCTCTGTAAGGACTACAAGTGGAACTGGCCTATTACTCGGATTACGCCGTACGTCTCGTCAACACCGAGGAGCCGGCCCGGGGGACGGACGGGCTGACCTCGGTCGAGGCCGTGCGGGAGCTGTTCGGTGCCAACCAGGAGTCGGCGCGGCGCACCACCGACGCCGACGTCACGCGCTTCCGTTCGGTCCGGGCGCGGCTGCGGGCGGTCTTCGAGGCGGCGGACGGCGGGGACGAGACGCTCGCGGTGAACCTGTTGAACTCGCTGCTGCTGGAGTTCCCGGTGAGCCCGCAGATCTCCGGGCACAACTTCCGGGACGACGACGGGCGTCCGCTGTGGCACATGCACCTGGCGGACCACCCGTCCAACGCGACGGCGGGCTACGCGGCGATCGCGGCGATGGGCCTGGCGTTCCACCTCACCGAGTACGGCGTGGACCGGCTCGGCCTGTGCGAGGCGCCCCCCTGCCGCAACGCCTACCTGGACACCTCGACCAACCGCTCCCGGCGCTACTGCTCCGACCGCTGCGCGACCCGCGCCAACGTGGCCGCCTACCGGGCCCGCAAGCGCCTGGAGGCCGACCGGCCCGAGAGCACGGGCCGGGCCGCCGAGAGCACCCAGCGGGCCACCGCCAGCGGCGAGCGCTGATCCGGCTTGGGCGGCCGGTAGCGAAAACGCACCTTGCCCAGCACCAGGTCCTCGGGGACGGCGCCGTAGTCGGTGCTGTCCCCGCCCGCGTACGAGTTGTCGCCGAGCACCCACCAGCCGCCGTCGCGGCGCTCCACCGCGCGCTTGACGACCAGCAGGTCCTGTTGGAAGGGATGCCGCAGGACGACCACGTCACCGGGCCGGATCCTGGCCCCCCACCGCACCACGAGACGGTCCCCGTGCCGCAGTGTGGGCACCATCGACGGCCCGGTCACCTCGGCCACCCCAAAGGGCAGCAGCGCCCTACCCCGCTCGATCTCCTGCGACAGCTCCGGCATCCCCGGCACCTCCCCGGTCGTTCGTCCACCAGTCTCAGTCTGACCCTGGACTTTTGTCCTAAGCCCTAGGGGGCACCCGCGAAATCAAGCTTCCCAGGGAGTAATGTCCCACCTGAGAAGACGATCACGAGGAAGGAATGCTCCATGCTTTCCCGCCTGTTTGCCCCCAAGGTGAAGGTCAGCGCGCACTGCGACCTGCCCTGCGGTGTGTACGACCCGGCCCAGGCCCGCATCGAGGCGGAGTCGGTGAAGGCCGTGCAGGACAAGATGGCCGCCAACGACGACCCGCACTTCCAAGCGCGCGCCATCGTCATCAAGGAGCAGCGCGCCGAGCTCGCGAAGCACCACGTTTCCGTGCTCTGGAGCGACTACTTCAAGCCCCCGCACTTCGAGAAGTACCCGGAGCTGCACCAGCTGGTCAACGACACCCTGAAGGCCCTCTCGGCCGCCAAGGCGTCCACCGACCCGGCGACCGGCCAGAAGGCCCTCGACTACATCGCCCAGATCGACAAGATCTTCTGGGAGACCAAGAAGGCCTGACGGACTTCCCGTCCACAGACCGGCGATCGGTGCACCATCGCAGGTCGACGGGCATCCCGAAGGGGCCCGGCCGAAGTTCTGGCCGGGCCCCTTCGGCGTGCGGACCTGCCTCAGGCGCTCTCGAAGATCCCCTGGTCGTCCTCGCCCGCCTCCAGCAGGCCCGCCGCCTCGCCCACGATGCGTGGGTCGGGGCTGCCCACGACCTCCTCGTCCTTGTCGTGGTAGTCGAAGCGGGCCAGGACGCTGCGCATGGCCTCGACGCGGGCGCGCTTCTTGTCGTTGCTCTTGACCACGGTCCAGGGGGCGTGTTCGGTGTCGGTCTCGCGGAACATGGCGACCTTGGCGGCGGTGTAGTCGTCCCAGAGGTCCAGGGACGCGAGGTCCATGGGGCTGAGCTTCCACTGCCGTACGGGGTCGACCTGGCGGATGGTGAAGCGGGTGCGCTGTTCGCCCTGGGAGACCGAGAACCAGAACTTGATGAGGTCCACGCCGTCGTCCGCGAGCATCCGCTCGAACAGCGGGGCCTGGCGCATGAAGCGGCGGTACTCGTCGTCCGAGCAGAAGCCCATGACGCGTTCGACGCCGGCCCGGTTGTACCAGGACCGGTCGAAGAGAACTATCTCGCCGGCGGTGGGCAGGTGCTGGACGTAGCGCTGGAAGTACCACTGGCCGCTCTCGCGTTCGGTGGGCTTCTCCAGGGCCACCACCCGTGCCCCGCGCGGGTTGAGGTGCTCCGTGAACCGCTTGATGGTGCCGCCCTTGCCGGCCGCGTCCCGTCCCTCGAAGACGATGACGAGCCGGCGCCCGGTCTCCTTGATCCAGCTCTGCAGCTTCAGCAGCTCGATCTGCTGGAGCCGCTTGTGCCAGTCGTACTCCTTGCGCTCCATGCGCTCCGGGTACGGGTAGTTCTCCCGCCAGGTGTCGACCGGGCTTCCGTCCGGGCGGATGAGCACGGGCTCGTCGGGGTCGCTGTAGTCGACCTTCAGGTCGGACAGCAGGGGTTGCGTCGTCATCCCGTCCTCCTCCTGTGGTGGGGTCATCGGCGTCAGTGGAACTGCGGCACGATGAGATAGATCCCGTACGCCACCACGGCCAAACACGCCAGGAAGCAGAGCCCGGCCTGGGCCGCGCCGACGGTCGACGTGCCCCCGCCATCCTCCCGCGCTCCCTCGAAACGGGCGAGACCGAGGACGCCGAGGGCGAAGACGACGACCACGGCCACCGTGACGCCGATGCTCACCGCGGCGACCTGGCCGAGTGCGTTCCAGTCGAGATTCATGTCGGGTCTCCCTGGCTCAGGCGGCGGTGCCGACGTGGGTCGGTGCCGCGGTGCGGACGGCGACCTCGTGGTGGTCGTTGACGTTGTCGGCGTGCACCGGGTTGCGGCGCGAGAGGACGACGATGCCGGCGGCGACCGCGGCGCCGACCAGCGCGACGACGACCGTGCCGAAGTTGCCGCCGTGCTTGACCGCGGCCGCCGAGACACCACCGACCAGCGCCGCGCACGGCAGCGTGATCAGCCAGGCGGCGGCCATCCGGCCGGCGACGCCCCAGCGGACCTCCGCCAGACGCCGGCCCAGGCCCGCGCCGAGGATGCTGCCCGAGGCGACCTGCGTGGTGGACAGCGCGAAGCCGAGGTGGGCCGAGGTGAGGATGACGGTCGTGGAGGCCGTCTCCGCGGCGAAGCCCTGCGGGGACTGGATCTCGGTGAGCCCCTTGCCCATGGTGCGGATGATGCGCCAGCCGCCCAGGTAGGTGCCCAGGCCGATGGCGAGACCGGCGCACGCGATCACCCACACCGGCGGGCCCGCCTCGTGGCCGAGGGCGCCCGCCGAGATCAGGGTCAAGGTGATGACGCCCATCGTCTTCTGGGCGTCGTTGGTGCCGTGGGCGAGCGAGACCAGCGAGGCCGAGGCGATCTGACCGAGCCGGAAGCCCTTGGTCACCGACTCCTTGCGGCCCCGGGCGGTCAGCTTGTAGGCGAGGTAGGTGGCGAGCAGGGCCGCGACACCCGCCACGATCGGCGAGGCGACCGCGGGGATCAGGATCTTCTCGACCACCTTGTCGAAGTGGACGCCGTCGGCCCCCGCGCCGACCCACACCGCGCCGATCAGACCGCCGAACAGCGCGTGCGAGGAACTGGACGGCAGACCGACCAGCCAGGTCATCAGGTTCCACAGGATCGCGCCGATGAGCCCGGCGAAGATCATCCCCGGTGTGACCAGGGTGTCGTCCACAATGCCACCGGAGATCGTCTTGGCGACCTCCGTCGACAGGAAGGCGCCGACGATGTTGAGCACCCCGCTGATGAGCACGGCGGTTTTCGGCTTGAGGGCACCGGTGGCGATGGAGGTGGCCATCGCGTTCGCGGTGTCGTGGAATCCGTTGGTGAAGTCGAAGGCCAGGGCCGTGACGATGACGACGGCCACGAGGAACGTGATGTGGTCCATTCCTTTATGGGAACAAGCGCTTCCGTACAGCAGGCGAACTCAAGGCAAAGGCAGGTTCAGGACCCGGCGCCCGTGCAGTGAGGATCGTGCGATCCTGACATGGTGAATCTCGACGACCTGGTACGGCTGCGGCAGGCCCGCGACCGGATGGACCGCGAGTACGCCGAGCCCCTCGACGTGGCCGCCCTCGCGAGCACCGCGCTGATGTCGCCGGGCCACTTCCAGCGCAGCTTCCGCACCGCCTACGGCGAGACCCCGTACGGCTACCTCATGACCCGCCGGGTCGAGCGCGCCAAGACGCTGCTGCGCCGCGGGGACCTCACGGTCACCGAGGTCTGCATGGCGGTCGGCTGCACCTCCCTCGGCTCGTTCAGCGCCCGCTTCACCGAGCTGGTGGGCGAGACGCCGAGCTCCTACCGGGCCCGCTCGCACGAGGAGAGCGCGGAGATCCCGCCCTGCGTGGTGCGGGCGTACACACGCCCCCGCCGGACGTGACGCCGTATCGACCTTAGGTTGGATCCATGGACCTGAAACTGAGCAACTGTTTCATCGCCGTCGACGACCACGACAGGGCTGTCACCTTCTACTGCGACGTCCTGGGCATGGAGATCCGCAACGACGTCAAGTACGAGGGGATGCGCTGGGTGACCGTCGGGTCGCCGCTGCAACCGGACGTGTCGATCGTCCTGGAGCCGCCCGCGGCGAACCCGGACCTCTCCCCGGCCGACCGCGAGGCGATGGAGCAGCTGCTGGCCAAGGGCATGCTGCGCGGGGTCAACTTCACCACCGAGGACTGCGACGCCCTCTTCGCGCGCGTCCGGGAATCCGGCGCCGAGGTGATCCAGGAGCCGACGGACATGCCCTACGGAGTGCGTGACTGCGCGTTCCGGGACCCGGCGGGGAACATGTTGCGGTTCATGGAGCGGAAGGGATGAGCCGACAGGTCCGGTGGACCTACGCGTTCGTGGACCGGCCGTACGAACTCTTCGGTCCCGCCTGCGAGTTCTGGACGGCCGTCACGGACACGCGGCTCTCCGAGCTCCGTGGCGAGAACAAGGAGTTCACGACTCTCCTGCACGACGGGGCCGACGCCTGCGTCAAGGTGCAGGGGGTCTCCTCGGGCCCGGGCGGCGCGCATCTCGACCTCGCGGTGGACGACGTAGGGGAGTTCGCGAGGACGGCGCTCGGGCTGGGCGCGGAGCTGGTCGCCGATCATGGGACGACGCTGGCCGTACTGCGGTCGCCCGGTGGGCAGTTGTTTTGTGCCGTGGAGTGGCACGGGGAGTCGACCCGGCCCTCAGTCGTACGCGGCAGCCGTCTCGACCAGGTGTGCCTCGACCTCGCGCCGTCCGTCTTCGACGCCGAAATCGCCTTCTGGAGCGCCCTGTTGGCCGACTGGCAGTCACGGCCCGGCTCGCACCCCGAGTTCCACGTGATCGAGCCGCCGGCCGGCCTGCCGATCCGCATCCTCCTGCAACGCCTCGACGAGGAGCGGCCGGCCTCCGCCCATCTGGACCTCGCCTGCGCCGACATCGACGCCACGCGGGCCGAACACGAGCGCCTGGGCGCCGAGTTGGTGTCCCGCGGCACCCACTGGACGGTGCTGCGCGACCCGACGGGCGGCCTGTACTGCCTGACCGGCCGGGACCCGGAGACGGGCGGACTGCCGAAGGGGGCCGCTACGGCCGGGTCCTGATGAAGCACAGGACGCCTGCGTCATGGTCCCCGTCCCGGTCGGCGGTGGCCGTGGCCGTGACCTGCGGGCACAGGCTCTCCCAGCCCTCCGGAAGCGACGGACTCGGGCTGCTCTCCCGCGGCCCGAGCTGCGACGCCGACTCCGCCGCGTCCCGCAGCAGGAACGTCAGTCCGCCCCCGAGGACCACGACGACCGCCCACACCAGCAGCGCCCGGCGCCACACCCGGCCGCGCGGTAAGCCGGTCACGTCCACGGCTCCACGTCGACGACCGCGGCCACCGGGATCGGCCCGTACACGTGCGGGAACTCCTCGCCGCCGGGCTTCGCGGACTCGTACTTCAGGGGTACGTCGAGCAGATCGGGGTCGACGACCAGGACCACCAGGTCGTCCAGGCCGGCGAAGAACGCGGCGGCGGTGCGCGGGAGTTGGGCGCGGGTCGAGCAGTGGATGAAGCCCTCCTCCCGGAGGGTCCGGCCACGCGTCGAGATCTCGTACGTGCCCGTCGCGCGGGCGGCGTCCCAGTGGGAGCGTTCGGTCAGGTGCAGGATCGGCTCGGGCATGCGATCACGGTACGGGGCGCGCCCCCGCCGCCGACACCTCACCGCCCCGCCCCCGACACATCACCGTCCCGCCCCGACACGTCACGGCCCCAGCCGCGCCGCCCGCGCCCGCAGATACCGCTGCTCCGGCAGGCTCAGGGTCTGCCCGGCGGCCGACTCGTAGGCGGCGCGGGCCTCCTCGTACGCCCCGGCCCGCTCCAGGAGATGTCCGCGCACCGCGTCCGGGCGGTGGCCCAACTCCCCTTCCAGGACGGTGAGTTCCGCGAGCCCGGCGTGCGGGCCGTCGACCATGGCGACGGCGACGGCACGGTTGAGGCGCTCGACGGGGCCGGGGACCAGACGGACCAGCACCTCGTACAGGCCGAGGATCTGGGGCCAGTCGGTGGCCGAGGCGTCCGGTGCCTCGTCGTGCAGGGCGGCGACGGCCGCGCGCACCTGGTAGGGCCCGGCCGGTCCCCTGGCCAGCGCGCCCGTCACCAGCGCGACGCCCTCCTCGATCGCCGACTTGTCCCAGCGCTCGCGGTCCTGTTCGTCGAGCGGGACGAGTTCGCCGTGCGGGCCGGTGCGGGCCTCGCGGCGGGCGTCGGTGAGCAGCATCAGGGCGAGCAGTCCGGCCACCTCGCCGTCCTCGGGCAGCAGCCGGTGGACGGTCCGGGTCAGCCGGATCGCCTCGCCGGACAGCTCACGGCGCTGAAGGCTCGTACCGGAGGTCGCCGTGTAGCCCTCGTTGAAGATCAGGTAGAGGGTGTGCAGGACGGCGGGCAGCCGGTGCTGCCAGTGGTCCGGGCGGCCGAAGCGCACGCCGCGCACCTTCGCCTTGGCCCGGCTGATGCGCTGGGCCATCGTCGGCTCGGGGACCAGGTACGCGCGGGCGATCTCGGCGGTGGTCAGGCCGCCGACCGCGCGCAGGGTGAGCGCGATCTGGGCGGGCGGGGGCAGGTCGGGGTGGCAGCACAGGAAGAGCAGCGAGAGGGTGTCGTCCTCGCGCGGGGCCCGGTCCCCGGCGGTGAGCGGCGCGCGCGGTTCGAGGGCCACGGCCCGCTCCTCGCGCGCCCGGCGGGCCTCGTCGGCGCGCAACGCGTCCGTCAGCCGCCGCGAGGCGACCTTGATCAGCCAGCCGCGCGGGTTGTCCGGCACGCCCGCCGACGGCCACTGCCCGGCCGCCGCGAGCAGCGCTTCCTGTACGGCGTCCTCGGCCGCGTCGAAATGGCCGTACCGGCGCACCAGCGCGCCGAGGACCTGCGGCGCGTGGCGGCGCAGCAGGTCCTCGATGCCGGTGCTCCCGGTGGTGTCGCGCATCCGGCTCAGATGTCCCCGGCGCCGTCCGGGATGGGCCGGATGACCACCGCGCGCCTGACGGCCTCGGCGGGCTGGGGGCAGCGGGTGACGTGTTCGGCGATCTCCGTGACGCGCTCCAGGCTCGCGCAGTCCAGGACCCAGTAGCCGGCCATCAGCTCCTTGGTCTCGCTGTACGGCCCGTCGGTGATCACGGCCTTGCCGTCCTCGCCGAGCGTCACCAGCCGGGTCTTCGCCGGTTCGGCCAGCCCCTGCGCGTCGATGAACTCACCCGACTCGGACAGGTCGTCGTTGAGGGCGCCCATGTAGGCGAACATCGCCTGCATCTCGGCCTCGCTCCAGGCCGGGCAGCCCGGGCTGGGCTTGCCCTGCATGCCGTCGTACTCCGCCTGTGTGCCCTGCACCATGACCAGGTACTTCATGAGTCCGCTCCTTCGGCTCGTGCCGCCCGGTCGTGGGCGGCTTCTCACGGGGGACGTCGGAGCCGGGTCCAGGTTCTCGACAGGGGTGAGGATATTTCTCAGGACTTTTTTTCCGGGGGTTCTTCCGCCGGGTTCGGGAACGTCTCGCACTCGGGGTTCCTGCACGGTCCCGCCACCCATCGCGGGACCCACGCGCCCAGCGTCTTGTGGCGCCGGACGACCGTCTCCACAGGCTGTCCGCAGGCCGGACAGACGTGCTCTGAGCTGTCCATGCCCTCAGCGTAGGACGGTCAGCGCTTGCGCGCGTACGTGCGGACGAGGACGCCGTTGGTGAAGGCGCGTACGGACTCCAGGGTGAAGTCGGTGACGGAGAAGCCTGCGCCGAACATCGGCATACCGGAGCCGTACACCTGCGGGTAGGTCTTGATGACCAACTCGTCGACCTCGTCGAGCAGTTCGCCGGCCACCCGGGAGCCGCCGCAGAGGTAGACGCCGAGCTCGCCGTCCTCCGCCTTCAGCGCGCGGACCCGGCCGGCCAGGTCCTCGGAGATGATCTCGCCGTCCGGGTCAGGGGACGCGTCGAGCGTGCGCGAGGCCACGTACTGGCGCAGGTGGGCGTAGGGGCTGGTGACGCCCTCCTTCAGGGCGAGCTCGTAGCTGGCCCGGCCCTGGACGATCGTGTCGAACCGCTTGTTGGGCAGGTCGTCGAGGCCGAGGTGGCGACGGCCCTGGGTCGCGAGGGTCTCGGGGTACTCCGCCGCGAGGAAGCCGAGGAACTCCTCGTCGACGAAGGCGTACATGGACGTCGCGTCACCGGCCGGGTCGCCGATGAAGCCGTCGATGGAGCAGGCGATGAAGTAGGTGAGCTTTCGCAAGCTGTGCTCTTTCCGTAGGCTGCGGATGCCGTGTGAACCACTTCAGTTGTAGTACTTCAGTTGTAGTGGTCGCAAGGGTGTTTCCGGGTGAACCCCGGAACGGGTTCGAGCCGGGCGTATCCGGTCAGGCAGGAGAGGGGATTCCGTATGGCGGGCAACCCGCGGCGCAGGGCCGCTCTCGTCGACGCGGGCGTCGAGGTGCTGGCGCGCGAGGGCGCGCGGGGGCTGACGTTCCGCGCGGTGGACGCCGAGGCGGGGGTGCCCGCGGGCACGGCCTCCAACTACTTCACCGGCCGCGACGAACTGCTCCGCCAGATCGACGCCCGGCTGCACCTGCGCCTCGCGCCCGACCCCGAGGTGACCGGCGAGCTGATGAAGGCGCCGAAGGACCGGGCCCTGGTCGCCGCCCTCATGCGGGACATCATGGCGCGGGCGACCGGCGACCGGACGGGCTATCTCGCCCTCCTGGAGATGCGCCTGGAGGCCACCCGGCGGCCCGAACTGCGCGCCTCCTACACCGAGTCGGTCCGCGCCGACCTGGAGGAGGGCATGGCGTTCCACCGGGCGGCGGGTCTGCCGGGCGGCGACGAGACGGTCACCGTGCTCTACCTCGCGATGCTCGGCCTGATCCTGGAGCACCTGACCCTGCCGGGCGTCCTGGACGGCGTACTGCCCGGGGTGGGTGTGCCGGAGGGACTGGTGGAGCGGATCGTGGCGACGGTGGTGCCGGAGGAGGGCCCCTGAGGTGCGGGGCCCGTCCGTGCGGCGGCGGGCTCGCGTCGGATACGTCCGGTAGTCGGATACGTCCGGTACGTCGGACACGGGGCTCGCGAGATACGTCAGATACGGGGCTCGCGCCACATCGGCCACATCTGCGGGCCGTCGGGCAGGTCGAGGGGGCGGTCGGCGAGTGCGAAGCCGAGACGTTCGTACAGGGCGCGGCTGCGGGCGCTGCTCGCCTCCAGGTACGCGTGCAGGCCCTCGCGGTCGCAGCGGTCGAGCTCGTGGCCGATGAGCGCGGCGCCGAGGCCCTCGCCCTGGCGCCCCGGTGCGACGCCGATCATCCACAGGTACTCGTGCGGGCGGTCGGTGGGGTGGATGTCCTGCGTCAGCCGGCCGATCAGCTCGACGCGCTCGTTCTCCGGGTCGACGGCGGCGCGCAGTTGGACGGGCCCGTCGTCCTCGCCGTCGGAGCCGGCTTCACCGTCGGAGTCGGCGTGCTCCCCCGCGGGCACGGACAGCCACAGCGCGCACGCGGCGCCGTCCTCGGCGATGTCTATCCGGCCCTCGGCGAACACGATGTCCGTGAAGGCCGCCATCAGCCGGTGATGGGTCGCCCGGAAGTACTCCTCGCCGGGGAAGACCCAGTTGCTGACCGGATCCTCCTGGAAGGCCTCGTCCAGCAGCCGCACCACCAGCTCCCGGTCGCCCTCGCCCGCCGTCCGGATCACCACGCCCATGGATCGCCCCACCCCTCGTCTCAACCAGCCTTGGCTGTACGGGCGTTGACCCTATCGAGTGTGGGTGGGCGTACAAGGGCGGGCCCCGCACACCGTGGGGATGTGCGGGACCCGCCCGAACCGGAGCCGACGCCGACCGTGCGGGGTCAGGAGCCGCATGATCGGTCGATCGGGTCCGGGGTCCAGATACCTGCCCAGATCCTGCCTCCGCTATCTGTCCGGTGGCCGCCCGGTATCCGCGCTTCGGCTGAACCGGTCCTGTGGCTGCCCGGTATCCGCGTTCCGGCTCAACTGCTGCGCCGCGTGACGAATTCCGCCAGCGCCAGCAGTCCGCCCGCCGCCTCCGGGTCGGCGACCGCGCGGGTCAGTTCGTCCATCGCGCGGGCCATCCGGTCGGCCGCCTGGACCTGCGCCCAGTCGCGTCCGCCGGCCCGCTCCACGGCCAGCACCGTCCGCTCCAGATCCTCCTTGGCGTAAGGGAGTTCGTACAGCTGGGCCAACTCGGCAGCCGCCGGGGTGCCCGAGGTGAGCGCGGCGACGACGGGCAGGGACTTCTTGCGGACGGCCAGGTCCGCGCCGGCCGGCTTGCCGGTGCGCTTCGGGTCGCCCCATATGCCGATGACGTCGTCGATCAACTGGAAGGCGAGCCCGGCCTGGCGGCCGAACGCGTCCAGCGCCTCGACGTCGTCGTCCGACGCCCCCGCGTACAGCGCGCCCAGGGCGCACGCGCACCCCAGCAGGGCGCCCGTCTTGGCCTCGGCCATCGTCAGCACTTCGTCGAGGGTGACCTCGCCGGGGTGCCGCCGCTCCAGCGCCGTGTCCGCGTGCTGTCCCGCGCACAACTCGACGACACAGGCGGCGAGTCGGGCGGCGGCCGCCGAGGACGCCGGGTGCGGGTCCTCGGCGAGCAGCCCCAGGGCCAGCGCCTGCAACGCGTCCCCGGCGAGGATCGCGTCGGCGTCGCCGAACACGGTCCACGCGGTGGGCCGGTGCCGGCGGGTGGTGTCGCGGTCCATCACGTCGTCGTGCAGCAGCGTGAAGTTGTGCACCAACTCCACGGCCGCGGCTGCCCGTACGGCCGATGCTCGCGCCCCCGGTCCGCCGAGAGCGGCGGCCGCGGTGAGGACCAGCGCCGGGCGTATCGCCTTGCCCGCGCTGCCCGCCGCCGGTGTGCCGTCCGCGTGTTCCCAGCCGAAGTGGTAGAGCGCGATCCGGCGCATGGAGCCGGGCAACGAGTCGATGGCGGCGCGCAGTTCGGGGTCGACCGACGCCCGGGTGCGCTCCAGGATTTCCGCCGCCTCGTGCCCGTCGAGCGACGGCCCGGCGACGGACGACTGCTCCGCCGCCGGCTGTTGCTCCGCCGTCCTGAACTCGGCCATGGGATCTCCCTCGGTCAGTCCGCGGACGGTGGAGCTTCCGCTGCCGCTGGGCGCGTACGACCGAGATCTACCCTCCCCGACCGGCGCGGACACGGCCCGGAGGTGCAGAAACGTCACCTCCAGCGGCCGATCTCGACGTTCTCCAGAACGCCGAGCGCGTCCGGCACCAGGACCGCGGCCGAGTAGTACGCCGTCACCAGGTAGTTGATGATCGCCTGTTCGTTGATGCCCATGAAACGCACGGACAGGCTCGGCTCGATCTCGTCCGGGATGCCCGCCTGCTGCAGCCCGATCACGCCCTGCTCGGCCTCGCCGGTGCGCATCGCGATGATCGAGGTCGTACGGGCCTCGCTGACCGGGATCTTGTTGCACGGGTAGATCGGCACACCGCGCCAGGTCGGGATGCGGTTTCCGGCCACCTCGATGGTCTCCGGGACCAGTCCGCGCTTGTTCAGCTCGCGCCCGAACGCGGAGATCGCGCGCGGGTGGGCGAGCAGCAGCTTGGTGCCGCGGCGCCGGGTGAGCAGCTCGTCCAGGTCGTCGGGTCCTGGCACGCCGTCGTGCGGCTGGAGGCGCTGGTCGTACTCGCAGTTGTTGAGCAGTCCGAACTCGCGGTTGTTCACCAGCTCGTGCTCCTGGCGCTCCTTCAGCGCCTCGACCGTCAGCCGCAGCTGCTGCTCGGTCTGGTTCATCGGCTGGTTGTAGAGGTCGGCCACGCGCGAGTGGATGCGCAGGACGGTCTGCGCGATGCTCAGCTCGTACTCGCGCGGCCGGGCGTCGTAGTCGACGAAGGTGTGCGGGATGTCCGGCTCGCCGGAGTGGCCGGCCGCGAGGTCGACCTCCTTCTCGCCGAACTTGTTGGTGCGCTGCTCCGGGATCGAGCGCGCGTGCTGGAGGTGCTCGCGCAGGGAGTCGGAGCGCTCGGCGACCATCTCGACGTCCGAGCGGGTCAGCGTCAGCACCGTGCAGGCGGTGACCGCGCGGGCCGTGCACTCCCAGATGGCGTCCGGGCCCAGCAGGGCCGCCTCGCCGAAGTAGGCGCCGTCGGCGAGCACGCCGAGGACCGCGTCGTCGCCGTAAGGGCCCTGGCCGATCTTCTCGACCCGGCCGTGTGCCAACAGGTAGACCTCGTCGGTCGGGCTGCCGAACTCGGCGATCACCTCGCCCGCCGCGATCTCCCGCTGCCGGCAGCGCTGGGCGAGTTCGGCGAGCACCTCCTCGTCCTCGTAGGAGCGCAGGACCGGCAGTTCGCCCAGCTCGGCGGGGATGACCTCGACCCGGTCCCCCGTCTTCACGAATGTGACCCGCCCGTCCCCCACGGCGTAGCTCAGTCGCCGGTTCACCCGGTACGTACCGCCCTGGACGTTCACCCACGGCAGCATCCGCAGCAGCCAGCGCGAGCTGATCTCCTGCATCTGCGGCGCGGACTTGGTCGTGGTGGCCAGGTTCCGCGCGGCAGCCGTGCCGAGACTCTGCTGCGGCTTGCCCTGCTCCGTACGGACCTCTTCGCCTACCGACATATGAGAATTGCCCTCCCGGTCTGCACCGGCGCCGGTCAGCGCCGGAGCATCAATGTGCACGGGCAACCCTTCCATCACGGAGCGTGCCGGTGCTATTACACGAAAGAGCGGGAATGGATCACCAGCGGCTGGGAAGAGTCGGACGCATAGTCGATCGGCACGTCGAACACCGAACGAGCGGGACCGCCCCACGGCCGGGACAATGGCCGGGTGACCGGCTCCGACAACCCCGCCGCCCCCGACCTGGCAGCCGCCCTGCACCCCCGACTCCCCTCCCCTCTCCAGGAGTTGGCCGACGAGCGGTTCGCGCGCCACGGCGTCCGTCTCCTCCTCAAGCGGGACGACCTGATCCACCCGGAGCTGATCGGCAACAAGTGGCGCAAACTCGCCCCCAACCTCACCGCCGCGGCCGGCCGCCCCGTCGTCACCTTCGGCGGCGCGTACTCCAACCATCTCCGGGCCACGGCCGCCGCCGGCCGCCTGCTCGGCCTGCCCACGATCGGCGTGGTCCGCGGCCAGGAACTGGCGGACCGCCCCCTCAACCTCTCACTGGCCCGCTGCGTGGCCGACGGCATGCGACTCCACTTCGTCGACAGGTCGACGTACCGCCACAAGACCGACCCCGACACCCTCGCGCGCGTGCTGCGCGAGGCCGACGCGTCGGACGCCTACGTCGTCCCGGAGGGCGGCAGCAACACCGAGGCGGTACGCGGTTGTCGGGCCCTGGGTGAGGAACTGCGCGGCCACGCGGACGTCGTCGCCCTCCCCTGCGGCACCGGCGGCACCCTGGCGGGCCTGGCGGCAGGCCTCGCCCCCGGCCAACGCGCCCTGGGCATCCCGGTCCTCAAAGGCGGCTTCCTGGGCGCCGACATACGGTCCCTGCAACACGCGGCCTTCGGCGGCCCGCGCGGCGACTGGACCCTCGACGACCGCTTCCACTTCGGCGGCTACGCGCGTACCACTCCCGAACTCGACGCGTTCGCGGACGACTTCGAGGAGCGCCACGGGGTGGCCGTCGAGCGGGTGTATGTCGCCAAGTCGCTGTACGCACTTGTCGTCCTTGCCGACGAAGGCGCGTTCCCGCGCGGGACGACGGTGGCGGCGGTCATCACCGGACGGCCCTTTCCCTGAGCCGGCCTACGGCACGCAGGACGTCGTCCCTGTTCTTCGCCCGCTTGATCCACACCGGCAGGCGCGCCACCAGCGTCATCTTCCGTCCGGTGTCGTACCAGGGCGCCCGCTCACGAAGCCGCGCCCGGACGAAACGGCTGATCAGGTCGAGGTGTTCGAGGTCGTACGCCCACAGCCACCCGTGTCGGGTCTCGACCTGGAGCCACAGCGGCGTGCCGAAGTACGGATCCGTCACGGGACCGGCCGAGCCGCGGGCCGGCGCGACCTCGCGGCCGCTCCACATCCGCGACAGCCCACAGCCGCGGCAGACGAGACGTCGAGGCCTGAACAGCATCCGGGCCCGGGGGTCGTAGGCCCCCGGCTCCGGAACCACACGGGCGGCCTTCGCGCAGCCCGGGCAGCACACGACGATCGAGCCGAGGAAGTCGTCAGCGGTGCATCGCGGGTCCCGGAAGCGGCCGGAGGGCGGAGCCATGCCGGGAGTATGCGACCGCCCCGCGAGCCGGCGCATCCGGATTTCGGTCGCCGCCGGTCAGGTTCGATCACCGCGACCGGTCGACGCCCTCACCCCGCGCTTCCGGCGGAGCCTCACGCCGCCTCTCGGAAGGCCGCCGCCTCCTCCAGGTCCAGTCTGCGCAGCATCGTGCGCAGCATCTCGTCGTCGATGTAGCGGCCGTCCCGGAGGCGGACGAACATCGCGCGTTCGGCGCTGATCATCTCGCGGGACAGGCGGCGGTAGGTGTCGTCGACGGATTCGCCGGTGATGGGGTTGACCTGGCCGAGGCGTTCCCAGACCGCGTTGCGGCGGCGTTCCAGGGCCGAGCGGAGGCGGTCGGCGAGGGGCGGCGGGAGCGCGTTGCTCTCGTCGGCGAGGAGTTCGTCCAGGCGCTGTTCGGCGACTCGTGAGGCCTGCGCCTGGGCGTTGGCCTCGGCGAGGGTCTCGGCCTGGGTGTCGCGGCCGGGGAGCTTCAGCAGGCGGATCAGCGGGGGCAGGGTGACGCCCTGGACGACGAGGGTGCCGATGACCGTCGTGAAGGTCAGGAAGAGGATGAGGTTGCGGCCGGGGAATTCCTCGCCGTTGTGCATGTGCTCCGGGATCGAGAAGGCGATCGCCAGCGAGACCACGCCCCGCATGCCGGCCCAGCCGATGACGAACGGCGCCTTCCAGGTGGGGTTCTCCTCGCGTCTGCGGATTCTGGCCGAAAGGATCCGTGGCAGGAAGGTCGCCGGATAGACCCAGATGAAGCGGGAGGCGACGACCACGAGGAAGACGGCGACCGCGTACCAGGCGGCCCGGCCACCCTCGTAGGCGCCAAGGCCCTTGAGGACGACGGGCAGTTGCAGGCCGATCAGGGCGAACACCGCTGATTCCAGGACGAATGCCACCATCTTCCAGACGGCCTCCTCCTGGAGGCGGGTCGCGAAGTCGACCTCCCAGTTGCGGTGGCCCAGGTAGAGCGCGACAACGACCACGGCGAGCACACCGGAGGCGTGCACCTGCTCGGCGACCGCGTACGCGACGAACGGGATCAGCAGGGAGAGCGTGTTCTGGAGCAGCGCTTCTTTGAGGTGGGTGCGCAGCCAGTGGAGCGGCACCATCAGGATCAGGCCGATGCCCACGCCGCCGACCGCGGCCAGCAGGAACTCGCCGATCCCGCCCGCCCAGGTCGCGCCCTCACCGACCGCGGCGGCGACCGCGACCCGGTAGGCGGTGATCGCGGTGGCGTCGTTCACCAGGGACTCGCCCTGAAGGATCGTGGTGACCCGGGAGGGCAGTCCGACCCGGCGCGCGACCGCCGTGGCCGCGACCGCGTCCGGCGGCGCCACCACCGCGCCCAGCACCAGTGCCGCGGTCAACGGCAGCCCCGGCACGATCTGGTAGGCGGCCCAGCCGACCACGAAGGTCGCGAAGAGCACGTACCCGACCGACAGCAGCGCGACCGGCCGCAGTTGCGCGCGCAGGTCGAGGTAGGAGCTGTCGGTGGCCGAGGTGTAGAGCAGCGGCGGGAGCACGAGCGGCAGTACTACGTCAGGATCGAGGGTGTACCCCGGCACTCCGGGGACGTACGAGACCACCAGGCCCGCCGCGACCAGCAGCAGCGGCGCCGGCACCGGTGTGCGCCGCGCCGCCGCGGCCACCGCGGCGCTGCCCGCCACCAGCAACAGCAGTGGCATCACGTCCATCGTCCTCGCCCGCCCTCTGGTTTTCCGCGCGGCCATCCGCACGGCCGTCGTAATCTGGCAATCATGAAACAGTGCACGCATGCCGACGCGCTGCCGCACCCGCAACCCGGACCGCTCAACGAAACCTGCCCCGAGTGTCTACGGGACGGTACGCATCCGGTCCAGCTCCGGCTGTGCCTCACCTGCGGCCATGTCGGCTGCTGCGACTCGTCTCCGGGACGGCACGCGACCGAGCACCACAAGGATTCCGGTCATCCGATCATGCGGACCTTCGAACCCGGTGAGAGCTGGCGTTGGTGCTTCGTGGACCATGTGCTCGTGTGACGCGGCACGACTCCGCTTCACCGACGGTTCGACGGTCTGACGTCTGGGTACGTCAACCCGGCGCGCGCTCTTCCCAATTGGGCCCGCCGACCCCCTAGCCACGGAGCGTATCCGAAGGTTTACTATGAGTGACAGCAAGGGGTTGGGGTCCTGGGGACAGGAAAGTTCGGAGCGCGATAGCGTCACCGCTGAAGCACACGTCGCGTTACCCCGGGGGGCGACCCTCGGCCCTGAAATGCTTGTACCACCTTGGAGGTGAGGGTGTCCCAGATCGCAGGCGAGCCCGCGACCCAGGACTTCGTGGAAGTCCGGCTGCCGGCTGCGGGTGCCTACCTGTCGGTGCTGCGTACGGCCACGGCCGGCCTCGCGGCCCGTTTGGACTTCACCCTCGACGAGATCGAGGACCTGCGCATCGCTGTGGACGAGGCCTGCGCGATCCTGCTCCAGCAGGCCGTGCCCGGCTCGGTGCTCAGTTGTGTCTTCCGGCTTGTCGACGACTCGTTGGAGGTGACCGTCTCGGCGCCGACCACGGACGGTCACGCCCCCGCGCGGGACACCTTCGCCTGGACCGTCCTGTCCGCCCTGGCAGGCAAGGTCTCCTCCGCGGTGGACGACGACAAAACCGTTTCGATCAGCCTCTACAAACAGCGCGGCGCGGGACCCGGGCCGGCGTGAGGACAGGGGACGGGCCGGTGCGTGACGAAGAGCGCGGCACACGGGAGCTGCCGGCCGAGGGCACAGGCGGGTCCCGACGCATTGGTGACGGCATCGACGGTATGGCCGGCATCCCCGAGCAGGCCCGGCCGCATCCGGAGGAGGACTCCTCGGAGACCGCTTCCCCGGACGGGCTGCGGGATCGGGAAGGTGCCGTGCAGAGCGCGCCCGTGGACGGACGGACCGGGATCCCCCCGCTCCGTCCGGCGGCCGGCGCTCGGAGAAGGACAACGGGCGGGACGATGAGCGAGCACGAGCGAAACCCCGAGGCCGACGGGCAGGGCGCGCCGAGCGTCCAACAGGGCGCTCCCGGCGTCCAGCCGGGCGCACCGAGCGTCCAGCAGGCCACGCACCACGACCCACGGGACCGCAGCGGAGCGCGTCTGCTCTTCATCGAGCTGCGCACGCTGAAGGACGGCAGCCCGGAGTACGCGGACCTGCGCAACCGGCTGGTCCGCATGCACCTGCCGCTCGTCGAGCACCTCGCCCGCCGCTTCCGCAACCGCGGCGAGCCGCTGGACGACCTCACCCAGGTCGCCACCATCGGCCTGATCAAGTCGGTCGACCGCTTCGACCCGGAGCGCGGCGTCGAGTTCTCGACGTACGCGACCCCGACGGTCGTCGGCGAGATCAAGCGGCACTTCCGTGACAAGGGCTGGGCGGTCCGCGTCCCGCGCAGGCTCCAGGAGCTGCGCCTGTCGCTGACCACGGCGACGGCGGAGCTCTCGCAGCTGCACGGCCGCTCCCCCACGGTCCACGAGCTGGCCGAGAAGCTGGGCATCTCGGAGGAAGAGGTCCTGGAGGGCCTGGAGTCCGCCAACGCGTACTCCACGCTGTCGCTGGACGTCCCCGACACCGACGACGAGTCCCCGGCCGTCGCGGACACCCTGGGCGCGGAGGACGAGGCCCTGGAGGGCGTCGAGTACCGCGAGTCCCTCAAGCCCTTGCTGGAGGATCTGCCGCCGCGCGAGAAGCGGATCCTGCTGCTGCGGTTCTTCGGCAACATGACGCAGTCGCAGATCGCCCAGGAGGTCGGCATCTCACAGATGCACGTCTCCCGACTGCTCGCGCGCACGCTGGCGCAGCTGCGGGAAAAGCTGCTCGTCGAGGAGTAGGGGCGCGCCGGGGCCGGGGCCGCTTTGCGGCCGCCCTGAGGCAGGGGCTGCTTACGGTCGCCCTGAGGCAGGAGCTGCTTACGGTCGCCCCGACGCCCTGGCTACTTCTGGTCGCCCTGTGCTCCGCCCGGGCCCCGGATGCCGAGGGCTCGGTTCGTCTCCGGGTTTACCAGGAGTACCAGTGCGGCCACGGCCACGACGGCGAGTGCGATCCCGGCCGGGATGGCGATGCTGTCGGCCTGGAGCAGGGTGAAGGCCACCGGCAGCGCCATGATCTGCGTGATGACGGCGGGGCCCCGGCTCCAGCCGCGGCGCAGCAGCAGCCCGCGCGCGGCGAGCAGCGGCAGCAGTGCGAGGACGGCCAGGGTGATGCCGCCGGTGACGGCGGACCCGCGGTCGTCGGGGTCGCCGGCCAGGCCCTCCACGAGCATCCACAGGCCCCCGACGGCCAACGCGATTCCCTCGAGACCCGCGAGCGCGGCGGCGTAGGTCAGGCGGCGCGGGCGCGGGTCGGTGCTGTCCGAAGCGGTGGGAGTCTGCTCACTGGTCACCTCTGAAGGGTAGTCCCGGGGGCGGCACCGTCCGGAGCGGGCCGGAGCGTCCGCCGTGGTGAGGCTCACGTCCTCTGCTCTTACCTGATCCCTACTCGACCTGTGCCGAGTACCACCCAGTAGGTACGCTGCAACTCATGCGTGCACTTCTCGTGGTCAATCCGGCGGCAACCACCACAAGCGCACGTACGCGCGATGTCCTGATTCATGCACTCGCGAGCGAGATGAAGCTGGAAGCGGTCACCACCGAGTACCGCGGCCACGCGCGCGACCTGGGCCGACAGGCGGCGGACAGCGAGGACATCGACCTGGTGGTCGCCCTCGGCGGCGACGGCACGGTCAACGAGGTGGTCAACGGCCTGCTGCACGCGGGCCCCAACCCCAACGGTCTGCCCCGCCTCGCCGTGGTCCCCGGCGGCTCCACCAACGTCTTCGCCCGCGCCCTGGGCCTGCCCAACGACGCCGTCGAGGCGACCGGCGCCCTGCTCGACGCCCTGCGCGAGGGCAGTGAACGGACGGTCGGTATGGGCCTCGCCGCCGGCACCCCGGGCACCGAGGACGAGGCGGTGCCCTCGCGCTGGTTCACCTTCTGCGCCGGGCTCGGCTTCGACGCCGGTGTGGTCGGCCGGGTCGAGCAACAGCGGGAGCGGGGAAAGAAATCCACGCACGCCCTTTACCTGCGCCAGGTCGCACGCCAGTTCATCCAGGAGCCCAATCGCCGGCACGGCACGATCACACTGGAGCGGCCCGACGCCGAACCGGTGACCGATCTGGTGGCCTCCATAATCTGCAATACCTCACCGTGGACGTATCTGGGTAATCGTCCGGTGTACGCAACGCCTAAGGCTTCGTTCGATACCGGGCTCGACGTACTCGGTCTCAGCCGCATGTCCACGGTCTCCGCCGCCCGGTATGCCACACAATTGCTCACTTCGTCCCCCGAACGCGGAGCGCACGGCAAGCACGCGGTCACCCTGCACGACCTGGACCAGTTCACCTTGCATTCGAAGGTCCCCCTGCCCCTTCAGATGGACGGCGACCACCTCGGACTGCGCACGAGCGTGACGTTCACAGGCGTACGCCGTGCACTGCGTGTGATTGTGTGAGCAGAAAGGGCTGAAGTCCTTTCACTCGAACGTTTAGGCCAGGGTCCACCCCATGGAAGTACGGCTGTGACCTAGTCGACACCGAGGAATCAAAAAAAACTTTCCAGAAGGGGTTGTATCCGCCGCTGAGGTTTGCGAGTCTCTACGTGGCGATCGAGACGGCCCGCAACACCGGCCTCCACGGATCACCGGAACCCCTCTTCAATCCACAGGACCCCGCCAGCGAACCTGGCGTTCGGCCCTTCACTTGTTGAGGGATTCGTGAAAGCGTTCACATTCACAAGCAACCCGCACGTAATACCAAGGAGAGGTAGCAGCCATGGACTGGCGTCACAACGCCGTTTGCCGCGAGGAAGACCCCGAGCTCTTCTTCCCCATCGGCAACACCGGTCCTGCGCTGCTGCAGATCGAGGAAGCCAAGGCCGTCTGCCGTCGCTGCCCCGTTATGGATCAGTGTCTGCAGTGGGCGCTCGAGTCCGGTCAGGACTCCGGCGTCTGGGGTGGTCTCAGCGAGGACGAGCGTCGCGCGATGAAGCGCCGTGCCGCCCGCAACCGGGCCCGTCAGGCAACCGCCTGACAACACCCGCCCCACAAGCCTGAGCTTGGCGGCGCGTACAGCGAGTACGCATCTCCCGCCCCCGAGCCGCAGCGCGCAGTACCCCCGATGCGCTTACGCTTTGCGAACGAGCAGCAACGAGCACTGGCCCCGGACCACACAAGGTCCGGGGCCCTTTGCTGTCCCCGGACCTTTCCGCTGTCCCCGGGCTCATCCCGGGCTTCTCCCTGGCTTTTCCCGGGAGTTGACTACTTGTCGGCTTCCACCGGCACGTCCAGGATCACCCGGGTCCCCCGCTCCGGCGCCGGGACCATGTCGAACGTGCCGCCCAACTCGCCCTCCACCAGGGTCCGTACGATCTGAAGACCCAGGTTGCCGTCGGTGTGCGGGTCGAAGCCCTCGGGCAGGCCGACGCCGTCGTCCTGGACGGTGACCAGGAGGCGGGCCTCCTTGCTGGTGCCGCCGCGGACGGCCGACACCTCGACCGTGCCGGTGTCGCCCTCGCGGAAGCCGTGTTCGAGGGCGTTCTGCAGGATCTCGGTCAGGACCATCGACAGCGGAGTGGCGACCTCGGCGTCCAGGATGCCGAAGCGGCCGCTGCGCCGGCCGGCCACCTTGCCCGGCGAGATCTCGGCGACCATCGCGAGGACGCGGTCGGCGATCTCGTCGAACTCCACGCGCTCGTCCAGGTTCTGGGAGAGCGTCTCGTGCACGATCGCGATCGAACCGACCCGCCGCACCGCCTCCTCCAGGGCCTCCCGGCCACGGTCCGACTCGATGCGCCGGGCCTGGAGCCGCAGCAGGGCGGCGACCGTCTGGAGGTTGTTCTTCACCCGGTGGTGGATCTCCCGGATGGTGGCGTCCTTGGTGATCAACTCCCGCTCGCGGCGACGCAGTTCGGTGACGTCACGGAGCAGGACGAGCGAACCGATGCGCGTGCCCTTGGGTTTGAGCGGGATGGCACGGAACTGGATGACCCCGTCGCGCGCCTCGATCTCGAACTCGCGCGGTGCCCAGCCGCTGGCCACCTTGGCGAGCGCCTCGTCCACCGGCCCCCGGGTCGGGGCGAGTTCGGCGGTGGTCCGGCCCAGGTGCTGGCCGACCAGGTCGGAGGCGAGGCCCATGCGGTGGTACGCCGACAGCGCGTTCGGTGAGGCGTACTGGACGATGCCGTCCGCGTCGAGGCGGATCAGGCCGTCGCCGACGCGGGGCGCGGCATCCATGTCCATCTGCTGGTTCGCGAACGGGAAGGCGCCGGCCGCGATCATCTGGGCGAGGTCCGAGGCGCTCTGGAGGTACGTCAGCTCCAGGCGGCTCGGGGTGCGCACGGTCAGCAGGTTGGTGTTGCGGGCGATGACACCCAGGACGCGCCCCTCCCGTCGTACCGGGATCGACTCGACCCGGACCGGGACCTCCTCGCGCCACTCGGGGTCGCCCTCGCGCACGATCCGGCCCTCGTCCAGGGCCGCGTCCAGCATGGGGCGGCGGCCGCGCGGGACGAGGTGGCCGACCATGTCGTCGTGGTAGGAGGTGGGGCCGGTGTTGGGGCGCATCTGGGCGACGGAGACGTAGCGCGTGCCGTCGCGGGTGGGCACCCACAGGACCAGGTCGGCGAAGGAGAGGTCGGAGAGCAGCTGCCACTCCGAGACCAGCAGATGCAGCCACTCGAGGTCGGAGTCGTCGAGTGCGGTGTGCTGGCGGACCAGTTCGTTCATGGAGGGCACGTGGCGAGCGTACCTGGGGGTATGTGAGGGGCGTAAAAACACCCGCGGGCCGCGGCGCCTGGGAGGGACCCTCAACCCTCCCGGCACCGCAGCCCGGAGCAACAACGGCCGTGGGGTGTGCGATCCCGGTCGGCCGAAGGATGAGGACCCGGGGCAGTCAGGGCAGAGAGCTCCGGTTCCTCGGTCCGCCCTCCTGTGCGGGGAAGGCGGAAGTCTCGCGGCTGTGCGTCCAGCGCCTCAATTCTGGACTAGACCACTCTGCGTGTCCATGCGTTGAAGCCTGTTGATTGTTGTTATTTCCCCGACGGCAGCCTAACCCGTGGGGGTTCCTGTGCGGGGGTGGTCGGCGAGGCGATCTCAGCGGGTCTCCGTCACCTTCGCCAGGGCGCGGGGCGCGTCCGGGTCCTGGCCGCGGGCGATCGTCACCTCGTAGGCCAGGAGCTGGAGCGGGAGGATCTCCAGGATGGGCTGGACCTCCTCGGCCACGCCCTCGGTGGGCAGCACGAAGCCGGCCGAGGCCTGCTCGACCTGGCTCTTGGGGCCGATGACGACGAGGTCGGCGCCGCGTCCGCGCAGCCGGTCCAGGACGGGCTGGAGGGCCTCGCCGCCCTTGCCGTCGGTGACGACCGCGATGACCGGCGAGACGTTGTCGACCATGGCGAGGGGGCCGTGCAGGAGGTCGGCGCCGGAGTAGGAGAGGGCGGGGATGTAGCTGGTCTCCATCAGCTTCAGGGCCGCCTCCTTGGCCGTGGGGTAGCCGTAGCCGCGCGAGGTGATGACCATGCGCTCGGCGAAGCGGTAGCGGCCGGCGAGGGCGCGGATCTCGTCCTGCCGGGCGAGGAGCTGCTCGGCGAGGTCGGGGAGCACCTGGGCGGGGGCCCCGTCGCCGTCGCGCAGGCCCTCTACGAAGAGGTAGAGCGCGAGCAGGGAGGCCGTGTACGTCTTGGTGGCGGGGAGGGCCTTCTCCGGTCCGGCCAGGATGTCGATGTGGTACTCGGAGACGCCCGCCAGCGGTGAGTCGGGGTTGTTGGTGACGGCCAGCGTGATCGCACCGGCCTCGCGGGCGGCGCGGGTCGAGGCCACCAGGTCCGGGGAGCCGCCGGACTGGCTGACGGTGACGACCAGGACGTCGGTGAGGTCGGGCAGAGCGCCGTAGGCCGTGGTGGTGGACATCGAGGTGAGTCCGCAGGGCAGGCCGAGGCGGATCTCCAGGAGGTACTTGGCGTAGAGGGCCGCGTTGTCGGAGGTGCCGCGGGCGGTGAGCAGGACGAAGCGGGGGTTGCGCGCGGCGATCTCCCGGGCCACCTGCCGGATGCCGGGGGCACCCTCGGCGAGGATGCGGCGCAGCACGGCGGGCTGCTCGGCCATCTCGCGGGCCATGATCCCGCCCGGGAGGTCGACCGGGAGGTCGCGCTGGGGATCCGGTGTGGTGGCGGTCATGGGTTTCCTCCGAGCGGGCCGGGTGCGGGTGGGGCTCATTCGACTCCCCCACGGCGAATGATGCCCGTCCTCCGGGTGGAATGCGGGTGCCGCCCGATCACCTGGGAGAACAGCAGGTTCCACCTGGGAGGACAGACCCGATTCTGTTAGATTGGACTCACTATTGGTCTAAACCACATGGCACTCTTCAGATCGGCAGGCCCAGCGTGGAAGTTGTCATCGTTCCGGACGCCAAGTCGGGCGGCGAGCTCATCGCCGAGGCCATGGCACAGCTGCTGCGGCGCAAGCCGGACGCCCTGCTCGGCGTGGCCACCGGCTCGACGCCGTTGCCCATCTACGAGGCGCTGACGGCCAAGGTGCGCTCCGGTGATGTGGACGCCTCGCGGGCGCGGGTCGCCCAGCTCGACGAGTACGTGGGGCTGCCGGCCGAGCACCCGGAGTCGTACCGCTCGGTGCTGCGGCGCGAGGTGCTGGAGCCGTTGGGGGTCTCCATGGACGCGTTCATGGGGCCGGACGGGACGGCTGCCGATGTGCAGGGGGCCTGTGAGGCGTACGACAAGGCGCTGAGCGAGGCCGGCGGTGTCGATCTGCAGGTGCTCGGGATCGGGACCGATGGGCACATCGGGTTCAACGAGCCCTGTTCCTCGCTTGCTTCTCGTACGCGGATCAAGACGTTGACCGAGCAGACTCGGGTGGACAACGCGCGGTTCTTCGACGGCGATATCGATCAGGTGCCGCATCACGTGATCACTCAGGGAATCGGCACGATTCTGGAAGCGCGGCATTTGGTGTTGCTGGCGACTGGTGAGGGCAAGGCGGATGCGGTGGCGGCGACTGTGGAGGGGCCTGTTGCTGCGGTGTGCCCTGCGTCAGCCTTGCAGTTCCACCGGCATGCGACGGTTGTCGTCGACGAGGGGGCCGCTTCCAAGTTGAAGTTGGCGGACTATTTCCGGCATACCTTCGTCAACAAGCCTGCGTGGCAAGGGATTTAACGGACACGGTTTCGTCTGCCTGGTTCTGTTGAGTGCGGGGTGCGCGACCGTTGTGGCTGGTCGCGCAGTTCCCCGCGCCCCTCAAAGCAAAAACCTCTACGCGCCCGCGATGATCTCCGCTGCCGCCTGGCCGCAGACCCTTGCCGCTCCGTGAGTTGCCACGTGCAGGGCGCCTCGCGGTGGAGACATCGGTACGCCCATTTCCACGACGACCGTGTCGGGGCGGGCCGCGAGCAGTGTGTCGAGAGTGGACGCCATCCAGTCGTGGCGGTGTTCGTCGCGGACCACCGCGACGATGCGGCGGGTGCCGGCCGTCGTCAGGATCGTCTCGGCCGCGTTCTCGCCGGAGTAGCTGTCCGTCTCCGTACCGGGGAGAAGCGCGGCCAGTTGTGCCGCCACGCCCCACGGGGTGTGGTCGCCGACCGCGATGTTCGGGACCGGGGTGAGGAGAGCCACGTAGGGCGCCTCGGTGAGCGGGGTGAACGCGGTGTCCGGGGCGGCGGTGACGCGTACCGCTCGGCGGGCGGCGACCAGACCGACCTCGTCCGCGTCGGAGGCGTACGGCTCCTTGCTCGCCGTTGTCGCTGTCCAGTGGGCCAGTTCGCGTACCCGTTCCGCCGCGTCCGCCAGGCGTTCCTCGGGGAGTTCGCCGGAGCGTACGGCCGCGACCAGGGCGTCGCGCAGGCGGCTCACCGTCTCCTCGTCGCTGTGGCCGCCGCCCACGCAGATCGCGTCGGCGCCGGCCGCGATGGCCAGGACGCTGCCGCGTTCGATGCCGTAGGCGGCGGCGATGGCCTGCATCTCGATGCCGTCGGTGACGATCAGGCCGGTGTAGCCGAGCTCGGTGCGCAGCAGGTCGGTCAGGATGCGGCGGGAGAGGGTCGCGGGGAGGTCCGCGTCCAGGGCCGGGACCAGGATGTGGGCGCTCATGATCGCCCGCGAGCCGGCTGCGATCGCGGCCCGGAACGGGGAGAGGTCGCGGTCCGCCAGGACGTCCGCCGACACGTCCACCCTCGGCATCGCGTGGTGGGAGTCGACGGCCGTGTCGCCGTGGCCGGGGAAGTGCTTGGTGCAGGCGGCGACGCCGGCGGCCTGGAGGCCGGTGACGTAGGCCGCGGTGTGCCGGGCGACCAGGGCGGTGTCGGCGCCGAAGGCACGTACGCCGATCACCGGGTTGGACGGGTTGGAGTTGACGTCGGCCGACGGGGCCCAGTCGAGGTTGACACCGCAGGCCGCGAGCCGGCGGCCCATGTCGTAGGCCACCTCCCGGGTCAGCGTGACGTCGTCCACCGCGCCGAGCGCGAGGTTGCCGGGGTAGGAGGAGCCGGTGCGCACTTCGAGACGGGTGACGTCACCGCCCTCCTCGTCGATCGCCACCAGCACGTCGTCGCGTTCGGCCCGCAACTGGGCGGTCAGCGCGGTGACTTGCTCGGGGGTGGCGATGTTGCGGCCGAACAGACCGACGGAGGCGAGTCCTTCGCCGAGCCTGCGCAGCACCCAGTCGGGTGCGGTGGTGCCGGTGAAGCCGGGTTGCAGGACCGTCAGGGCGTCGCGCGTCAGGGTGTCCGCGCCGTGGGCGAGAGTCGTCATCAGGGGGCGTTATCCCTTCACGGCGCCGGCGGTCAGACCCGCGGCCATCTTGCGCTGGACTAGGAGGAAGAGGACCACGATCGGCACGGCCATCATGGTGGCGCCGGCCATCATCGGCGCGTATTCGGTGCCGTGCTTCGTGGTGAAGTTGCCGAGCCAGACGGTCGCCGTCTGCTTCTCCTGGCTGAGCAGCATCAGGGCGTACAGGTACTCGTTCCAGGCCTGGATGAAGCCGTAGACCGAGGTGGCGACCAGGCCGGGGGCCAGGAGCGGGAAGACGACCCTGACGAAGGCGCCGGTGCGGGAGCAGCCGTCGACCATCGCGGCCTCCTCCAGCTCCTTGGGGATGTTGACGATGAAACCGCGCAGCGTCCACACCGTGAAGGGGAGGATGAACGTCAGGTAGGTCAGGATCAGGCCGGAGAGCTTGTCGTACTGACCCAGGTCGTTCAGCAGCAGGAAGACCGGGATGATCATGGCGACCAGCGGGACCATCTGTACCGCGAGAATGCCGACGATCACGATCTTCCGGCCGCGGAAGGCGAACCGGGAGATGGCGAGCGCGGCCAGCAGGCCGACGACGATGCCGATCGCGACGACCGTCAGGGAGACGATGAGGCTGCGGCCGACCGGGCCCCAGAAGTCGGCGATCTCCAGCGCGCGGTCGAAGTTGGACAGGGTGAAGCCGGTGGGCAGCAGGCTGGGGTCCGGGTCGATGGCGTCCTTGGCCGGCTTGATCGCCGTGTTGATCATCCAGTAGACGGGGAAGCCCGCGACGAGGAAGACCAGCAGACCGAGGAGGTTCCAGCCGGCCTTCGACCGGCCCTGCCGGTTGCGACGGCGGCCCAGGGAAGCGATGGCGCTCATTCGACCTCTCCGATCTTGAGCATCTGGCGCATGTACACGGCGACCACACCCAGCAGCAGCACGACGGTGATCAGGGCGATCGCCGAGCCCTGCCCGTAGTCGTTGACGACGAAGGCACGGTCGTAGGAGTAGGTGGTCAGGATCTGGAACTCCTGCTCGGGATGGCCGTTGCGCATCACGAACACCTGCGGGAAGACACCCATGTCCCAGATGACCGACAGGGTCGTGAGCATCACGATGATCGGCTTGAGGATCGGCAGGGTGACGTAGCGGAAGACGCTGAACGCGCCCGAGCCGTCGAGCCGGGCGGCCTCCTCCAGTTCCTTGGGGACCTGGGTCAGACCGGCGCTGAGCGTGATGACGACGAAGGGGACGGCTCCCCAGACCACCAGGAGCATGATCACGGCGAGGCCCTGCGGTCCGCTGGCGAACCAGTTGTGGCCGATCAGCTCGACCCCGGGCAGCTTGCTGAGCACCGCGTTCAGGACGCCGTAGTCGGCGTCGAAGAGCCACTTGAAGACGGTGGTGGCGACGATGATCGGCATGCCCCAGCTGGCCACCAGGGCGATGTTGACGAGGGTCTTCACCCAGCCGGAGACCTTCTGAAGGAGCAGCGCGATCAGCATGCCGGCGACCATCGTGAAGATGACGCAGCCGGCCGCGAAGATCACCGTGCGGATGACGACCTGCCAGAACTCGCCGTCGCCCAGCACGTTGGTGAAGTTGTCGAACCCGACCGACTCGGCCGGCTGGAAGCCCCACAGCTGGGACTGCCCGAACTTCTGGAACGACAGGGTGACCAGGCGGACCAGCGGATAGCCCATCACCAGGACGAGGATCAGCAGGCAGGGCGCGAGCAGCAGCCAGGGCGTCCCGGCTCCGCCGTTGGTCCGCTTTCTCCTCGGCCGGTCCGGAACGTCCGGTGGTGGTGCCTGGCGCGGGGTCGGCACCTTGGCAGGGGTGGTCGTGTCTGCGGCACTCATCGCGCGCTCCTCAGCGGTCCCTCAGGTCGTACGAGGAGCAGGGCCCCGCCCCCCGGGCGAGGCCCTGCTTCTCAGGTCACTTGGTGTTGATGACCTTGTCGATCGCGGCGTCCGCTTCCTTCGCGGCGTCCTCGACCGACTTCTTGCCGGTGCCGATGCTCTGCAGCATGGTCTGCAGGACCTGGGCCTTCTCGACCTGACCCCAGCCGGGTGCCATGGGCACGAACCAGCTGGACTCGGCCGCGGTGGCCGGGACCTCGGTGGCGGGGTCGGACTTCAGGGGGGCGAGGTCGGTCTTGTTGTTGGGCAGGTTGCCCTTGGCGATCAGGCCCTTCTGGCCGGTGGTGCCGGTGAAGGCGTTGATCCACTCGGCGGCGACGGCCTGAGCCTTCGACTTGACCGGGACGGCGAGGTCGGAACCGCCCAGGAAGACCGGCATGTTCTTGCCGGACGGACCGGGCATCACGAAGTTCTCGAGGTTGTCCTTGAGCTTGCCGGTCTTGTCGTTCTTCGGGTCGGCGGCGGTCGCGCCCTCCCAGGCCGCACCGAAGATCATGCCGGACTTGCCCTGGCCGTAGACGATGTAACGGTCGGACTCGTCCTTGGTCTTGTCACCGTGCATGTACTTGTCGATGACGTTCTTGAACTCGGTGAGGCCCTTGATGGACTCCGGCGAGGAGAGGTTGGCCTTCCACTGGCCGCCGTCCTCCTTGGCGATGGAGCCGCCGGCGTCGTAGACGTAGGACATGGCCGCGTACCAGTCACGGGTGGGCTGGTACCAGGCGGAGAACTTGTCGCCCTCCTTCTTCTGCACCTTGTCCAGCGCGGAGGTCAGCTCCGCGTACGTCTTCGGCGCGGTCTTGACGCCCACCGAGGCGAACAGGTCCTTGCGCCAGTTGCCGACGCGGCCACCCGCGTAGTACGGCACGCCGTAGGTCTTGCCGTCGTACTCCACCGAGGCCTTGAGGCCGTCCAGCCACGCGGAGGAGTTGTCGAACTTCGCCGCGTCCAACGGGGCGAAGGCGCCCTTGACCATGTAGGCCAGCATCTCGGTGTTGCCCATCTCGACCACGTCCGGCACCTTGTCGGTGGCCAGGACCGCGTCGAGCTTGGTGTTCTTGTCCGGCCAGCCGTAGTACTCGTGCTTGATCTTGATGCCGGGGTGCTTCTTCACGATCGCGGCGTCGGCGGCCTTCACCAGCTCGGGCCAGTTGTTCTGCGCGTCGACGGTGAGCCAGACGGTCAGCGACTTGACGTCCGCGCTGTCCGACCCTTTGTCCTTGCTGTCGCTGTCCCCGCATGCCGCGATGGAGACCATCATTCCCGCGATTCCGATCGCGGCTATCAGCTTGCGCTTCACGCCACCCTCCTCAGGGATGCCACAAACCCCCCTGGCCTCCCCGCATCGCGTTAGGCCGGGACCTGGACCAGTGGTGTAGACCAGTACCGGGAGCTTGGACCAGACCAGATGCCCTGTCAAGGGTGCTCGAAACCGCCCTGACCAGCCGTTATGGGACCTACATATGCAGGAACCTTTAAGTAAGAAGGCAGCGAAAACCCTGGCCCCGGAGTACGCTCCTCCGCTAGACCACTTGGCTCTGTGGACTAGACCAAAACTGGTGGCGACGGTATACAGAGGGGATCACGAAACGAGCCGCATCCGGAGCGGGAAGGCAGACCATGAGCACCGACGTCAGCAGTGCGGAGAACGAGGGTGGGGCGACCGTCCGTACCGCGCGCGTGCCCAAGTACTACCGCCTGAAGAAACACCTGCTCGACATGACGGAGACGCAGACGCCCGGTACGCCGGTGCCGCCCGAGCGGACCCTCGCGGCCGAGTTCGACACCTCGCGCACCACGGTCCGCCAGGCGCTTCAGGAACTGGTGGTCGAGGGGCGCCTGGAACGGATCCAGGGCAAGGGCACGTTCGTCGCCAAGCCCAAGGTCTCGCAGGCGCTCCAACTCACCTCGTACACCGAGGACATGCGCGCCCAGGGCCTCGAACCCACCTCGCAGCTCCTGGACATCGGCTACATCACCGCCGACGACCGGCTCGCCGACCTGCTCGACATCACCACCGGCGGCCGGGTGCTGCGCATCGAGCGGCTGCGCATGGCCAACGGTGAGCCGATGGCCATAGAGACCACCCACCTCAGCGCCAAGCGCTTCCCGGCCCTGCGCAGGTCTCTGGTCAAGTACACGTCCCTCTATACGGCGTTGGCCGAGGTCTACGACGTCCACCTGGCCGAGGCCGAGGAGACCATCGAGACCTCGCTGGCCACCCCGCGCGAGGCCGGCCTGCTCGGCACCGACGTCGGGCTGCCGATGCTGATGCTGTCCCGCCACTCGCTGGACCGGGACGAGCAGCCGGTGGAGTGGGTGCGGTCGGTGTACCGCGGCGACCGCTACAAGTTCGTGGCCCGCCTCAAGCGCCCGCAGGACTGAGCCGGCAGCACCACGGACCGGACCGGGAGAACTCGACAACTCGCGCCACTGAGCCGGTCGCGACTTGCGACAGCGCACACCGCGTGGTGCACGCGGTGTAGCGCAACTCCCTTTCCTGCTCTACGTTCCTCCCGTCGCCGCATGGACGGGAGGACATCCCAGTGCGTACCGCGAACGTCCGCTCCATCGCCATCTGGACCCTTGTCGCGCTGATCGGCGCGACCGGCTGGTCCGTGCTAGCGCTCTCCCGGGGCGAGGACGTCTCGGCCGCCTGGATGGTCGCCGCCGCCCTCGGCACCTACGCCATCGCCTACCGCTTCTACGCGAAGTTCATCGCGCAGAAGGTGCTCAAGGTCGACGGCACCCGCGCCACCCCGGCCGAACGCCTCGACAACGGCATCGACTTCCACCCCACCGACCGGCGCGTCCTGCTCGGCCACCACTTCGCCGCGATCGCCGGCGCGGGCCCCCTGGTCGGCCCGGTGCTGGCCGCGCAGATGGGCTATCTGCCCGGCACGATCTGGATCATCGCCGGGGTCGTCTTCGCCGGCGCGGTCCAGGACATGGTGGTGCTGTTCTTCTCCACCCGCCGCGACGGCAGGTCGCTGGGGCAGATGGCCCGCGAGGAGATCGGCCCCTTCGGCGGCGCGGCGGCCCTGATCGCCGCCTTCGCCATCATGATCATCCTGCTCGGTGTGCTGGCCCTGGTCATCGTCAACGCCCTCGCCGCCTCCCCGTGGGGCACCTTCTCCATCGGGATGACCATCCCCATCGCCCTGTTCATGGGCTTCTACCTGCGGGTCCTGCGCCCCGGCCGGATCGCCGAGGTCTCCCTCATCGGCGTGGGCCTGCTGCTGCTCGCCCTGGTCGCGGGCCGCTGGGTCGCCGAGTCCTCCTGGGCCGACACCTTCACCCTCGCGCCCTCGACGCTGGTGGTCTGGCTGGTCGCGTACGGCTTCATCGCCTCGATCCTGCCGGTCTGGATGCTGCTCGCGCCCCGCGACTACCTCTCGACCTTCATGAAGATCGGCACCATCGCGCTGCTCGCCCTCGGGGTCGTCATCGCCCTGCCGACGCTGAAGATGGACGCGGTCACCGACTTCGCCCGGCACGGCAACGGCCCGGTCTTCGCCGGCTCGCTCTTCCCCTTCGTCTTCATCACCATCGCCTGCGGGGCGCTGTCCGGCTTCCACGCGCTGATCTCCAGCGGTACGACGCCGAAGATGATCCAGAAGGAGACGCAGGTCCGCATGATCGGCTACGGCTCCATGCTGATGGAGTCCTCCGTCGCGATCATGGCGCTGCTCGCGGCGAGCATCATCGACCCCGGTCTGTACTTCGCGATGAACGCGCCGGCCGGGGTCATCGGCACCACCGTGCAGAACGCCTCGCAGGTGGTGGGGAGTTGGGGCTACCAGATCTCACCGGACGCGCTCGCCCGGGCGGCGCAGCGGGTCGAGGAGTCGAGCCTGCTCTCCCGCACGGGCGGCGCGCCCACGCTGGCCGTCGGTGTCTCGGAGATCTTCTCCAAGGTCACCGGCGGGAGCCTGCGGGCCTTCTGGTACCACTTCGCGATCATGTTCGAGGCGCTGTTCATCCTGACCGCGCTCGACGCCGGCACCCGGGTCGGCCGATTCATGCTCCAGGACATGCTCGGCAACGTCATCAGGCCCTTCAAGAACGTGAGTTGGAAGCCCGGCCTGGCCATCACCAGCGCGATCGTGTGCGCGCTGTGGGGCTACTTCCTGTGGGTCGGTGTCCACGAACCCCTCGGCGGGATCAACCAGCTCTTCCCGATCTTCGGCATCTCCAACCAGCTCCTGGCCGCGGTCGCCCTCGCCGTCTGCACGACCCTGCTGGTCAAGTCCGGCCGCCTCAAGTGGGCCTGGATCACCGGGATCCCGCTCGCCTGGGACGCCACGGTCACGCTGACGGCGAGCTGGCAGAAGGTCTTCTCCAGCGACCCGCGGGTCGGCTTCTTCAAGCAGCGCCAGGTCTTCCAGGACGCGATCGACTCCGGCAAGGTGCTACCGCCCGCCAAGACCATGGACGACATGCACACCGTGGTCACCAACTCCACGGTGGACGGCGTCCTCACCGCCGTCCTCGCGGTCCTGATCATCGTCGTGATCGCGGACTCGCTGCGGGTCTGTGTCCGGCACGTCCGCCGGCCCGCGCTGTCCACCTTGAGCGAGGCGCCCTATGTCGAGTCCAGGATCCTGGCCCCGGCCGGCCTCTTCCCGACCCACAAGGAGAAGGAGGAGGAACGCGATGCGGTCACTCCGTCGGGCGTTTAGAAGCGTGCGCTGGTACGTGCGCGAGCTGACCGACGAGTCGGCGTACGACCGCTACGTCGTCCACCTGCGCAAGGGCCATCCACAGGCCGAGGTACCCACGCGGAAGGCCTTCGAACGGATGCGCACGGACCGTCAGGAAGCGGACCCGCGACAGGGCTTCCGTTGCTGCTGAGAGCCTTTCGCGGAGCCCCGTTGGGCCATCTGTCGGGCCTTCACAGAATCGACATACCGATATGCGGACGAGGTCTTCCGCATCCGTGACACCGTGACCTACATTGCCTGCGCGTTACCCAGGTGATCACAGGCGATCCCTGGTGGCCAGTGAGGGGACGGAGCCGCGGAATGTCAGAAGTGCCCGAAGTGAAACCACCGGTGGTGACACCGGTCCGCGTGGTGATCGCCCTCTGTCTGATCGCCCCGTTCGTGGCGATGCTCTGGGTCGGCTCCTACGCCAAGACCGACCCGACGTTCATCGGCATCCCCTTCTTCTACTGGTACCAGATGCTGTGGGTGCTGATCTCCACCGCGCTGACCATGACCGCGTACCAGCTGTGGCAGCGTGACCAGCGCGCCCGCACGAAGGGTGCCGCCAAGTGAACGACGGCGTGAACGGCGTAGCGCTCGCCGTCTTCATCTTCTTCTTCGTGGCCGTCACGGTCGTCGGCTTCCTGGCGGCCCGCTGGCGCCGGGCCGAGAACGAGGCCAGCCTCGACGAATGGGGCCTGGGCGGACGGTCGTTCGGCACCTGGGTCACCTGGTTCCTGCTCGGCGGCGACCTCTACACGGCGTATACGTTCGTGGCGGTCCCGGCGGCGATCTACGCGGCCGGCGCGGCCGGCTTCTTCGCGGTGCCGTACACGATCCTCGTCTACCCGCTGATCTTCACCTTCCTGCCCCGCCTCTGGTCGGTCTCGCACAAGCACGGCTATGTGACGACGTCCGACTTCGTGCGCGGCCGGTTCGGCTCGAAGGGCCTCTCGCTCGCGGTGGCCGTCACCGGCATCCTCGCGACGATGCCGTACATCGCGCTCCAACTCGTCGGCATCCAGGCGGTCCTGGACGTGATGGGCGTCGGCGGGGGTGACGACACCAACTGGTTCGTGAAGGACCTCCCGTTGCTGATCGCCTTCGGCGTGCTCGCGGCGTACACCTACTCCTCGGGACTGCGCGCGCCCGCGCTGATCGCGTTCGTGAAGGACACGCTGATCTACATCGTCATCGCGGTGGCGATCATCTACATCCCGATCAAGCTGGGCGGTTTCGACGACATCTTCGCCAAGGCCGGCGAGGCGTTCGCGCAGACCAACCCGGCGACCGGCAAGCCGCGCGGCGCCCTCGCGCCGGCCGAGGCGGGTCAATGGACGTACGCCACCCTGGCGTTGGGCTCCGCGCTCGCGCTCTTCATGTACCCGCACTCGATCACCGCGACGCTCTCCTCCAGGAGCCGTGAGGTGATCCGCCGCAACACCACGATCCTGCCGCTGTATTCACTGATGCTCGGCCTGCTGGCGCTGCTCGGGTTCATGGCCATCGCGGCCGGAGTGAAGGTCAGCAACGGGCAGTTGGCGATCCCGCAGCTGTTCGAGGACATGTTCCCGGACTGGTTCGCGGGCGTGGCCTTCGCGGCGATCGGCATCGGCGCACTGGTGCCCGCGGCCATCATGTCCATCGCGGCCGCGAACCTCTTCACCCGCAACATCTACAAGGACTTCATCAAGCCGGACGCCACCCCGGCCCAGGAGACCAAGGTCTCCAAGCTGGTGTCCCTGCTGGTGAAGGTCGGCGCCTTGGTCTTCGTCCTGACGATGGACAAGACGGTCGCCATCAACTTCCAGCTCCTGGGCGGCATCTGGATCCTCCAGACCTTCCCGGCCCTGGTCGGCGGCCTGTTCACCCGCTGGTTCCACCGCTGGGCCCTGCTCGCCGGCTGGGCGGTCGGCATGATCTACGGCACGGCCGCCGCGTACGGCGTCGCCTCCCCGACCCAGAAGCACTTCGGCGGCTCCTCCAAGGAGATCCCCGGCATCGGCGAGATCGGCTACATCGGCCTCACGGCGTTCGTCCTGAACGTCGTCGTCACGGTGGTCCTGACCTTCGTCCTGAAGGCACTGAAGGCCCCGGAGGGCGTGGACGAGACGCAGCCGGGCGACTACACCGCGGACGCGGGCGACCCGGGCGTGGAGGTGGAACTGCCGCCGGCCACGGCGGGGACCTCGCACTAGACGCTCCCGGTCAACGGGTCATCGGGCCGCCGGAGAAAATCCGGCGGCCCGTTGTCGTACCCGTCGGGCACACTCGCCTGCATGGACATCGTGATCCGGGCAGCGCACCCCACCGAATACGAGACCCTCGGCGAGATCACCGCCCAGGCCTACCTCCAGGACGACCTGCTGACCTTCGGCGAGAGCGACTGGTACCTCGGCGAGCTCAAAGACGTGGCCAAGCGGGCGGCCGTCGCCGACGTACTGGTCGCCGCGGACGGGGACCGGATCCTCGGCGGGGTCACCTTCGTCACGGCCGGCACGCACATGGCCGAGCGGGCCGGCCCCACCGAGGCCGAGATCCGCATGCTCGCCGTCGACCGGGCGGCCCGCGGCCGGGGCGCCGGCGAGGCACTCGTCCGCGCCTGCGTCGACCGCGCACGAGCCGCCGAGGACTGCACCGGCATCGTCCTGTCCACCCAGCCGACCATGCGCGCCGCCCACCGCATCTACGAACGCCTCGGCTTCGTCCGCGTCCCGGAACGGGACTGGAACCCCATTCCGGAGGCCGGCGACTTCGTGCTGCTCACCTATCAGTTGACGTTCTGACACGCTCCGAAGTCGGCGCGCGACACAACATCTAGGGGTGCTCCTACAACCCAGCACAAGATGTATGCTCATGCTCGCTGTCGTCGCAGGGGAATCCGGTGCGAATCCGGAACTGTCCCGCAACGGTGTACTCATGCGTGTTCGCACACGTATGGGCGTCAGTCCGAGGACCTGCCGACAGCGCGCCCGACCAAGCCGGTCGGGTGCCATGACGTCCGGGCCTCGTGGAATGGGCCGGGGACGCGACGCCGTCGTGCGCTCGTGGCTGCCCCCTGCCCTCCGCCTGGCCCCCGTGCCCAGCGAGGGAGAGCCCCACGTGACCATCGCGCCAGCCGACCCGGCTTCAGTCACCGCGCCGGAGACCGACGGCCCCGGTACCGCGTTGCTGCGGATCCTGACCGAGCTGACCGCCGACCTCCCCGACGCCGACCCCGGCCGGGTCGCCGCCGCCGCGCTGCGCGGCCGGTCCGCGCAGGCCGACGAGGCCGAACTGCGCGAGCTGGCCACGGAGGCCGCCGCCGGTCTCATCTCGGAGGACCCCGCCTACTCGCAGGTGGCCGCCCGGCTGCTGACCGTCTCCATCCGCGCCGAGGCCGCCTCGCAGGGCGTGACGTCGTTCACCGAGTCGGTCGCCGTCGGCCACCGCGAGGGCCTCATCGCCGACCGCACCGCCGAGTTCGTCCGCGTCCACGCGGCCCGCCTCGACGAACTGATCGACCGCACCGCCGACGACCGCTTCGGCTACTTCGGCCTGCGCACCCTGCACAGCCGCTACCTGCTGCGCCACCCCATCACCCGCAAGGTCGTCGAGACCCCCCAGCACTTCATGCTGCGCGTCGCCGCCGGCCTCGCGGAGGACGACAGCACGCGCGCCCTGGACGAAGTCGCCTCGCTCTACCGCCTGATGAGCCGGCTCGACTACCTCCCCTCCTCCCCCACGCTCTTCAACTCCGGCACCCGGCACCCCCAGATGTCGTCCTGCTACCTCCTCGACTCCCCGCTGGACGAGCTGGACTCCATCTACGACCGCTACCACCAGGTCGCCCGCCTCTCCAAGCACGCCGGCGGCATCGGCATCGCCTACTCCCGCATCCGCTCCCGGGGTTCACTGATCCGCGGCACGAACGGACACTCCAACGGCATCGTCCCGTTCCTCAAGACACTCGACGCCTCCGTCGCCGCCGTGAACCAGGGCGGCCGGCGCAAGGGCGCGGCCGCGGTCTACCTGGAGACCTGGCACTCCGACATCGAGGAGTTCCTGGAGCTGCGGGACAACACCGGTGAGGACGCCCGCCGTACGCACAACCTCAACCTCGCGCACTGGATCCCGGACGAGTTCATGCGCCGGGTCAACGAGGACGGCGTCTGGTCGCTGTTCTCCCCCGCCGACGTGCCCGAACTCGTCGACCTGTGGGGCGCGGAGTTCGACGCCGCGTACCGCAAGGCGGAGGCCGCCGGGCTCGCCCGCAAGACCATCCCGGCCCGCGACCTCTACGGCCGCATGATGCGCACCCTCGCGCAGACCGGCAACGGCTGGCTGACCTTCAAGGACGCCGCCAACCGCACCGCCAACCAGACCGCCGAGCCGGGCCACACGGTCCACTCCTCCAACCTCTGCACGGAGATCCTGGAGGTCACGGACGACGGCGAGACCGCGGTCTGCAACCTCGGCTCGGTCAACCTCGGCGCCTTCGTGGTCGGCCGGGACATCGACTGGGACCGGCTGGACGAGACCGTCCGCACGGCCGTCACCTTCCTCGACCGGGTCGTCGACATCAACTTCTACCCGACCGAGCAGGCGGGCCGCTCCAACGCGAAATGGCGTCCCGTCGGCCTCGGCGCCATGGGCCTCCAGGACGTCTTCTTCAAACTCCGCCTGCCCTTCGACTCCCCCGAGGCCAAGGCCCTCTCCACCCGCATCGCCGAGCGCATCATGCTCGCCGCGTACGAGGCGTCGACGGACCTGGCCGAACGCAACGGCCCCCTCCCCGCCTGGGAGAAGACCCGCACGGCCCGGGGCGTCCTGCACCCCGACCACTACGACGTCGAACTGACCTGGCCGGAGCGCTGGGCGGCACTGCGGGAACGTATCGCCAGGGTAGGTATGCGCAACAGCCTCCTCCTCGCGATCGCCCCCACCGCCACCATCGCCTCGATCGCCGGCGTCTACGAGTGCATCGAGCCGCAGGTCTCCAACCTGTTCAAGCGCGAGACGCTGTCGGGCGAGTTTCTCCAGGTCAACTCCTACCTGGTCGACGAGTTGAAGCGCCTCGGCGTCTGGGATGCCCGCACCCGCGAGGCGCTGCGCGAGGCCAACGGCTCGGTGCAGGGCTTCGCCTGGATCCCGGCGGAGGTCCGCGCGCTGTACCGCACGGCCTGGGAGATCCCGCAGCGCGGCCTGATCGACATGGCCGCGGCCCGCACCCCGTACCTGGACCAGTCCCAGTCCCTCAACCTCTTCCTGGAAACCCCGACCATCGGCAAGCTCTCGTCGATGTACGCGTACGCGTGGAAGCAGGGCCTGAAGACGACGTACTACCTGCGCTCGCGGCCGGCGACCCGGATCGCCCGCGCCGCCCAGGCCCAAGCAACCGTCCCCGTCCAGCAGGCCGTTGACCCCGACGCGGTCGCCTGCTCCCTGGAAAACCCCGAGTCCTGCGAGGCCTGCCAATAATGACGACCGAAGCCAAGAACCTGCTCGACCCCGGCTTCGAGCTGACCCTCCGCCCCATGCGCTACCCCGACTTCTACGAGCGCTACCGGGACGCCATCAAGAACACCTGGACCGTCGAGGAGGTCGACCTCCACTCGGACGTCACCGACCTCGCGAAGCTGACGCCGGGTGAGCAGCACATGATCGGCCGGCTGGTCGCGTTCTTCGCGACGGGCGACTCGATCGTGGCGAACAACCTCGTACTGACCCTCTACAAGCACATCAACTCCCCCGAGGCCCGGCTCTACTTGAGCCGCCAGCTCTTCGAGGAGGCAGTCCACGTCCAGTTCTACTTGACCCTCCTGGACACCTACCTCCCCGACCCGGAGGACAGGGCGGCTGCCTTCGACGCGGTGGAGAACATCCCCTCCATCCGCGAGAAGGCCGAGTTCTGCTTCAGGTGGATCAACGAGGTCGAGAAGCTTGACCGGTTGGAGACCAAGGCCGATCGCCGCCGCTTCCTCCTCAATCTGATCTGCTTCGCGGCTTGCATCGAGGGGTTGTTCTTCTACGGGGCCTTCGCTTACGTGTACTGGTTCCGGAGCCGGGGGCTGCTGCATGGTCTGGCGACCGGCACGAACTGGGTGTTCCGGGACGAAACCATGCACATGTCCTTCGCGTTCGACGTCGTCGACACCGTCCGCAAGGAGGAGCCGGACCTCTTCGACGACCAGCTCCAGCAGCAGGTCACCGACATGCTGAAGGAAGCCGTCGAGGCGGAGCTGCAGTTCGGGCGCGACCTGTGCGGTGAGGGACTGCCGGGCATGAACACCGAGTCGATGCGCCAGTACCTGGAGTGCGTCGCCGACCAGCGGCTCCAGCGGCTGGGCTTCGCGCCGGTCTACGGTTCCGAGAACCCCTTCTCCTTCATGGAGTTGCAGGGTGTGCAGGAGCTGACGAACTTCTTCGAGCGCCGCCCGTCGGCGTACCAGGTGGCCGTGGAGGGCTCGGTCGACCTCGACGAGGACTTCTGACCTCAAGTCCTGGGACGGCCCATGGAGCTTCCATGGGCCGTCCATGGACCTGCTATGCGGCGGCAAAGTTCTCCCGGCGCATCTGGTTCCGCCTCCTCACCCCCGGTTACGTTCTGGCCGTCCTGTTCATGCCATGCATAGCGGCAGCACAGGGTGTTCGAGATGTCATGCTCATGACTGCGCACTCTGCCGCCGCTACGCGCGTCACGGGCCTGCCGAAACCCCATCGTTGGAGGCAGTACCCCATGCGTGAGTCACGCCCGAGCAAGCGCCGCCGGAGTCTGCGAAGACTTCTGGCCCTGTCCGTTCCCGCCTTCGCCCTCACCGTCGCGGGCCTGATGGCGGCACCGGCCGCCGGGGCGCAGACCGCCCCGGCCACCTCGTCCGCCGCTCCCCACACCTCCCGCGTCACCCAGAACACGGCCGCCCTCACCTCCCCCTCCCGCCAGACCTTCCACTCCACCGGCAAGGCCGGCCAGAAGGTGCCGACCACGCACCTGTGCGCCACCGCCGCCCCGGGACACGCGTCCTGCTTCGCGCAGCGGCGTACCGACATCAAGCAGAGCCTGGCCGCCGCGCTCGCCGCCGCGCCCTCGGGGCTCAGCCCGGCCAATCTGCACAGCGCCTACAACCTGCCCTCGACCGGCGGTTCCGGTCTGACCGTCGCGGTCGTGGACGCGTACAACGACCCCAACGCCGAGTCGGACCTGGCCACTTACCGCTCGCAGTACGGCCTGTCGGCGTGCACGAAGGCCAACGGCTGCTTCAAGCAGGTCAGTCAGACCGGCTCCACCACCTCGCTGCCCTCGAACGACACCGGTTGGGCGGGTGAGGAGGCGCTGGACATCGACATGGTCAGCGCGGTCTGCCCCAACTGCAACATCACGCTCGTAGAAGCGAATTCGGCGAACGACTCCGACCTCGGCACCGCCGAGAACGAGGCCGTCGCGCTCGGCGCGAAGTTCGTGTCCAACAGCTGGGGCGGCGACGAGGCCTCCTCCCAGACCAGCGAGGACACCGCGTACTTCAAGCACCCCGGTGTCGCGATCACGGTGAGTTCGGGCGACGAGGCGTACGGCGCCGAGTACCCGGCGACCTCCCAGTACGTGACGGCAGTCGGCGGCACCGCGCTGTCCACGTCCTCCAACTCCCGCGGCTGGACCGAGTCCGTGTGGAAGACCAGCAGCAGCGAGGGGACGGGGTCCGGCTGCTCCGCCTATGACGCCAAGCCGAGTTGGCAGACCGACACCGGGTGCAGCAAGCGCATGGAGGCGGACGTCTCCGCGGTCGCCGACCCGGCCACCGGCGTGGCCGTGTACGACACTTACGGCGGCTCCGGCTGGGCGGTGTACGGCGGTACGAGTGCCTCGGCGCCGATCATCGCGGGCGTGTACGCGCTCGCCGGCACCCCGGGTTCGAGTGACTACCCGGCGAAGTACCCGTACAGCCACACCGGCAACCTGTACGACGTGACCAGCGGCAACAACGGCTCCTGCTCCACGAGTTACTTCTGCACCGCGGCCACCGGCTACGACGGTCCGACCGGCTGGGGCACCCCGAACGGCACGACCGCCTTCGCCTCGGGCACCACCACCGGCAACACGGTGACCGTCACCAACCCGGGCAGCCGGTCGACGACGACCGGCAGCTCGGTCAGCCTCCAGATCAGCGCGAGCGACAGCGCCGGCGCCACGCTCACCTACAGCGCCTCGGGGCTGCCGACCGGGCTGTCCATCGGCAGTTCGACCGGCCTGATCTCGGGTACGGCGTCCACCGCGGGCACGTACCAGGTCACCGTGACCGCGAAGGACTCCACCGGCGCGACCGGCTCGACGTCCTTCACCTGGACCGTCGGCTCCGGCGGCGGGACCTGCACCTCGGCCCAGCTGCTCGGCAACGCCGGCTTCGAGTCGGGTGCCACCACTTGGACCTCGTCCAGCGGGGTCATCACCAACGACAGCGGTGAGAGCGCGCACGGCGGTTCCTACTTCGCGTGGCTCGACGGGTACGGCTCCACGCACACCGACACGCTCTCCCAGTCGGTGACCGTGCCGACCGGCTGCAAGGCCACCTTCACCTTCTACCTGCACGTCGACACCGCGGAGACCTCCACCAGCAGCGCGTACGACAAGCTGACGGTCACCGCCGGGTCGACGACCCTGGCCACCTACTCCAACCTCAACAAGGCGACCGGCTACGCCCAGAAGTCCTTCGACCTGTCCTCGTTCGCCGGCTCCACCGTCACCCTGAAGTTCAGCGGTGTCGAGGACTCCTCGCTCCAGACCAGCTTCGTCGTCGACGACACCGCCGTCACGACCAGCTGACCTCCACGACCGCCACGAGACCCCGGGCCCCGGTCGCCGCCTTCGCGGCCGGGGCTCCGGCGTGCGTACAAGAGGGCTCCGGCGTGGATCCAGGCGTACGGGTCATACGTCCAATGGCAGAGGAGGCCCCATGCGTATTCACCGCACGACCCCCGCTCTCGCCCTGACGGCCCTGACCACCCTGACGCTCGTGCTCGCCGGCTGCGGCAGCGACTCCGGCGGCGACGAAAGTTCCGCGGGCAGTGTGTCGCCGTCCACGTCGGCCAGTCCCACGACCGCCGGTCCCACGACGGCCAGTCCGTCGGCCAGTCAGTCCCCGACGACCCGGTCCCCGACGACCGAGCCTCCGACCGCCGATCCCTCGCAGTGCGCGACCGTCTCCGGTTCGCTCGGCGCCGACGACAGCGGTCGTACCGTGTGCCTCACGACCGGGCAGGTCGTCCGGGTCGAACTGGACGGCACCGCCGAGCGCCCGTGGAAGCCGTTGACCACCGAGGGCGCCGGTCTGGAGGCCACCAACAGCGGCATCGTGCTGCAACCCGGTGACGCGAGCGGCGCCTACAAGGCCGTCTCCACAGGAAAGATCCGGCTGAGCTCGACGCGTCCGCTGTGCGGCGCCGGGTCCGGCCGGATCTCCTGCAAGGGCATTCAGGAGTGGTGGGTCGCCGTGGTGGTGAGGTAGCCGTGCCGCCGTGCGGGGCGGGCCGGCTCCGGGTGCTCCTGGCGGGCCAGCTCGGCCTCGCGGATCTGCCGGTCGATGCGGCGGTCGTGCGCGATGCCGATGGCGGACGGGAGCACCAGCAGGACGAGGAGGGCGAGTACAGCAAGCATTCCGATCAGTCCTTCTATCTGTGCGGTATCCATGGACACCACTCTCGCGCGTTTGACTCCTTACCGTCAGTGGCAGGACTGCCGTAGACCCTCGACTTCCTGCCAATGCCGAGGCACAGTGGAGACATGCTGAAAAACGTGGCCGCCATCGTCCTGGACGGTGTGAACCCCTTCGAGTTGGGCGTCGTCTGCGAGGTGTTCGGCACCGACCGCAGTGACGACGGACTGCCGGTGTACGACTTCGCGGTGGCCTCGGCCGAGGGCCCGCGGCTGAACTCCCACGCGGGCTTCACCATGAACATCGAGCACGGCCTGGAGCGTCTGGAGTCGGCGGACCTGATCGCCGTACCGGCCGGGTCCTGCTACGAGAGCCGGGAGTTCCCGCCCGAGCTGCTGGAGGCGCTGCGCCGCGCGGTGGACCGCGGGGCGCGCGTGCTCAGCGTCTGCTCCGGCGTCTTCGTGCTGGCCGCGGCCGGGCTGCTGGACGGCCGGCGCTGCACGGTGCACTGGCGGCACGCGGACGAGCTGGCGCTGGCGTACCCGGGGCTGAGCGTGGAGCCCGACGTCCTGTACGTCGACGAGGGCTCGGTGATCACCTCCGCGGGGACCGCCGCCGGCATCGACGCCTGTCTGCACATCGTGCGCAAGGAGCAGGGCCCCGAGGTCGCCAACAAGATCGCCCGGCGGATGGTGGTCCCGCCGCACCGGGACGGCGGTCAGGCGCAGTACATCGAGCGGCCGCTGCCCCGCTCCCAGGTCGACACGGTCGCCGAGGTGCTGGTGTGGATGGAGCGGCACCTGGACGAGGAGGTCACCGTGGAGCAGCTGGCCGAGCGCGCCCACATGTCGCCGCGCACCTTCGCCCGCCGCTTCCAGCAGGAGACCGGGACGACTCCCTACCGCTGGATCCTGCGTCAACGGGTGCTGCTGGCGCAGCGGTTGCTGGAGGGGACGGACGAGACGATGGACGCGATCGCGGGCCGAACGGGGTTCGGCACCGCGGCCGCGCTGCGCCATCACTTCGTCCGGGCGCTGGGGACCACCCCCAACGCCTACCGACGCACCTTCCGGGGTTCGGGCTCCGAGGAGGCCGCCTGACCCCCACCCCTCACCTCGGTACGGGTTTCAGCAACAGGCTGTGCGGGCGCAGGGTGATGCCCACCCGGGTGGTGTCGTTGGACCCGGCCACCTGCTCGAAGCGGAACGCGCTCGCCACCGCCGCCGTGATCAGGCTGAGCTGGGCCATCGAGAAGTGGTCGCTGGGGCACTTGCGGTTGCCGACGCTGAACGGGCTCATGGCGTATTTGGGCACGTCCCCCGCCCGCTCCGGCAGCCAGCGGTCGGGGTCGAACTCCAGGTTGTCGGCGTACGACTTCGCGTCGCGCTGGATCGCGTACGGGCTGTACACGATGTCGGCCCCGGCCGGAATGCGATAGCCACCGAGCTCGGTGTCCACGACCGCCCGTCGCGTCAATATCCATACGGCGGGGCGCAAACGCATGGCCTCGACGACGACATTGTTGGTGTGCGTGAGCTTGCGGACGTCGGCGAATGCGACCGGCCGGCCGCCGGTGACGGATTCGACTTCGTCGCGCACTCGGTCCGCGTGTTCCGGGTGTTCCGCGAGGACCTGGAGCAGCCACATGATCGTGGAGGCGACGGTTTCGCTGCCGGGGGTGAGTATCGCGACGACCTGGTCGTGGATCTCCTGTTCCCCGATGGGGTCGCCATTGTCGTCCTTCGCCGCCAGCAATGCCGTCAGCAAATCGTCCGGCTTTTGACCAGATGCCCGACGTTCGGCGACGATCTCGTCGACGAGCAGGTGCAAATCGGCCAGCGCCCGGTTGAATTCCCGGTTGGCCGGCAGGGGCAGCCGGTACAGCGGCCCGAGCGGGACGACCATCCGGCGGTACATGCCGCGGAAGACGGTGGCGAGCGCGACGCACAGCCGCTCCGCCCGTTCGTCCATGAAGTCGCCGCGCAGCAGGCAGCGGGCCGCGATGCGCACGGCGACCCGGAAGGACTCGGAGGTGCAGTCGACGGTCTCGCCGGGCCGCCAGCGCCGGGTGAGCGCGTGCGCCTCCTCCTCCATGATCGGGCCGTAGGCGGGGATGGCGTCCAGCCGGAAGGCGGGCTGGATGGTGCGGCGCTGGCGCCGGTGGCGCGGGCCGTTGGCGGTCGCGACCCCCTCCTTGCCGAGCAGGCCCTCCAGGGACTCCCAGAGCGGGCCGTCGATCTTGTAGTCGGTGCTGAGCGCCATGGCTCCGGTGAGGGCGGGGGTGGTGACCGCGTACACCGTCTTGGGGCCGAGCCTCAGCCGGACGACGTCGCCGTGCTCGCGCAGCCGGGACATGAAGGCCAGCGGGTCGCGGACCAGTTTCAGGCCGTGGCCGAGGACCGGGACAGCGCCGCCCGCGAGGGGCGGTTCGCGCAGCTCCGGGGCCTGGACGGCCGCGGGCTTCACAGACTCGACGGTCATTTCTCACCTGCCGCTTCGTTGGTGACGTACGGGGGTGTGGACCGGTCGTCCCAGCTGTCGACCATGTAACGGCCGGACTCGTGGTGGAACCAGTAGACGGAACTGAACCAGTTCCGCATATTGGCGACGCAGGCCCTGACGGCGGTGCCGAGTTCTTTTCCGTGCACCGTGCCGTCGTCGAGTTCGTCGGCGAACCGTAATGCTTCGCGTTCCGCGACGACGAATTCGGATATGCATTCCTCGACGCGTCGCCTCACTTCGGCGACCGCTTCTTCGAGTGTCAGTCCCTCGTGGGTGACGAGACTGATTCCGAGATTGTGGACCTCGGCGCCCGCGATTTCCTTGGGAAGCGAGCAGAGGTCGTTGTACCACGCGGCGAATTCCTGGCTGAGCAGCGCGGGCCGCCGGAATGCCGGGTGTTTCCTTACCGAGTCCGGGAGTTCCACGCCCGCGCTCGGTTCCAGGAGGTCGGTCCAGATCCAGTGTGCGAAGGTGAGCCGGCGCAGTGCGAGGTATTCCTCGACCGTCGGGATGATCCCTTCGATACGGTTGTGGAACTCCCGGTCGTACGCCTCGATCACTTCGTGGAAGTGACGCGCGAAACGGGCGTTCCACGTTCCGGGAAGGAACGAGTACAGCCGCGCCACGCTGTCCGCGAGCCCCGCGACCAGGGAGTCCTTGTGGTGCAGATGCTTCTCGGGAGCATCCAGCGCCGCGTGCAAGCGGAACCTCAACCGCCGCCACTCGGCGGGTCGCCGGTGGACGATGTCTCGGTCATGTCGGTCGTCCCAGACGAAGAACCACGCGCTGTAGTCCGCTATCGCCTGGAGTACCTCGTCGGGGGCACCCAGGTAGTACCCGGCCATCAAGTCCGTATAGCACAGACCGTCGGCATATTCCTCGACCTTGTCCGCCGGCATCAGGCGCTTTTCCAGCAGCCAGGTCCTGGTCTTCTCCTGGAGTCGAGGCCAATACGGATGCAGTTCCCGGGGAAACGCCGCCTCGATCACCGGAAGAGCAAGTGACGGTGGAACCGCGATCGCTGTCGATGTGGTGCTGTGTGGGAAAGCAGGCACGAACAAACCCCTCTCAGCCGCCAAGTCGGCGTACGCCCCTCCCGCCGTGCCGGGCGCACGCCGTTGCGCATCCCCGCACTTACTATTCAGCACCACAACTGACCGTTCTGGGAACGGATTTGCTCCCTTCACTACCCCACGATGCCTAGAACACCCCCTTGCGTGACCGAATCTGGATCACTAGATGCGCATACGCGATCGAACGTGCGACGCACACACGAACGGCGCCTGTTCCGGCAGGGATGCCTGAACAGACGCCGTACGGACGGGTCCTGTGGGGTGTCAGTCGTTCGCGACGACCGGGTAGCGCGGCTCGTTCTCGGCCATCTGCCGCAGCGCGTCCTTGCGTTCACGCTTGGAGAGCCGGTCGATGTAGAGGTAGCCGTAGAGGTGATCGGTCTCGTGCTGCAAACACCGCGCGAAGTAGCCGGTGCCGCGGACCTTGATCGGGTTGCCCTGCTCGTCCTGCCCGGTCACCTCGGCGTAGTCGGGGCGGGCCAGCGGCGCGTACGCGGTGGGCACCGACAGACAGCCCTCGTTGCTCTCGTCCAGGTGCCGCTTCTCTGCGGGCAGATCGACCAGCTTGGGGTTGCAGACCACGCCCACGTGCCGCTTGCCCTCGTCGTCCTGGCAGTCGTAGACGAAGACCTTCAGGTCGACGCCGATCTGGTTGGCGGCCAGGCCCACGCCCTCGGCGGTGCGCTGCGAGGCGAACATGTCCGCGACCAGCTGCGCCAGCTCGTCGCCGAACTCGGTGACGTCCCTGCACTCCTTGTGCAGCACAGGATTCCCGACGACGGTGATCGGCCGCGAGACACCCCGCTCCCGCCAGGCGTTCTCCCGCTCCTCCGCCTCCTCGACGTCGATGACGAAGCCCTCGTCGTCCACGGGAAGCACGCCCACGTGCTGCTGATCGGTGTCCTGCTGCGCCATGCCGACGTATGCCTTCCTCAGTAAAACGGGGTTCAAGATGCTGATACAGGGTACGTGCGAGCGCCCCGCAAGGGGCGCGGGGAACTGCGCGACCAGCCACAACGGACCCGCGGTCGACAACGCTCCCTAACAAACCTCTTCCAGGTCACGCCAGTCCCGAGAGTCAGGACTATCGGCAACCCACCCGTCCAGCAACCCCCGTACCAGCGAAGCCGGCGCAGCCACCCCGCACTCCCGCTCCGGCACCCACATCTGCCCGTCCGTCCGATGCCCCAGCGGCCCGGGATGCCCCGGCTCACTGTGATCGTGCGGATCGAGATGCTCCCCGTCACCCTCGTCGGACGGCATCCGCGACTCGGAACACGTCCGACAGAGCAACCGCACCGACGACGACCAGTCCTCCGCGGCGAATCCCGCGTCCGCCGCCAACTGCTCCAGCGCGTCCCGGTCCGCCTCGCTCGCGGCCTCGAGGAGGACCACCCACGTCGGCACGGGCGACGGCGCCCACAGCTCGATCTCGTCGAAGACCGGGTAGGCGTGCCCGGCGGTCGTGGTCCGCTCGCCGTGCGGCACCCCGTCGTGCAGGACGACCTCGCCCCAGCGCCGCCCGGAGGACGGCAGCGGAATCGACAGGACCTCGATCCGGGCGGGGTCGAGCCGCCGGCCCCAGACGACCTCGGCCTCCCCTTCGGGGGACAGTCGTACGGCCGCGCTGCCCAGGTCCATCCCGACCGGTTCGCCGGAGTTCGTCGCACCGCCCGGTACCCGCAGCCCGTACGCCTGCCAGGCCCGTCGGGCGAGCGGCCAGTCCTGGAGGGCGGTGGCCGCGATGCCGACGTTCCACCAGTCAGGTGCACCCGTCTCGCGGTCGAGGAGGGCGACGGCCCGCAGGCCCGCGGCCCGGGCCTGCTCCCAGTCGTGCCGGAACTTGTGCAGCAGGGCGAGGTTGAACCAGGACTCGGACAGCCAGGGTTCCAGATCGGCGGCACGTGTCAGCAGCGCGCCCGCGTCCTCGTAGCGGCCGTCGCCGATCAGCGTGAAGGCGCGATCGGTGGCCTGCCGCCAGGAGGCGGAGGGCCGGTGCCGTCCCTTGCCGAAGATCCTCACGATTCCCGCCTGCCAGTTCCGTTCTGTGGGCTGGCCAGTGCTGCCCCCGGACACCTTCTCATTCTCTTTCGCATCCAACCACGTAGGTCTGGGAGGCCGCTCATTACCCATGGGTTACCCCGCCATGGGCAGGGTCAGACAGTCCCGTGCCAGGACGCGGGCCAGCGACTCCACGACCTCGGGCGCGTAGTCCCCGGCGGTGGCCAGACGCAGCTCCTCCAGGGCGGTGAGGGGCCCGCCGGGACCGGCGCCCTGCACCTTCTCCTCGTACGCGTTGACGGCCCGCACGATCCTGGCGGCGACCGGTTGCTCCCGATAGGGGTCGGCCTGCCGCTCCACGACCACGGCGACCGCCGCGTCCACCCCGGTCTGGCGAACGACGGCCCCGCCCAGCAGCGCGATCCGGAGCTGTTCGGCGGCGGGCAAGACGGCGGTGGCGCCGGCCGGCACCGGGTCGACGAGGCTGAGCTGGCCGATGTCGTGCATGAGGGCCGCGTACTCCAGGACGGTGAGCTCGGGCCTGGTCAGCCCCAGGTCGCGGCCGACGGCCCGGCTGAGTTCGGCCACCCGCCGGGCGTGCCCCGCGGGGGTGTATCCGGCTATCTCGGTGGCGCGGGCCAGGGAGGCGATGGTCTGCCGGTAGGTGGTGCGCACGGCCGCGTACCGCTTGAAGGAGAGCTGGGTGAGCAGCAGGGGCAGCGAGAACACCGGGAGCGCCCACAGTCCTACGACGGCCACCGCGAGCGCCATCACCGCGCCCGTGGCGCACACGGCGGAGCCGATGCCGAGCAGGGCCCGCAGTTCGTCGCGGAGCAGCGGGCCGAAGGGCCAGCCGGTGCGGGAGCGGGCCAGCGCGGCGGCCAGCACGCAGTCGCACAGGGCGGTGAGGGAGAGCAGGGCGAGCAGGAGGAGGGCGTAGGCGGGGCCGACCCATTCGCCGAACACGCCCCGGTTGTAGAGGGGTTGGAAGCAGACGGCGGCGAACGCGACGGTCAGCACCCGGCGGGCCAGATGGTCGAGGACCGGTCCCTGTCCGCGGGCGATGTGCGGCACGCTGCCCAGCAGCGAGGCGGCGCACACGACGGTGACGATCTGCGCGACCCCGTGCTCGGTGGGCCGTCCGGCGTCCGCGCCGAGCAGCGCGTACGACAGTGCCCCGGCGGCTCCGAGGGGCGCGGCCTCCCGCACCCGCGCACCGGTCCACCGGGTCAGCTCGCCGACGGTGATGAGCACCCCGAAGGCGAGGGCGGCCGGCCGCTCGTCGAGGCCGGTCCAGAGGGTGACGCCGAGGGAACCGGCGGCCAGGAGCGCGGCGGCGGCGTGGATGAGCTGCTTCAGCGAGGGAGGAGCGCTCATCGGCATGCCCCTTGCCGGCATCACCCCACCCCCGACCGACCGGAGACCGGCGAGCCCGGGACGACGTACGCGTCCCGTTCCTCGTCGGCCGTGACCGCCGGGTGCCAGCCGTCCCTGGCCAGGGCACGCGTCAGCGCAGTGACCATCCGGGGGTCGAACTGGGCGCCCGCGCACCGCTGGAGCTCCTCCAGCGCGGCGGCGACCGGGCGGGCCCTGCGGTAGGAGCGGGTGGACGTCATCGCGTCGAAGGCGTCGGCGACGGCCACCACCCTTGCGGGCTCGGGGATCTGACCACCCATCAGCCCGTAGGGATAGCCGCTGCCGTCGAGCCGTTCGTGATGGTGGAGCACCGCGGCCCGGGCCTCGCCGAGGAAGCCGATGCCGCGCACCATCTCGTGTCCGTACTCGGGGTGCAGCTCGATCACCCGCCGCTCCTCGGGGGTGAGCGGGCCGTCCTTGCGCAACAGCCTTGTGGGGACGCCGAGTTTGCCGACGTCGTGCAGGATGCCGGCGAAGCGGAGTACTTCAACTCGGGCGTCGTCCATGCCCAGTTCGCGCGCGATCATCATCGAGGCCTGGCCGACCCGCTCGCTGTGTCCGCGGGTGTAGCCGTCCTTGATGTCGACGGCCTGCACCAGCGCCCGGATGGTGGCCTGGTGGGCGGCGCGCTCGCGGTGGTACTGCGCGAAGACCCACCAGGACACGCACATCGGCAGCAGCACGAGCAGCGCGGCGACGGGCCCGTACCGGCTGCGCCACAGCACGGCCATCATCAGCCCGGCCAGCCCGTGCACGGCGATCGGCGCGAGGGAACGCAGGAACAGCCCCCGCCAGGCCCGCCGTACGGGCACCCGCTCGGCGAACGCGCGGATCCCGCCGTCGAGCACGGTCAGCGCCAGACAGAAGGCGAGGACCGCGGCCCCGGCGGGGACCAGCGCGTACGGGAAGTCGGAGCCGACGACCGCGTCCCGGCCGCCCAGCGCCCAGTGCACGCGGGCCGCCGCCCATACGGCGAGGGCCAGTTGGGCGGCGCGCCACAGGCGGCGCAGCCAGGGCTGGCGCTGGTCGACGCGGGAGAGCAGCGCCCCGGGCAGCGGGACCAGGGCCGCGGCGGGCGGCGGCAGCAGGAACGCGCCGGCGAGCAGGACGGGGTAGAAGGTGCCGGCGAACCGCCACCGTGCCGCGGCCTGCTCGCACCCGGCGTACACAAGGGCGAGCAACCCGACGGCCCACCACGGCGTCTCCACCGTGGGGAGCGGCAGCAGACAGGACAGGGCACCGAGGACCGCACAGGCGACGTACGCACGAGCCCGTGCCGGAACCGCCTCCATCACGCCCCTCCCCGGCCGAGCCTGCCCAGACTTCAGGAGCCTAGGGCGGCACAGGGGGAGTCCGCGGGCCGATGACCCGCCGATTAGCACGTTCGAGTGACGACAGCCCGTTCAACCCGGGGTCCGGGGAGGCTGCGACTCCTGCGGGAGGCTACGACTCCTGCGGGGCCGCGGCGACGTCGTGGTCCGGCACCGCCTGCCCGGAGCGGATCAGATCGAGCCGCCCCAGGACCTTGGCGCGCAGGTCGGTGGGTACGTCGTCGTGACCGCAGCACCGCTTGACCAGCTTCTTCACGGCCTCTTCGAGACCGTACTTCTCCAGACACGGCGAGCACTCGGTGAAGTGCTGCTTGAACTTGGCGCGGTCGACGTCCGGCATCTCGCTGTCGAGGAACTCGTAGAGATGGTCGAGGACCTCACTGCAGTCCGTTTCGTGCGGCTCTCCGCAGCTCATGAGCCCGAGCCTTTCGCTTCGTTCGACTCTCCGGCACCGGCCGGGACGAGCCCGCGCTCACGGGCGTAGTCCTCCAGCATGCCGCGAAGTTGACGGCGGCCCCGGTGCAGCCGGGACATCACCGTTCCGATGGGTGTCCCCATGATGTCCGCGATCTCCTTGTACGCAAAGCCCTCTACATCGGCCAGATAGACGGCGATGCGGAACTCCTCGGGGATCGCCTGGAGCGCTTCCTTCACGTCCGAGTCCGGCAGATGGTCGAGCGCCTGCGACTCCGCGGAGCGCAGACCCGTCGACATGTGCGACTCGGCCCGGGCGAGCTGCCAGTCCTCGATCTCCTCGGCCGCGGAGCGCTGGGGTTCGCGCTGCTTCTTGCGGTACGAGTTGATGAACGTGTTCGTGAGGATCCGGTACAGCCACGCCTTGAGGTTGGTGCCTTCGCGGAACTGGTGGAAGGACGCGTACGCCTTCGCGTACGTCTCCTGCACCAGGTCCTCCGCATCGGCCGGGTTGCGCGTCATGCGCAGCGCCGCCGAGTACATCTGGTCGAGGAATTCGAGCGCGTCCCGCTCGAAGCGCGCACGGCGCTCCGTGGTCGACTCCGCGCTGACGCCCTGGCCCTCGGGCAGCTCCGCCTGGCCGTTGTCGGTCCCTGCGTCGATCCCAGTGACCGGACCCACCTCCTCAAGATTGCGGGTGGCACCGAGACCGGCCCCACCAGCTTCGGAGGATAGACGACGACCCGTCCCCGCCGCCCCTCGAATCGGGGTGGTCTTGGCCGCAGTCAGCACCGTCCAGTCCAGGTCAGTGCGGCTGTCACGGCTCGGGCAGATGGTCGAACCCATACGGCGGACTTCCTCTCCCACTGCTTCAAGTGCTGCTTGTTCAGCACTTCTGTCCCGCTCAACAGTGGGCCGCCGCCGCACATTCCCGCTCTTTACCCGAGTGACGTGATCCACCGGACGACACCGTCCGTGATGATCCCCAGCGCCTCGTCCTGGCCGATGTCCGCCCGTTTGGGCACCGCGAACCCGTGATCCCCGAAGGGCACCTCGACCAGCTCGAACTCCCCGTCGGGAAATTCCTCGGGCCGGCCGAAGGGGTCGTTGCCGCCCTGTACGACGAGGGTGGGCACCCCGGATCCGAGCAGTTCCCCGGCGCGGGACTTCTCCGGGCGGCCCGGCGGATGCAGCGGGAAGCTGAGGGCGAGGACGGCATGCGCGCCGAGCTCGGTCGCCGTACGGCAGGCGACCCGGGCGCCGGCACTGCGTCCGCCGGAGACCACCGGGAGCCCGGGCGCGCTCAGCGCGGGCCACAGGCCCCGCCAGCCGACGTCGAGGGTCTTGGGCGCCGGCGCGACCTTCTTGCCGGCCACCCGCCAGGGCTGCTCGACGAGCGCGACGCTCACTCCGTGCCCGGGCAGGACGGCGGCCAGGGCCTGGAGGTCCCGCGCCTCGATGCCGCCGCCCGCGCCGTGGCTCACGGCCAGCACCAGCCGGGGCTTCTTCGCCGGGTGCCAGGTGACACGGGCGTCCCCCGCGTCCGTGGTCACGATCTCGGTCACGATCTCCGTCGCGATCCCGGTCTTGATGATCTTCGTCGTCACATCAGAAGAGTGTGCCCTCTTCGGGCCCCTCCAGCTCCTTCAGCAGCTCCGGGCCGTTGTTGCGGACGTTGCTGACCGCCGTGGAGACCGGGTAGGCGCGCATCAGGCCGGTGGGCGGGGGCACGAGCAGGGAGCGGAGGTCCTCGACGTCCGAGCGGGACGGGTCGAGCCAGGTGTCCCAGCGGTCGGGGGTGAGCATGAGCGGCATCCGGGGGTGGATGTCGGCGAGGGCGCGCGGGCCCTCCTCGGGGGCGACGGCGAGCGGGGTGGTCTCCGCCTCGGTGGTGATCACCGAGCAGGTCGCCCACCATGCCAGCGGGTGGTCGTCGGGCAGGGTCCGGTCCCGCCAGAACTCGTACAGGCCGGCCATCGCGAAGACCGAGCCGTCGGCGGGCAGCACGAAGTAGGGCTGCTTGCGCGGCCGCTTCTTCTTCCCCTCGACCTCGAGATCCCGCTCCTGCGTGCCGGTGACCCACTCGAAGTAGCCGTCGGCCGGGATGATGCAGCGGCGGGTGGCGAAGGCCCGCTTGTACGACGGCTTCTCGTGGACCGTCTCGGCGCGGGCGTTGATCATCCGGGCGGCGCCCTCGGGCGTCTTCGACCAGGACGGGACCAGGCCCCACTTCAGCTTGCGCAGCTGGCGAACCGGTCGCGGATCGGGCACGTCCTTAAGAGGACGGTCCAGGACTGCGTAGACCTCCTTGGTCGGGGCCACGTTGTAGTCGGGAGGCAGCGTCTCCTCGGGCTCCCACTTCTCGATCTCAAAGATTCCTGCGAGATCCTCGGGTCCACGACTCGCTGCATACCGTCCGCACATACGTGCAACACTGCCAGATTCCGCGTCACCAGAGGGAGCCACCGCCGAACATGGACAGCCTCGCCGCCACCTCGCTGCCCGACCTCTGGGACCGGGTCTTCGGCACCCAGCCCGATCCTGATCTGTGGGTGGTGATCGCGACCCTGGTCGCCGCGCTCGCGGTGATCGTCCCGCACGGCCTGTGGCGGCTGTCGCGCAACGCCATCACGATCGCCCACGAGGGCGGCCACGGACTGGTCGCGCTGCTGACCGGCCGGCAGCTCAACGGCATACGACTGCACTCGGACACCAGCGGCCTGACCGTCAGCCGCGGCAAGCCGCACGGCCTCGGCATGATCCTCACGGCGGCGGCCGGCTACACCGCTCCCCCGCTGCTCGGCCTCGGCGGCGCCGCGCTGCTGGCCGCCGGGCACATCACGCTGCTGCTGTGGCTGGCGACGGCGCTGCTGGTGGCGATGCTGGTGATGATCCGCAACGCGTACGGCGCGCTGACGGTGGTCCTCACGGGCGGCACGTTCCTGGTGGTGTCGTGGCTCGCGGGGCCGCAGGTGCAGGCGGCGTTCGCGTACGCGGTGGTGTGGTTCCTGCTGGTGGGCGGGGTGCGCCCGGCGTTCGAGCTGCAGGCCAAGCGGAGCCGCGGCGGCGCGGGCGACTCGGACGCGGACCAGCTCTCGCGGCTGACCCACGTACCGGCGGGGCTGTGGTTCTTCCTGTTCCACGCGGTGTCACTGTGCGCGCTCATCGGCGGCGGGCGCTGGCTGCTCGACGTCTGAGCGGCGGCGGCCCCGGCCGGCCGGACAGGACCGGGTGAGCGCATATATGCACGGCACTTCCCATGCCGTTGTTTCGCCGTGGTTTCGCCGCATTTGATCAAGATCTCCGGTCACCGACAGCCACTAAGGTGGAGCGCATGACCGTAAACCCCGCACACACCTCACTCTGGCCCGCCCCGCACGCGAGCGGAGCCGTCCGCGCGACGGTCCACGTGCCGGGGTCCAAGTCGGTCACCAACCGGGCCCTGGTCCTCGCCGCGCTGGCCTCGGAGCCCGGCTGGCTGCGCCGCCCGCTGCGTTCGCGGGACACGCTGCTGATGGCGGCCGCCCTGCGGGCGATGGGTGTGGACATCGAGGAGGGGGTCGGCCCGGACGGCACGGGCGAGACCTGGCGGGTGCTCCCGACCGGCCTGCACGGCCCGGCGACGGTGGATGTGGGCAACGCGGGCACGGTCATGCGCTTCCTGCCCCCGGTCGCCGCCCTTGCCGACGGTCCGGTCCGCTTCGACGGCGACCCGAGGTCGTACGAGCGTCCGCTGCACGGCGTGATCGACGCGCTGCGCGTGCTCGGTGCGCGGATCGACGACGACGGGCGCGGCACGCTGCCGCTGACGGTGCACGGGGGCGGGGCGCTGGACGGCGGGCCGGTCGAGATCGATGCCTCCTCCTCCTCGCAGTTCGTGTCGGCGCTGCTGCTGTCCGGGCCGCGCTTCAACCAGGGCGTCGAGGTGCGGCACATCGGTTCGTCGCTGCCCTCGCTGCCGCACATCCGGATGACGGTCGACATGCTGCGTGCGGTCGGCGCCCAGGTGGACACCCCGGAGTCGGGCGGCGAGCCGAACGTGTGGCGGGTGACGCCGGGCGCGCTCCTCGGCCGGGACCTGACGGTGGAGCCGGACCTGTCGAACGCGCAGCCGTTCCTGGCGGCGGCCCTGGTGACCGGCGGCAAGGTGGTCGTCCCGGACTGGCCGGCCCGCACCACCCAGCCGGGCGACAAGCTGCGCGAGATCTTCACCGAGATGGGCGGTTCCTGCGAACTCACCGAGTACGGGCTCGAGTTCACCGGATCCGGCGCGATCCACGGCATCGACGTGGACCTGAGCGAGGTCGGCGAGCTGACCCCGGGCATCGCGGCGGTCGCCGCCCTCGCGGACTCCCCCTCGACCCTGCGCGGTGTCTCGCATCTGCGCCTGCACGAGACGGACCGGCTGGCCGCGCTCACCAAGGAGATCAACGAACTCGGCGGTGACGTCAGCGAGACCGCCGACGGCCTGCACATCCGCCCGCGCCGGCTGCACGGCGGGATCTTCCACACCTACGAGGACCACCGCATGGCGACGGCCGGCGCGATCATCGGCCTCGCGGTCGAGGGCGTGCAGATCGAGAACGTGGCGACGACGGCGAAGACCCTGCCGGACTTCCCCGACCTGTGGACCGGGATGCTCGGGGCGTAGGGGCACGGGAACCAGTCATGCGCCGCTACGGCAAGAACACCGACGAGGACGACATCCGTCAGCGCCCCAACCGCAAGGGCAACCGGCCGCGTACGAACATCCGGCCCAAGCACGAGGAAGCGGTCGAGGGCATGGTCCTCACCGTGGACCGGGGCCGGCTGACCTGTCTGGTCGAGGACCGGGTCGTGATGGCGATCAAAGCCCGCGAACTGGGCCGGAAGGCCGCGGTGGTCGGCGACCGGGTCGCGATCATCGGCGACCTGTCCGGCGACAAGGACACCCTCGCCCGGATCGTCCGCATCGAGCCACGCACCTCGGTGCTGCGCCGCACGGCCGACGACGACGACCCCTACGAGCGCGTGGTCGTCGCCAACGCCGACCAGCTGGCCATCGTCACGGCCCTGGCGGACCCCGAACCCCGGCCACGCCTGATCGACCGCTGCCTGGTCGCGGCCTACGACGGCGGCCTCGACCCGCTGCTCGTCCTGACCAAGTCGGACCTGGCCCCGCCCGACGAACTCCTGGAGATGTACGGCGCGTTGGGCGTCCCCTACGTCGTCACGAGCCGCGAGGAGTTGGAGAACGGCAGCGCGGTGGAGCGGGTGCGCAAGCAGCTGGACGGCAAGATCACGGCGTTCGTCGGGCACTCCGGGGTCGGCAAGACGACCCTCGTCAACGCGCTGGTCTCGCTGGAGCGGCGGCGCAGCACCGGAATCGTCAACGCCGTCACCGGACGCGGCCGGCACACCACGACGTCGGCGCGCGCGATCCCGCTGCCGGACGACTCGGGCTGGGTCGTCGACACACCCGGCGTCCGTTCCTTCGGCCTGCACCACGTGGACCCGTCCCGGGTCATCAAGGCGTTCCCCGACCTGGAGCCCGGCACCGCGGACTGCCCGCGCGCGTGCAGTCACGACGAGCCTGACTGCGCGCTGGACGCGTGGGTGGCCGAGGGGCACGCGGACCCGGCCCGGCTGTACTCGCTGCGCCGGCTGCTCTCCACCCGGGAGCGGAAGGAAGGCGACTGACCTCCGCGTTGTTTGGCGCTACCTGTGTGCGGCAAGTGCATAATCGCACCGAGCCGCATACGGGAGGACAAGCACATGGCGTGGCTGCTGGTGGTGGTGGCCGGGTTGCTGGAGACAGGATTCGCCGTGTGCCTCAAGCTCTCGCACGGTTTCACGCGACTGTGGCCCACGATCGCGTTCTGTGTCTTCGCACTCGGCAGTTTCGGTCTGCTCACCCTGTCCCTGAAGAAACTCGACGTCGGCCCCGCATACGCCGTCTGGACCGGCATCGGCGCGGCCGGCACCGCGATCTACGGAATGATCTTCCTCGGCGACCTGGTCTCCACCCTGAAGCTCATCTCGATCAGCTTCGTCATCGTGGGCGTGATCGGCCTCCAGCTGTCGGGCTCGGCGCACTAGGGCCGTCCGGCGGATCAGGTCGGCTGCGGGTGCCGGGCGCCCTGGCCGGATCGGGCGTGACCCGGCAGGCGCGGTCGCGCGACGCAGGGGCATCGCCGGGAACCTCCGTCGCGGCGGCGGCGCGGCGAATTCCTCCGCTTCCTCCGCGCCCGAGCGCGGCAGGGGAAGGCCGAGCCGGCGGTCGGCGAGACGACAGCGCGGCCGGGGTTCTCACGCCGTCGAGGCGGTGGGTGAGCGCGTCCGGCCGCTCGCGACGCCTGCGACTCTCCGCCGCACGGCCGCCGGGCCCCGTCAGGCCGGCTGGCGGGACAGGGCCGTTCGGATCAGGTCGGACACGCCTCCCTCCCCCGGCGGCGCCGAGACGCAGGACAGGGCGAGGCGGGTGACCAGTTCGCAGGAGCGGGTCAGGTCGGCGGTCTCCGACTTGGGGGTGCCGGGGGCGGAGAGCTGGATCACGGCCCGGTCGCGGACGATCGCCACGAAGTCGCCGGGCGAGGGCAGCGGACCGTCGGCCCGCCGCTGCGCCGGTACGGCCGAGGAGGACGGCACCGCGGACAGCGTCGGCGAGGGCAGCCGCTCGCTCCAGCAACCGGTCAGCATGGCCCGTACGAGCGCGTTCTCGCGGGCCGAGGACACCGTCCACTCGGCGGTCGCGGTGAGCCGGTCGCGGGCGTCGGCGTGGGTGGCCAGCGCCCGTTCGACGCCGGCCAGATAGCCGTCGGCCTCTCGTCTGACCAGGGCCCGGGCGAGCCCCTCCTTGCTGCCGAACTCGTTGTAGAGCGTCTGCCGGGACACACCGGCCGCGGCGGCGACGTCCACCATCCGCACCGTGGACCACGGCCGACGGGCCAACGCCGTATAGGCGGCGTCCAGTAGGGATTCCCGCGCTGCAGGCATCATCGCCTCCCTCGGGCGGAGCACTCTGCGCCCAGATTTGACGCGCGAGGGAGCACTGTCAAGGGTTCGCGAGCGCACTGGGGGGCGCCCGTCGGACACTACGTGCCGTCACACCCCGTGGACCGATCGGCCGCGGCCCGTCAATGTGCCGCCAAACCGTGAGGTGGGGACGCTGGCACCGGCGCGACGCCGACGGATAGCGTGCGTTCCATGCCGGACTACCAGGATGACCTCCGTTTCGCCCACGTCCTCGCGGACGCCGCCGACTCGGCCACCATGGGCCGTTTCAAGGCGCTCGACCTGAAGGTCGAGACGAAACCGGACATGACTCCCGTGACCGAGGCGGACAAGGCGGCCGAGGAGATCATCCGCGGCCAGCTCCAGCGCGGCCGCCCGCGCGACGCGTTCCTCGGCGAGGAGTTCGGCGTCCAGGGCACGGGCCCCCGGCGCTGGGTGGTCGACCCGATCGACGGCACCAAGAACTACGTCCGCGGGGTCCCCGTGTGGGCCACGCTGATCGCCCTCATGGAGGCCGCCGAGGGCGGTTACCGGCCCGTCGTCGGCGTCGTCTCCGCCCCCGCCCTCGGCCGCCGCTGGTGGGCCGCCAAGGGCCACGGCGCCTTCACGGGCCGCAGCCTCTCCTCGGCCTCCCGGCTGCGCGTCTCCCGCGTCTCGAAGCTGACGGACGCCTCCTTCGCGTACTCCTCGCTCTCCGGCTGGGAGGAGCAGGGCCGCCTCAACGGCTTCCTGGACCTGACCCGCGAGGTGTGGCGCACGCGCGCGTACGGCGACTTCTGGCCGTACATGCTGGTCGCCGAGGGCGCGGTGGACATCTGCGCCGAACCGGAGCTGTCCCTGTGGGACATGGCCGCCAACGCGATCATCGTGACGGAGGCCGGCGGCGAGTTCACCGGCCTCGACGGCCGCCCCGGCCCGCACAGCGGCAACGCGGCGGCGTCGAACGGGCTGCTGCACGACGAGCTGCTGGGATACCTCAACCAGCGCTACTGAGCCGCGTGACCGAGGGGCGCGCCGGCACCAGCGGGCGAGCACACATGAGCACGCACGCCCTCAATTGGCCGTGCGCGCCCTCTTGTTGACCGTTGCTTTACCTGGGACTCTGAGGGCACCCTCAATTTGTGAACTTGTGAATCCCTGAACTATCAGGGGTTCCCGGGAGGTGACTCGCAGCCCATGCTCGTCCGCGAAGCCATGAGCACCGTGGTGCTCACGATCGGTCCCGCCCACACCCTCCGCCAGGCAGCCGCCCTGATGTCAGCCCGCCGCATCGGCGCCGCCGTGGTCCTCGACCCCGACGCCGGTGGCATCGGCATCCTCACCGAACGCGACATCCTCAACTCCATCGGCCTCGGCCAGGACCCGGACTCCGAACGCGCCCATGCCCACACCACCACCGACGTCGTCTTCGCCGCCCCGTCCTGGACGCTGGAAGAGGCGGCCGCGGCCATGACCCACGGCGGCTTCCGCCACCTCGTCGTCCTCGACCGCGGCGACGCCGTCGGCATCGTCTCGGTCCGCGACATCATCCGCTGCTGGGTCCCGGCCCGGCAGCACGTACCGGCTTGATCGCGCGGTGGCGCCCTCGCGGGCGCCACCGTGGACAAAGTCCAAGACCGGGCAGGCTCCAAAGTCACACCTGTTCGGCTTCTGGGCCTCCCGCTGTTAAACTGACCTGCATGAGTGACCTTCTGGAGCGGCTGCGCGGACGCGGATGGCGGATGACCGCACAGCGGCGTGTCGTGGCCGAGGTTCTGGACGGCCAGCACGTCCACCTGACCGCCGACGAGGTGCACGCGCGCGCTGTCGCGAAGCTCCCCGAGATCTCCCGGGCGACGGTGTACAACACGCTGGGCGAGCTGGTCTCCCTCGGCGAGGTTCTCGAGGTCTCCACCGACAAGCGCGCCAAGCGGTACGACCCGAACGCGCACCAGCCGCACCACCACCTGGTCTGCGCCCAGTGCGGCACGATCAAGGACGTCCACCCGAGCGGCAACCCGCTGGCCGACCTCCCCGACTCGGAGCGCTTCGGCTTCAAGGTCTCGGACGTCGAGGTGACGTACCGAGGCGTCTGCCCGAACTGCTCGGCGGCCTAGCCACACCCGAGTTCCCTCGAAGCCCCGGCATCCTCCATGGATGCCGGGTTTCTGTTGTCGTCTACAGGCTTCCTCAATCTGACGACCCGTCATATCGTCGTGCGGCACCCTCCACTCCGTCACCCTCCACTCCGTAACGAACTCCGCAAGGAGCAACCGTGGGAGACCCGCACCCCAAACTCCACGCCACCGACCTGACCCGCGTCTTCGGCCGCGCCCCGCACGCGGTCGACGCCCTCGGCCCCCTCGAACTCACCGTCGCCCCCGGCGAGTTCGTCTGCGTCGTCGGCCCCTCCGGCTGCGGCAAGTCCACGCTGCTGCGGATCGCCGCCGGCCTGCTGCGCCCGAGCACCGGCACATTGGCGATCCGCGCCTCGTCGCCCCGCCCGGCGGCGATGATCTTCCAGGACTACGGCATCTACGACTGGAAGACGGTCCAGGCCAACGTCCGCTTCGGCCTCGACGTCCAGCGCGTCCCGCGCCGCGAGGCGAACGCCCGCGCGGCCGACTGGCTGGCCCGCATGGGCCTGGCGGAGTTCGCCGACGCCTACCCGGCGACCCTCTCCGGCGGCATGCGCCAGCGCGTGGCGATCGCCCGGGCCCTCGCCGTCGAGCCCGAACTCCTGCTGATGGACGAGCCGTTCGCCGCCCTGGACGCCCAACTCCGCATGATCCTCCAGGACGAGCTGCTGGAGATCACCCAAGCCCTGCGCACCACCACGCTGTTCATCACCCACAGCCTGGAGGAGGCGATCGTCCTGGGCGACCGCGTCCTGGTGATGTCGGCCCGCCCGGGCCGGATCATCGCCGAGCACCGCCCGCCGTTCCCCCGCCCGCGCACCGGCGACATCCGCTCGGCGCCCGAGTTCACGGCCCTCAAGAGCCGACTGTGGGAACTGCTGCGGAAAGAGGCGGTGCCGGCATGACGACGATCGCCCCCGGCAGACAGCCCGAATCGGTCCTGGTCCGCCGCCCGGGCCCCGAGGAACTCCACCCCGTACGCACCCACCGCCGCCGGCGCGCCCTGGAGCTGTCGCTGGCGGCGGCCGTACCCCTCGTACTGATCCTGTGGTGGCAACTGGCCGCGGATCAGCGGTGGATCGACGCCCGCGTCTACCCCGCGCCCTCCACGATCCTGGCCGACGGCTGGGACCGGGCCGCCGCCGGTGACCTGTGGCCGGACGTGTGGGCGACCCTGAAGCGTGTGCTGGGCGGCTACGCGATCGGCACCGCGGCGGGTTACGCCCTGGGCCTCCTGATGGGCTCACTGCCCTTGATCAGAGCAGCACTTGAGCCCCTCCTGGACGCCCTCTACGTCGTCCCGAAGCTGGCGCTGCTGCCGGTCTTCCTGAACATGTTCGGTCTCGGTGAGGGCCCGCAGGTGGCGTTGGTGGCGGCGACGGTGTTCTTCTTCGTCTGGATCTCCACGATGTCCGCGGTGATCGCGATCCCGTCCGGCCACCTCGACGCGGGCCGGGTCTTCGGCGCCTCGCCCTGGCAGATGTTCCGGCACGTCCTGCTGCCGGCCTCGCTGCCGGCGGTCCTGGTCGGCGCACGGATCGCGGCGGGCGTGGCGGTCCTGGTCATCGTCGCCTCGGAGCAGATCGCGGCGAGCGACGGCCTGGGCCACCTGATCTTCGACTCGCGCGCGCTGTTCCAGAACGACGTGATGTTCGTCGGCATCGTCTGCGTCGCCGTCCTCGGGGTGCTCTTCTCCGAACTGGTGCGGATCGCGGGCCGGTTGCTGACGCCATGGGCACCTCGGGACCGGGGAAGGGGACAGTCATGAGAAGGCATGAGTACGGCTGGCACGGTCGCGGGCGTGCCTACGGTGTGACGGCGGCCGTGGCCGCGCTGCTCGCGTCGGCGGCCTGCTCGTCGACGCCGTACCCGGACGACGCCGGGGCGACGGCGGGCAGGGGCGGGCGCACCATCCAGCCCGTCGACGGCTGCGGCAAGACGTCCTGGACGGACCCGGCGAACCTGGCGACCGACCGCCTGCCGGCCCGCTGCATGCCGCTGGCGCCCGGCCCGCACCCCCTCGCCAAGACGCGGAAGGTGACGATCGCGACGGGCACGCTGAGCGCCGAGTACGTGGCGCCGCTGGAAGTCGCCCTGGACAAGGGCGAGTTCAAGAAGGAGGGCCTGGACGTCACCCTGAAGGTCCTGCCGACGCCGGACGCGCTGCCGCTGCTGGCCAAGGGGGACATCGACGCGATGTGGGCGGCCCCGGAGGCGGCCGTGATGAACGGCATCAAGGGCGGCTTCGACATCAAGTGGGTCGCGGGGAACTTCTCGCCCGCCGCGAAGTCGAAGAGCGGTCTGTGGGCACGGCTGAAGGACGGCGAGACGGCGGACCGGGTCCGGCTCGCGGGCCGCAGCCTCGGCACGATGATCGGCAAGGGCTCCGTGATCGCGTACCCCATGGAGAAGACCCTGGAGGGACACGGCGGCGGCCTCGACAAGATCCAGTACCGCCAGCTGGGCTCCGCCGACGTCCTCACCGCCCTCCAGAACGGCGGCGTCGACTCGGCCTGGCTGCTCGACCCGATCTGGCGCAAGGTCGACGGAAAGCCCGGATACGCCTTCCTGGGCGGCCAGCCGCTCGGCGAGCCCCTAGGGGGCATGCTGTACGGCCGCAGCCTGCTGCACGACGACGTGGACGCCGGGGTGGCCCTGCTGCGGGCGTACATCCGCACGGTGAACACGTACTTCGCGAACGACTACAAGAAAGACGCCGGCTTCGTCGCCTATCTCGCGAAGCTCCTGAAGACCGACGAGGCGGTCCTGAAGTCCACCCCGTCGCTCCGTATGGACTGGGAGATCCGCGAGGGCACCACGACCCGCCTCCAGTCCGCCTACCGGGCGCAGGGCGTCGCGACGGGCGATCCGCTGCCGGAGTCGAAGACGGTGGACCGGTCGCTGTACGAGGAGGCGGTCGGCCACGTGCCGTGAGCACCCGGGAACATACCGAAGGCCGGAACTCTGATGAGTTCCGGCCTTCGGCCTTCAGTAGCGGGGACAGGATTTGAACCTGCGACCTCTGGGTTATGAGCCCAGCGAGCTACCGAGCTGCTCCACCCCGCGTCGGTAAACGCAACATTACGTCAGCCACGCGAGCAGAAGCAAATCGATTAACAGGCAGCCTCGGATAAGCCTCTGACCAGGGCTTACGCCGTTCAGGCCGACAGTTCCTGGCCCAGGGCGTCCCGCAGCCGGGCCGCCCGTTTACTCACCTCGGCCGGCCCCAGCGTCACCGCGCGGTCGGCCCAGCGCTGCCCCTCCGCCAGCTCGCCGCGCCGCGCGTAGACCAGGGCGAGGCGCAGCGCGGCACGGCCGTGCCCGGCGTCGGCAGCGCGGGTCCACCACACCGCCGCCTCCGGCTCGCTGCCCTCCCGGGCGAGCAGCAGCCCGAGGTTGAAGGCGCCGTTGCGGGAGCCGGCCTCGGCCGCCGCCCGGTACCAGCGGGCCGCCTCGACGACATCGCCGCGGGCCGCGGCCATCATGCCGACGCGCACCTGGGCACGCCGGTGCCCCTGGGAGGCCGCGCGCTCGTACCACTCCTCGCACTCGGTCTTCTCGTGCACCGTCTCGCCCAGCTCGTGCGCCGGCTCCGGCGGGCGCCGCGCGTCCAGCACGGTGGCCAGCCGGTACGCCGCCTCGGGGCTGCCGCCGCCGGCCGCGCACCGCAGATGCCGCTCGGCCGCGCGCTCGTCGCCGTCGCGCAGCCGGGCGATGCCGACCTGCAGCGCCGCCTCGGTGTGTCCGGCCGCCGCGGCACGCTCGTACCAGCGCAGCGCGACCTCGTCCTCGTCGCGGCCCGCGAACAGGATGCCCAGGTTGAAGGCCGCGTCCACGCTGCCGGCCTCCGCGGCCTTGGAGAACCAGGGCTCGGCGCCTGCCGTGTCGCCGCCCTGGAGGAGCAGGATGGCCAGCGCGTTCGCCGCCTCGCGGTGTCCGGCGTAGGCGGCGCGCCGGTACCACTGCTCGGCCTGCGCGGTGCGGCTCTGCTCGGCGCAGAGCAGCCCGAGGTTGTACGCGCCGTTGTCGTCGCCCGCGTCCATCGCCGCGCGGTACCAGCGCTCGGCGGTCTGGGTCTCGCCGCGCTCGGCGTGCAGGGCGCCCAGTGCGTTGGCGGCGTTCCCGTCGCCGTCCTGGGCAGCGCGCAGCCACCACACGGCGGCGCTCTCGGTGTCGCCGGCGTCGCGCAGCAGGAAGCCCAGGGCGCAGGCGGCCCGCGCCTCGCCGTCCTTGGCGGACGTCAGGTACCAGCGCCCGGCCTCCTTGAGCTCGCCGCGCCGCTCCAGGATCGCGCCGAGCTGGAGGGCGGCCCGCCGGTGCCCGCGCGCGGCGGACTGCCGGTAGAACCGCTCGGCCTCGGCGAGCAGCGCGGCGCCGTTGTCGGACCCGGTCCCGGTCTCGCTCTCGTGCGCGGCCCGGCGGTCGATCGCACGCGCCAGTCGGTACGCGGCCTCCCGGTGCCCCCGCTCGGCGGCGGCCCGCATCCAGTCCTCGGCGCCCGCGTCACCGCGGTGCTCCAGCAGATCGGCGAGCGCGTAGGCGCCCAGCGGGTGGCCCTGCTCGGCGGACTGGCGCAGCCAGTACTCGGCGGCGGGCTCGTCCCCGCGCTCGCGGTGGTGGCGCCCGAGGGCGTGCGCGGCGGCGGCCGATCCGGCGACGGCGGCGATCCGCCACCAGCCGGCGGCCTCGTCGGCGTATCCGCGCTGGTGGAGCAGGACTCCCAGGTTGTTGGCGGCGGCACGGTCACCGGCCGCGGTGGCGGCACGCAGATGGGGCTCGGCACCGTCGAGGTCGCCACGGCGCAGCAACATGGCCCCGAGGACACTCTTCGCCTCGGCGTCGCCGGCCTCGGCCGCGAGCCGCTGACGAAGCTCCTCGGCAGCCTCCTCGGCGGCCTCCACGGCATCGTCCTGCCCGGAGGGCTGCACAAATCGCCCTGTCTCGAACAGAGTTGCCTTGTCCCCCATAACGTCCATCGTCGCACCACCTGCAACCTGGGTACACCTGGTATACCGCAGCCAGTGAGGTCACTTCAGCGTTTTGTCGACATGCCCACAGAGAGACAAGTCAAACACAGTTCCCTCAACTCCCCGCAGCGGCACGGCCAACTCGGGCTCGGTACATGCGTTCGCACACGTCGAAGGCCCGGATCCGTAAAGGATCCGGGCCTTCGAACTGCAGTAGCGGGGACAGGATTTGAACCTGCGACCTCTGGGTTATGAGCCCAGCGAGCTACCGAGCTGCTCCACCCCGCGCCGTTGTGTGGCAACCGTACCACGGTGCGAGGGGGGCACTTGACCGGTCATCCGGCCGGTCAAGTGCCGTGCGGCCCCGGTCAGGTGCTGCCGGGACTGCTGCTCGGTCTGCTCGTCGCGCTGGGACTGGTGCTCGGTTTGGGACTGGTGCTGGGGCTGGCACTGCTCTTCCCACCACCGCTGCCGCTGGTCTTGTCGGCCTTGGACTGCGCGTCCTCGGCACGCTGCAGCGCGTCCTCCAGATCCTTCTGCGCCTTGCCGTACGCCTCCCAGTCGCCCTTCTTCAGGGCCGCCTGGCCGGCGTCGAAGGCCTTCTGGGCGTCGTTCAACGCCTCTTGGACCGTGGGGTTGTTGGACGTCGGTGGCGGGTTGGTGGTGGTGTCGTCCGGTGGTGTGGTGACCGGACCCTCCGCTCCGAAGACCTTGTTGAGGGCCTCGTCGAGGGTGTCCTCGAAGGCGGTGTTGCCTCCGTAGGTCACCAACACCTTTCTCAGCAGTGGGTACTTGAGTCCGCCACCGCGCACATAGACGGGCTCCACGTACAGCAGTCCGCCGTCCAACGGGACCGTGAGCAGGTTGCCGTACTCGACCTCGGAGTCGCCGCCCTTGAGCAGCTTGATCGACTCGGCGATGTCCTGTTCGGAGTTGAACTGGCTCTGCACCTGTTTAGGCCCGTTGACGGTCGTACTGGTCGGCAGTTTCAGCACTCTGATCTTGCCGTAGTCGGTACTGCCCGCCTCGGCGTCGACCGTCATGAACGCACTCAGGTTGTCCCGGCCGTTGGGCGTGAAGGTCGTCGTCAGCGAGAACGCCTGGGACGCCTGGTCGGGCATCTTCATACTGAGGTAGTACGGCGGCACCGCGTTGCCCGACTTGTTGGTCGGGTCGTCGGGCACCTGCCACACCTCGCTGCCGGACAGGAACGTCTGGGCGTCCTTGACGTGGTAGCGGGTGAGCAGCTCGCGCTGGACCTTGAACAGGTCCTGCGGATACCGCAGATGGGCCATCAGCTCGGGCGAGATCGAGGACTTCGCCTTCACCGTGTTCGGGAACGCCTTCATCCAGGTCTTCAGGACCGGGTCCTCGGTGTCCCACTGGTAGAGCTTGACCTGGCCGGTGTACGCGTCGACGGTCGCCTTCACCGAGTTGCGGATGTAGTTGACCTGGTTCTGCTGGGCCACCACCGCACGCGAGTTGTTCGTCGCGGTCAGCGAGTCCGCCGTCGTGTCACCGAGGGTCGTACGGGAGGCGTACGGGTATCCGTTCGTCGTGGTGTACGCGTCGACGATCCACTGGATACGGCCGTCCACCACCGCCGGATAGGCGTCGCCGTCGATGGTCAGCCACGGGGCGACCGCCTCGACGCGCTCCTTGGGCGTGCGGTTGTACAGGATCCGCGAACCCTCGCCGATCGCGCCGGAGTAGAGCATCTGCGGCTCGCTGAACGCCACCGCGTACGCGGCCCGGTTGATCGGGTTGGAGAGGTTGACCCCGCTCTTGCCGGTGTAGCTGGTGGTCTTCTCGCCGCTGTCGTCGGAGTAGTCGATCTCCTTCTGGGGACCGCCGACGATCGAGTACGTGGTGGTCTTCTCGCCGTAGTAGATCTGCTGCTCGTACGAGCCCAGGTCGCCCTTGGAGGGGAGGTCGGACTCGGTGAAGACCGGGCGGCCCTCGGAGTCGGCCGTGGTGCCCTTGGCGGCGACCACGCCGTAGCCGTGGGTGTAGCGGAAGTGGTCGTTGATCCAGTTGTTCTTCGGAATGCCGTTGAGGTTCAGCTCACGCAGACCGATGACCGTGTCCTGGTCCTTGCCGTCCTTGCTGTAGCGGTCGACATCCAGGTTGGTCGGGAACGCGTAGTAGTTCCTGATCTGCTGGAGCTGCTGGAAGGTCGGCGAGACGATGTTCGGGTCCAGGATGCGGATGCTCGCCGTGGAGTCGACGTCGTCGCGCAGCTTGGTCTTGTCCGCGGTGTTGCTGGTCCCCGAGTACTCGGTGACCTTGGCGTCGTCGATGCCGTACGCCTCGCGCGTCGCCTTGAGGTTCTTCTCGACGTACGGCGCTTCCTTGGCCTGCTCGTTCGGCTGGACCTGGAACTTCTGGACGATCGCCGGGTAGAGCCCGCCGATGAGGATCGCCGAGAGCACCATCAGGCCGAAGCCGATCACCGGGAGCTGCCAGGTGCGCCGCCACAGGGTGGCGAAGAACAGCAGCGCGCAGATGACGGCGATGCAGAACAGGATCGTCTTGGCCGGCAGATAGGCGTTCGCGTCGACGTACCGCAGGCCGGTCCAGTTGTCCGTCGCCTTGAAGTCGCTGGACTTCACCGCGAGGCCGTACCGGTCGAGCCAGTACGCGACCGCCTTGAGGGCGACGAAGATGCCGAGCAGCACCGACAGGTGCCCGGTCGCGGCGGCCGTGGCACGCGCGCCCGGAGAGGTGACCCGCAGCCCGCCGTACAGGTAGTGGGTGAGGGCGGCGGCGATCACGGAGAGGATCGCGGCGGCGAAGCCGAAGCCGAGCAGGAACCGGTACCAGGGCAGGTCGAACGCGTAGAAGGACACGTCGAGGTGGAACTGCGGGTCCTTCTGGTGGAAGGACACGCCGTTGACCCACATCAGCCAGGTGCGCCACTGGCTGGACGCCGACGCGCCGGCGATCAGTCCGACCAGGGAGGTGATGCCGAGCAGCAGCCACCTCTTGTAGGGCGCGATGCCCATCCGGTAGCGGTCCAGGCTCTGCTGTTCCATCGACATGGCGCTCAGCGGCGGCCGCAGCCGGTGCGCGAGCCAGATGTTGAAGCCGACCGCGAGGGCCATCAGCAGGCCGAAGACGAAGAACAGGCCGATCTTGGTCCACAGCGTGGTGGTGAAGACCGACGAGTACTGCACGGACCGATACCAGAGCCAGTCCGTCCAGAAGCCCGCGAACATGGTGAACGCCATGCCGAGGACGGCCAGCACCCCCAGTGTCATGAGCAGGGTCCGGACGCGCCGCGAAGGACGGCCCACTCTCATCCGCGGCCCCGTCGGGCCTCCGCCGCGGTCGGGCATCTGGAAAGCCAAGGTGCGCACCTCGAAGTTCGCTGTCGATCCGTCAGGCCCGCGTGTTCGTGGACCTTCCGTGGCCCCCCGTGATCGCGGGCCCACACCTATGCAACTTACTCACCGTTTACTCGGTTCCCGATTCAGGTGACGAACGAGGCAGGATTGTGACCATGTCCAACACTCCCATGGCGGCGAGCCCGCTCACCCGGGCCGTACTCGAGATCGACGAGTACGTCTCCGGCCTCGGCTGGGACCAGCCCGCCCGCCTCTTCGCCCTCGTAGACACCGCACGGTTGCGGGTCCAGGAACCCGCCCTCGCGGCCCAGCTCGGCCTGACGGACGAACAGGAAGTCACCGCTCTCACCCCGATCGAGCAGGAGGAGATCCCGGCCGGCAAACCGCTGGACGAGTTCCTCGGCACGATCGCCTGGCCCGACGCGGTGGTCGGCTGCGCGCTCACGGTGGAGCGGTTGATGCTGCCGCCGTCCGCCGAGGCGTCTGTCCCCGAGGGGCTGAACGAGAAGAAGCTCGCCCAGTGGGTGGCCGAGCACCCCAGCCGCCAGGAGGTCCGGATGACGGTCGCAGTGCTGCGTGACGGCGCCCGCGACTCGGCCCTGCGGCTGCGCGAGAAGGACACGCCGACGGAGGTCCTCACGGGCGGCGACCTGGTACCGGGCCTCGCGGAGGCACTGGCGGCCACGTTCGAGGAGTAGCGGCTCCTACGAGGGGTGCCGGGGAGTCCGTTCGGCTACGAGGTCGTGCACTTCGGCAGGGCGGAGGTCTTGCCGGAGCGGATGTCCTTCAGCGCGCCGAGGGCGTCGTCGATGGTCTTCACCTTGATCAGGGTGAGGCCGTCGGGGGTGTCCTTGGCGGCGGCCTTGCAGTTGTCGGCCGGCGTCAGGAAGTACTGGGCGCCCTTGCTGCGCGCGCCCACCAACTTCATCTCGATGCCGCCGATCGGGCCGACCTTGCCCTCGTCGTCGATGGTGCCGGTGCCGGCCACGAACTTGCCGCCGGTGAGGTTGCCCGGGGTGAGCTTGTCGTAGATGCCGAGCGAGAACATCAGACCGGCGCTCGGTCCGCCGACGTCGGCGAGCTTGATGTCGATGGTGAACGGGAACGTGTGGTCGGTCCCGGCGGAGATCCCGACGATCGCGCGCTTCTCACCGGCGTCGTCCGAGGCGGTGGTGGTGAGCGTGATGTCCTGCGTCTTGGTCGCCGTCTTGTTCGCCTTCTCGGCGGCGGCCTGCTCCTTGGCCGGCACGATCGTGAAGACGACGTCCTGGCCCGGCTGATGCTTGGTCACGAGGCCGGCGACGTCGGTCGGCTCCTTGACGGCGGTGCCGTCGACGGCCTTGATCACGTCACCGGCGTGCAGCTTGCCCTCGGCCGGGGAGTCCTTGACGACCGTGGAGACGATCACCCAGGACTTCACCGGGACCTTCAGCTCCCGCAGGGCGGCGACCTTGGCGCTCTCCTGGGACTGGCTGAACTCCTCGGCGTTCTCCTGGGTCGACTGCTCCTCCGTCTTGCCGTCCGGGTAGAGCGTGTCGTGCGGGACGACCTTGTTGTCGTGCGCGAGCCAGCCGTACACGGCCTCGACGAGGTTCATCCGGTAGTCGGCGCTGGTGACGCGGACGGTCGTCATGTTCAGGTGGCCGGTCGCCGCGTACGTCTTGTGGCCGGAGATCTGCAGCACCGGCTCGCCGTCGTGGTCCCCGAGCGTGTTCACGGTCGGCCCCGGTGACATCTCCGAATACGGCACGGGGATGAAGACTCCCGCACACAGGAGCGCGATCAGCATCAGGGTGGAGGCGAGCATCGTCGCGGTGCGGCGTGGCATGGCATGACAGTACGGGACGTCACTGTCAGCGCACCGTCAGCCCCACCCCCGCTCCCGGTGCCGGGGCGTCAGGTGTGCGATTCGGACTTCTCCATGGCTTCGCGGAACCGCGCGTATCCGTCCAGCTCGGGGCCGTCGCTGCGCACTCTGCGGGTGCGGTTGGCCCAACTGCCCCACAGGCCGGCGCCGACCGCGGCGATGAACGGAATCAACAACCAGACAAGCGCTCCCATGTCGACCTCCCAACCCCGGTGAGCGTCCGCGTGAACTGACTGATCAGCAGATTAACCAGCCGCACTGACAACGCTCATGCCCGGGGTCCGGTTACGCAACCGGAGGGAGCGCCAAGAAGGCCGCGCAGTGGTTCGCGCGGGGGCGCGCGCCGGTCGGCAGGCGCCGAGGGGGTCGGCAGCAGCCGAAGGGGGTCAGCAGGCGCCGACCCACTCCTCGGTGCCGTCGGAGAACGTCTGGTGCTTCCAGATCGGCACTTCGTGCTTGAGGTCGTCGATCAGCTTCCGTGACGCGGCGAAGGCCTCGCCCCGGTGGGGGCAGGACACCGCGACGACGACGGCGATGTCACCGACCTCCAGGTCGCCGATGCGGTGGACGGCGGCCAGAGCCCGCACCGGGTACTCGGCGACGACCTTCTCGGCGATCCGCCGCATCTCGGCCTCGGCGCTGGGGTGGCACGAGTACCCGAGCCGCTCGACGTCCGCACCGCCGTCGTGATTGCGCACGGTTCCGACGAACAACGTGCTCCCGCCGGCGGCGGAGTCCCCGACGGCCTTGAAGACCTCGTCCACGGACAGGGCCGTGTCGCGGATCGCGATCAGCCTGATGGGGTCGTCCGCGGCCTGCTCACCGGGGTGGTCGCTCGTGGATGCCATGACTCCATCGTGCCTCACGCGCGCGACGACGCGGAATAGCACTTTCACCAGGCACGCACGCGTGCCGCCTTGGAGCCTCCTACAGGGGGCGCGCCGCAGGGAGCACGCGGATCAGATCCGCCGCCGTGCCTTCCGCGCGCGCCGCACCACGGCCGCCGCGCCCAGCAGGGCCACCGTCGCGCCCGCCGCACCGGCCGCGGTCGCGTCCTTGCGGCCCAGCCGCCGGCCGACGACCGTGTGCCGCCCGGTGACCTCCTCGAGAAGCTCCGCGAGCACTTCCTCGTTGGTCCACTGCGGCCGCCAGCCCGCGTCGTGCAGCCGGCTCCCGCTGACCACCCAGGGGTACATCGTGTAGGCCAGGTCACCGGCCGGGGACGGTGTCAGCCCGATGCGGTGCAGCCGGGCCGCCGCGCCGAGCGCGACTGCGGACGGCAGCTCCATCCGCCGGATCCCGCTGAGCTCCTCGACCTCTTCCTGCTCCAGCCAGCCCTCGCAGCCCACGGCGAGTTCCCCGTCGACCTTCTCCAGGACTGCGTACTCCAGGGCACTGCACAGGTCCTCGACGTGGCAGAACTGCCAGGCGGGCCGCGAACCGGCCACCACGAGCAGCCGGGGCGACTCGAAGTACCTGGTCAGCGCGGTGTCGGTGCCACCGACGAGGACGGCGGGCCGCACGACGGTGACATTGAGGCCCGGGTGCGCCCGGGGCGCGCGCCGGGCGAGCCGCTCGATCTCCAGCAGGTCGCCGACGCCGGTGGCCTCGGCCGTCGCACGCAGCTCGGCATCCTCCGACAACGGCAGCTCGTTGTCCGGCAGCGCCCCGTAGACCATCGCGGAGGTGCACAGCACGACCCGGTGGACCCCGGCCGCGGCGGCCGCCGTCAGCACGGTCTGCGTCCCCCGGACGTTGTACGCCGTCCGGGCGGCGGCGTCGGTCTCCAGGTCCAGGTCGAGCGCGAGGTGCACGACGACGTCCGCGCCGCGCAGCTTGTCGGCGATGGCCGGATCCCGTACGTCCAGGATGTGCCACTGGGCCGCCGCGCACTCGCCCCGCCGCTCGTCGATGGCGATGACCTGCTTGATCTCCCGCGAGGCGGCCAGCCGCTCGGTGAGCAGCGCTCCGATGCCGGTCGCGGCGCCGGTGACCGCGACGACGGGCCCGCGCAAGGCGGGCGGGGTTGATTCGTTTCGCGCTGCGCGAACCTGCGGATCTGGGGAACTCACCGGGCGTCTCCAGCGGTTGTCTTCAGTACGAGCGCGAGTGACGCGTACGTACCAGGTGGCATCCATCCTGCCGCAGGCCGCGAGTCGGCGAAGCACCGAGGCCCGATCGGTCCGCGGTGTCTACGCTGGGTGGTGTTATCGGGCAGTCGTGCCGCCGGAGGCAACCGGTGGCCTTACCAGCCGAGGAATCCCGTGAGTGACACCCCATTCGGATTCGGCCTTCCGCCGGAGGAGCCGGACGACGGCGACGAGGGCAAGAAGAAGGACCAGCAGAGCGGTGGTGGTCAGGGCCCGGCCAACCCGTTCGGATTTGGCGGGCTGCCCGGCGCCGGCGGCTTTGGCGGCCCCGGTGCGGACAATCCGCTCGCAGCCATGTTCGGTTCGCTGAACCCCAACGACCTGGGCGCGGCCTTCCAGCAACTGGGCCAGATGCTCTCGTACGAGGGCGGCCCGGTGAACTGGGACATGGCCAAACAGATCGCCCGCCAGACCGTGGCCCAGGGCACCGAAGACGGCACCAAGGACGCGAGCGTCGGCCCCTCCGAGCGCACCGCGGTCGAGGAGGCCGTCCGCCTGGCCGACCTGTGGCTGGACGACGCGACCTCCCTGCCGTCGGGCTCCGGCTCCGCGGTGGCGTGGTCCCGCGCGGAGTGGGTCGAGGCGACCCTGCCCGCGTGGCAGGAGCTCGTGGACCCGGTCGCGGAGCGCGTCGGCGCGGCGATGGGCGATGTCCTGCCGGAGGAGATGCAGGCCATGGCGGGCCCGCTGATCGGCATGATGCGCTCGATGGGCGGCGCCATGTTCGGCACGCAGATCGGGCAGGCCGTCGGCGTGCTCGCGGGCGAGGTCGTCGGCTCCTCGGACGTCGGGCTGCCGCTGGGCCCGGCGGGCAGGGCCGCGCTGCTGCCGGTGAACATCGAGGCCTTCGGCAAGGACCTCGGCGTGCCCAAGGAGGAGGTGCGGCTGTATCTCGCCCTGCGCGAGGCCGCCCACCAGCGTCTCTTCGCGCACGTGCCGTGGCTGCGCTCGCACCTGTTCGGCGCGGTCGAGGGGTACGCGCGCGGGATCAAGGTAGACACGGCCAAGCTGGAGGACGTGGTCGGCCAGTTCGACCCGCAGAACCCGGAGCAGCTGCAGGACGCCCTCCAGCAGGGCATGTTCCAGCCGGAGGACTCGCCCGAGCAGAAGGCGGCCCTGGCCCGGCTGGAGACGGCGCTGGCGCTCGTCGAGGGCTGGGTGGACGCGGTGGTCCACGCGGCCGCGAAGCCGCGTCTGTCGTCGGCGGACGCGCTGCGCGAGACCCTGCGCCGGCGCCGTGCGACGGGCGGCCCGGCGGAGCAGACCTTCGCCACGCTGATCGGCCTGGAGCTGCGCCCGCGCCGGCTGCGCGACGCCTCCCGCCTGTGGGCGTCCCTCACGGACGCGCGCGGGGTCGACGGCCGGGACGCCCTGTGGGCCCACCCGGACATGCTGCCGACCGCCTCCGACCTGGACGACCCGGACGGCTTCGTGCACCGCGAGCAGCTGGACTTCTCCGAGCTCGACAAGATGCTCGGCGAGGCGGCGGACGGCTCCGCCGAGAAGCCGAACCTGAAGAAGGACGACACCGAGGGCGACGTCAAGGGCGACGACGGCGAGTGAGCCTGTACGACGACGCGGTCCTCGTACTGAAGGGGTACGAGGGCCAGGAAGAGCTGCGCCAGGCCTATCTGGATCATCTCCAGGCGCACCCGGACGGCCTGTGGAAGGCCTGCCACGCGGGTCACATCACGGCGAGCGCCCTGGTGGTCGATCCCTCGCGCGAGCGCGTGCTGCTGACCCTGCACAGGAAGCTGCGGATGTGGCTCCAGATGGGTGGCCACTGCGAGCCGGAGGACACCTCCCTGGAGGCGGCCGCCGTGCGCGAGGCCACGGAGGAGTCCGGCATCTCCGGGCTGACCCTGCTGCCGGGCGGCCCGGTCCGGCTGGACCGCCACGCGATCCCGGCGCCGTGCCACTGGCACTTCGACGTGCAGTACGCGGTTCTGGCGCCCCCGGGCGCCGTGCAGGAGATCAGCGACGAGTCCCTCGACCTGCGCTGGTTCGGCTACGACGAGGTCGCCGACGTGGCGGACGAGTCGGTCCTGCGGCTGCTGGAGGCGACCCGCGCCAGGCTGTGAACGGGTAAGGGGCGCCCGCGATGGCCGGCGCCCCTTACGTCGTGCTCCTGTTGCGTCGGACTCCTGGAGGCTCAGCTCCAGACGTTGCCCTGGTTCTGCGCCCGCGCCCCCTGCTGCCCCATGCCGTACTGCGCGGCGAGGCCGCCGCCGATCTGGGTGTGCTGCGGCGGCAGCAGCTCGCTGGGCTGGACGAGTGCGAACCCGCTGCCCATGAAGCTGAGCTCCCAGCCCTCACCGGTGTTGCCGCGCCGGCGCCACACCCCGGAGGAGTGCGTCTGGGCCTGCATCTGCACGCGCAGGCCGGTCGACCAGGCGACGATCGCGTCGGCGTCGCAGTTGACGTACTTGTCGGGCGTCACCTGCATCAGCAGCGGCGCACCCGAGGTCATCAGGGCGACCCGGCCGCGGCCGGTGATGTTGAGCTGGTACTTGCCCGAGCCGGAGATGCCGTACTGGCTGTCGACGGCGATGACCTCGTGGTGCAACGAGGAGTCCATCGCCAGCACATAGCTGCTGTCGACGGTGAGTCCGTCCTGCTCGACGTCCATCACATGGACGTGCTGGGCGAGGTTGGCGAGGTAGACCGTGCCCTGCCCGTGGCAGCGCATCAGGTTGAGACCCTCGCCGGTGGCGGCACGCGCGTACGCCTGCTGGGTGTTCTGGTACTCGGCGTCGAACTCGACGAGCCCCTGGTAGGCGACCATCGTGCCCTTGCGGGCGAGGATGTCGTCGTGACCCTCCAGGGTGACGCGCAGCATCTGCTTGTTCTGCAGGCTCCAGCGTTCCTGGGTCTGCTGGTCGTTGTAGGCGAAAAGCGAGCTCTGCATGACGGTTCTGGCTCCCCCTCAGCCCCGGACCCGGAGGCGGTCGGTGCTGTCCTCGCTGGGCTGGACGACGACGATGCCCTGACCGGAGAAGGCCATCTGGTAGGCCTCCCCGCTGCCGCGGCCGATCAGTGACTGCGCCTTGAAGCTGCGCTTGCCCTTCACCTTGAGGTTCGGGGACCAGGCGACGAGCGCGTCGGGGTCGACGTACGTCTCGTCCTCGCCGCCGCCGCAGTCGACGACGATCGGTTTGCCCCGGGAGGTCAGCGCGACCCAGCCCGAACCGGTGATCTTGGTGTTCCACAGGCCCTGTCCGGCGAACTTCGCCAGGCCCTTGACCCGCTCGACACCCCAGGTGAGGTGGCTGTCGAAGGCGAGCAGATTGGTGGCGTTGACGGAGATGCCGTCGCCGTTGAGGTTGATGACGACGACGTCCGCGCCGTAGTCGGCGAGGTAGAGCAGACCGTCGCCGGAGCACTTCATCAGCGGGGCGCCCTCGCCGGTCATCCAGTCGCGGGCGATCTGGCGGACGGCGGGCGGGTTGGGCTCGTACTGGATGAAGCCTTCGTAGGCGACCATCGAGCCCACGCGCGCGAAGAGGTCGCTTCCGGACTGCATGGCGACCTTCAGCATGTGGTTGCCGTGGTTCTCCATCCGGGCGGTGACGGGTGCGGGGGCGAAGCCCGCGAGCGGCTGGTTCATGACGGGCTCCCTCAGACCTCGTAGGGCTGGACGACGACGAAGTTGCCGGGGGCGGCCCGGAACTGCAGGTTGACGCTCTCGCCTGTGTCGCCCGGGTAGGCGTTGCGGCGCATGCGGACCTGACTCGAGACGATCACCTGGGCGGCGGCCGACCAGGCGACGACCGCGTTGCAGTCGGCGAAGGTGGTCGGCGTGACCGGCAGCACCACGGGCGTGCCGTGCGTCTTGACGACGATCGTGCCGGTGCCCTGGAACTGCATCGTGAACAGCGCGCCCCCGGGGATGCCGTGCCCCTCGATCCGGCGGACCTCGTACTGGAGGCTCTCGTCGAAGGCGAGGACGTTCTCGGCGGAGACGCAGATCGCGTCGCCCTGGAGCTCGACGGGATGCAGGTGGGTGGCCTCCTCGGCGAGGAAGACCTGGCCCTGGCCGGTACAGCGCATCAGCTGCATCTCCTGGCCGGTCGCGTTGCCCACGAGCCGGCCGGCGAACCCGGCGCCCTTGTAGCTGAAGTCGACCTTGCCCTGGTAGAGCACCATGCTGCCCTGCCGGGCGAGCACGGGCTGGCCGCCGATGCCGAGGTCGACGCGGACGAGCTTCTTGTTCTGCTGCGTCCAGCGCTGACCGGTGGGCGTCTCCTTGAACTGCTGGAGCGCCGCGGTCACACCGGCACCGCCCTGCGGAGCGCCCTGGGGAACTCCGTACGCCTGCTGCTGTCCCGGGACCTGCCCGAAGGCGGGCGGCTGCTGACCGTAGCCCGGAGGCGGGGTCGGCTGCCCGTAGCCGGGCGGCGGGCCCGGGGCGTGCGGCGCCTGCGGTGCCTGGGGCTGTCCGTATCCGGGCGGCGACGGGGCGCTCTGGCCGGGCGGCTGACCGTAGGGCGCGGGGGCCGGGGCGGGCGGCGGCACCTGGGCGCCGCCGGGCGGGGTCATCGGCGCGATGACGGTCGGCGCGCCGTGCATGTTCGGTGCGGGCGCCGGGGCCGGAGGCGGCGTGAAGCCCTGCGGTGCGGGCTGCGGGGGCGAGAACGGAGCCGGGGCGGGCGCAGGCGCCGGGGCCGCCGGGGCGCCGAACGCGGGCGGGGCGAATCCGGGGGCGGCGCCGGTCTGCGGCTGCTGCGGAGCGGGCGCCGCGGGCGCCTCCTCCTCGGCGACCTCGCCGCCGAAGTTCTTCAGCAGCGCGTCCAGACCGCCGTCGAAGCCCTGGCCGACGGCCGCGAACCGCCACACGTCCTTCAGGTAGAAGTCGCCCAGCATCACGGCACGCTCCGTGGAGAACTCCGTGCCGTTGAAGGAGTACCGGGCCACCTCCTCGCCGCCCGCGACGATCCGGAGGTATCCGGGGGCGACCTGCGACATCTGTCCGGCGCCGTCGAGCGTCGCCGTGAACGACAGCTTGTGGATCTTCGCCGGGATCCGGTCGAGCGTGACCCGGAAGGACTCCGTGTCGCCCGCCTGGGCGCCCAGCAGCTGGATGGACTCCTCGGGAGTCTTCGGCTGGTTGAAGAAGACGAAGTACTGGTCGTCCGAGAGCCGTTCGTCGGCGTCCAGACCGAAGCAGCTGATGTCGAACGTCAGCCCGGGGCCGCCGATCTGCACACCTACGTACAGATCGGTGCCCGCAGTGAGGTCACTGATCTTGGCCTTGTGGCCGCGTTGGAATTCCCTGGCCATGCGTAACGACCGTCCCCCATCCCGAATGCGAGTGCGTCGCGTCAGGCTAACGGCAAACGCCGACACCGGAGGAAGTCGGTACAGACCCGGTACACAAGACCCCTGTGCGCCAACCAGGAGCCGTCAGTCGCCGCGGGCTCCGGGCGGATGCGGCAGCCGATCGGCGGCGACCACCCCTTCGAGGTAGCCACGGGCCCGCTCGGTGCGGGGATAGGCCTCCAGAAGCCGCCAGAAACGCGGCCCGTGTCCGGGCACCAGCAAATGTGCCAGCTCGTGCAGGAGCACATAGTCGACGACGTACTCGGGCATGCCCTGCAGCCGGTGCGACAGCCGGATGCTGCCCTCGGCCGGGGTGCACGAGCCCCACCGCGTGTTCTGGTTGGTGACCCAGCGCACCGAGGCGGGCCGGGCCCGCCCCTCGAAGTACTGGGCCGACAGCCGCGCGGCGCGCTCCGCGAGCTCGTCGTCGCCGAGCACCCGTTTGCTTTCCTGTGCGGCGAGCTTGTCGAGCATGACGGTGACCCAGCGTTGCTCCTCCGCCTCGGACATCCGGGCAGGGATCAGTACGACGGTGCGATCGCCCTCGCGGTACGCGGAGACCGTCCTACGGCGACGGGCGCTCCTGCGAACCTCGATCGCGCTCGCCCCCGAGCCGCTCGGCGGCTGGCTCGTCGTACTGCGCTGTGGCATTCCGGCGCTGTGCAGTGGGTCGGCGGGCACGCCCCGACGTTACCCGTTGCACACGTGGGAAGTCCCGACTCCGGGACGGTTCCGTGGCGATCCCCCACCGAGCGTTTGATTTGTACGACGAATATCCACCCCCTGTGGACAACTTTCGGCACCCCCTCGCCCGGTCCGGGCATGCTGACTCTCGCCGGCGGAAGCAGGACGGGCTCCACCGGCTCACGGGGACGTACGACGGGGGCTTGCCATGCAGTCGATGGACCGAATGGATCAGACGGACCGGATGAACGAGGTGGATCAGAGGAATCGGGCGGGTCGCATCGAGGACCCGATCGACGACCGGATGGTTCCGGTGGTGAAGCCGGCGTTCAGGCGGGCCTGGCGCGATCTCAACACCGTGCAGTTCGGGATGGCTCCGACGCACGCGCTGACCCTGGGGCCGATGGACACGGCGACCGGCAGCTTCCTGGACCAGCTCAACGGCACCCGCGGGCTGCCGCTGCTGCGCGAGGAGGGCCGTCGCACGGACCTGCCCGACAGGCAGGTCGACGCGCTGGTGGCGGGGCTGGCGAGGGCCGGCCTGCTGGACGACGCGAGGGGAGGCGGCCCGGCCGCGGACACCCTGCGCGGCAAGAAGGACGTCCTCGACCGGCTGCGCCCGGACCTGGCTTCCCTGTCCCTGCTCACCGCCGAGCCGGGCGACGCGATGGGCCGCCTCGCCGCCCGCCGGTCACTGCGCGTGCAGATTCGGGGTGCGGGCCGGGTGGGTGCGGTCATCGCCGCGCTGCTGGCGGGTGCCGGGATCGGTGAGGTGGACGTGCGCGATGTGGGCCGGGTCGAGCCGTGGGACGTCTCCCCGGGCGGACTGCCCGTCGAGTCGGTCGGCGACCGCAGGGACGAGGCCGCCCGGCGGTCGGCACGCCGATCCGCGCCGGACCGCCCGCCGCGCCGGGGTCCGCGGTCGACCCGCATGGACGACGACCCCGTTTTCTCCCTGGTGATCCTGGCCCCGCGCGACGATGTCGCGGTGCACGCGCCCGCCCCCGCCGAGGCCCAACCGCTGATCGCCGCGGGCACCCCGCATCTGTACGCCGGTGTGGTGGAGGCGACCGGTGTCGTGGGCCCCCTGGTCCTGCCCGGTGAGACGGGCTGCGCGGGCTGCCTGCACGAGGGGCGCACCGACCGGGACCCGGTCTGGCCACGCCTGGTCGCGCAGTGGCGCTCCGGGGCACCGCGTCAGGCGCGGCCCTGCGACCTGACGCTGGCCACGACCGTCGCCGGCCTGGCCGCAGCACATGCGCTCACCTTCCTCGACGGCCAGCGGCCTTCGAGCACGGGCGCCCGCTGGGAGGTGTCCCTACCGGGTCTGAACTGGCATGCGCGACCGGTCTGGGCGCATCCGGCATGCCCGTGCGGGGCCGCGGAGAGAGGTGCCGAGACAGGTGCGGAGAAAGGTAAGGGGGAACACACACCTAAGGACGAGCAGTCACACGAGACAATGGAGGGGCATCGGTCGTCGAAGGAGTCCCGCCGTAAGGCAGACACGGCACGACCGGCTGGGACTTGGAGGGCGCATGTCTGATCTTCCCCGCAAGGCGGTCACCCGTACTGCCAAGCTGGCCGCGCTGCCACTCGGCTTCGCCGGGCGGGCGACCTGGGGACTGGGCAAGCGGATCGTCGGTGAGTCGGCGGAGCTCGTCGGCCGCGAGCTGCAACAGCGCACGGCGGACCAGTTGTTCAAGGTCCTCGGTGAGCTCAAGGGCGGCGCGATGAAGTTCGGCCAGGCCCTGTCCGTGTTCGAGTCGGCGCTCCCCGAGGAGGTCGCGGGCCCCTACCGGGCGGCCCTGACCAAACTGCAGGAGGCGGCACCGCCGATGCCGACGCGCACCGTGCACGCGGTGCTGGAGGAGCGGCTCGGGAAGGACTGGCAGGAGCTGTTCCTGGAGTTCGAGGAGAAGCCCTCGGCGGCGGCCTCGATCGGGCAGGTGCACCACGGGGTGTGGCACGACGGCCGCGAGGTGGCGGTCAAGGTGCAGTACCCGGGAGCAGGCGAGGCTCTTCTCTCCGACCTCAACCAGCTCAGCCGCTTCGCCCGTCTCCTGGGTCCGCTCATCCCGGGCATGGACATCAAGCCCCTGATCGCGGAGCTGAAGGACCGCGTCTCGGAGGAACTGGACTACGGCCTGGAGGCGCAGGCCCAGGAAACGCACGCCGAGGAGTTCCTGGACGACCCGGATGTCGTGGTGCCCGGTGTGGTCCACCAGTGCGAGCAGGTGCTGATCACCGAGTGGATGGACGGGATCCCGCTCTCGGAGATCATCTCGGAGGGCACGCCGGAACAGCGCGACCGCGCCGGGCAGTTGCTGGCCCGCTTCCTGTTCTCCGGCCCGGCCCGCACCGGCCTCCTGCACGCCGACCCGCACCCGGGCAACTTCCGTCTGCTGCCCGGCGGCCCGGCAGGCGACGACGACTGGCGGCTGGGCGTCCTGGACTTCGGCACGGTCGACCGGCTTCCGGGCGGTCTACCGACCCCGATCGGGGACTCCCTGCGGATGACGCTCGACGGAGACGCGGAGGCGGTCTACGAACTCCTGTGCGCGGAGGGCTTCGTCAAGGACTCCATAGAGCTGGACCCGAGCGCCGTTCTCGACTACCTGGTGCCGATCATCGAGCCGGCCCGGGCCGACGAGTTCACCTTCACCCGCGGCTGGATGCGCAGCCAGGCGGCCCGTGTCGCCGACCCCCGCTCCCCCGCCCACCAGCTCGGCAAGCAGCTCAACCTGCCGCCCGCGTACCTGCTGATACACCGGGTGACGCTCAGCACGATCGGCGTCCTGTGCCAGCTGGGCGCGACGGTCCGTCTGCGCGACGAACTGGAGGAGTGGCTGCCGGGGTTCGTCCTGGAGGACGTTGTGGACGCGGAGGACACGGAGCACGTGGCGGACGTGGCCGAGGAGTCCGCCGCGGAGGCGTGATCCCGGCGGCTGTACCACATGACCGCGGGGGCCGGTCCGTTCGGACGGACCGGCCCCCGCGGGGAGCTTTCGCCTCCCTGATCGGGAGGCCACTGCTTCAGGTGTGATCGGTTACTGCATGACGGCGATGGCCAGCGCACGGCGGGCACGCCTCGAGGCGCGCTCGGCCCGGCGCTGCATCCGGCGGGCGGACGCCAGGCTCACTGCCCGGCGTTCGCTCTCCGCCTCCTGCAGTCGGTCGTGCATATGCGCACGAGCCAGGGCTTCTGGGATGAGTTGCATCTCGCGGGTCCTGTTCTGGCGCGAGTCGGTCGCGCCGGTGGTGGTGTCTTCGATCGCGGAGCCGGCAGTGGGCTCGTTGGTGGACGGCTTCATCGGGGCCTGCTTCTTGGGGTCGTGCGTGACGGGGCGGTCGATCGTTCCTGCGATGTTCATGCCGTGACCGGGTTCTTGCGCGGGCGGCCACGCGGCCGCTTCCGGGCGACGACGACACCCTGGACGAACAGCTCGCCACCCCAGACGCCCCAGGGCTCGCGCCGCTCCTTGGCGCCGGCGAGGCAGGCCTCGATCAGCGGGCAGGTGCGGCACAGGGCCTTGGCGTACTCGACGTCGGCCGGCGACTCGGCGAAGAAGACCTCCGGGTCGTAGGAACGGCAGGGGACGGGTACGCCGAGGTTCTCGATGGCGTCGTCAAGCGCGGTGAGCGCGGTGAGCGGAGTGAGCGCGGTCAAGGTGGAGTCCTCCGTGAGGCCGGGCGGGGAGATCGTTTCGGAAGGCGGTACGGACGGGGCGTGCGCTTCGAGATGCACGGTCGGTCTTCCTCGTCTGGTCATTCCGGTCCTGTTGGACCGGGTGGCGGCTGGGTACCGGGTGCTGCTTCTGTCCCGAGGCCCCTTCGCTCCGTCGTCCCCGTTCGGGGACAAACAGAAGGGCCGCGGATCCCGGGTGGGGTTCCGCGGCCCTGAAGGCGCCGGCCTGATCGACGATCAGGCTGGATCACTCCAGGGTTCTGGCCCACGGAAGGCCCACATCAGGTGGTGCTGCGTCGTCTTCTTCCGGCTTCCGGCACCGGTCGCCGTAAAGGCATAGGCCTGCGCCTTTGCCGCTACTGCTTCCAGTGCCTTAGTCGGTCGCTCATTGCGCTCATTCACGGGGAGACCCAGGACGGGGAGACCCGCGAGAGACACGGAGGACGCCGGCTGGGCGGCACGGATGCCGGACAGACCGGTGCCCTGGAACGAGGCGTCGAGAATGCACAGGGAGGCGACGACCGAGCGATCGGTCATTTTGACGGCGCTGGTGTAGCTGCTGTTGATGCTGATCACTGGACTCGCCTCCTCTCGGCGTCTCGGGGGGACTGGGGTGAACCAGTCCACGGATATGTAAGTAGAGCACGGAATCGGGGCCTTCGAGAAGGCCTCCGTCCCCGTGGATAAGAACCTATGGGGATTGCCGGGGCATGCGCAAACTATTTTCTCGACGAGTTTGAATCAGTCCTCCTCGTCGTCCTCCCCGCTCTCCTGGCCTGCGCAGATGGCCAGGACTTCGGCCCCGTAGCGGTTCAGCTTGCGCACGCCGACGCCGGGGATCCGTGCCAACTCGCCGTCGTCGTCCGGGACGGCCTCGGCGATCGCCATCAACGTCTTGTCGGTGAAGACGCAGAAGGCCGGCTGCCCGCTGCGCTGCGCCTGGACGGCGCGCCACTCGCGCAACCGCTCGTAGAGCCCCTCGTCCATGTCGGACGGACAGTCCTCGCAGCGCATCAGTTTCATCTCGCCGGCATCGGTGAGCGTGCGTCCGCACACCCGGCAGCGAGCCGGCGTGCGCTGGGTGCGCCGCGGCACGGCGGCAGCGGGTCTGCTGGTGGTGAAGCCGCGCTCGACGCCCCCCGGACCGCCCGCGGCCGCGCGGCCGGCCGCGCCGATGGAGCCGGGGCGCAGTCCGTCCAGGAAGCGGCTCGGGCGGCGGCTCGGACGGCCGCCGGGCGAGCGGGAGAGTGCCCAGGAGACGTGCAGGCGCTCGCGGGCTCGGGTGACTCCGACATAGAGGAGGCGGCGCTCCTCCTCGATCTGCTCGTCGGTCTTCGCGTAGGTGATCGGCATCATGCCCTCGGCGACGCCGACCAGGAAGACGACGTCCCACTCCAGGCCCTTGGCCGAGTGCAGGGAGGCCAGGGTGACGCCCTGCACGGTGGGGGCGTGCTGGGCGTTGGCCCGCTCGTCCAGCTCCGCGACGAGGTCGGCGAGGCTCGCGCCGGGTTTGGCGGCGGCGAAGTCCTGGGCGAGGTTGACCAGTGCGGCCAGCGACTCCCAGCGCTCTCTGGCGGCACCGGAGCCGGCCGGGGGCTGGGACGTCCAGCCCTCCCCCGACAGCACGGCACGCACCTGGGAGGGCAGGTCGACGACGTCGTCGAGGAGGGAGTCGTTGCCGCCGAAGCGGGCGCCCGCGCGCAGGGCGATGCTCGCCTTGCGCACCTCGGGGCGGTCGAAGAACCGCTCGGCGCCGCGCAGTTGGTAGGGGACACCGGCGTCGGCGAGCGCCTGCTCGTAGGTCTCGGACTGGGCGTTGGTCCGGAACAGGATGGCGATCTCGCTCGCCGGGACACCGGCGTCCATGAGTTCACGGATGCGACGGGCGGCGCCCTCGGCCTCGGCGGGCTCGTCGGTGTACTCGGTGTAGCCGGGCTCGGGGCCGGCCGCGCGCTGGGAGATCAGCTCCAGGCGGTGGTCGGCGGCCCGGCCGCGGGCCTGGGCGAGGAGTCCGTTGGCGAGGTGGACGACCTGGGGGGTGGAGCGGTAGTCGCGGACGAGCTTGACGACGGTGGCTCCGGGGTGGCGGGTGCGGAAGTCCAGGAGGTGGTCGGGGGTCGCTCCGGTGAACGAGTAGATCGTCTGGCTCGCGTCGCCGACCACGCACAGGTTGTCCCGCTCGCCGAGCCACAGCTCCAGGAGGCGCTGCTGGAGGGGGCTGACGTCCTGGTACTCGTCGACCACGAAGTGCTGGTACTGGGAGCGGACCTGCTCGGCGATGTCGTGCCGGTCCTGGAGGACGGCGACGGTCAGCAGCAGGACGTCCTCGAAGTCGATGACGCCACGGTCCCGTTTGAGATCCTCGTAGACCGAGTAGAGCTGGGCGATCTCCGCCGGGTCCCGGGGTGCGTCGCGGCCCGCCTTGACGGCCGCGAGGGCGTAGTCGGCGGGGACGGTCTGGGTGACCTTGGACCATTCGATCTCGGCGGTGACGTCCCGCAGTTCGCCCCTGTCGAGGCGGATGCGGCAGGCGGCCGCCGCGTCGGCGACGAGCTGGATCTTGCGGTCGACGAGCCGGGGCATGGAGCCGCCGACCGCCTTCGGCCAGAAGTACTGGAGCTGGCGCAGGGCGGCCGAGTGGAAGGTGCGGGCCTGGACGCCGGCGGCGCCGAGCTGGCGCAGCCGGCCGCGCATCTCGCCCGCGGCACGGTTGGTGAAGGTGACGGCCAGCACGCTGGAGGGGTGCAGGATCCCGGCGCGCACTCCGTAGGCGATGCGGTGGGTGATCGCCCGTGTCTTGCCCGTGCCGGCGCCTGCCAGCACGCACACCGGACCGCGCAGGGCGGTGGCCACCTCGCGCTGCTCGGGGTCGAGCCCCTCGAGCACCGCGTCGGCCGAATCCGGTACCTGCGGGAAGAGCGTGGAGTGCGTTGCTGCTGTCACACGGCCATGCTGCCAGGTCGCCGGAGACAGGTGAGTCCGTTGTCCACAGGGAGACCCCCGCAGTCGTACTAATGCGGCAGGCGTCACGCCGGTGCGGCAGGCATCACGCCCGGCGCCGCACCGGGTGTGGGAATGGTGGCCCTTTCAAGTACGTTCCCTCTCTGCGAGGACGGATCCCCGAGCAGCTGAGGAGTGCGAGAGACATGCCGGGCACTGTGACGATGTACAGCACCACGTGGTGTGGCTACTGCCGCCGGTTGAAGAGCCAGATGGACCGCGAGGGCATCGCGTACGAAGAGATCAACATCGAGCAGGACCCGGAGTCGGCACTGTTCGTGGAGAAGGCGAACGGGGGCAACCAGACGGTGCCCACGGTTCTTTTCCCGGACGGATCGACGCTGACCAACCCTTCGTTGGCGCAGGTCAAGCAGAAGGTCGGCGTCTGACCGCTCCCGCTGCCGCAGCAGAGGAAGGCGGCCTCCGAGCCACGCACGTGTGTCTCGGAGGCCGCCTTCCTCGTTCGGTCAGACGCTCCTCGTCGGCAGCGGCTTGCCGTACCAGAGTTCGATCAGGCGGGCCGCGATGGAGATGCCGTACGGCGGGAGCACCTCGCCGGACTCGAAGGCCGCGCCCAGTTCGTCGCGGGAGAACCAGCGGGCCTCGTGGATCTCCTCGCCGTCCACGTCGATCTCGGTCGAGGTGGCGTGGGCCATGAAGCCGAGCATGAGGCTGGAGGGGAACGGCCAGGGCTGGCTGGCGACGTACTCGACCTGACCGACGGCGATGCCGGCCTCCTCGAAGACCTCGCGGCGCACCGCCTGCTCGATGGACTCGCCGGGCTCGACGAAGCCGGCGAGGGTCGAGAAGCGCCCCTCGGGCCAGTGGACCTGACGGCCCAGGAGGATGCGGTCCTCGTCGTCCGTGACGGCCATGATCACGGCGGGGTCGGTGCGCGGGTAGTGCTCGGCGCCGCAGGCCGGGCAGCGGCGGATGTGGCCGGCCGCCGCGATGGCGGTGCGCTCGCCGCAGCGGGAGCAGAAGCGGTGGGTGCGCTGCCAGTTCTCCAGTCCGACCGCGTGCACCATGAGGCCCGCGTCGCGCGGCGACAGGAGCAGACCGGCCTCGCGCAGGCCTGCCGCGCGGGCGGACTGGTCGATACGGCCGGGCAGGGCGTCCTTCTGGAGGGCGAAGTAGCTGACGCCGTCCTCGTCGGTGCCCAGGAAGTAGCGGTGTGCCTCGGTCAGGGGCGCCTCGAACGCGGGGGTCATGACGATCTCGGTGCGTCCGTCCGGGGTCTCGTCTATGAGGACCTGGCCGCCGGAGACCACGAAGCAGCGGGTTGTGGGGTGACTCCACGCCGCCGCGAGCCAGGCCTCGTCGAGCCGGTGGTGGGCGGCGCGGTCGATGCCGCTCGGGGCGGTGAGCGAGATGGGGCGGTCGGCGGTGTGGTCGGTCCAGGTGGTCACGTGTGCTTCCAACTCCCCCAGGGGAACGGGTTGTTTCGGCGGGCGGTTCGGCGGGACGTACGGCGGGAGGCGACCGGGTCCGGCCAGGTCGAGCGGTTCGGGACGGTTCTTCCAGTGTGCCCCTCGCATGCTGTGAGTCCGGACGGTGCGCGGTGGTCAGGGCGCACGGCGCCAGGTCTCCGCGAGATCGCCCCACAGGTACGCGGCTGTTTCGACGCCCTTGAGGAGCAGGTCGAGCTCGACCTTCTCGTTCGGTGCGTGCCAGCCGTCGGAGGGGACGGAGATGCCCAGGAAGAGCACGGGCACGCCGAGGACTTCCTGGAGGTCGGCGGCCGGTCCGGAGCCGCCCTCACGGGTGAAGCGGACGGGTTTCTCGAAGGCGCGGCCCATCGCGCGGGCGACGGACTGGAGGGCGGGGTGGTCCAGCGGTGTCAGGCACGGGCGCGTGGCGGCGCCGAAGACGATGTCGTGCCGGATGCCGGTGGGCAGGTGCGCGGCGACCCAGGCACGGACGGCCTTCTCGACGTGGTCGGGGTCCTGTCCCGCGACCAGGCGGAAGGAGAGCTTCACCATGGCCGAGGAAGGGATGATCGTCTTGCTTCCGGGGCCCTGGTAGCCGCCTCCGATGCCGTTGACCTCGGCGGTGGGGCGGGCCCAGACGCGCTCCAGGGTGGTGTGGCCGGCCTCGCCGTGGGTGGCGTGCGACTTGGCGGTGCGCAGCCACTCCGTCTCGTCGAAGGGCAGCTCGGCGAAGAGTTCGCGCTCGCGGTCGGTGAGCTCGACGATGCCGTCGTAGAAGCCGGGGATCGCCACGCGTGCGTGCTCGTCGTGGAGGGCGGCGACCAGGCGGGCCACGGCGGTGGCCGGGTTGGGCACGGCACCGCCGAAGGAGCCGGAGTGGATGTCCTGGTCGGGTCCGTGCAGCTGGATCTCGCACTCGGCGAGGCCGCGCATGCCGGTGCACACCGTGGGGGTGTCCTCGGACCACATGCCGGTGTCGGACACGATCACGGCGTCGGCGGCGAGCCGGTCCGCGTGCTCCTCGACGAGGGCGCGGAAGTGCGGGGAGCCGGACTCCTCCTCGCCCTCGATCAGGAGCTTGAGGTGGACGGCGGGGGCGGTGCGGCCGGTGGCGGCGAGGTGGGCGCGGACGCCGAGCGCGTGGAAGTACACCTGGCCCTTGTCGTCGGCCGCCCCGCGCGCGTAGAGGCGGTTGTCCCGGACGACGGGCTCGAAGGGCTCGCTGTCCCAGCCGTCCTCGCGGGCGGCGGGCTGCACGTCGTGATGGCCGTAGACGAGGACCGTGGGTGCCTCGGGGAGGTCGGAGGGCCACTCGGCGAAGACGGCGGGGGCGCCCGGCGTCTGCCAGACCTCGGTGGTCGGGAAGCCGGTCTCCTTGAGCTTGGCGGCGAGCCAGTCGGCGCTCTTGCGGACATCGGGCGCGTGGTCGGGCTGGGCCGAGACCGACGGGATGCGCAGCCACTCGGCGAGTTCGTCGAGGAAGGCGGCGCTGTGCTGCTCGATGTACGTACGGACGGCGCTGTCCGGGGTCTGGCTCATGGTCACGAGCCTATCGGCCCGCGCTGACATCCTCGGTGGGCGGTTCCTCACAGTTTGCTTGCCCGTCCGGCTCCTCCAGCAGCAGCCGTTCCAGGGCGGCCCGGTCCGGCAACCCCTCGGGACGTACGACGTCGCCGCCGCGCACGTACAGGAACGCGGCGCCGACAGACTCCAGCGGTACGCCCCGCTGCTCGGCCCAGGCCAGCCGGTACAGGGCGAGCTGGAGGGGGTCGGCGGTGCGGGTGCGGTTGGTCTTCCAGTCGACGATCTCGTACGTCGCCGCGTCGCCGTCGCCCTCTTTGTAGACGGCGTCGATGCGGCCGCGAACCACCCGGCCGGCGATGGCCAGCTGGAAGGGGGCCTCCACGCGGTAGGGCGTGCGGTGGGCGTACTCGGTGCGTTCGAAGGCGTCCTTGAGGGCCTCCAGGTCGCGCTCGTCGGCGATCTCGGCCTCGCTGCCGGGCAGGTCGTCCGGTTCCAGCATGGGCAGCGTCAACGCCTCGAAGCGGGCCTCCACCCATGCGTGGAACCGGGTGCCTCGGCGTGCGGCGGGTTGTGGGGGGCGCGGCATGGGGCGCGCGAGTTCCCGTGCGAATCCGTCCGGGTCGGCGGCCAGGCGCAAGACCTGGGACGCGGTGAGCGACGCGGGCAGGGTGACGTCGGTGACGGCCTCACGGGCACGCAGGAGTTCGCCGGTCAAGGCGTCGAGGTCACGGTCCCAGGAGGCGATGGCGCGGGCCTCTTCGGGGGTGAGGCGGGGGCGGCGAGGGGTGGCACGCGAGCGCTCCGGGCTGACGGGGGTGTGCTCCGTAGGTACGCGCGCGTGCTCGGCGCGGTTAGGGGCCGCGGCCTGGCGGCGGTCCGGGGCGGTCGCCTGGTGGGGGACGGCCGGGCGGTCCGGGGACAGGGCGTCCCAGTCGGTCGGCTCCTCTTCGAGGAAGGGGACCTCGTCCTCGGCGCCGTACTCCTCCCCGTCCGGGTCGGGCGGTCCCTCGTAGCCCTCGTACGGGTCGTCGTCCGGTGGTGGCGGCCAGTCCGGGTCGCCGTGGTCGTCGGGGTCGTGGGTGGCCGCCGGATGGCCGTCCTCGTGGGAGGCGAGGTCCTCCAGGTGGGCGAGGACGGTCTCGGCGGCGGCGCGGCGGCGGGCGAGGGAGGCGTCGTCCAGGGGCAGGGGCCACACCTGGTCGGCGCCCTCCTGATGCAGGGCCGGGTTCTCCTCGTCCTCGGCGGGCTCGTCGGCCCAGGCCTCGATCTCGCCGAAGCCGGCCGCGCAGTGCTCGTAGAGGTCCTGGAGGAACTCGGAGGGTCCGCGCGGCTTCTTCTGGCTGGGGCCCCACCAGTGGCCGGAGCCGAGGAGCAGGGAGCGAGGGCGGGTGAAGGTGACGTAGCCGAGCCGGAGTTCCTCGGTGTGCTGGTGCTCCTTCATGGACTCCTGGAAGTCCTTCAGGCCCCGGGAGGTCCAGGAGTCGATGTCGGGCAGGGTGTCGGCGTCGCCGCGCAGTTCGTGCGGGAGCGCCTTTCCCTGAGCGGTCCACTTCTCGCGGCCCCGGGCGCTGGGGAAGCTGTCGGCGACCAGGCCCGGGACGGCAACGACGTCCCACTCCAGGCCCTTGGACTTGTGCGCGGTGAGCACCTTGACGGTGTTCTCGCCGCCGGGCAGGGCGTTGTCGAGGCCCTTCTCGTACTGGGCGGCGGTGCGCAGGAAGGCAAGGAAGGCGAGCAGGGTGGCCTCGCCGTCGCCCGCTGCGAACGAGGCGGCCACGTCGAGGAAGTTGGAGAGGGTCTCGCGGCGGCGCGCGGCCAGCGCGTGCGGGGACGCCGACAGCTCCACCTCCAGGCCGGTGACGGCGAGGACCCGGTGCAGGACGTCCATCAGCGGGTCGGCCAGCGAGCGGCGCAGGTCGCGCAGTTCGGCGGCGAGGCGGGCGAAGCGCACGCGCGCGTCCGGCGAGAAGGGCAGCCCGTCGTCGTCCCGCTCGGCATCGAGCGGCATCTCCAGGAAGGTGTCCAGGGCGTCCGCCAGCGATATCACCTCGGACGGGTCGACCCCCTCGACGGCCTCGGCGAGCCGGCGGTCCCGGTCGTCGCCGGCGTCCACGCGTGCGTGCGCGACGAGGAACCGGGCGCGGCGCCCCAGGAGGGCGAGGTCGCGCGGGCCGATGCGCCAGCGGGGGCCGGTGAGCAGGCGGACCAGGGAGGCGTTGGCGCCGGGGTCCTGGAGCACTTCGCAGACGGCGACGAGGTCGGCGATCTCGGGCAGGTGCAGCAGCCCGGACAGGCCGACCACCTCGACGGGCACGTCCCGGGCGACGAGCGCGCCCTGGATCTGCGCGAAGTCGGTCGCGGTGCGGCACAGGACGGCGATCTCGCCGGGCGCCTTGCCGGTGCGGACGAGGTGGGCGATCGAGTCGGCGAGCCAGTCCATCTCCTCGGCGTGGGTGGGCAGCAGCGCGCAGCGCACTGTCCCGTCGCGTTCGGCGCCGGGGGCCGGGCGGAGGGCCTCCACGCCCGCGTGCATGGCGCGCAGGGGCTCGGCGAGGCCGTTGGCCAGGTCGAGGAGGCGGCCGCCGCTGCGGCGGTTCTCGCTGAGCGACTGGCGGGTGGCGAGGCGGCCGTCGGGGTGCGCGAAGTGCTCGGGGAAGTCGTCCAGGTTGGCGACCGAGGCGCCGCGCCAGCCGTAGATCGCCTGGCAGGGGTCGCCGACCGCGGTCACCGGGTGGCCGGTGCCGCCGCCGAACAGCCCCGCCAGCAGGATGCGTTGGGCCACCGAGGTGTCCTGGTACTCGTCGAGGAGGACCACGCGGAACTCCTCGCGCATGATCCGGCCCACCTCGGGGATCCCCGCGAGCCGCGCGGACAGGGCGATCTGGTCGCCGAAGTCGAGCAGGTCGCGCTCGCGTTTGGCAGCCCGGTAACGGACCACCAGGTCGGCGAGTTCACGGCGCGCGGCGGCCGCCTCGGGGACCTTGCGCAGGTCGGCGTTGGTGAGCTTGACGCTCTCCAGGGACCGCAGCAGCCCGGCGTCGTACGCGCGCAGGGCCTCGGGTCGTACGAGGTGTTCGGCGAGTTCGGCGTCGAGCGCGAGCAGGTCGCTGACCAGGTCGGCGAAGGAGCGGGTGAGCGCCGGGTAGGGGCCCGGCGCCTCGCGCAGCACGCGCGCGGCGAGCTGGAAGCGGGTGGCGTCGGCGAGCAGACGGGAGGTCGGCTCCAGCCCTATGCGCAGGCCGTGGTCGGTCAGGAGACGGCCGGCGAAGGCGTGATACGTCGAGATCACCGGCTCGCCGGGCGGGTTGTCCGGGTCGATGACGTCGGGGTCGGTGACGCCCGCCTTGATGAGCGCCTTGCGGACGCGCTCGGCGAGTTCGCCCGCAGCCTTGTTGGTGAACGTGAGCCCGAGAACCTGCTCGGGCGCGACCTGACCGGTGCCGACCAGCCACACCACGCGGGCCGCCATCACCGTCGTCTTGCCGGACCCGGCTCCGGCCACGATCACCTGCGGGGCGGGCGGCGCGACGATGCAGGCCGTCTGCTCCGGGGTGAAGGGGATGCCGAGGAGCTCCTTGAGCTGATCGGGATCGGTGATACGGGCGGGCATGTCGGAGAGGCTAGCGGCGCGCACTGACAGTGGCGGACGAATCGCCCCTCGGGCCGGGAGAGATGCTGGTCAGCACGTGTGGTGCGACGGGTCACACCGGCGCGTTCACTCCACCAAGGCCCCCTCGGGCTGCGCGCTCACTCCACCACGTGCCGCCCCTCGGGCTGCGCGCTGCACGACGCCCGGAACGCGCAGTGCGAGCAGTGCTGTCCGGCGGTCGGGGTGAACCGTTCGTCGAGGACCTTGCCGGCCGCGGTGGCGAGCAGGTCGCCGACCCACTCCCCCTCCAGCGGCTCCTGCGCCTGCACCTTGGGCAGGGTCTCGCCGCCGTCGCGCTGGGCGGCGCCCTGGCGCAGCTGCACGAGTTCGGCCCCGCCCGGCTCGGGCCGTACGCCGTCGAAGGCCTCGTCGACCGCTCCCTCGCGGACGGCGAGCTGGTAGACGGCGAGCTGCGGATGGTGGACGACCTCGGCCTTGCTGACGGCCTGTTTGCCGGTCTTGAAGTCGACGACGTACGCACGGCCCTCGCCGTCCGCCTCGACGCGGTCCATCTGGCCGCGGATGCGCACCTCGTAGTCGCCCGCTCCGATGGTGACGTCGAAGTCGTGCTCGCTGGCCACGGGCGTGCGCCCGGTGCGGTCCATGACGTGCCACTTCAGGAAGCGTTCGAGCGCCACGCGCGCGTTCTCCTTCTCCTGCGCCGACTTCCAGGGCGCGTCGAAGGCGAGCGCGTTCCACACGGAGTCGAGGCGCTCCATGAGGACGGCGAGGTCGGCCGGGGTGTGTCCGGAGGCGACCTCGTCGGCGAGGACGTGCACGACGTTGCCGAAGCCCTGGGCGACGGTGGCGGGTGCGTCGGCCTTCACCTCGCGGCCCAGGAACCACTGCAGGGCGCAGGTGTTGGCGAGTTGGTCGAGGGCGCTTCCGGAGAGCACGACGGGGTGGTCGCGGTCGCGCAGCGGCACCTTGCTCTCGGTCGGCTCGTACATGCCCCACCAGCGGTAGGGGTGGGCCGACGGGACGAGTGGGCGGCCGTCGTCGTCGGCGAGCGCGGCGAGGCGGGCCAGCCGGTGGGCGGCGGCCTCCCTGAGGGTGTCCGAGACGCGCGGGTCGACCGTCGTGGCGCGCAGTTCGGCGACGAGCGCGGCGACGGACAGGGGGCGGCGCGGGCGGCCGGTGACGTCCTTGGGCTCGACGCCGAGTTCGGTGAGGAAGCGGGAGGGCTGGTCGCCGTCGTCGGCGGGTGCCTTCACGGCGGTGACGACGAGTCGCTCACGCGCGCGCGTGGCGGCGACGTAGAAGAGGCGGCGTTCCTCGGCGAGCAGGGCGCCCGGGGTGAGCGGTTCGGCGAGTCCGTCGCGACCGATGCGGTCGGCCTCCAGAAGGGAGCCGCGGCGGCGCAGGTCGGGCCACAGGCCCTCCTGGACGCCCGCGACGACGACCAGGCTCCACTGGAGGCCCTTGGAGCGGTGCGCCGTCATCAGGCGTACGGCGTCGGGGCGTACGGCACGCCGCGTGAGGGTGTCGGCGGCGATGTCCTCGGCGTCGATCTCCGCGAGGAAGTTGAGGGTGCCCCGGCCACCGCTGCGCTCCTCCGCGCGGGCGGCGGTCGCGAACAGCGCGCACACGGCGTCGAGGTCACGGTCGGCGTTGCGCCCGGCCGCGCCACCGCGCCGCGCGGACCGCTCCAGACGCGCCGGCCACGGAGTGCCCTCCCACAGGTCCCACAGCGCCTCCTCGGCGCTGCCGCCGCCCGCCAGTCGCTCACGGGCCTTGCGCAGCAGCGCGCCGAGGCGTTGGGCACCCCGGGCGTACGCGGGGTCGTGCGCGACCAGGCGCTCGGGCTCGGCGAGCGCCCGCGCGAGCAGGACGTCCGACGGCGGCGGCAGCGCGTTGCCGGCGGCCCGCTCCTCGTCGCGCAGAGCCCGCCCGAGGCGGCGCAGGTCGGCGGCGTCCATGCCGGCGAGGGGGGAGGCGAGCAGGGAGAGGGCGGTCTCGGTGTCGAGCCAGGAGGTGTCCGACGGCGGCTCTTCGGGAGGCTGTTGCGGCCCGTCGGAGGCATCCTCGGAGGCGTCCACCGCGACACGTACGTCATCGGCTTCCGAGGCGCGTACGGCATCGGCGTCCCCGTCCGAGCGCACGGGTGCCTCCGCATCCGCGCCCTCCTCGGGGTCCGTCGTATCGGCGCCCGCCTCGGAACCCGTCGTCTCCGCGCCCCCTTCGGGACCCGCCGCCTCCGCCGTCGCCACCGCCCGAAGGGCCGTCAGCAAAGGCGCCACCGCCGGTTCGTGGCGCAGGGCCAGGTCGTCGCCGTCGATGTCCAGGGGCACGCCGGCCGCGGTGAGCGCGCGGCGGACCGTCGGGATCGTGCGGGACCCGGCGCGCACCAGGACGGCCATCTCGCCCCAGGGAACGCCGTCCTCCAGGTGGGCCCGGCGCAGGATGTCGGCGATGTTGTCGAGCTCCGTACCGGGCGTCGGATACGTGTACACCTCGACGCGGCCGCCGTCCCGGACCGGGGCGAGTTCGCGGTGGGCGCGGACCTTCTCCGCCGGGAGCCGGGTCAGCGGCAGGCGCTGGGTGAGCAGCCGGGTCGCGGTGAGCAGGCCGGCGCCGGAGCGGCGGGAGGTGCGCAGGACCTCGACGGGCGCCGGGCGGCCGTCCGCGCGCGGGAAGGCGTCCGGGAACTCCAGGATGCCGTTCACGTCGGCGCCCCGGAACGCGTAGATCGACTGGTCGGGGTCGCCGAAGGCGACGAGGGTGCGGCCGCCGCCTGCCAGGGCGTGCATCAGCCGTACCTGCGCGGGATCGGTGTCCTGGTACTCGTCCACCAGGACGGTGTCGTAGCGCGCGGCCAGTTGTGCGGCGACCTCGGGTTGGCGGGCGAGGAGCACCGCGCGGTGGACCAGTTCCGCGTAGTCGAGCACGCCCTGGAGGTCGAGCACGTCGAGGTACTCGGCGAGGAAGGCGGCGGCGGCGCGCCAGTCGGGGCGGCCGATGCGGCGGGCGAAGGCGTCCAGAGCGCCCGCGTCCAAGCCGAGTTCGCGGCTGCGGGCGAGGACCGCGCGGACCTCGTCGGCGAACCCGCGGGTGGTCAGACAGGCGCGCAGTTCGTCGGGCCAGCGCACGTGCGCGAGGCCCAGCCCTTCCAGGTCGGGCTGCCCGGCGAGAAGTTCGCGTACGGCGACGTCCTGTTCGGGACCGGAGAGCAGCCGCAGCGGCTCCACGAACAGATCGGCGTCCTGGTGGGCGCGGACCAGGGAGTAGCAGAACGAGTGGAAGGTGGTCGCCTGGGGGGCGCGGGCGGCTCCGGTGCGGGCCGCCATGCGGTCGCGCAGTTCGACGGCCGCCTTGCGGCTGAACGTCAGCACCAGGATGCGTCCGGGGTCGGCGCCCCGGTCGATCCGGGCGGCCACCGACTCGACGAGCGTGGTCGTCTTTCCGGTGCCCGGTCCGGCGAGGACCAGCAGTGGTCCGGCCCGGTGGTCAACCACCGCGCGCTGTGGCGCGTCCAGACGAGGGGGAGCCGGTCGGTCCGGTGGGGTTCGTACCAGTCGGTAAGCGCCACGGTCCCCCTGACGCACCTGGGGGTGCGCCAGGCGCCTGGTGGAGGAAGAGGAGCTCACGTGGTTCGCCGGTCCTGGTGGTTGTGCTGGTTGTCGGGCCACCGCGCGTGCAGGGCGGTGATCGCGGGGTGAGCGGGACGCGTGCAGCCGACGCTACGCCGACGGATTCCCTGGAAGCAGCGCTTCCGCTTCTTCCCACAAGACGCTCACGGCACGCGGGTCACGTGCGCCCCCTGCTCCACGAACGTACGTCATGCCACGGACGTGCCCCCGTTCCCCCGTACGGATCACGCGGCGCACCCGGGGGCGCCGTATGCCGGAAGCTGTCAGGTGTGACCGTCCGCGCGCTCGCCGCCGTCCCACCGCGCCCGCCTCATGTCGACGCGCGGCAGATGGCCCTCCGCGGCCCTGCTCGCCTCTTTGAGAGGCGTGCCCTCGGACCGGTAGTGGCCGAGGGCCTCCAGTTCGTGGCCCGGCAGCAGGACGCCGTCCGCGCGCATGACGCGCCACCACGGAACGGCACTCCCGTAGAGGGCCATCACCCGGCCGACCTGCCGGGGGCCGCCCTCCTCCAGCCACTCGGCCACGTCTCCGTACGTCATGACACGCCCGGGCGGAATCAGTTCGGTGACCTCCAGGACGCGCTCGGCGTACTCCGGCAGCGCGTCCGGGGGCTCGGGGTGGATGTCCCGCGGCAGGCTCTCCTCGCTCATCCGGCCCATCCTGCACCACGCCACCGACAATGTGACGAGCCCGCCACGGTGGGTGTCCCTCGCCCCCAGACGGCGCATCGGGCAGACTGTGCGCCCCCGCATTTGCACCCTGATGCCCCCGTGTGTCGGTGGGGCATGCCACCATCATGCGGGCGGTGACCGGTGATACGAGATCAAGAAGAGACGATGAAGCAACAGGGTGCGCACCCGGAGGATGCGGAAAGCACCTCTGACGCTTCGTCGCGCCCGGACACCGCCGACGGCGAAAACACGACCGCGGACGAGACGGCCGCCAAGGACGTCGATCGAGGCGTCCAGGAGGACGCCGACTGCACCGACGAGGTGCACAGCGAAGAGGTCGAGGGCGACGAACCGCTGCTCCCCGCGCGCGTGCACCGCCCCTCCGACCTGATGCGCCTCCTGGTGGGCGTGCTGGCCGTCGCCGTACTCCTCGCGATCGCCGCGTTCGCCCACGGCACCACCTCCGGTCTCGAACAGGACATCAACAAGGGCACCGGGCAGGCGCCCGATCTGCTCATCAAGATCGCCGGTCTGGCCTCCAGCATCGCGATCCTCCTGGTGCCCGTCGCCTTCGCGATCGAGCGCCTGATCAAACGCGACGGACTGCGCATCGCCGACGGCGTGCTCGCGGCGGTCCTCGCGCACGGTGTGACCCTGGCCACCGACCTCTGGGTCGCCAAGGCCGCCCCCGGCTCCATCCAGGAGGCGCTCACCCAGCCCTCCCCCGGTGACATCCACGCCCTCACGGACCCGGTGCACGGCTATCTCGCGCCGGTCATCGCCTACATGACGGCCGTCGGCATGTCGCGCCGGCCGCGCTGGCGCGCGGTGCTGTGGATCGTGCTGTGCCTGGACGCCTTCTCGATGCTCGTCACCGGGTACACGACGCCGTTCTCGATCATCCTGACGGTCCTGATCGGCTGGACCGTCGCCTACGGGACGCTGTACGCGGTCGGCTCGCCCAACGTGCGTCCCACCGGGCGCACGCTGATGGCCGGGCTGCGGCACGTGGGCTTCCGCCCGGTGAGCGCCGCGCGCGAGGAGGTGCCGGAGACCTCCGAGACCGGCGACCGCGGCCGGCGCTACTTCGTCACCCTCGAAGACGGTCCACCCCTCGACGTGACGGTGGTCGACCGCGAGCAGCAGGCTCAGGGCTTCTTCTACCGCGCGTGGCGCAATCTGACCCTGCGCGGCTTCGCCACCCGCAGCAGCCTCCAGTCGCTGCGCCAGGCCCTGGAGCAGGAGGCGCTGCTCGCGTACGCGGCCATCGCGGCCGGCGCCAACGCGCCCAAGCTGATCGCGACCTCCGAACTGGGCCCCGACGCCGTCATGCTCATCTACGAGCACACCGGCGGGCGCACCCTGGACTCGATGTCGGACGAGGAGATCACCGACGAGCTGCTGCGCGACACGTGGCGCCAGGTGCAGGCCCTGCAGTCCCGGCGGATCGCGCACCGCAGGCTGGTGGGCGACGCGATCCTGGTGGATCGTTCCGGCACGGTGATCCTCACCGACCTGCGCGTCGGAGAGATCGCGGCCGGCGATCTGCTGCTGCGCATGGACATCTCGCAGCTGCTGGTGACCCTCGGTCTGCGGGTGGGCGCCGAGCGCGCGGTGGCCTCCGCGGTGAGCGTGCTCGGCCCGGACGCGGTCGCCGACTGCCTGCCGATGCTGCAGCCCATCGCGCTCAGCAGGACCTCACGCGCGACCCTGCGCAGGCTGGCCCGGGAGCGGGCCCAGCGCGAGCGTGAGGCGGTTCTGGAGGCGTCCCACCAGGACAAGCAGGCCCGCCTCGCCGCGGCCGGGCACGACCACACCACGCCCGTACTCGAAAAGCCCGACAAGAAGGCCGCGCGCGCGGAGCAGCGGGCCGAGAAGCGAGCCATCGACGACGCGCTGGAGGAGGCGCGCGAGGACGACCTGCTCACGCTGATCCGGCACGAGGTGCTGCGGATCAGGCCGCAGGCACCGGTGGAGCCCGCTCGCCTGGAGCGGGTGCGGCCGCGCACGCTGATGAGTTTCATCGCCGGTGCCATCGGCGCGTACTTCCTGCTGACGCAGCTCACCCACATCGAGCTGGGGCCGCTCGTGGCCAACGCCGAGTGGGGCTGGGTCGCGGCGGCCGTGCTGTTCTCGGCGGCGAGCTACTTCGCGGCGGCGATGGCGCTGCTGGGGTTCGTGCCCGAGCGGGTGCCGTTCCTGCGGACCGTGGGGGCGCAGGTCGCCGGCTCGTTCGTGAAGATCGTCGCGCCGGCCGCCGTGGGTGGTGTCGCCCTCAACACGCGCTTCCTGCAGCGCGCGGGGGTGCGGCCGGGGCTCGCGGTGGCGAGCGTCGGCGCCTCGCAGCTGTTCGGACTCGGCTGCCACATCCTGATGCTGCTGTCCTTCGGCTATCTGACCGGTACCGAGAAGACGCCGTCGCTGTCGCCGTCCCGGACGGTCATCGCGGGTCTGCTGACGGTCGCGGTGCTCGTGCTGGTGGTCACCTCGGTGCCGTTCCTGCGCAAATTCGTCGTCACGCGCGTGCGGTCGCTCTTCGCGGGTGTCGTGCCGCGCATGCTGGACGTGCTCCAGCGGCCGCAGAAGCTCATCACCGGCATCGGCGGCATGCTGCTGCTGACCGCCTGCTTCGTGATGTGCCTGGACGCCTCGATCCGCGCGTTCGGCCAGGAGGGGACCTCGATCAGCATCGCGAGCGTCGCCGTCGTCTTCCTCGCCGGCAACGCGCTCGGTTCGGCGGCCCCGACTCCGGGCGGTGTGGGCGCCGTCGAGGCCACCCTGACGGTCGGTCTGATCGCCGTCGGCCTCCCCAAGGAGGTCGCCGCCCCCTCCGTGCTGCTGTTCCGGCTGCTGACGCTGTGGCTGCCGGTGCTGCCGGGCTGGCTGGCCTTCAACCACCTCTCGCGCAAGGGCTCCCTGTAGGACGTACGCGCGCGTACGTCGCAGTCGTCATCGCCTCGCGTACGCACTCGGCGTCACCCCGCAGTACGCACGCGTGGGCGCCGTACCTCGTACGGCCCGTGCCCCGAGCGCTCCGTCGCGTGCGACCGCAGGATGGGACCATGCCGAACCCTCCTCGCCTGCGGGCCGTTGCCCTGACCGCCTCCGTCGTGCTGCTGTCGTCCGTACTGACGGGCTGCGGCAACGACGACCCCAAGGACGAGGATCTGTCGGCCCAGACGCTCGGCTGGAAGGACTGCCCGGCGCCGTCCCAGGCGGAGGGTGGCGGCGGTGCCCCTTCGCCACTGGCGGGCGGCGACGAGTGGCAGTGCGCCACCCTGAAGGCACCGCTCGACTGGGACAAACCCAAGGGCGACACGATCGGTCTGGCACTGATCCGGGCGAAGACCAGCGGTGACAAGAGCAAGCGCATCGGCTCGCTCGTCTTCAACTTCGGTGGCCCCGGCGGCTCGGGCGTCACCACGCTGCCCGCCTTCGGCGCGGACTACGCGAAGCTGCGCACCCGCTACGACCTGGTCAGCTTCGACCCGCGCGGAGTCGGCCGCAGCGCCCCCGTGGAGTGCGAGAACGACCAGCAGCTCGACGCGTACTTCCAGCAGGACGCGACCCCCGACGACGCAGCCGAACGCACCGCGCTCCTGGACAACACCAAGAAGTTCAACGCGGCCTGCGAGAAGAACTCCAAGAAGGTGCTGCCGCAGGTGCGCACCACCGACGCGGCCCGCGACATGGACCTGATGCGGCAGGTGCTCGGCGACACCAAGCTGCACTACTTCGGCATCTCCTACGGCACCGAACTCGGCGGTGTCTACGCCCACTTGTTCCCCAAGAACGTGGGACGCGCGGTGTTCGACGGAGTCGTCGACCCCACGCAGAACTCCGAACAGGGCTCGCTCGGCCAAGCCGAGGGCTTCCAGCTCGCGCTCGACAACTTCGCGAAGGACTGCACGTCGAAGGTCGAGGACTGCCCGGTCGGCGACACCGCGCAGGACGTCAAGGACCGCATCGCCAAGCTGCTCAAGGACCTCGACAGCAAGCCGATCCCGGGCATCCTCCCGCGCGAGCTGACCCAGACCGCCGCGACCAACGGCATCGCGCAGTCGCTGTACTCGAAGGACTTCTGGGAGTACCTGACCGAGGGCCTGGAGCAGGCGTACGACGGGGACGGCAGGATCCTGATGCTGCTGTCCGACTCGATGAACGGGCGCAGCGAGAACGGCGAGTACAGCAATATCTCGGCGGCCAACATCGCCATCAACTGCGCCGACGACAAGCCCCGGTACACCTCGGACTTCGTGCAGGAGAAGCTGCCGGAGTTCCGGGCCGCATCGCCGCTGTTCGGCGACTTCCTGGCGTGGGGCATGGTCAGTTGCACCGACTGGGCGGTGGCGGGCGCGGCCGACCATCCCGACGTGAGCGCGGCCGGCTCGGCGCCGATCCTCGTCGTCGGCAACACCGGCGACCCGGCCACGCCGTACGAGGGCGCGCGCAAGATGGTGGACGCCCTCGGCAAGGGCGTCGGCGTCGAGCTGACGTACAAGGGCCAGGGGCACGGCGCCTACGACAGCAAGAACAAGTGCGTGCAGAACGCGGTGAACGGCTATCTGCTGGACGGGAAGGTACCGGCGGCGGGCACCGTCTGCTCCTGAACCCGGCCTTGCCCACCATCTCCCGAATTCCAGGAAAACGTGCAGGTCAGGAGGTTATTCACAGCTCTCCGCAGGCTCGGCGTGATCCGCCTACTATGGCCTGACCGCCGTCGGCCGGCCGATGTGCCGGCGGCTCGTGAGGGGGGAACGCACATGGCGCGACTCGTACGGTGGGCGGCGCTGGGGGCCGCCGCCGCGCTGCTGGTGGGGGGTTGTAGCGGCGGCTCGTCGTCCGACGACGGCAAGGGGGACGGAGACACGGGCGCGGCGGCCACGCCGTCGGCCGACTCCTCCGACTCCGCCGGTACGAGCGCCGTCCTGCCCGCCTCCCTGACCGCGCAGCGGCTCGACTGGGGACGCTGCAAGGCCACCGCCGACTCCTCTGCGCCGGGCAGCGACTGGCAGTGCGCGACGCTCAAGGTGCCGCTGGACTGGTCGAAGCCGGACGGCGAGACGATCGGCCTCGCGCTGATCCGCGGCAAGTCCCGTGGCGACAAGCCCATCGGCTCGCTCCTGTTCAACTTCGGCGGTCCCGGCGGCTCCGGTGTCTCCACCCTGCCGTCGTACGCGGCCACGGCCTCCTCCCTGCGGGAGCGGTACGACCTGGTGAGCTGGGACCCGCGCGGGGTCGACCGCAGCGAGGGCGTGCGCTGCCGCGGCGACAAGGCGATCGAGGCCGCCGAGGACATCGATGCCACCCCGGACACCCCGGCCGAGGAGAAGGCGTACTTCCAGGACGCCCTCGACTTCGGCAAGGGCTGCAAGAACGCCACCGGCAAGCTGCTGGCGCACGTGTCGACGACGGACACCGCGCGCGACATGGACCTGATGCGCCAGGTCCTCGGCGACGCGAAGATGCACTACTTCGGCATCTCGTACGGCACCGAACTGGGCGGTGTGTACGCCCACTTGTTCCCCAAGAACGTGGGACGGCTGATCCTCGACGCGGTCGTCGACCCCAGCGCCGACACCGTGGGCCACGCGGAGAACCAGTCCAGAGGCTTCCAGCGCGCCCTCGACGACTACCTCAAGTCGACCGGGCAGGACCCGAAGCAGGGCACCCGGAAGATCGCGGACCTGCTCGACCGGCTCGACGCGAAGCCGCTGTCGACGTCGTCCGGGCGCGAGCTCACCCAGACGCTGGCCGTCACCGGCATCGTCCTGCCGCTCTACAGCAAGGCCGGCTGGCCGACGCTGACCAGCGCCCTCGACGCGGCCGAACAAGGCGACGGTTCGGAGCTGTTGGACCTCGCCGACGGCTACAACGAACGTGACACCTCGGGGCACTACGGCACGACGACCCACTCCCAACGGGTCATATCGTGCTTGGACGACAAGCAGCGGCCGACCGCCGAGGAGACGAAGAAGCTGCTGCCGACGTTCGAGAAGATCTCGCCCGTGTTCGGGGACTTCCTCGGCTGGGACACGGCCGGCTGGTGCCACGACTGGCCGGTGGCCGGGCAGTACGACACCCCGGAGGTGAGTGCGCCCGGCGCGGCGCCGATCCTGGTGGTCGGCAACACCGGCGACCCGGCGACACCGTACGAGGGCGCCCGGAAGATGGCCGACGAGCTGGGCAAGGGCGTCGGCGTGGAGCTCACCTGGAAGGGCGAGGGGCACGGTGCGTACGGGAGCGGGAGCGACTGCGTCGACTCCACGGTGAACGCGTATCTGCTGAAGGGGACGGTCCCGAAGGACGGCAAGGTCTGCGCCTCGTAGCGCCTTCACTCGCGGCCCGCACGCTCGCGGCCCTGGCCCGAGTCGGGGCAACGGAAAGGGGCCCGGCACCCACGGTGCCGAGCCCCTTTCGAGAAGGCCTTCGCCTGGTACACCAGGCTGTTCGCCTAGTAGACCGGCTTGTCCGGCTCGATCTGGTTGACCCAGCCGATCACGCCGCCGCCGACGTGCACGGCGTCGGAGAAGCCCGCGGACTTCAGGACCGCGAGGACCTCGGCACTGCGGACACCCGTCTTGCAGTGCAGGACGATCTTCTTGTCCTGCGGGAGGGTCTCCAGGGCGGTGCCCATGAGGAACTCGTTCTTCGGGATCAGCTTGGCGCCCGGGATGGAGACGATCTCGTACTCGTTGATCTCGCGGACGTCGATGATCTCGATGTTCTCGCCGTCGTCGATCCACTCCTTGAGCTGCTTGGGAGTGATCGTCGAGCCGGCGGCCGCCTCCTGGGCCTCCTCGGAGACGACGCCGCAGAAGGCCTCGTAGTCGATGAGCTCGGTGACGGTCGGGTTGTCGCCGCAGACCGCGCAGTTGGGGTCCTTGCGGACCTTGACCTGGCGGTACTGCATCTCCAGGGCGTCGTAGATCATCAGGCGGCCGACGAGGGGCTCACCGATGCCGGTGAGGACCTTGATGGCCTCGGTGACCTGGATGGAGCCGACGGACGCGCACAGCACGCCCAGGACGCCGCCCTCGGCGCAGGAGGGGACCATGCCGGGGGGCGGGGGCTCCGGGTAGAGGCAGCGGTAGCAGGGACCGTGCTCGGACCAGAAGACCGAGGCCTGGCCGTCGAAGCGGTAGATCGAGCCCCACACGTACGGCTTGTTCAGCAGCACGCAGGCGTCGTTGACCAGGTAGCGGGTCGCGAAGTTGTCCGTGCCGTCGACGATCAGGTCGTACTGGCTGAAGATGTCCATCACGTTCTCGGCCTCGAGCCGCTCTTCGTGGAGGACGACGTTCACGTACGGGTTGATGCCGAGGACGGAGTCGCGCGCGGACGCGGCCTTGGAGCGGCCGATGTCGGCCTGGCTGTGGATGATCTGACGCTGCAGGTTCGACTCGTCGACCTCGTCGAACTCCACGACGCCGAGCGTGCCCACGCCCGCCGCGGCCAGGTACATCAGCGCCGGCGAGCCCAGGCCGCCGGCGCCCACACACAGCACCTTGGCGTTCTTCAGCCGCTTCTGCCCGTCCATCCCGACGTCCGGGATGATCAGGTGGCGGGAGTACCTGCGGACCTCGTCTACGGTGAGCTCAGCAGCTGGCTCGACCAGGGGTGGCAGCGACACGGGGACTCCGTTGATCGGTCAATCACTACGGTTGTTCTCCCTGTAACACTGCCATGCCCATCTTCATTCCGAGACACCCGTCCCGACCCGCGAGACGATGTCGTCCCAGTAGCCGGGCAGGGTCTCCCAGGGATCGGCGCGTCCGCCTCTGTCTGTGCGGTCGGTGAAGTAGATCGTCGCCGCGCCCTGCCAGCGGGCGATGCGCAGCGCCTCTTCGAGGTGCGGGCCGGGCACGCCGTGGACGAAGTGGCAGAAACGCTCGGGTGGATGGTCCGCGGTCCACTCGGCCACCTGCGACCACCGGTAGTCGCTCCAGGACCCGGCGAAGGTCACCAACTGGTCCCCGCACTCGACGTACCCGGGGTGCGGATGGGTGCCGTGGCCGAGGACGACATGAGCGTCGTCGCAGATCGAGCGGAGCGTGTCGACGGTGCGGCCGATCTCCGGGAGCGAGGCGCGCTCGGTCGGGCAGCGGTCCACGAGGAAGCCGTCGACCCGGTACCAGTCGCGGTAGCGGTGCGCGTCGGAGATCAGCTCCCCGAAGGTGCGGGCCCCGTAAGCGCTGTCGAGGTTGCCGAGGACCCGCACGCCCGCGTTGCGCAGCCGCCCGGCCGCCTCCAGGCAGTGCGGGTCGGGGCGGGCGCCGGGGCCGTCGGCGACGTCGAGGACGACCCAGTGCAGGGGCGTGCCCGGGCGGGTGAGTTCGGCCCACTCGGTGGGAGCGACCAGGGGGTGGGCGTAGCCCGGGATGCCGAGCCCGGTGCGGACGTCGGTGCTCGCGGTGCCTGCCCTGGTGCTGGTCAGATACGGCATGCCGCCTCCATCCAGATGTCGGCCAGGGACTCTTCGAGGTTGATCCGGGGCCGCCAGCCGAGCCGGTCGCGCGCGGTGCGCACATCGGCCTGCTGCCAGCTGCCGCAGCCGTCCGGGTACGGGTACGCGACCGGGGAGGCGTGGTCGGACTCGGTGCGGGGGTGGCCGATGCCCGACCGCATCAAGGGGCCGGGCGGGCCGTCCAGTTCGTGGAGGGCGCCGCCGTATCCGGCCACCCGCGCGAGCGTGGCGGCGGCGTCGCGCAGTCGGACGGCGCGGCCCGAGCCGATGTTGATGACGCCCTGGGCGGCGGAGAGCGAGGCGGCGTGCACGGCGCGCGCCACGTCGCGTACGTCGACGAAGTCGCGCTGGGCGCCGAGGCCGGCGAGTTTCAGCTCGCCGTCGCCGGACTGCATGGCGCGCCGCATGGCCTCGGCGAGCCGCCCCAGCGGCGAGCCGGCGGGCGTACCCGGACCGGCCGGTGAGAAGACCCGCAGCACGACCGCGTCCAGGCCGGAGCCGAGGACGAGTTCGGTGGCGGCGAGCTTGCTGACGCCGTACGGACCGCCGGGGCGGGGCACGGCGTCCTCGGCGGTGGAGGAGCCGGGCTGGCTGGGGCCGTACTCGGCGCCGCAGCCGATCTGCACCAGCCGGGCGCCGCAGCCGCTGCGGCGCAGGGCCTCGCAGACGGTGGCGACGGCGACGGTGTTGTGCCGCGCGAGTTCACGGGCGCCGCCTCGGGTGGCGCCGGCGCAGTTGACGACCACGCCGGGATGGACCGCGTCGAAGAAGCGGGTGAGGGCGCCGGGGCTGCCGGACGCGAGGTCGAAGCGGACGTCGGCGTCGTCGCCGCGGCCGAGTGCGGTGAGCTGGACGGCCGGGTCGGCGAGCAGACGGTCGGCGACGAAGCGGCCCAGGTAGCCGTTGGCTCCGATCAGCAGGACTCTCATCGCACGGCTCCCGGAGCCGAGGGTTCGGGTCGGGAGGTGATCATTTGGTGTTCTCCTTCAGCGAGGGTGGTGCCGTTGCCTCGGGGTCGGGCGCCCGCGGCGCGGTGGGCGGTGGGCGGGGCGTGCCGGATCAGCACGGCCGGTCGGCCGGTGCGTGGGCCGAGGCCCGGGTGAGGGTGCGGGTCGTGTGGACCAGCAGGGTCAGGGCGGCCGCCGCGCAGGCCAGGGCCGGGACGCTGCCCGGGCCCGTGGCGTCGACGAGGGCTTCCACGGGGGTGGCGAGGAAACCGCAGCCGGGAAGGCGGGCCGCGAAGACCGTGACCAGGGCTGCCGCCTCGGCGGTGGCCGTGACGGTGAGGACGAGCGCGGGTGCATGGGTGAAGCCGTGCGTGGTGAGGAGGCGGGCGAGGAACAGGAGGGCGCCGAGGGTCAGGGCCTGGGCGTAGGCCGCGGGCTGGTCCAGTGCGGTGGCGCACACGGCGAGCAGGGCCGCCAGGGCGCACAGGAACAGGGCGAACGTGCCGAGCAGCAGCGGCCGTACGGAGGCGGCGAAGTCCGCCAAGCCGCGGCTGGCCGTCAGTCTGCGCCGGGCGCGCGCGGTGAACAGGTGAGCGCTCCAGGCGGCGGGGGCGCAAGCGAGGGTGAGTGCCAGGACGGGGGCGGTCGCGACGGGCCAGGGGCCGTCGGCCGCGCCGGTGGGCAGGCTGTCGGGGCCGCCGCCGACGGCCGCGCTCAGGAGCCCGTCGCCGAACAGGGCGTAGGCGACGAGCCAGCACGCCCACAGGCCGGTGCCGGGGGTGTGCGGGGCAGGTCCCGAAGACGTGCGGTCGGGCATGCCCAGCGGGCCGCGGGCGAGCGCCGCGCGCAGGCCGAGAGCCACGGCGAGAACGCCGACGACGGCCACGATCAGGCGCGGCCGACCGTGGGTGAAGGGCAGGCCGATCACCGTCGCCGCGCACAACGCACCCGGCAGGAGGGCGAGCAGGGCCCAGCCGGCGCGCGCGCCCGGGGCCGAGGGGGCCTCGGGGGTCGGCCGCGTCTCCTCGCCGTGGGAGGCGCGGGCGTACATCTCCTCCGCGAGCGAGAACACGTCCCGGTGCCGGAAGCGCGTCGCGGTCCGATCGGTGACGCCGTGCGCCTCCAGCCCTGCCGCGATCTCCAGCGGGTCCACGGCCCGTTCGCACAGGTCACGGTGACGGTGCATCAGCGCTTTGACAGGGTCGGCGGTGGTGGCGCGGCGACGGGTGGCGGGGGCTTCGGAGCTCGGTGCGGTGGGCGAGGTTGAGGCTGCGGCGGCTGTGGTGCCGGATGCTGCGGGAAAGGCTGCGGCAGCATCTGCGCCGGTGCGCCCCTGTCCCACGCTCCCGTCACCACGCCCCACGCTCGCGTCACCAAGCGCCGCACCCCCGTCCCCGTCGCTGGGATCCGCGTCGCCGCCGACCCACTCCCCCGACCGTTCGTCCCACGCCCCGGGGTTGGTCGGCGTGCCGGGTCGGTCCAGTTCTCCCAAGTCGCTCATCGGGCCCCCTCCGCAGCAGGTGTCGCGGTAGGCGTCGCGGCGGGTGCCGTGGCCGGTGTCGCCGTCGTCGCGCGAACCGGGGCGCCCGCTGCCCAGCCGGGTCCGCCGCGGGCGACGACGCGGGCGGCGGGGCCGGTCCAGCGGCCCGGTACGTGGGCCTCGGCGGGGGCGGCGAACGGCAGCGGCTCCCCGGTGTCGTCGAGGACGACCCGGCGTACCGGCGTCTGCGAGACGATCTCCAGGTAAATGCCGTGAAATGCCGTGATGTTCTGCTCGACGGTGAACAGTTCGAGCGCCCGCGCGCGGGCGGCGGCGCCCAGGCGTGCACGGCGCTCGGGGTCGCGCAGCAGCGTCACGCACGCCTCGGCGAGCGCCCGGGGGTTGCGCGGCGGTACGACGAGCCCCGTGCCCCCGATGACCTCCACCACCGCGCCGACGTCCGTGGACACCGTCGCCCGCCCGCAGAACATGGCCTCGACCAGAGTGATCGGGAAGCCTTCGACCACGCTGGACAGCACGGTCACCGAACCGGCGGCGTACGCGTCGGCCGGCGAGGGCACCTCCGGCCCGCCGATCTCCTCGAAGGACACGGGGTTGTCGCCGACGGCGTGCATCCCGTCGGCCTCGTCGGGGAAGAGCTGCGCGGCGAGCGCCCGGCAGTGCCCCAGGTAGGCCGCGCCCTCCTCGCCGGCCGGCGTGCCGACGATCCGCAGCCGGGTCTTCGGCTCCTCCTTGCGGATCTCCGCGAAGGCGTGCAGCAGCGACACCAGGTCCTTGGTGGGCTCGACCCGCCCGACCCACACCAGCGTGTCGGGGTCCGCGCACTCCGGGGACTCCCCCACCTCGGCGAAGTGCGTGGCGTCCATGCCCGGGTAGACCGTGCGGAGCTTGGCCCGGTCGGCGCCGCAGCGCTCCTGCCAGCGGCGGGCGTGCGTGTTGCCGGGCGTGACGATCGTGGCCCGGTCGTAGATCTCGGCGGCGAGCCTGCCGTGGAAGGCGGCGAGCAGGGACCGTACGGCGGGGGGCGCCTCGGCGGCGGCCAGGTAGTGCGTGCGCAGCCGCACCCCGTACTCGGTCACCAGCAGGGGTACGCCGAAGAAGTGGCGGGCGAGCAGCCCGGGCAGGGCGGCCGGGCCGCCGGACGCCGCGTGGCACAGGTCGACCGAGCCGAGCCCGTCCTCCTCGCACCAGTCGAGCGAGAGGGGGCGCAGGGCGCGTTCCAACTGCGCGGCCACGGCGAGCAGATCGGGTACGCGCGCCTCACGCGCCGTGCGCAGGGCGCCGGGCGCACGACAGGCGCGCTCAAGGGCGCTCACGGCGGCCTCGGAGCGCAGCGCGCCCACCAGTCCGCCCTCGTCGCGGGCGAGTTCGGCGAGCCCGTACAGAGCGCTGCCGAAACGGTCCGCCTGAGTGGCGGAGGCCTCCTCGGAAGAACCGGAGGGAGAGGAACCGGAAGCATCGAAGGAGCCACCCGCGGAAGAGGCGTCGCCCGCGGAACCCGAGGAACCGGAAGGCCCCCCGACACTCCCCGCACCCGCACCCGCTCCGGCCCCCGCACACAGCGCGGCCGCCAACTCGCCGTAGTACTCGGCGAACCGTCGGCGCGCCCGGCGCCCGTAGCTCACCCCGTCGTCCTCCGCGCCCCACAGCGGAGCCGTCCGCACCCGGCTGACCTGGGGCGGCAACTCGACCCAGCCCTCGGCCTCCTGGCGCTCGCTGCGGCTGAGCGCGTAGATGTCGAACTCGTGCTGCCCGAGCCCGCGCACGAGCCGGTCGCACCAGAGCCTGGCGTCACCGCTCACATACGGATAGCCACCCTCCGTAAGCAGTCCGATGCGCACAGGTGCACCCCCGATCTCCCGTATGGGGAGCCGCCGTTGACCCGGCGACTCGCAGCGGGACGAACGTATGCGGACAAGGCGGTGGCGCGACGGACGGTTGTCCGTCGCGCCACCAGAAGGGGTGAACGGTCGTAACTTTCCCGTGCGGATCGCGTTCGATCGCGCTAAGGGATCAAGCAGTTACGTTCCGTCAGGCAGCGGCCAGCTCTCGTCAAGCGGCGGCCAGCTCTCGTCGCGCGGCCCGCCGCCGGGCCGCGACCTGCGGGTCCAGTGCCGGTACGGCGGCCAGGAGCTGTTTGGTGTACGGGTCTTGAGGGTTGTCGTACACCTCGTCGGCCGGGCCGGACTCGACGATCCGGCCGCGGCGCATCACCGCGACCCGGTCGCTCACCTGCCGCACGACGGCGAGGTCGTGCGCGATGAAGACGAGCGCGAGTCCGAGTTCGCGCTGCAACTCGCCGAGCAGAGCCACCACCTGGGCCTGGGTGGTCACGTCCAGCGCGGAGACGGGCTCGTCGCAGACGATCACGCGCGGGTCGGCCGCCAGCGCCCGCGCGATGCCCACGCGCTGGCGCTGGCCCCCGCTGAACTCGTGCGGGTAGCGGTCGTAGTGCGCCCCTTCGAGTCCCACGCGCTCCAGCAGTTCCGTCACGCGCCCCCTGATCCGCTTCTCGTCCCGCTCGCCACGCGCGCGCAGCGGGTCGGCTATCGACTCGCCCACGCTGCGGCGGGGGTTGAGGGAGGAGACGGGGTCCTGGAAGACCATCTGCACGGCCGGCCGCACACCCACGCGCGCGTGGCCCTCGTATCGAACCTCCCCCGCCGTCGGCTCCAGCAGCCCGACCAGCATCCGCCCGAGGGTCGTCTTGCCGCTGCCGCTCTCACCCACGATCCCGACGGTCTCGCCCCGCCGGATCGTCAGCGACACGTCGTCCACGGCCGTGAACGCCCGCTTCCCGCGCCCGAATTCACGCCTGAGCCCGACGGCCTCCAGGACGACCTCCTCCGAGGGCTGCGAAGGTGCTCGTGGCGCGTCCACGCGCGGGACCGCAGCCAGCAGTTCACGTGTGTACGGCTGGACGGGCGCCCCCAGGACGTCGGCGATCGCCCCGTGTTCCACCACGCGCCCGTGCCGCATGACGAGCACGTCGTCGACGCTCTCGGCGGCGACGCCCACGTCGTGCGTGACGAGCAGCAGCCCCATGCCGGTCTCCTCGCGCAACGTGTGCAGCAGGTCGAGGATCTGGGCCTGGACGGTGACGTCGAGCGCGGTGGTCGGCTCGTCGGCGATCAACAGGTCGGGCTCACAGGCGAGCGCCATCGCGATGAGCGCGCGCTGACGCATGCCGCCGCTGAACTCGTGCGGGCGGGACCGCGACCGGCGCTGTGCGTCCGGAATTCCCACCCGGTCCAGCACCTCCACGGCACGCGCGCGTGCCGCTCGCCGAGACACGCGCGTGTGCACGCGGTACACCTCGGCGATCTGGTCACCGATCGCGTAGTACGGGTCGAGCGAGGACAACGGGTCCTGGAAGACCATCGCGGCCTTCGCACCGCGCAGCCGCCGCAGTTCGTCCTCGGACGCCTTCTGTACGTCGACGCCGGCCACCTCGATCGAGCCGCCGACCCGTGCGCCCGTGCCGCGGTGCAGCCCGAGCAGGGCCGAGGCGACGGTGGACTTGCCGGAGCCGGACTCGCCGACCAGGGCGACCGCGGCCCCTTGCCTCAGGCTGAAGGAGAGGCCGTCGACGGCCCGCAGGTCGCCGAACTCGACGGACAGATCCGTGACTTGGACGAGATTCACGTCAGCACCACCCGGACTCACCTCAGGACCACCCGGACTCACATCGGTACCACCCGCACTCACGTCAGTACCACCCGTCGGTCGGCCAGCGCGTACAGCACGTCCGCGACGGCGTTGGCGAGGACCACGAAGAACCCGATGACCAGGACCATGCCGACGACGACCGGCAGATCGACCACGTCGACGGCGTGGACGAGTTCCTGGCCGATGCCGGGGAGGCCGAAGAGGGTCTCGGTGAGGACCGCGCCGCCGATCGCCGAGCCGACGTTGTTGGCGTTGAGGGCGATGACAGGGGCCAGCGCGCCGCGCAGGGCGTGCCGTCCGACGATCGTCCGCTCGGCGACGCCGTAGGCCCGGAAGGTGCGGATGTGGTCCTCGGCCAGCGTCTCCAGCATCGACGCCCTGGTCATCCGGGCGAAGGCCGCGGCCTCGATGAGGGCGAGCGAGAGCCAGGGCAGCAGGAGGTTCCACGCCCACTGTTCGGGGTCGTCGGTGAACTTCACGTACTGCGGGAAGGGCAGGAGTTGCAGTTCGCCGCAGACGACGATCATCAGGACGAGGCCGATGACGAAGACCGGGGTGGCCCAGCCGGCCAGGGTCAGGGCGGTCAGCAGCCGCTCGGTGAACCGGCCGCGCCGCCAGGCGGAGAGCACACCGGTGCCGACGCCGAGGATCAGCCACAGGACCATCGCGCCGAGCACCAGCGAGAGGCTCACCGGGAGCTTGGTCAGGATGATGTCCATGACCTGCTGGTCGCTCTGGTACGAGAGCCCGAGGCAGGGCGCCGAGCAGTGCTCCACCGAGGTGCCCGTGGAGTAGTCCTGGCCGGCGACCAGACCCAGCAGGAAGTGCCAGTAGCGCACGTACAGCGGGTCGTCGAGCTTGAGTTGCTGGGCGACCTGGTGCACCTGCTCCGGGGAGCAGCGCGGACCGCAGGTGATCTGGGCGACGTTGCCGGGGGTGGCGTAGAAGACGACGTAGACGATCACCGAGATGGCCAGCAGGGTCACCACGGTGCCGACGGCGCGACGCAGGACGAAGCCTCCGAAGCCGCTCATGCGGGGCCCTCCTTACCGGCCTCGGACGCGGTCGCAGCCTGGCCGGCCTCGGACGCACCCTTGCCTGCCGCGCCCTCCGTCTTGCCGACCACGCCCTCCGCCTTGCCTGCCTTCGCCTCGCGCTTGCGGCCCGTGCCGACGCTCAGGCGAGACGCAGCGCGCGGGTCGAGGGCGGTGCGGACACCGTCGCCGAGGACGGTGAGCGCGAGCACGGTGACGAACAGCGAGCCGGCCGGGAGCAGCAGGTACTGCGGGGCCGCCTGATACCAGACGTCGGCCGCGGTGAGCATCTGTCCCCACGACGGTGTCGGCGGCTTCACGCCGACGCCGAGGAAGGACAGGGCCGCCTCGACGCTGATGTTGACCGGCATGAGGATCGCCGCGTAGGTGATGACCGGCGCGGCGAGCCCTGGCAGCAGTTCCCTGCGGGCGATCCGCCAGGTGCCCCAGCCGCTGAGCCGGGCGGCGGAGACGTAGTCGAGCCCCTTGAGGGTGAGCGTCTGGGCGCGCACGATCTTCGCGATGTTGCCCCACGCGATGAACCCGATGACCAGGGTGACCAGCACGGGCCGCGGGAAGCTCGAAGGGACGATCGCGAGCAGTGCCAACGCCATGATCATCAAGGGCATGGCGACAAAGATGTCCGTGATCCGGCTCAACAGTTGATCAACCCATCCACTGCCGAGCGCGGACGCAATGCCCATCACGACACCCACGAGGACCTGGATCACGGTCGCGGCGAACGCGACCCCCAGGGAGACGCGGGCGCCGTAGACCAGCCGCGCGAACAGATCGCGCCCGGTCTGCGGTTCGAGACCCAGCCAGTGGTCGCCGCTGATCCCGCCGAACGACCCGATCGGCACGCCGCCGCGCGCGGAGTCGATGAGCGAGGGGTGGTAGGTGGTCGGGTCCTGGCCCTCGATCGCCGTGAGCAGCGGCGCGGCGAGCGCAACCAGGACCAGGAGCGCGACGACGGCCGCCGCGACGAGGGCGGCGCGCTGCGTGCGCAGCCGCCGCCAGAACTGACGGGCCCCCGAGACCCCCGGGACGGGTTCGATGCCCGTCCCGGGGGTCTCGGCGGCGACAAGTGCCTCGCTCACGGCGCTACTTGACCGCGACCTGCGAGATGTCCAGCACACCGGTCCAGTCGCTGATCACGACGTTCTTGATGTCCTGGCCGACCAGTCGCTTGTAGACGGGGTGGAACAGCGGCACGGTGAGCGCCTGCTCGCCGATCTTCTTGTCCAGTGCACCCCACCTCTTGGCGGCAGCGTCAAGATCGGTCAACTTGTTGATCGCGTCAATCTCTGCATTGACCGACTTGTCGTTCAACAGGCCGTTGTTGAAGTTGGATCCATCCTTGACGATCTGTCGGCCGTCGAAGATCGGGGCGAGGAAGGGACCGCCGGAGGGCCAGTCGGCACCCCAGTGGGCGAGGAAGAAGCCGGGCTCGGTCTTCACGTTGTGGATCTTGTCCCGGTAGTCGTTGTCCTCCAGGCCCTGGAGCTTGACCGTGATGCCGGCCTTCTTGAGCGCGTCCTGTATCGCGGTCGCGATCTCGGGGCTGGTCTCGAAGTCCTTGCTGTTGGAGTGCGTCAGCGTGACGGTGAGCCCCTTCGGGTAACCGGCCTCCTTCAGCAGCTCCTTGGCCTTGGCCGCGTTGCCGGTCGCCCCCGCCGGGAAGAGGTCGTACGGCGTGTAGCCGAAGGACTTCTGGTTCGGCAGGAAGGTCGTCGCGGACTCGGCCAGCGCCGAGCCACCCGCCGCGTTGATCACGGACGAGCGGTCGATGGCGTACGAGACCGCCTCGCGCACCTTGGCGTCGTCGAACGGCTTCACCGTCGGGTTGAAGGCGATGTAGTTCGTGTAGCCGAAGTGCCCGGTGCCCACGCGCGCGGCCAGTTCCTTGTCGCCGGACACCTTGGCGAGCTCGGCCGGGCCGAGGTTGGTGTCCGTGGTGACCGCGGTCGCGTCCGCCCCTTGGGACGCCGACAGCCGCTGGTTGATCACGGAGGAGTCGAGCCCCGACCGTACGTCGATCTTGTCCGGGTACGCCTTGCGCTCGTCGTCGACCGAGGCCGACCAGTACGTGTTGCGCTCCAGGACGAGGTGCTCACCGTCGTTCTCGTTCGTGACGACCTTGTAGGGGCCGGACGAGACCGGGTGCTCCTCGTACTTCGTGCCGGTGTCCTTGGCCTTGGGGACGGGCGTGGTCTGCGTCTGCGTGGCCAGGTACGGGAACTCGCCCTCGGGCTTGTTCAGGTGGAACACGATGGTCCGGCTGTCCGGCGTCTCGATCGCCGACAGGCCCTTCTTGTCCTTGTAGGGCCCCTGGTAGTCGGCCGCGCCGACCAGCCAGTCCCGCAGGTAGGGCGCGCCACCGGACAGCTCGGGCGCGAAGGACCGCTCGATGCCGTACTTGATGTCGGCGGACGTGATCGCCGTACCGTCCTCGTACTTGAGGCCCTTCTTCAGGGTGTACGTCCACTCGGTCGCGTCCTTGTTGGGGCGCCCGGTGTCGGTGGCGAGGTCCGGGACGACCTTGGCACCGGCCGCGCCGTTCTCGCGGTTGCGGGTGGTGAGCGTACGGAAGACCAGGGACGGGACGTTGCCGCCGCCCGAGGTGTAGAGGCGGGCCGGGTCGAAGTCCTGCTGCGGGTCGGAGTTCAGGACCGTGAGCGTGCCGCCCTTGTGCGGCGTGGAGTCACCGCCGCCGGAGCCCTTGGCATCGTTGTCGTCCGGTCCGCAGGCGGCGACACCCGCTGCCAGAACCAGGCCTACGGATGCCGCGAGCACTCTGCGGCTGTTTACGGACGGTTGACGCATCGGAATGACGACCTCTCGGGTGGCTCGAACCGCATGGCTCGAATGGTGAGACGGATTGACAAGGGGTGAGACGAAAGTGAACAGACGTCTGCCCGGGCGTCAGGTCGTCGAGAGGCCGTGACCGGGTCACGGCGGAGAGAAGAGATCGCGACGCGAACGCCCAGGGGCGAACGTCAGCGACAGTGGATGTCGGCCACGCAGAGCGGGGTCACGCCGATGAGCGCCAGCTCGATGGCGGCGCTGTTCTCGACGGATTGACTAGACCACATGCGCAGCAATATGTATGACCGATCAACGCATGTCAATGTGACATAAGCACCACCGGTCACCCTGCGCGTCAACTTCCGGGGTACGCCCAGGGGTTGGGCAGACAGTGGATCCCGTCATGGTCCAGGAACTTCGTCTGCTGCTGCATCACCGGCGCGAGCTGGCCGTTCTTGTCACAGGTCACGTGGTGGTAGCCCAGCCGGTGACCGACCTCATGGTTGATCAACATCTGCCGGTAGGCATGAATCTCGTCACCGTAGGTCGTCGACCCCTGTGCCCATCTGTATGCGTTGATCATCACTCGTTCGGTGGCGGCCGAGTCGCAGGAGACGTTGTCCTCGGTGGTGTCCAGACCGGACTTGGCGCACCACTCGGCGGTCGTACCGGGGCTGGCGAGCGTGATCACGAAGTCCGGCTCACCGGAGTAGACGCGCTCGAAGGTGCGGGCGCCGTTGTGCGCCCAGCTCCGGTCGTCGTTGAGCGTCTTCTGCACAGCGGCGGCGAACAGCTCCCCGTCGAGACCGAGCCCCTGCTCCACGTCCACGCGATACGTGTACTTCTGCCCCTTGCCGGGCGCCTTGGCGATCCCCGGGATCGCGTCGAACTTCCCCGACCCCTTGAGCTTGGCGCTCAGCGGGTACTTCTTGTCCATCTTCTGCGTGTACGTCAGCGTCGCCACGCTCGGCGACGAGGACGGCGTCGGCCGCCCGTCCCCGCGCGAGGACGAGTCCCGGGCGTCCCGCCCCTGATCCGTGGCCGCCTGCGTCCGTACGCCCTCGTCGTCACGTCCGTCCGCGACCTGGCCGGCGACGACGACGGCCAGCACGGTGACGACGGCCGCGGCCGCGATACCGGTGAAGGCCCGCCCCTTGCCGCCCTTGGCCGTCGCGGGCACGCCGGTCGGCGGCACGCCCTGGTCGTCGACGTCGGTCTCGGAGGGGACACCGACGCCGGTGCGGCGGTCCCACTCGGTGCCGGAGTCGTAGAGGTCCGTCGCGGTCCGGCCGCGCGGGGCGAAGACGTCGTCGTTCTCACCGAAGGCGTCGACGTAGTCCTGCCGCGCACCGCCCGAGGGCGCCTGTCGCCGCCGCGGCGCCGCAGTACCGGGCCCCGCCGGACCCGCGCCCCTCAACTCGCCCCACCCGCCACCGGATTCACGCTGCTGCGGGTGCCCCCCACGTACCTGGGGGAAACCATGCGCGGGAGTCCCGTCGGGAAGCCGAGGCACTCCACGCGCGGGGGTGCCGTCGGGAAGCCGAGGAAAACCATGGGCGGGGGTGCCGTCCGGAAGCCGGGGAAATCCGTGCGCCGGTGTGCCGTCGGGAAGGCGAGGAAAACCATGCGCGGGCGTGCCATCCGGAAGCCGAGGGAAACCGTGCGCAGGCGTCCCGTCCGGGAAGAAGGGCACTCCACGCGCGGGCGTGCCATCGGGAAGGCGCGGTACCCCGCGCGCGGGCGTCCCGTCGGCGGCCCTCGGAAAGCCGTGTGCCGGCGTCCCGTCAGCCATCCGTGCCGCTCCGCTCCGACCGCCCGGACCGCCCGAGCCCTGCCACGGTCCCTGTTGTTGTCCCTGCTGCTGTTGGTGCTGCTGTTGCTGCCCCTGCCGCTGTCCTTGCTGAGGCCGGCCGCCCTGCTGCCACGCTCCGGGAGCCGCGCCAGGAACCGGACCGTCCCCGCGCCGAGGCCCGGGCACCTGAGGCACCGCACCGAAGCCGGGCACCCAGCGCGGACCCGCCCCGGACTCCGAAGCCGAAGCCGAACCCGGCCACTGCCGCTGCCCCTGTTCCCGTTGCCGATCCTGCTGCTGCCCCTGCCGGGAAGCCGCACTCGACTCCCCGCCCGCGGCAGCCGCGGACCCGGCCCCGGACTCCGATCGCGCCGTCCGAGCACCTCGCCCCGCGCTGTCGGCGGCCTCGCCCTTGGCGATACCGCGACGGCTGTGGCGTCCCACGTCCCCCCTCAGCTCCTCGCGCTCTCGCCGACTCCGTCACCCTCGCCGGCCACCTTCGCACGCCCCGTCCTCGAACCCACAGTCCTGGAGCGCTCGGGTTTCGCGCTCTCGCCGGCGACGTCGTCCTTGACGCCACCGTCGCCGCGCCCGGCGACTGACGAGTCGTCGGCGACACCAGCACCGTAGGCACCAGAGGCCCCACCGGCCAAGTCGCCCCGCGCGTCGGAGGGCACCGACTCCCCCGTATCGGCGAGGAGTTCGCAGAAGCTGCGGGCCACCAGCTCCGGGTACTCCATCATCGCCACGTGCCCCGCGTCCGGCAGGCTCAGCAGGCGGGAGTCGCGGAAGGTGCGGGCTGCCTTGCGTGCCATGCGGTAGCCGACGAGCTGGTCCCGGCCACCGTAGACGAGCAGGGTGGGCGCGAGGACGCGTTCGGCCTGGCGCCACAGCCCGTGCTGGCCGCCCAGCGTGTACGCGTTGACGATCCCGCGCGCGGAACGGGTCATCGCGTCCCAGAAGTACGGCAGTTGGAGCCGCCGCTCCATCTCCTCCACGGCGTCGTGGAGTCCTTCCGGCGTCACCATGCCGGGGTCGCCGTAACACAACGTCAGAACGCCGTGGACGCGCTGCTCCGCCGTCCACTCCCGGGTGAGCCGGGTGAACAGCCCGGTCACCCCGGGCAGCGCCATCAGCACCGTGGGCACGGCGCTGCGCTGCACGCGGATCTCGGGCAGCGCCGGCGACACGAGGGTCAGCGTGCGCACCAGGTCGGGCCGGAGCGCCGCGACGCGCGTGGTGACCGCGCCGCCGAGCGAGTTGCCGAAGAGGTGCACGGGACCGCGCCCGGCCGCGTCGAGGTAGCGGATCACCGCGCGCGCGTGCCCGGTGATCGAGTAGTCGCCGTCGTCAGGTGGCGGGGAGTCGCCGAAGCCCGGCAGATCGAGGGCCTCGCCGTCGACGACGCCCTCCAGGCGCTCCATCAGCACCGACCAGTTCTGCGAGGAACCGCCCAGGCCATGGACGTAGAGCGCGGGCGGCAGCCCTTCGCGCGCGGGGGGTCGCGAACGGATCGTCAGTGTGATGCCCGGCAGCCCGACCGATCTGAGCCGCTCGCCGTCCGCGACCCTGACGGGAGACACCTTCGGGAGCACATTGGACGCCGGCACGGACGGCGGCTCGGTCGAAGACATGCGGCAATGTTACGAGACGATCACGTAGGGGCTCGTGTGTTCGCCGTCACAGATCGCGCGCACGGTCGCATAGCGTCCGGATCCGGTGTCTCCTACGCTCGTGGAGAGGGCACCCGCTTGTAGCCCCTGCTTCTTCCGGGGACATTCGTAGGAAGGGAGCCCATCATGGCCATCGACCCCACCGATCCCGAGACATTCCAGGACGAGCGCGCCGAGGAAGCGACGGCGATCGACGTGGAGGCACCGGAGGCGGACGCGGCGGAGCAGCACGCCGATGTCGTGCCCGCCCGCGACGAGCCGCTGGAGGACGCCGATCAGGACAGGGCGGCCGAGGCCGACCTGATCGAACAGCGCAGGGTCGTCTCGCTGGACGAGGACGACTACCGCTGAGGACGACCGCTTGCCACCGAAGACAACGAAGTCGACGGCCCCTGACCGGGCGGAAGAGGCTCTTTTGCCCACATCGAAGAGGTCCGAAACCGCCTTTTCGGGTATCACCACGGTCCCGTCCGTGAAATTCTGCGCTCGCACCGCGCACACCACGGTTACCGAAAAGTACGATGGCGACGCGGCGCTCACCGCAAGAGGACGACTTTGGGAGGCGGCGTGACAGCCATCGAGCAGACAGAGGCCGCGCGCCCGAGGGGTACGCGCCTGCCGCGCCGTGCCCGACGGAACCAGCTGCTGGGCGCCGCGCAGGAAGTGTTCGTGGCGCAGGGCTACCACGCGGCGGCGATGGACGACATCGCCGAGCGGGCGGGCGTCAGCAAGCCGGTGCTCTACCAGCACTTCCCCGGCAAGCTCGACCTCTACCTGGCACTTCTCGACCAGCACTGCGAGTCGCTGATCCAGTCGGTACGCGTGGCGCTCGCGTCGACGACCGACAACAAGCAGCGCGTGCGCGCGACGATGGACGCCTATTTCGCGTACGTCGAGGACGACGGCGGCGCCTTCCGCCTGGTCTTCGAGTCGGACCTGACCAACGAGCCCGCCGTGCGCGAGCGCGTGGACAAGGTCACGAACGAGTGCGCCGAGGCGATCTGCGAGGTCATCGCCGAGGACACCGGCCTCTCCCAGGCGGAGTCGATGCTGCTGGCCTCCGGGCTCGGCGGGCTCGCCCAGGTGGTGGCCCGCTCCTGGCTGCACAGCGACCGCAGCGTCCCGCGTGACCAGGCGGTGCAGCTGCTGACCTCGCTGGCCTGGCGCGGTATCGCGGGCTTCCCGCTGCACGGCACCGACCAGCACCACTGACGCCACCATGGCCCCGGGCGGCCGTTTGTTCCCGTCCGTTGTTCGCTCCTGGCGTTGGGGCGCGGACCGTGCACGTCCCCTCACCGGGCTAATGTGTGCTGGGTAGGGCGCGGACAGGTCGCGCACTTCATGACCGTCGGAGGGACATAGCCGTGGAGGTCAAGATCGGCGTGCAGCACGCGCCCCGCGAGATCGTTCTGGAGAGCGGTCAGAGTGCCGAGGAGGTCGAGCGGATCGTGGCCGAGGCACTGGCCGGGAAGTCGCAGCTGCTGACCCTCGTGGACGAGCACGGCCGCAAGGTCCTCGTCCCGGCCGAGCGACTCGCCTACGTCGAGCTGGGTGAGGCGGCCCCGCGCAAGGTGGGCTTCGGCGCGCTCTAGGCACACGCGAACAGAGGGGCCCGGCGACTTTCGGTCGCCGGGCCCCTCTGCCGTTCTCCCCGCTGTTCTCCCTGTTGCTCCTCTCCACAAACGGAGCACAAGTCATCCACAGGGGAGGATTGCATTCCGCAGGTCACGGGTATGACGGCCTACGAACGTGATGCGCAGGCAGGCCATGTGGGAGGGACCCCTCGTGATGTTGTTGGAAGCGCTCGCCGCCGCCGTTCTCGGTCTGGTGCTGGCGGCCGTGACATCCCATCGGCTGGCACACCGCCTACCGACCCGTTCCCTGGTCCTGGCCACCGGCGTCGCCGGCGCCCTCTTCGGCGCCTTCGTCACCCACAGCGCCCTCGACCCGGGCAACCTCTTCGTGATCCTCCTGGGCGCGGCAGTAATCTCCGCCGCGTCCCTCTCCCTGCTCCTGCGCCCGAGCCGCAGACTCCGCAGGCGCTCAGCCCCGGCGTAGGGCGGTAAGGCGGTAGGGGACGGGCGGCGCAAACAAGTCGCCCTGGCTTTAAGGCAGTTAGGGGCGCGGGGAACTGCGCGACCAGCCCCCACCGGGCCGCAGCCGCGAAACCCCCCGCAACCACCCCCACAGAGCGCTACGCAGCCAACCCCAACGCAGCCATCCGCTTCGTGTGCGCCTCAGTGATCCGAGAGAACATCCGCCCCACCTCAGCAAGATCGAACCCATCGGCGACCCCACCAACAAGCATCGTCGACAACGCATCCCTGTCAGCGACAACCCGCTGGGACTGCGACAACGCCTCCCCCATCAACCGCCGAGCCCACAACGCGAGCCGCCCACCCACACGCGGCTCCGCATCGATCGCGGCCCGCACCTTCTCCACCGCGAACCCCGCGTGCCCGGTGTCGTCGAGAACCGCCAGCACCAGTTCCCGCGAATCCGTGTCGAGCCGCGCGGCGACCTCCCGGTAGAAGTCGGACGCGATCGAGTCACCGACGTACGCCTTGACGAGCCCCTCCAGCCAGTCCGAGGGCGCCGTCTGCCGGTGGAACCCGTCCAGCGCGGCGACGAACGGCTGCATCGCGTGCGTGGGCTCCTCGCCGATCTCCGTGAGCCGGTCCCGCAACCTCTCGAAGTGGTGGAACTCGGCCGACGCCATCTTCGCCAGCTCCGCCTTGTCCGCCAGCGTCGGCGCCAGCTTGGCGTCCTCCGCGAGCCGCTCGAACGCGGCCAGCTCCCCGTAGGCCAGCGCGCCGAGCAGGTCGACGACCGCGGCACGGTACTGCGGGTCGGCGGCGGCCGTCGCCCAGTCCTGGGCGGCGACCCCGGTGTGCTCGACGGGGGCGTCGGCAGTCGCCTCTCCGGTCGTCTCCCCGGTTGCGTCGGAGGCGTTGTCAGGCTTGTCAGAGGTCGTCATGAAGCGCACAATAGCCCGCTCGCCGCGAGGCGGAAGTCCCTGGTCAATCAGTGTGACGACGACTACGTGACCAATTCGGCCATCGCGTGTGCACGTTTCCGGGGTATGGTGGTAATGCGCCTGCTGAGTACGCACGTCCATAACGACGACGTACCTCGTGCGGCCGCACGTTTGAGGATGCCCGGTCGGTGGCCCGATCGGCTCCGACCTGACAGCCCTCTGGGCCGTGCGCACTCTGCGCACGGAGTACGGAGGGAACCCTCAGCGGTACGAGCGCTAGAGCGTCGGCAGAGGTCCCGTGCCCTGCGGCCCGATGTCCGTAAGGCAGCCGACGTCCCCGGCACGGTCCGTCAACGACCCCTTCGCTCGCCTCGCGCCGCGCACACAGAAGAGGCAAAACCCTGACTACGACGTTCAGAGATCTCGGAATCCTTCCCGAGACCGCCGAGGCGCTTGAAGCCGTCGGCATCATCACTCCCTTCCCCATCCAGGAGATGACCCTCCCCGTAGCCCTCTCGGGCACGGACGTCATCGGCCAGGCCAAGACCGGCACCGGCAAGACGCTGGGCTTCGGCCTTCCGCTCCTCGAGCGCGTCACCGTCCCGGCCGACGTAGAGGCCGGCCGCGCCAAGCCCGAGGCCCTCACCGACGCCCCGCAGGCGCTCGTCGTCGTCCCCACGCGCGAGCTCTGCACGCAGGTCACCAACGACCTGCTGACCGCGGGCAAGGTCCGCAACGTACGCGTGACCGCGATCTACGGCGGCCGGGCCTACGAGCCCCAGGTCGAGGCCCTTCGGAAGGGCACCGACGTCATCGTCGGCACCCCGGGCCGACTGCTCGACCTCGCGGGCCAGAAGAAGCTCAACCTCAAGCACATCAAGGCGCTCGTCCTGGACGAGGCCGACGAGATGCTCGACCTGGGCTTCCTGCCCGACGTCGAGAAGATCATCAACTTCCTGCCGGCCAAGCGCCAGACCATGCTGTTCTCGGCGACCATGCCGGGTGCGGTCATCGGCCTGGCCCGCCGCTACATGTCGCAGCCCACGCACATCCGCGCCACCGCGCCGGACGACGCGGGCGCGACGGTGGCGAACACCGCGCAGCACATCTACCGCGCGCACAACATGGACAAGCCCGAGCTGGTCTCGCGCATCCTCCAGGCCGACGGCCGGGGCCTGGTCATGGTCTTCTGCCGCACCAAGCGCACCGCGGCCGACCTCGCCGACCAGCTCAAGCAGCGCGGTTTCGCCGCCGGCGCGGTCCACGGCGACCTCGGCCAGGGCGCCCGCGAGCAGGCGCTGCGCGCCTTCCGCAACGGCAAGGTGGACGTGCTCGTCTGCACCGACGTCGCCGCCCGCGGCATCGACGTCGAGGGCGTGACGCACGTCATCAACTACCAGTCCCCCGAGGACGAGAAGACGTACCTGCACCGCATCGGCCGTACCGGTCGCGCGGGTGCCAAGGGCATCGCGATCACCCTCGTCGACTGGGACGACATCCCGCGCTGGCAGCTCATCAACAAGGCGCTGGACCTCGGTTTCAACGACCCGCCGGAGACGTACTCCACGTCCCCGCACCTCTTCGAGGAACTGAACATCCCCGCGGGCACCAAGGGTGTCCTGCCCCGGGCCGAGCGCACCCGCGCCGGTCTAGAGGCGGAGGTGCTCGAGGACCTGGGCGAGACGGGCGGCCGTGGCGGCCCGCGCGGCCGCGGCGGTCGAAACGACCGTGACGGACGAGGCGACCGTGACCGCGGCGATCGGGGTGACCGGAACGAGTCCCGCTCCGGCGACCGCGAGCGTCCCGCGCGTACGCCCCGCAGCCGTCGTCGAACGCGCAACGGAACGCCGCTGGACGGTGCGACCGCCACGACCGCTCCGGTGTCCGCCGTGCCCGAGGCCGAGGAGGCCACCGGCACGCGTACCCCGCGTCGTCGGCGCCGTACCCGTAACGGTGCGTCGGAGCCGGTGACGGCTGTCGCGGCCGTACCGACCGAGGCCGCCGAGGCCGCGGTCACCACGGCGGAGGGCCCCGCCCTGGACGCCCCTGAGACCGCGTCGAAGTCGCGCCGCCGCCGGACCCGCCGGTCCGCGGAGACGCCGGTGGAGGCCACGCAGGCCGCCGTCGCAGTAGCGGCTCCGGTTGTCGTGGAAGCTCCGGTCGTCGTGGCGACCCCGGTCACCGTGACGGAGCCGGAGGCTCCCGCCGCCCCGCGTCGTCGTACGCGCAAGGTCGCCGCTGCCGCCGAGACCGCCGTGGACACGGTGGAAGCGGTGGAGACCAAGCCGAGGGCTCGCCGCACCCGCAAGGCCGCCGAGCCGGCCGTCGCCGCGGAGACCACCGAGGTCGCCGACGTCATCGAACTGGCCGAGGCCAAGCCGCGCCGCACCCGCAAGGCCGCCGCTGCCGCCGAGACCGCCGTGGACACGGCGGAGGCCACGGAGACGAAGCCCAGGGCCCGCCGCACCCGCAAGACCGCCGAGCCCGTGGAAGCGGTGGCGGTGGCGGAGGTCACGGAGCTGGCCGAGGCGAAGCCGCGCCGTACCCGGAAGGCCGCGGCGACCGCCGAGGCCGTCGTGGACACGGCCGAGGCCACCGAGGCCAAGCCCAAGGTCCGCCGCACCCGCAAGGCCGTGACCGCCGCCCCGGAGACCGCCGAGGTCATCGAGGCGCCGGCCGAGGTCAAGCCGCGCCGCACCCGCAAGGTCGCCGCCGCTGCCGAGACCGTCGTGGACACGGCGGAGGGCACGGAGACCAAGCCCAAGGCCCGCCGCACCCGCAAGACCGCGGCGGCCGTCACGGCCGACATCCCGGCCCAGTCCGTGGAGGAGCCGGCGACCAAGCCGCGTCGTACCCGGAAGGCCGCGGCGACCGCCGAGACCGTCCCGGAGCCGACCGAGGCAAAGCCCAAGACGGTACGGCGTACCCGCAAGGCGACCGCCACAGCCACGGAGCCCGCGGACAGCTGACCGCGCACTCTCCCCGACGGCCCGTCCCACGTCCTGTGGGCCGGGCCGTCGGCGTTTCGGCCCACGCCCTCGTCGGGAACCGCGCTCTCCTCGGCCCGCCCGTGCTCCGACTCCGCGCCCACCCGGCTCGCTCCACCCCGATCGCCCCCTCCCGCTCGCACCGCCGCGGTCCGCCCCGAACCGCATGACACTTCTGGTACACCGCCCACCCCGCCGGGGTTCCCACCCGATGGATTTCCACCCCGAGAGATTTCCGCCCCGCCGAGCCCAATCCCGCCCCACCTCGGCCACCCTGCCCAGCCCAGCCCACCTCGACCATCCCCCTCCACCCCACCCCGGACATCCGCCGAGCCCAATCGCGCCCCACCCCGGCCACCCCGCCCAGCCCAGCCCACCTCGACCATCCCCCTCCGCCCCACCTCGACCAGCCCCCCTCCACCCCACCCCCGGACACCCCCCGTGAACCAGCCCGACCCCCTCCCCGTCACACCCGCCAGATAGCCTCGGCGTATGAGCAGGCCTCCGTCCTTCACCCCGCCTCCCGGCGCCCGCGCGTACTCGTTGCGCACCGCGCGCGGAGAGTTCGCCGTTGTCGACGCACCCGTGGCCGCCGGTGTCGAGCCGCGGGGTGTGGCGTTGATGCTGCCCGGGTTCACCGGCAGCAAGGAGGACTTCAATCCGCTGCACGAGCGGCTCGCGGCGCGCGGGTACCGGACGGTCGCCGTGGACGGGCGAGGACAGTACGAGTCAGACGGGCCGGCGGATGACGAATCGGCGTACGCGCAGGAGGAGTTGGCGCGGGACGTGCTCGCCCAGGCCGCTGCCGTCCACGATGGGCCCGTGCATCTGGTCGGGCACTCGCTCGGCGGTCAGATCGCCCGTGCCGCCGTCCTCCTGGACCACTCGCCCTTCCGGTCACTGACCCTCATGGCCTCCGGTCCGGCCCAGATCTCCTCCTCGCAGCAGCAGCGCGTGAAGCTGCTGCGGGACGCGCTGGCCGTGATGACCCTGGCCGAGGTGTGGGAGGCGATCCAGGCCATGGAACCGCAGCCGCCGGAGGAGACGGAAGCGGGCGGGCTGGACGACGGTCTCGACGACCAGGAAGACCTGCGGCGCCGCTGGTTGGGCAACAAGCCCGCCCAACTCATCGCCACGGGACGCCAGTTGTGCGTCGAGCCGGATCGCGTGGCCGAACTGGCCGCCGTACCACTGCCGTTCCACGTCCTGTCGGGTGCGCGTGACGACACCTGGCCGGTGACGCTGCTCGACGAGATGGCCCTGCGGCTGCGCGCCCGTCGGACGGTCGTCCAGGGTGCCGAGCACTCCCCCAACACCGACCGCCCCGAGGAAACGGCCCGCGCCTTCGCGGACTTCTGGGACGGCGTCCGCTGATTCCGGGCGCACCAGCAGAAACCAGTACCGGTCACCACTGGAAGCCAGTACCAGCGTCCGTCTTCAAAGATCGTTAGGTGATGGATCATGGTGGCTTGATACGGAGCCATGAACTCACCGACCGCGAATGGGAGTTACGTGACCCACTGATACCGCGGGCGGCCACGGGACGACCTCGTGTGGAAGACCGAGCCATGCGTATGTGCGTGATCGTCAAGTCATCACGGTAGATGTGTGCGTGTTTGGTCTTCAAGCGTGGACTTGACTCCTCCCCGAGGAGCGGCAGCCCTTCAGTACGGGGCAGTGAGGACTAGTCCGTGACCTGGCCGTCGAGCCCGAAGACGGGCACCGGCCGGCGCTCGGCCATGGCATCGAAGATGCTTTGCTCGGCGGCGCGTTGTGCGACGAAGTCCGCTGTTGCGGTGCCGCCGAAGCCGACCTCCGCGTGGGAGCCGTCCAGGAGGGGGAAGACGGTGTCGCAGTATTCGTCCAGATCGGCGCCGTGTGCCTGGCCAGGTCCGGCGAGTTGGGTGGCCACGGCCGGGGGGATCAGCTCGACCACACGCACCTGGGTGGCTTTGAGGGCGTGGCGCAGGTTCACGGTGTAGCTGTGCAGCGCTGCCTTGGACGCGCTGTAGAGGGGAGCGAACGGCTGTGGGAAGAAGGCTCCGCCGGAGGTGACGTTTATCAGCAGGCTGGGGCGGCCATGGGCCAGCAGGTGCGGCACGAGCAGGCGGCCGAGGTGGACCGGCGCGGCGAGCAGGATGTCGATCTCGTTCTGCGCCTCGGCCCAGGGGGCTCGGTCCGAGGCGATGCCGACGCGTCGCTGGATGCCGGCGTTGTTGATCACCACGTCCAGCTCGGGCATCACCTGCCGGACATGGTCGGCGAGGCGTTGCCGCTCCTCTGGGGCGGCGATGTCGTTGCGGAAGGTCTCGATGCCGGGCAGACGGCCGGCCGCCGTAGCCAGTCGGTCGGCGCCGCGGGCGGTGATCATGACGCGGTGGCCCGCGGCGAGATACCGCTGAGCCAGTCCGAGACCGATACCGGCGCCGCCGCCGGTGATGAGCACTGCGCGCTTGTCTTGAGTTGCCATGTAAATCACTATGGACCGCATGTGTTTACATAGCAACTCGGACGTAGGGTGATGCCGTGACGTGATCCCTCATTTGGAAGATCCGGAGCTCGGCCGATCTGTCTGCGGCCTCCCACATGTGATGGGAAACGATGACGGCGGCCTGCGCGCCAGGACTCGTTGCAGCCGGACCCAAGAGGAAAGCCTGGCCCGCCGGGGCCCGGAAGACGGATGGAGACCTGATGCGACAAGTGGACTGGACGTCGGTGCTGGACACCGCGACGCGTGCGGCACTGGAACACCTGCAAGCACTTCCCGACCGGCCGGTCCTGCCCTCGGCGGCCGATCACGAGGCGATCCTCTCGGTGCTGGACCGACCTCCGACAGCGGGCGGTGTCGCGGCGGAGCAGGTCGTGCGGGAACTCGCCCGTGACATGGAGCCGTACATCACCGGTCAGGCCGGCGGACGCTACTTCGGCTTCGTCGTGGGCGGGCTTCACCCGGCCGCGCTCGGCGCCGAGGTCCTCGTGTCGGCGTGGGACCAGAACGCGCCGATGTTCGCCGGCGCGCCAGGCGTGGCAGTGGCCGAGGAACTGGCGGCACAGTGGCTGGTGGATCTGCTGGGCCTGCCGACCCGGAGCTCGGTGGGATTCGTCACCGGAGGGCAGATGGCGAACTTCACCTGCCTGGCCGCGGCCCGGCACGAGGTGTTCCGGGAGGTCGGCTGGGACGTCGAGGCGCGCGGTCTGCGTGGAGCGCCGCCGCTGACCGTGGTGGTGAAGGCAGGCGCCCACGCCACCGTCCTGCGTGCACTGCGCTTCCTGGGCCTGGGCGAGCAGGCCGTCGTCACCGTGGCCTGCGACTCCGAGGACCGTGTCCGGCCGGACCTGCTCCGGGAGGCACTGGCCGCGATCCACGGACCGACGATCATGGCCGTGGAGTGCGGAAACGTCAACACCGGCGCCTTTGACGACTTCTCGGCAGTGGCCGACCTGGCGGACGCGCACCGAGCAGCCGGAAACCCGACCTGGGTCCATGTCGACGGCGCCGTCATGCTGCTGGCCGCGGCCTCACCCGCCATGGCCGACCGGGTCCGAGGGCTGGAACGCCTGGACTCGTGGTCGACGGACGGCCACAAACTCCTGAACGTCGCCTACGACTGCGGCATCGCCCTCTGCCGCAACGCGGCTGCCCACCGGGCCGCGATGAGCGTGACCGCGTCCTACCTCGAACAGGACACGGGCGCCCGCGACCCGTTCGACTGGGGCCCGGAATTCTCCCGTCGCGCCCGCGGAGTGCAGGTCTACGCGACTCTCCGCGCTCTGGGCCGGGACGGACTCACCGAGCTGGTCGACCGGGTCACAGCACTGGCCCGCCGGTTCGCACAGGCTCTCCAGGCCAGCGGGCAGGCGGAAATCGTCAACGAGATCGCCTCGAACCAGGTCCTCGTGCGGTGGCGGGCCCTCGACGGCGATCACGGGCGCCTGGCCGAGACCGTCATGGCGGCGGTCCGCGCCGAGGGAACGGCGTTCTTCACCGGTACGACCTATCGGGGTGAGCGCCTGATGCGCATCTCGGTCTCGGACTGGGCCACCGACGAGGCCGACGTCGACCGGGCCGTCGAAGCCCTGCTCCGCCATGCCCGCACGGCAAACGCGTGAGCTCCCGGGCTTGGCGTAGCACTGGGCGACGTGCAGAACGTGCACCTGGTGCCAGGAGGCCACCGTGGTCCCCCGTTCGGAGAGCCGCGAGACCGTCAGAAGCCGCGGCAGTCCGGACAGGAACGGGGCTTTGGCCTGCCCGAGCCGCCTGGCAACGCCATTGCATGCAAACGGGGTTCGCGCTGCACCCGATACCCGTTTACACAGCAACCTGCCGATACGGTGGCCCCATGACGCAGCCCCTCAATGATTCCGAGATGGCGCGTTGGGTCGCCTGGAAACGGGCGAACGACGCAGTGCTCGCCGAGGTCGCCCGCGAGATCCACAGCGCGGCCGGACTGTCCGCGGCCGACTTCGCCGTGCTCTCCCGGGTGATCGAGAACGGTGACGGCCGTATGCCTCAGCAGGACCTCGGAATCATGCTGGACTGGAAACGCGCCCGACTGTCCCGGCAACTCTCCCGGATGGCCGAACGCGCGCTCGTGGAACGCGAGATCGGACCCGGCAGACGCGTACTGATCATCGCGACGGACGAAGGCCGGGCCGCTCTCGCCGCGGCCCGTCCCGCTCACGCGCGCGCGGTTCGGCGTGCCCTGCTCGCGCACGCCGAAGCGCCCGGCACCGACGCGTTCTGGGATGTCGTCCGCGAGATCGCCGCGTAGTTGAAGCCGTCGAGCGCGGAGTCGACGTCGGACTTGGGGATGAACTCCTCATAGATCGGGGTGCGTACGACGGCAGGGGCGACGGCGTTGACTCGGATGCCGTGGGAGGCGAGATCCATCGCCAGGTGCTGGGTCAGCGAGTGCAGGCCGGCCTTGGACATCTAGGGCCAGTCTCGGTCGCGGGTGGCCTTGGGCTCTGACGACCGCCCGTCAAAGAGATCTTGCCCAGAGCAGGAACGAGGCGAGTGCGATCGCTGCTTCGTAGGAGGTGGCGGTCTTGTCGTACCTGGTGGCTGTGCCGCGGAAGCCCTTGAGCCTGTGCGCGATGCCGCGTCGCCGCAGGTAGACAGCCCTCCTCGGGACCGGCCGAGGGCGTGATCGTCCAGTTCGTCCTGCCGGTGCTTCCCTCTTTTCGCCCGCAGCGGCTGCGTGCTGGTGGGCCCGGACGATGGTGGAGTCGATCTGGACGAGCCAGTCGATGCCACCGGCCGCGTCCGCCTGGGCCTGGCTCTGCCGCAGTGCTCGGGTGAACACGGCGTCGAGGGCATAGCGGCGGAAGCGGGTGCAGACGGTCTGCCATGGCCCGTAGCGTTCCGGCAGATCAAGCCACCATGATCCATCACCTAACGATCTTTGAAGACGAACCCTAGTACTGCGTCTGCAAGTGCTCCCAGAACCCGTCGCGCAGCGCCCGTCGCAGATCGGCCTGTCCGCGCAACGAGTACTGGAGAAGGCCCTCCGCCTCGACCAGCAGATCCTGGTCGACCGAGCCCGGCAGGTACGGGTGTCCCGGCAGCAGTTCCACCAACGCCTCGCGCCCCCGCGCGGCCAGCCACTTCGCCGCGATCTGGGCGCCGACGAAGCGGACGTCCTCGCGGGTGGGCCGGGTCGCCGTGGTCTCGTAGGCGGGGGCGGCGCGGCGGGCGACGTACGGCTTGAAGAAGTCGAGGTCGAAGGTGCGTTGGCTGTCGACCTCCCAGAGGAGGGGCTCGGCCTGGTTGCGGCCCTCGGGGGCCTCGATGCCCCACAGGTGGACCCGGGCCCCGTACCCCTGCGCCGCCTCGACCGCCGACACCAGGTCCTCGTCGCCGCCCAGCAGGGCCGCGTCGCTGATGGCGCGGTGCCGGGCGAGGGATTCGAGGTCGGTACGGATGAGTGAATCGACGCCCTTCTGCTGGTTGTTGGCGTTCAGGTTGCCCAACCGGACCTTCACGTCCGGGAGTTCAGCGATGGACTGCTGCTCGGCGGTATGGATGCGGCGTCGGGCGCCGTCGTACCAGTAGACCCGCAGCAGCCTGCTGTCCGCGAAGATCGTGCGTGCCTTGTCGATGAGCGCCTCGATCAGGCCCTCGGCGTCGAGGTCGAAGGAGCGGCGGTCCTCCGTGCCGGCGACGAGTCGTCCCGCGGCCGCGTACAGGTAGCCCGCGTCGACGAAGATCGCATGGGTCGAGGGTGTCTTCGCCACCTCGGCGAGCATGCGTCTCAGCAGCTCGTTCGTGCGGTCGATACGGGCGCCTAGCGCCGTCAGGTCGTCGTCTCTCATTGCCTCCATTGTCCCGGCGGTCACGCTGCGAACACAACCGGTCCCGGTCAGTCTCCTGTGTGCACCTTGAGAGTCTCTTACCGGTCAGTAATTAGCCGTTCGAAAAATTTCCTTAGCGTAGGGAATGTTTGTAACACGCACCCCGTTGACTACATCAGTAACCAAGTAGTTCTCCTCAGGAGGATGACCAGACGAAGGGAGAAGCCATGCGCTTCGAAATCATGCGTCTCGACGAGGTCGACGGCACCACCGTGGACAGCACCGTCGTGGACGCCGCCTCCGTCAACCGGATCGTGCAACAGGCCGCCGCCATAGGACAGCGTCTGTGGATCCGCCCCGCCGAGACCAAGGCCTCGTAACACTTACGCGGACCCCTCAACCACACTTCAGAGGCCCTGTACGGCACCGATGCCGTACAGGGCCTCTGCGTATACGAACGCCTCAGGCGCTCTTGATCACCTGTGTGATCCCGTTGATGATCTGCTGCACGGCGATCGCGGAGAGCATCATCCCCGCGAGCCGCGTCACGAGCACCACGCCGCCGTCCTTGATGACCCGGATGATCAGCAGCGAGTACCGCATCACCACCCACAGCACGACGTGGATCGCGAGGATCGCCGCCCACACCGACACCTGCGAGGCGACACCGTCGGCCTTCTGCACGGCCAGGATGACGGACACGATCGCGCCGGGTCCGGCCAGCAGCGGCATGCCCAGCGGTACGAGCGCGACGTTGACGTCCTTGGTCTGCTTCGGCTCGTCGGTCTTGCCGGTGAGCAGATCGAGGGCGATCAGCAGAAGCAGCAGCCCGCCCGCGATCATCAGCGCGGGCACGGAGACATGCAGATAGTCGAGGATCTGGTGCCCGAGCAGCCCGAAGACGGTGATCACGCCTCCGGCGACGCAGACGGCCTGGAAGGCCATCCGCTTCTGCACCTTGCCGGGGCGGCCGGCGGTCAGGGCGAGGAAGATCGGGGTGATCCCAGGGGGATCCATGATGACGAACAGGGTCAAAAAGAGGGAGCCGAAGACGGCGACATCGAACATGGGTGAGCACAGGCCTTGCGAGAGAAACGGGAAAGGGGGAAGTGGACGACCGGGCGTGGGTGTCAGGCCCCGCCGGTCCCCGGCACCGGGAACGCCCCCGTCGCACGCCGCGTGATCTCCCCGTACACCTCGGGATCCGTGACGTACTCGCCGAGCACGCACGTCTTGCGGCTGCCGTGGTAGTCGCTGGACCCGGTGGTGAGCAGCCCCAGTTCCTTCGCGAGGCCCCGCAGCCGCGCCCGCGTCTCCAGGTCGTGGTCCATGTGGTCGACCTCGATGCCGTCGAGCCCCGCGACGGCCAGCTCGGCGATCGCGGACTCCGGCACGGTACGACCGCGCTTGCTGGCGCCCGGATGCGCGAACACGGTGACACCGCCGGCGGCCTTGACCAGCCGGATCGCCTCGAAGGGGTCGGTCTCGTGCTTGGGGACGTAGGCCCGGCCGCCGTCGGCGAGCCACTGCTGCGTGAACGCCTCGTCCACCGTCGCCACCACGCCCAGTTCGACCAGCGCGGTCGCGACATGCGGCCGGCCGACCGAACCGTCCCCGGCGATCCGCGCCACCTGCTCCCAGGTCACCGGCACCCCGGACTCCTGAAGCCGCGCCACCATCGCCCGGGCCCGCGGCACCCGGTCGTCCCGCACCAACTCCCGCTCGGCGAGCAGCGCCGGCTCCTGCGGATCGAAGAGGTACGCCAGCAGGTGCATGGACACCCCGTCGATACGACAGGACAGCTCGGCCCCGGTGACGAGCGTGAGCCCCTCCGGCAGCGCGGCGATCGCCTCGGCGTACCCGCGCGTGGTGTCGTGATCGGTCAGCGCGACGACGTCAAGACCGGCATCGGCGGCATTGAGCACCAGCTCGGCGGGGGTGTCCGTACCGTCGGAAGCGGTGGAGTGGGCGTGCAGATCGATACGCACTACGCGAACTCCAGCGGGTTGACGGAAAAGGGGACCGCCCAAGACTAACGGCTACGCCAACCGACCCAGGGGCGCGGGGAACTGCGCGACCAGCCCGACACAACCCGCACCCGCCCCAAAAACAGAACCCCCACCCCAGTAGGCGCTACGGCTGAAGCAAGCGCGGCGCCAACGCCCCACAAGGCACCAGCTCCACCTCCGCCCCCGCGTCCCGCAGATCCGTGAGCACCAGCTCGTCGTACATCAACAATCCCGACTGCTCGGGCCACACCACGGCCCACAGCCACAGCCCGAGCGCCTCACCCGCGAACACGGCCCGGTCGTCGGAGGCACCGGCGACATGCCAGAGCGGCGTCGGCCGCCCGGCCGCGAGCACCTTCGCCTGCGGCGGCTTCTCCACGTTCATGTACGGCCCGGGGTCCGGTCCGTCGATCCCCGCGTACCGCGCGCCCAGGCCGACACCCAGTTCCTCGGCGACCAGGATCAGCTCCCCGATCCCGCCGAGCGGGCCGGGACCGGAGCACGCCACGGCCGTCGCACGACCCCCGCTGCGGTCGTCGCCCGCGCAGGCCACGCCCGTGAACAGCCAGCCGACCGGCAGCGGCCACGGCATCCACACCGGCACCTGCGTGCGGTGCACGACGACTTCGAGGGCCTCGACGCTGGGCGGGATCACGGGCTGCAGCGGATGCACGGTCCCGTGCAGATCGCACTGCCAGGAATCGGCGAAGAGTCCGGGAGCCCTGACCCGGCCACCACACTTCGGGCAACTGGGTTCGCCCCTCATAGGGCCCCACGGTCCTACCCTCGCTCGCGCACGTCAAGGACGATCACCCGTCCGGACGGAAGCCTTACCGAGCAGAACTACATGTAGCTTGCATTAATTAGCCCACCTAACTTACTATGTGCATATACCAACTATCTCCCAGTCGGAGAGCAGCGAGAGAGGTGGAGGAAGCATGCACGACCGCATGGACGACCCATTCGACGCGGGAGCGACCAGCATCCTGCGACAGCCCAAGTCCGTATGGGCGACGGCCGGCGCGTCCGTGGTCGCCTTCATGGGCATCGGACTCGTCGACCCGATCCTGCCGTCCATCGCCAAGGGCCTGGACGCCACGGCCAGTCAGGTCTCGCTGCTCTTCACCTCGTACTTCCTGATCACCGCCGTCGCGATGCTGGTCACCGGCTTCGTCTCCAGCCGTATCGGCGGCCGCAAGACCCTGCTGCTCGGGCTCGCGCTGGTGGTCGTCTTCGCCGGTCTCGCGGGCACCTCGAACTCCGTCGCCGAACTCGTCGGCTTCCGCGCGGGCTGGGGTCTGGGCAACGCGCTCTTCGTCTCGACGGCCCTCGCCGTCATCGTCGGCGCGGCGGCGGGCGGCAGCTCCGCGGCGATCCTGCTGTACGAGTCGGCGCTCGGCCTCGGCATGGCGTGCGGCCCGCTCCTCGGCGCGCTGCTCGGCGACGCCAGCTGGCGTTACCCGTTCTTCGGCACCGCGTTCCTGATGGCGATCGGCTTCCTGTGCATCACGGTGTTCCTGAAGGAACAGCCGAAGCCGACGACGAAGACCTCGATCCTCGACCCGATCAAGGCGCTCGGCCACGGTGGACTCGCCTCCGCGGCGGCCTCGTCCTTCTTCTACAACTACACGTTCTTCACCGTGCTGGCCTTCACCCCGTTCGTGCTGGACATGACCCCGTACAAGTCGGGTGCGGTGTTCTTCGCCTGGGGCGTCCTGCTCGCCGTCTTCTCCGTGTTCGTGGCACCGCGGCTGCAGGAGCGGTTCGGTTCGCTGAAGGTGCTCGGCGGTTCGCTGGTGCTGCTCGCGGCGGACGTCCTGGTCCTCGGCTACGGCGACCACACCGCGGCCGTCGTCTGCACGATCCTGTCCGGCGCCTTCATCGGCGTGAACAACACCGTCTATACGGAGCTGGCGCTCGGTGTCTCGGACGCGCCACGCCCGGTGGCGAGCGCGGGCTACAACTTCGTCCGGTGGTTCGCGGCAGCGGCGGCGCCGTTCTTCGCGCCGAAGATCGAGGAGTGGAGCGACATCCACATCCCGTTCGTGGTCGCCGCGGTCACGGCGTTGTTGGGCGCGGTCGTGGTCGTCGTAAGGCGCAAGGCGCTCACGCACGAGGCGGCGGAGCTGGAGACGCGGCACGCCGTCGAGGACAGTGTCACGGTCTTTGCCAACTGAAGCTTTTCGGCCACCGCCCGGTGAGCTTGCTCACTCCAGCGGGACGGACCTGCGGGACGGATCCCGCAGGTCCGTCCCGTTCGTCAGCCAGCGCTCCTGGAGGGCCTGGGCGCCGTGGACGCGTTTCCAGGCCGCCTCGTTCGGGGTCATCGGGAGCAGCGGCAGGAAGCGGACCGGGTCGAGGGGGGCGTCCAGTTCGAGGTCCTCGACCAGTCCGCCCGGCTCGGCCACCAGGACCGAGGTGAACGGGGCGCCGGGCCACAGCGGCTCCCCCACGTCGAGGGAGGCGCCCGGGGCCACGACCACGCCCTCCACCTGCGGAGACGCGGCGAGCACGGCGAGCGGGCGGAGCGCCTTGTCCGTATCGGCGAGTCCGGCGCGGACGGAGAGGACGAGTTCGGCGCGCGGTCCCGCGACCGGGTCGGCGAGCATCGCGGCGGGGTCGCTCATCGGCTGCGCGGACATGCCGAGCGTGGCGTAGCGGACGATGTCGCCCTCCTGGAAGCGCAGCACCTCGACGCGGTCCGTGCCGAGGAAGGTGACCGCCGCGCGCGCGTCCGGCTCGCCCAGCGCGGTGCGCAACCGGGCCTCGACCAGAGGAAGAACATCAACCATGTCGCGAGCATAGAACTCGTCAGTACCGGGCAAAGCGGCGGCTTGACACTTCGGGTCACTGCTAGTCTTGCCCGGTGGTTCGGGGCAGCACGCTTGAGCGTCGCGATCAGGTCCCGACGCCGACACCACTCCCTTTCGAGGGATTGAGACTCCCTTACGAGGGACCGGCCGGAGGAGGTGGGGCTGTCATGGATCGAAGTCGACCGTGCAGTACCACTCGTTCTTCCGCCCGCTGATGCAGCTGCTGTGACTCCGGCAACCGCCGCCTCTCACACTCGCGTCCTCGCACGGAAGAGCACTTCATTCCGTTTTGCCTGATCTCTGTGATCTGTCTGATCTGAAGCAGTAGCTGATCCAGCAACGAAGCTCCGCTGCCGCGACGATGCGGTGCTCCCCGCTTTGTGGACGTGCCAAACACACCCGCAGTCAGGACGTCCCCATTCCGGGTAGTTCCACCCGTCGCCGCCGCCCTTTGTTGCCTGTCACGAAGGAGCCTGCCATGTCGATGATCCGTGACCTGCGTGCCGCAGTACGCCCGTCGCGTCCCTCGCTGCGCAAGGACACCGGCGCGTACGACACCACCCGTGACCCCGGCACTCCGTCGGCCGTCGTCGACTGCGCCGTCTACCGCGACGGCACCCGCGTCGTGACGCCGACGCCGTGCACTCCGCACGAGGCGATGCGGCAGGTGCGCCGCGACGGGGGCTTCGTGTGGATCGGTCTGCACGAGCCGACCGAGGCCGAATTCGCCGGTATCGCAAGCGAGTTCGGGCTGCACCCGCTGGCCGTGGAGGACGCCGTCCAGGCCCACCAGCGCCCCAAGCTGGAGCGCTACGACGACTCCCTGTTCACCGTCTTCAAGACCATCCACTACGTCGAGCACGACCAACTCACCGCGAACAGTGAGGTAGTTGAGACCGGCGAGGTCATGTGCTTCACCGGACGGGACTTCTTCATCACCGTCCGGCACGGCGGCCAGGGCTCGTTGCGCGCGCTGCGGCACCGGCTGCAGGACGACCCCGAGCTGCTCGCCAAGGGCCCCTCGGCCGTGCTGCACTCGATCGCCGACCACGTCGTCGACGGCTATGTCGCGGTCGCCGACGCCGTGCAGGACGACATCGACGAGGTCGAGACCGAGGTCTTCTCGCCCGGGCGGGGCGGTATCTCGCGCGGTGTCGACTCGGCCCGGATCTACCAACTCAAGCGTGAGGTACTGGAGTTCAAGCGCGCGGTGTCGCCGCTGCTGCGGCCCATGCAGCTGCTGAGCGAGCGGCCGATGCGGCTGGTCGACCCGGACATCCAGAAGTACTTCCGGGACGTCGCCGACCACCTCGCCCGCGTCCAGGAACAGGTCATCGGCTTCGACGAGTTGCTCAACTCGATCCTCCAGGCCAACCTCGCGCAGGCGTCCGTCGCGCAGAACGAGGACATGCGGAAGATCACCGCGTGGGCCGCGATCATCGCCGTACCGACGATGGTGTGCGGCGTGTACGGCATGAACTTCGAGCACATGCCCGAGCTGCACTGGCGGTACGGGTACCCGATGGTGATGACCTTCATCGTGGGCGTCTGTCTGGTCATCCACCGCACCCTCAAGCGCAACGGCTGGCTGTGAGGGTGCCGGGAGCGGCGCTGGATAGGCTGCGCCCATGACCGCGGAGCCGATGCCAAGCGAGCTGCTCGACCAGGCCCTCGTCGAGGAGGCCACGAAGAAGTCCGGCCTTGTCTGGGTCAACGGTCCCGGCGTCCCTGCGCGCGCCCTGTGGCACGTCTGGCACGAGGGCGCGGCCTGTCTGGTCGGCGACGGTCCGGGCGAGCAGCCGCTGCCTGGGCTGACCGACGGCGGCTCCGCCGACGTCACCGTGCGCAGCAAGGACAAGGGCGGCCGGCTGGTCTCCTGGTCGGCGCAGGTCGTCGAACTCACCCCGGACTCCGAGGCGTGGCAGGCGACGGTCGCCGAGCTGAAGGGCAAGCGGCTGAACGCCCCCGACGGCGAGGCGATGCCGGAGCGCTGGGCGCGCGAGTGCCGGGTGCTCCGCCTGGTTCCTACGGGGGCTGTGGCGCCGTTGCCCGACGGGGATCTGGCGCAGGCGCCGCTGCCTTCACCGGCGACCACGCGTCAGCCGGCTCCGGCGGGGCTGCCGCGGCTGCTGTTCCGCAAACGGCGACGGAAGTAGCGGTCGGTACGCGGAAGTGGCTGACGGCGAGGGCGAGTTCGGTCCCGCTACGACGTCGGCAGCTGCTTGCCGTAGTCCACCGTTTCGTCGTCCTTCGGTTCGGCCAGGGGGAACTGTTGGCCCCAGGCCGAGAAGGTGAGGGTGCCCGCGCCGCCGGCGCGTTGCAGCCGGAGGGGGTAGGGCTCGCCCTTCAGGGAGACGTCCAGCGTGCCGCCTGAGCCCTCGTCGCCGGTGATGCGGATGGTCCGGGTGCCCGACTGCTCGTGGTGGCCGGCCGTCGCGAGCGTGCCGTGCAGCGTCAGCAGTCCGTCGAGGAGGACGTCCTTCTCGGTGAAGCCACTGAACTTCTGGTAGGAGGGGTCACCCTTGGGCACCTTCACGTACTTGCCGTCGAGCGAGCTCGCGGCGCCCGCGTCCGAGCCGCCGTCGGCCTGGTTCCAGAACGCCGCGTCGGCCTTCAGGTACAGCTGCTCACCGACGCGCAGCAGCCCGAAGGCCACCCCCTTCGAGGTGACCGAGCCGGTGCCGCCGTCGGCCGACAGCCGCATGTCGAGCGTGTACGTCCGCCCGTTGGTGACGACGTTCCCGGCAAGCCGCACCGCCGTGGCGGAGTCGGCGGCCGCCTTCGACTTGGACTGGATCGTCGCGGCCGGCAGCTTGCCGACCCCGTTCGTGCCCGCGTCCGGATCCTCGCTGCACCCCGTGAGCAACCCGGTCCCCGTCACCACCAGCGCGCACACCGCGCTCACCAGCGCGACTCTGCGGGTACGGCCCTGGGCAATCACGGTCACGGCTGGGGCTGCCTTTCTGTCGCGGGACGGAGGCAGCGTACCGGGGCCGCGCGGACCGAACGGAGCCGGTCCGTCCGGACCCCCTACCAGGGCGGACCCGATCGGGACGGGCTAGCCTGAAGGCCGTCCGAGCGGGCAATTCGGAAAAGGAACACCGTACGAAACACCCGTAGGAAACCATGCGGAACACCCGTAGGAAACAGGAAGAAAAGGAGGCGCGTTCATGGCAGCGGGCGCCCCTTCCCGGATCTTCGTCTCGCATCTCGCGGGCGTTCCCGTCTTCGACCCCAACGGCGACCAGGTGGGCCGGGTCCGCGATGTCGTCGTCATGCTGCGCGTGGCCCGGCGCCCTCCGCGCGTGCTCGGCCTGGTCGTCGAACTGACCACGCGCCGCCGGATCTTCCTGCCCATGACCCGGGTCACCGGCATCGAGTCCGGCCAGGTCATCTCCACCGGCGTGCTCAACGTCCGCCGATTCGAGCAACGGCCCACCGAGCGCCTCGTGTTCGGTGAGCTCCTCGACCGGCGGGTCACGCTCGCCGAGACCGACGAGGAGGTGACCGTCCTCGACCTGTCGGTGCAGCAGTTGCCGGCCCGCCGGGACTGGGAGGTCGGCCGCGTCTTCGTGCGCAAGGGGAAGAAGGGCGGCGCCTTCAGGCGGGCCAGGGGCGAGACGCTGACGGTGGAGTGGTCCGCGGTCACCGGCTTCTCCCTGGAGGAGCACGGACAGGGCGCCGAGAGCCTCCTGGCCACCTTCGAGCAGCTGCGCGCGGCCGACCTCGCCAACGTCCTGCACCATCTGGCCCCCAAGCGGCGGGCCGAGGTCGCCGCCGCCCTCGACGACGACCGCCTGGCCGACGTCCTCGAAGAGCTGCCGGAGGACGACCAGATCGAGATCCTCGGCAAGCTGAAGGAGGAGCGCGCCGCCGACGTCCTGGAGGCGATGGACCCGGACGACGCGGCCGACCTGCTCGGCGAACTGCCGGAGGAGGACCAGGAACGGCTGCTGAACCTGATGGAGCCCTCCGACGCGGCCGACATGCGACGCCTGATGTCCTACGAGGAGCACACGGCCGGCGGTCTGATGACGACCGAGCCGATCGTGCTGCGCCCCGACGCGACCGTCGCCGACGCCCTCGCGCGCGTGCGCAACGCCGACCTCTCCCCCGCGCTCGCCGCCCAGGTCTACGTCTGCCGGCCGCCCGACGACACCCCGACCGGCAAGTACCTCGGCACGGTCCACTTCCAGCGCCTGCTGCGCGACCCGCCCTACACGCTGGTCAGCTCGATCCTCGACGACAGCCTCCAGACCCTCGACCCGAAGGCCGCGCTGCCCGTCGTCGCCGGGTTCTTCGCCACGTACGACATGGTCGCGGCGCCCGTGGTCGACGAGGCCGGGTCGCTGCTGGGCGCGGTGACCGTGGACGACGTACTCGACCACATGCTGCCCGAGGACTGGCGGGAGACCGAGTTCCACCTCGACGAGACCGAGGAATCCGAAGAGCCCGCCGAACCCGACGAACCCGATGGACGCGACGAACCGATCGAAGGGGAGGAGGCGACGGCGCATGGCTGAGCGTGAGAACGGCCGCGAGCGCACCCCGGCGGGGGCGACGGCGAGCACGCGCGCGAGGGCCCGGCTGGACCAGCCCCGGCCGGCGCGGCGCCGGCTCCTGCCCGAGTGGGACCCGGAGGCCTTCGGACGGTTCTCGGAGCGCATCGCACGGTTCCTGGGCACCGGGCGGTTCATCGTCTGGATGACGGTCGTCATCATCGCGTGGGTGCTGTGGAACATCTTCGCGCCGCGGGATCTGCGCTTCGACAACTACCCGTTCATCTTCCTGACGTTGATGCTGTCGTTGCAGGCCTCCTACGCGGCCCCGCTGATCCTGCTCGCGCAGAACCGGCAGGACGACCGCGACCGGGTCAACCTCGAACAGGACCGCAAGCAGAACGAGCGGTCCATCGCCGACACCGAGTACCTGACCCGCGAGATCGCGGCGCTGCGCATCGGCCTCGGCGAGGTGGCGACCCGCGACTGGATCCGCTCCGAGCTGCAGGACCTCGTCAAGGAGATAGAGGGCCGGCGGGACGGACACGTCGTATTCCCGGCAGAACGGTCCGCCGGGCGTGACGCAGACGACCGTTGAGGGGCTGGCCGAAGGGCCCCCTCGGCGCCGTACCATCGACCCTATGGCTAGCGAAGACGCGGTGCGCCAGGCACTGGCGACGGTGAACGACCCCGAGATCAACCGGCCCATCACCGAGCTCGGGATGGTCAAGTCCGTGGAGATCGACGCGGACGGAGCGGTCGCGGTCACCGTGTACCTCACGGTCTCCGGCTGCCCGATGCGGGAGACGATCACGCAACGCGTGACCGATGCGGTCGCCGCGGTCGACGGTGTCAGCCGCGTCGACGTGACCCTCGACGTGATGAGCGACGAGCAGCGCAAGGAACTCGCGACCGCCCTGCGCGGTGGCAAGGCCGAGCGCGAGGTCCCCTTCGCGCAGCCCGGCTCCCTCACCCGGGTCTACGCGGTGGCCTCCGGCAAGGGCGGGGTCGGCAAGTCCTCGGTGACGGTGAACCTGGCGGCGGCGATGGCGGCCGACGGCCTCAAGGTGGGCGTCGTCGACGCCGACATCTACGGCCACTCCGTGCCGCGCATGCTGGGCGCCGAGGGGCGTCCGACCCAGGTCGAGAACATGATCATGCCGCCGTCGGCGAACGGCGTGAAGGTCATCTCCATCGGCATGTTCACCCCGGGCAACGCGCCGGTGGTGTGGCGTGGCCCGATGCTGCACCGCGCGCTCCAGCAGTTCCTCTCGGACGTCTACTGGGGCGACCTGGACGTCCTGCTCCTGGACCTCCCGCCGGGCACCGGCGACATCGCCATCTCGGTCGCCCAGCTGGTGCCCAACGCCGAGATCCTGGTCGTCACGACCCCGCAGCAGGCGGCGGCCGAGGTCGCCGAGCGGGCCGGCTCCATCGCCGTGCAGACCCACCAGAAGATCGTCGGCGTCGTCGAGAACATGTCCGGCCTGCCCTGTCCGCACTGCGGCGAGATGGTCGACGTCTTCGGCTCGGGCGGCGGCCAGTCGGTGGCCGACGGCCTCACGCGCACGACCGGCGCCTCGGTCCCCGTCCTCGGCTCCATCCCCATCGACGTCCGCCTCCGCGAGGGCGGCGACGAGGGCAAACCGGTCGTCCTGACGGACCCGGACTCCCCGGCGGGCGCGGCCCTGCGGGCGATCGCGGGCAAGCTGGGGGGCCGGCAGAGGGGCCTCTCGGGACTGTCACTCGGGATCACTCCCAAGAACAAGTTCTAGTCGGCGGACCCAAGGGGCGCGGGGCCGTATCGATGTGCGGCTCCGCCGCGTGGGCGCGACCAGCCACGCCGGCGGAGCAGTTCCCCACAAACGGCTACTCGTACGCGCCGATGTCCTTGATCACGGCGAACGCGAGCCCATAGGCACTCATCCCTCGCCCGTACGCCCCCACATGCACGCCCTCGGGCGTGGACCCGGCGAGAACCCACCCGAACTCGGACTCCCGGTAGTGGAAGGGCGTAGGCACCCCGTCCACGGGCAGGGACAGGGTCGACCAGTCAGCCCCCTCGAGGTCGTCCGCCAGAACCCAGGCGGTCTCCGTCTGCTGGTCCAGCCAGTCGTCCCGCAGCGAGTGGTCCATCTGCCCGGGCCAGGTGAAGGACAGCAGCCCCACGCCGGCCAGCCAGGCCGCCGAGGAGACCGACGTGGCCTCCAGCAACCCCGTCCCGTCCGCACTCCGCCGGGACGGGCTCGCGGCGACGGTGACGACGACCGCGAACTTCTCCTTCGGCTCACCGGCGGAGCCCACCGCGTATTCGTTCTTGACCGAGGGCTCGTCACCGTGCCCGATCGACCCGTGCTCGACGGCCCCGTCGGCCGCCGTACCGACCTGCATCAACCAGCGCGGCCCCGTGAAGGCCTCGTCGAGGCCGTACCACGGGAAGGGCGCCTGCAGGTAGCCGTCGACCGTGCGCCGGGCGGAGGGGACCTGTTGTCCACCCTCCGCGGTCGGCGCCTGTGCGACCGCCTGACTCGTCGTCTCCATGTGCCCGGACGCCTCCTCGTTCTCGTCGGGCCGAAGCGGCCCGCCCCCCTTCGGGCGGCGTTGCTTTTTCGCCGCCGGCCCGCACAACAACTCGGCAGCATAGCCACCCCGCCGCGGGCAACCGGGAAACCGCCGGGCGCGTGGGTCGCTCAGGAGGCCGGTTCAGGGCGCGCGAAGGCCCCACCGGGTATGAAACGCGTCACGTACGACGCAGGTGACCGGCCGTGTTCGTACGGCTCAGGTGGCGTCCGCGTCGAAGGGCGGGCGGTCGTCGTCCTCGGGCTTCTTGGTCATGTCGATACGACCGCCGGAGGCACCGGACGAGCCCGCCGAACCGGACGAGGAGGCGGAACCGGAGGAGTCCGACCGGTCGGCGTCGCGGCTCTGCACCGCGTCCGTGACCTCGGCCATCTCCTTCTTCAGGTTGAAGCCGTTGCGGATCTCCTTGAGCCCCAGTTCGTCATTGTCCAGCTGCTTGCGGATGAACGTCTTGGGGTTGAGGTCCTCGAGCTCGAAGTCCTTGAACTCCGGGCCGAGTTCCTGCCTGATGTCCTCCTTGGCGCTCTCCGAGAACTCGCGGATCTTGCGCACCGTCCGCATGACGTCCTGGATGACCTTGGGGAGCTTGTCCGGACCGAAGACGAGCACGGCGAGGACAACGAGCGTCACCAGCTCCAGCGGTCCTATGTCATTGAACACCTGATGCTCCTTGTGGTCCGGGCCGGATCCACGGTACCCGGCGATCCGCTTCGACCGGTACTGTCCCGAGCGCTCCGAGTGCGCCCGCATGCCGGTTTTCCCGGTTGTTTGCCTTGTGGACCAGGGGTCGTGACCTCACGTGTGAGGTTCCTGTCAGTTGCTGTCGGGGATCGGTCGGTACGAGGTTCGGTCGGTACGAGGTTCAGTCGCCGTCGGAGGAGCCGAGCACCAGCGAGATCGTCAGCTCCTTGCCGTCGCGCCGCACGGTCAGCTCCAGTCGGTCGCCGGGACGGTGGGCCCGGGTCTTGACGATCAGCTCCTCGCCGGAGTGGACGCGCTGACCGTCGACCTCGGTGATGACGTCGCCGGCCTTGATGCCGGCCTTGTCGCCGGGGCCGCCCGCGTTGACGGCGGGGTTGCCGCCGCTGCCCTTGGTGCCCACCCGGGCGCCGTCGCCGGTGTAGTCCATGTCGAGGGTGACGCCGATGACCGGGTGGGTCGCCCTGCCGGTGTTGATCAGTTCCTCGGCGACGCGCTTGGCCTGGTTGACGGGGATGGCGAAGCCGAGCCCGATGGAACCGGCCTGGCCGCCGCCGGAGTCCGAGCCGTCGTCGGCGGAACGGATCGCGGAGTTGATGCCGATGACCCGGGCCCGCGAGTCGAGCAGCGGTCCGCCGGAGTTCCCGGGGTTGATCGGCGCGTCGGTCTGCAGGGCGTCCACGTACGACACGTCACTGCCGTCGACGCTGTCGCCGGCCGTGATGGGCCGCGACTTGGCGCTGATGATGCCGGAGGTGACGGTCCCCTCCAGGTCGAAGGGGGCGCCGATGGCGACGACGGGATCGCCGACCTGGACGTTGTCGGAGTTGCCCAGCGGCAGGGGGCTGAGCCCCCGCACACCGCTCACCTTCACCACGGCGAGGTCGTATCCGCTGTCCCGTCCCACGACGGTGGCCTTGGCGGTGTCCCCGCTGTTGAAGGTCACCGATATCTCGCCGGAGGCACCGGCGGGTTCGACGACGTGGTTGTTGGTGAGGATGTGCCCGAGGTCGTCGAGCACGAACCCGGTGCCGGTGCCGGACTCCTCGGAACCGGTGACATGCAGGGTGACCACGCTGGGCAGGGCTCGCGCGGCGATCCCGGCCACACTGTCCGCGGCCCGCCCGACCGGCTCCTTGCCGGCCTGCGGCAGCTGTACGCCCCCCACACCGCCGTTGCGCTCCAGATACGCCCCGATGGCACCCCCGACGCCTCCGGAGAGCAGCGCGAGCGCCACGGCCCCGCCGACCAGGGCCCGCCGCAGGCGCCGACGCCGCGAGGCGACTCCGTCGATGGCCGCGCCGGTCTGCTGGAGGGGGGCGGCCGGGGCGGCCCAGGGGTCGTAGTTCTGCCAGGGGGTGGACACGGGCGTGGGGGAAGCGGCGGGGAGCGGCTGTTGGACCGGTGGGGCGGAGGCCCAGGGGCCCGGCTCGCCGTAGGGCGGGGTGCTGAAGGGGTCGGGGGCGTGCAGGGGTTCGGGACGCTCGTCGGGAACCTGGGGGGAAGGCGCGTCCGGTACCTCTGTCGGCGGCACGCTCTCCGGGCGCCTCAACTCGAAGTCACCCTCCGTGGAAGCCGGCCGCGCCAACTCGAAGTCGCCTTCCGCGGAAGCGGGCCGGGCCAACTCGAAATCACCGTCGGTGGAACCGTCCGTCCCCGCCGCCCCCGAAGGGTCCTGCGGGTGTGGACGATTCCACCACTTCGCCTTCGTCGGCTTCCCCTCGTTCACTGCTCTCCCCACAGCTGACCGCGACACGGCTCGTCGTCGGCGGTCGCGGTTCGTCGACTCCGCGCCCGACTGCCTGCACAGGGCGCGGCCCTCACAGGATTCAACCAGGTTCGCGAGCCGTGGCGCAGGGGCCGGTCAGCGGGCCGTGCGCGGAGAGGTGGGGGAGGTGGGGGAGGAAGGAGCGGAGGTCGTGTCGGGGACGGGTGCGGCGAGCAGGCTGCCGGGGGCCGTGACCTCCGGCGTGGTGGACCACGAGGTCAGGGCGAACGGCGAGGTGGTGCCGAGCGGACGTATCAGCGGGGACATGGCCGCGACACCGGACACCACAGGCGTGGCCAGCGTGTGCATGGTCTCCTCGCGTCCGGCGACCGCGGGGCTCGGTACACCGGGCAGCAGGGGCGCGGACACCGAGGTCGGGGCGACCGGGGCGCCGAGCGTGCGCTGGCTCTGGCCCTGTGCGAGCAGGGGGCCGACGGCGCCACGGCGCCGCTGGGACTCGGGCGCCGTCGCGGCTCCCGTGCCCTGCGTGCGCATCGGCGTCACGTTGCTGCCCGTGCCGGTGCCGCCGCGGGCGTCCGCGGTGTCGGTCGGGACGCCGCTGGTGACGCCACCGAGCGCGATCGCGGCCAGCGACACCGCGCCGGCGGCGACGAACGCGAACCGCATTCCGCGCGAGGCGGAGCGCTCGGCCTCGTGCCGGCTGACGTCGTGTATGCGGAACCCTCGGTCGGCCGCCGCGGGCATGGGGAGCGGACCGGGCCCGGCTGCCGGGGTGTACGGACGGGCCGGCACGTAACCGAACTCGAAGCGCTCGGCGCGCCTCAGTCCGAAGACCCCGGAGGTCCCGGCGCCTGCTCCGGCTCCGGCGGTGGGGCGGGCGGCGAAGCCGTCGGAGAATCCGCCCCCGCCGAACGGCGAGCCACCGCCGTCCGTGTCACCTACCCCGGGGAGCCCCTGGAGACGGGCCAGGAAGCTCTCGGAGGGCGGCGGGGGCGCCGCCTCCGCGAACACGTTCTTCAGGCGTCGCTGGGCGTCGGCCTCGGCCTTGCACTTGGCACAGGTGGCCAGGTGGGCGAGGACGCGCTCGCGCGACTCATGACCGAGCTCTCCGTCCACCAGGGCGGAGAGTCGGTCTCCCAGATGCTGCTCGGAAAAGCGCCCCTCGGCGGGGCTGGGTCGTGATCCACTCACGCGGTCGCGCCCCCTCCCCCCAGTGCGGGCACCCGTGGCACGAAGGAGGAACGGCGCTCGGCCGCCCTGGCTTCCGGCGAACGGTGCGCCAGGGCCTTGCGCAGCTGGGAACGGCCACGATGGATCCGGGAGCGGACGGTGCCGAGCTTGACCCCGAGGGTCGCGGCGATCTCCTCGTACGACAGTCCTTCGATGTCGCACAGGACGACCGCGGCGCGGAACTCCGGAGCGAGGGTGTCGAGGGCCTGCTGGACGTCCGCGTCGAAGTGCGCGTCGTTGAAGACCTGCTGGGGCGAGGGCTCACGGCTGGGCAGTCGCTCGGCCGCGTCCTCGCCCAGCGCGTCGAAACGGATGCGCTGCTTGCGGCGGACCATGTCGAGGAAGAGGTTGGTGGTGATGCGGTGCAGCCAGCCCTCGAAGGTGCCGGGCGTGTAGGTGGACAGGGAGCGGAAGACGCGGACGAAGACCTCTTGCGTGAGGTCCTCGGCGTCGTGCTGGTTACCTGTCAGGCGGTACGCGAGCCGGTACACACGGCCGCTGTGGGTGCTGACGATCTCCTCCCACGTGGGCGGAGTCCACGCCTGCCCGTCCGCGTCGGTGGAGAAAGTCGCGGTCTGGGTCTGGTCAGCGGCGTGGCTGGGGTCAGCAGCGGTGTCGTTCACGGATTTCGGCCTGCCCGCCGATCCGAGGAAGCGCCGCAGCACTCCTCCCCGATCCATAGGCGCAGCCGCACCTCCCCTGTCGGCTCTGGTGGTGTCCAGTGGAGCCCCTACCATAGCCACCTCGCCCGTTAGCTCCGGATAAGCGGTTTTACGAGAATTTGATGAGGACCGGCGTGGCTCGGGCGGCTGCGTCAGCAGTTGCTCGAGGCCCCGCTCGTCCCCCTGCTCGTCTTCGTGATCCAACTGTGTCCCCCCGCTCCTTCTTCCACCCCTCTAAACGCCTGGTCCCATCTGCGGGTTCCCGACGCCAGCGGATACAGTCACGCCCAGGCAACCACGGGGACAGGAGAGGGTCATTACCGGCAACCGGCAGACGAGCTGGGCGTTCTCCGACGCCTACGTCGCCGAGGACGAAGTGCTGCGCTGGGCCCGGGACCGGGCCCGTGAGGCGGGGCTGCGCTCGGTGTCGCCCGGCACGGGCTCCGCACTGCGTCTGCTGGCCGCCTCCGTGGACGCGAAGGCGGTCGCGGAGATCGGCACCGGCACCGGCGTCTCCGGTGTCCATCTGCTGCACGGCATGCGCGCGGACGGCGTGCTGACCACCGTGGACCCCGAGCCCGAGCACCAGAGCTTCGCCCGCCAGGCCTTCCGCGCCTCCGGTTTCGCCAGCAACCGCGCCCGCTTCATCCCGGGCCGTGCCCTGGACGTGCTGCCCCGGCTCGCGGACGCCGGCTACGACCTGGTCTTCTGCGACGGCGACCGGCTGGAGTTCCTCGACTACCTCGCTGAATCGTTGCGCCTGCTCCGTCCGGGGGGTCTGGTGGTCTTCGAGGGCGTCTTCGCCAACGGCCGCACAGTCGACTCGGGCCCGCAGCCCACCGAGGTCCTGCGGCTGCGCGAGCTGCTGCGCGCGGTGCGCGAGAGCCAGGAACTGGTGCCGTCGCTGCTGCCGGTGGGCGACGGCCTGCTGTGCGCGGTCAAGCGCTGACGGAACAGGAAGACGGGCAAACAGCTGCCCCGGCATCGAAGACGATGCCGGGGCAGTGACGGGTCTGGTCGCGTGCGCGTCAGCCGACGACCTTCTTGAGGGCGTCGCCGAGCGCGTCGGCCTCGTCAGGGGTCAGCTCGACGACGAGTCGACCGCCGCCTTCGAGCGGAACGCGCATGACGATGCCCCGCCCCTCCTTGGTCACCTCGAGCGGGCCATCGCCCGTTCGCGGCTTCATGGCCGCCATGCTCGTTCCCCTTCCTGAAACCAGCTCATCGTCAAAGCCGACGGCCCAAGAGGGCACGCGTGGCCACAGCGAGTGACTGGGACGCACGACACCGGCATCGAACACATTGCTTCCAGGCCATTATCCCGCATCTCAGGACCCGATGACCAACATCAGTCGGCATCGCTTGGGCAACGCGCGCGAGCAAAACCACTCAATTCGGCGATGTGACTGCGATACTCCGCCGCCGCACGGACTTCCGCGGACCGGAATCCGTCGAGATTTCTTTGACGCAGGTCACACGACCGCTCCGGTCCCCGGACGGTGATCTCCGCCATGCTGTCCTTCGGACAGGGGCGTACCGGACGGTACGCCCGAGCCGCGACACCGGAGGGGACATCACCATGGCCGACACCGTGCTCTACGAGGTGGGCGACGGACTCGCGACGATCACGCTGAACCGCCCCGAGGCGATGAACGCGCTGAACATCGCGACGAAGGTGGCCCTGCGCGAGGCGGTCGAGTCCGCGGCGGCCGACGACGCCGTGCGCGCGGTGCTGCTGACGTCCGCCGGCGACCGGGCGTTCTGCGTCGGGCAGGACCTCAAGGAGCACATCACGCTGCTGGCGTCGGACCGTGAGACCGGCTCCGGGCAGACCATGAGCACGGTGAAGGAGCACTACAACCCGATCGTGCGGGCGCTGACGCAGATGCCGAAGCCCGTGGTGGCAGGGGTCAACGGGGTCGCGGCGGGCGCCGGCCTCGGGTTCGCGCTCGCCGCCGACTACCGGGTGGTGGCGGACACGGCGGCCTTCAACACCTCGTTCGCCGGGGTGGCGCTGACGGCGGACTCCGGGATCTCGTGGACGCTGCCGCGCGTGGTGGGCCCCGGCCGCGCCGCCGATCTGCTGCTCTTCCCGCGCAGCATCAGCGCCCAGGACGCCTACGAGCTGGGGATCGCGAACCGGGTCGTCCCGGCCGGCGAGCTGCGGGCCGAGGCCGAGAAGGTGGCCCGCGCGCTCGCCGTCGGACCGACGGTGGCGTACGCGGCGATCAAGGAGGCGGTGGCCTACGGGCTCTCCCACTCCCTGACGGAGACCCTGGACAAGGAGGACGAGCTGCAGACGCGGGCCGGGCAGTCCGAGGACCACGCGATCGCGGTGCAGGCCTTCGTGAACAAGGAGAAGCCGAAGTACCTGGGCCGGTAGGGCCGGTACCGGGGCGAGCAGGGCCGACACGGGGTTTCCGCCGGGCGTGTCGGCCTTCGGAAGGACCCCTGCCGGTTACCGGTCGCCTCTGGCCGCGCAGTCCGCCAGGTGGTCGTCCACCAGGCCGCACGCCTGCATCAGCGCGTACGCCGTCGTCGGGCCCACGAAGCGCAGGCCGCGCTTCTTGAGGTCCTTCGACAGAGCCGTCGACTCCGGGGTGACCGCCGGGACATCCGCCAGCGTCCTGGGGGCCGGACGGGTGGCGGAGTCCGGGGCGTGGGACCAGATGAGGGTGTCCAGGTCGCCCGGAGCCCAGTCGACGAGCACGCGCGCGTTGGCGATGGTCGCGTCGATCTTGGCGCGATTGCGGATGATGCCCGCGTCGGCCAGGAGGCGTTCGCGGTCCTCGTCGGTGAAGGCGGCGACGGCCTCGATCTTGAAGTCGGCGAAGGCGGCACGGAAGCCCGGGCGGCGGCGCAGGATCGTGATCCAGGAGAGGCCGGACTGGAAGGCCTCCAGGCTGACCCGCTCGAAGAGGGCCTGGTCGCCGTGGACCGGGCGGCCCCACTCCTCGTCGTGGTACGCCACGTAGTCCTCGGTGGACAGCGCCCAGGGGCAGCGCAGCGCGCCGTCCGGGCCGGCGAGGGCGGTGCCGTCGCTCACTGCTGCTCCCCCGGGCCGTGCGCGGGCTTCTCCATGGAGATGTGGGCACCGGCACGGGCGCCCGCCAGCGCGGACTCCAGGTCGGCGATGCGCGCGTCGCGCTCCGCGAGTTCGGCGGCGACGCGGTTCAGGGCGTCGTCGACGTCCGCCATGCGGTAGCCGCGGGCGGCGAGGGGGAAGCGGAGTTCGTCCACGTCCGCGCGGGTGACCGGGCGGTCCGGCGGCAGCGGGTCCTGGAGCCGCTCGGGGGCCACCTCGGGCAGCGGGCCGTCGCTCTCTCCCCCGCCCACCACGGCCAGCGTCACCGCGGCCACCACGACGGCCAGGGCGACGACCAGGAACAAGAACATAACCATCGCTGTGGTCCCCAAACTCGATGTTCGGAAGCTGAATGTGTCAGGGTCCGATCGTGCCATGCGGGTCTGACAGTTAGGGTCGCAGGCGGCCGAAGACGGGCTCGTACTAGGAGAGGTCACAGGGGATGCTCAGGCTGGGCAGGCGCGAATTCGAGGCGCACGAGCCGGTGATCATGGCGATCGTGAACCGGACCCCGGACTCCTTCTACGACCAAGGGGCGACGTTCCTCGACGAGCCCGCCCTCGCGCGCGTGGAGCAGGCCGTGGCCGAGGGCGCGGCGATCATCGACATCGGCGGGGTCAAGGCCGGCCCGGGCGAAGAGGTGACGGCCGAGGAGGAGGCGCGGCGGACCGTCGGGTTCGTGGCGGAGGTGCGGCGGCGGTTCCCGGACGTCGTCATCAGCGTGGACACCTGGCGGGCGGATGTCGGGGCGGCCGTGTGCGAGGCCGGGGCGGATCTGCTGAACGACGCGTGGGGTGGGGTGGACGCGCGGCTCGCCGAGGTCGCGGCGCGGTACGGGGTGGGGCTTGTGTGTACGCACGCGGGTGGGGCGGAGCCTCGGACCCGGCCGCATCGGGTGGCGTACGACGATGTCATGGCCGACATTCTGCGGGTGACCGTCGGGCTCGCGGAGCGGGCGGCCGGGTTGGGGGTGCCTCGGGAGTCGATCATGATCGATCCGGGGCACGACTTCGGCAAGAGCACGCGGCACAGCCTGGAGGCGACGCGGAGGCTGGGCGAGATGGTGGACACCGGGTGGCCCGTGCTGGTGTCGCTGTCCAACAAGGACTTCGTGGGCGAGACGTTGGACAAGCCGTTGAAGGAGCGGGTGGTGGGGACGCTGGCGACGACGGCGGTGTCGGCGTGGTTGGGGGCGCAGGTGTATCGGGTGCACGAGGTGGCGGAGACGCGGCAGGTGCTGGACATGGTGGCGTCGATCGCGGGGTGGCGTCCGCCGGCTGTGGCACGACGGGGTCTGGCGTAGGACTTTCCTCGCCCCCGCCGCCCCTACCCGTCCCATCCTTCTGGGGCTCCGCCCCAGACCCCGCTCCTCAAACGCCGGAGGGGCTGAGTTACCCAGCCCGTCCGGCGTTTGAGGACGAG